>NZ_QNQU01000056.1 GCF_003315595.1 Pedobacter miscanthi | reverse complement strand
TAGCTGCTTAAAATTTGTTTTTATCATAACAATCATCTCGATTGAAGCGCAGCTGAACAGAGAGATCTATCTCGAGACAGATTTTGCTTCGGTGGCTTAAACTTTGACAATCTTAATATGCATAAAGCCAAAAAGATTGTCAAAGTAAGTGTTCGTGTTAATCTGCACATTGGTGGACTATTTCAAAAAGCATTATAACGATATGTCGGATAGAAATATCCGACACCACATACTCATCCAGAATTTTGCCACTTCCCAATAAAACTTTACTTTTAACCATGCAGAAAATATTAATTCCGGTTTTATTTTTCATCTCCAGTCTGGCTTTTGCACAAAACAGTCAAACCTTTACCAACGAGAACAGGATTTATCTTCCAAATATTAAAACAGTGCTTTGCTATAACAGCAATAAAGAGCAAAGCATTCCGGTAATGATGCTCAATTCGTCAGAAACCATTACTTTTTCTTTTGACGACCTGCTTTCCGGCACCCAAAACTACTGGTACACCATTGAGCATTGCAATGCCGAATGGCAACCTTCGCAAATTTCGACTATCGATTATTTGGGCAGTTTTAACGACGACCGCATCCTCACCTACCGTTATTCATCCAACACCACCCGGAAATATACCCATTACGAACTCAGCCTGCCCAATACACAGATCCAGCCCAAAATCGGCGGTAATTATGTATTAAAAGTATATCTGGATGGTGATAAAAATAAACCTGTTATTTCACAGCGTTTTTATGTGCTCGATAGTCAGGTGGCGGTAGCTGCAGAAGTAACCAACTCCATGCAGGTAGAAAACCGGAATTACAAGCAAAAAATCAATTTTACCATTAATCATACTTTTCCGATCTCCAATCCTTATCAGGACCTGAAAGCTGTTGTCATGCAGAATTTCAATCCCAATACCAGCATATTGAATACAAAACCCTCTTTTGTACGACCAAACCAACTGGTTTACAACGACCTTAACACGAACGATTTTTGGGGAGACAACGAATTTAGAAAATTTGACACCCGCAGTTTAAGGTACAAAGCCGATAACGTTAAAGATATATACCGCGATAACGAATCGGTAAACGTGATGCTTTTTCAGGATGCATCGCGAACAGCTGGAGCTTTTGCCAACCAGTATGATGAAAACGGAAACTTTTTTATCCGCAATACCGATGGCCGCGACGATAAAACAGAATCGGAATATATGGGTGTATTGTTTACCTTAAATGCCCCTGCCCCCAGTGCCAATGGCGATGCCTATGTAGTTGGCCGTTTTAACAATTACACTATGGGTAACGACAATAAACTCCTTTACGATGCCAACAGAAAGCAGTTTTATGCCAACATTATGCTTAAACAAGGCCTTTACGATTATGAATATGCCTGGTTTAACAAAGATACCAAGACAATGGAAACCAGGTTTTTCGAAGGTGCATTCTTTCAGACGGAAAACAGCTATCAGATATTCGTTTATTACCGCCGCCCTGGTGCGCGCTGGGATACGCTGATTGGCTTCGCCAACCTGAGCAATAAGGTTAGCGATAGAAGATAAAGCTTCTTATTTGTGCAGTAACATTAATTGTCAACTTGACTTTTAATGTTACATTTCTTACCTTTATTGTTACATTGATTTTCACGGTTTTAAAAATGGTTGTTCTACTTTAGTATTTCAGAATTAACCAGACAACAGCTAGAAAATCTTGTTTCTAACCAATAATTATGTTTAAGAAATTAATTGCCGCTGCATTAATCATCAGTCCCTGTGTGCAGATTTTTGCACAGAACCAAACCGGTCCTTATACCCAATCTATTAATGGTACCAAGCTAAAATTCGATATGCAGGCCATTCCGGCAGGCAAATTTAAAATGGGGAGCAAAACAGGTAAACCCGATGAACAACCTGTACACGAAGTAAAAATCGATGCCTTCTGGATCGGTATCCATGAAGTAACCTGGGATATTTTTGAACCTTTTCTATACCGCGATTACGAAAAAAAAGCCAGCGAAGGTGCTATTCCTCCTGAAGTTGATGCTGTAACCCGCCCAACCAAACCATATCTTGATATGACCTTCGGCATGGGCAAAGAGCACCAGCCGGCAGTTGCCATGACCCAATATAACGCCATTCAATTCTGTAAATGGCTTTATGTGCGCACTGGTGTTTTTTACCGCTTACCAACAGAAGCCGAATGGGAATATGCCTGTAAAGCAGGAACGGAAACCAAATACTCTTTTGGCAACGATGCCGCCAAACTGGGCGATTATGCCTGGTACAAGGATAACAGTAATAACAAAACGCATCAGGTAGGGCAAAAAAAACCAAATGCATGGGGTTTGTTTGATATGCATGGAAACGTGAGCGAATGGACTTACGACCAATATATTGCCGATTTTTACAGCAAAGATAAAACCACCGAAAACCCTGTTGCCAAACCTGATAAACTGTATCCTAATGTCGTTCGCGGTGGTTCTTATGATGAAAAACCTGAAAACCTGACTTCAACAGTGAGACTGGCTTCTGATCCATCATGGAAACAACTGGATCCGCAGATCCCTAAAAGCAACTGGTGGTTTCCTGAAGCACCTTTTGTAGGCATGCGTTTGGTACGGCCTGTAAAAACACCTTCAAAAGAAGAAATAGAGGCTTATTATAACAAACAACCTATAAAAGACTTTTAAAAAACATCCTAACCAAAATAAAAAACTAAACACATGAGAAAACCAATTAACCAACAAGATCGTCGCGATTTTTTAAAAGCAACGGCCATGCTTGCCGGCGGGGCCATGTTAAGCAGCATTCCACTGGCCGGAGCTTATGCATCAGGTTCTGATACCATCAAGATAGCCCTGATCGGCTGTGGCGATCGTGGTACAGGAGCTGCTTTCCAGGCATTAAGCACTAAATTCAACATTAAATTAGTGGCTATGGCCGATGCTTTTCAGGATCGTTTAGATAGCAGCTACCAATCTTTAAGCTCAAAATTCGGCGCTAAAATAGATGTTCCTAAAGAGCGTCAGTTTGTAGGTTTTGATGCCTATTTAAAAGCCATTCCATTGGCCGATGTTGTATTATTAACCACCCCTCCGGGTTTTCGCCCTATCCATTTCGAAGAAGCGGTAAAACAGAATAAACAAATTTTTATGGAAAAACCGGTTGCTGTTGATGCTCCGGGGATCAGAAAGGTTTTGGCCGCTGCCGAAGAAGCCAAAAAGAAAAAATTAAACGTGGTTGTGGGTTTACAACGCCGTTACCAGACCAATTACCGCGAATCGATGAAACGCATTAACGACGGTGCCATTGGCGATATCATGTCGGGACAGGTGTACTGGAACAGCGGTGGTGTTTGGGTTCGTCCGCGTACCGCAAACCAAACTGAAATGGAATACCAGATGCGTAACTGGTATTACTTTAACTGGTTATGCGGCGATCATATTGTAGAGCAGCACGTACACAATATCGATATTGCCAACTGGATAAAAAATGCACATCCGGTTTCGGTACAGGGAACGGGAAGCCGTGCCTGGAGAACAGGAAAAGATTATGGCGAAATCTATGATAACCACTCCATCGAATTAACTTATGCCGATGGTGCGGTAATCAACAGCCAGTGCAGGCACTTCGAGGGTATCAGCAACCGTGTAGATGAAAGTTTCCAGGGAACAAAAGGTAAAATTTACCTGTCAGGAAGCAACCAGGCCATTATGAAAGATTATAAGGGCAAAGAACTTTACAACCACAATACCAAAGGAAATGCCAACCCTTACCAAACCGAACACGATGAATTATTCGATGCGGTTTCGAAAGGCGAATATAAATTCAGTAACGTAGATTATGCTGCAACCAGCACATTTTCTGCCATTATAGGCCGCTATGCCACTTACTCTGGTCAAACCATTAAGTGGGATGAGGCATTGGCTGCCAACAACAGTTTATTACCTGAGCGTTTCGCATGGGATGCCAACCCACGATTAATGCCGGATGAAAAAGGTTTGTACCCTGTTGCTATGCCGGGGCAGGCAAAAGTGCTTTAATTTTAGCTGATGCGTTATAGATATTTGCTTTTCCTTTTACCCCTGATTCTGGCTTTCTCTTTCAAAAAAGAAATGAAGCAGTATAAGATCAATGGTTATGCACAGGGAACGGATTACGCTATAATGTACTATGCTACCGATAGTTTGGCTACCAAACAGGGCATAGACAGTTTATTAAACGAAATTGATTTATCGATGTCGCTTTATAAAAAAGGCACATTGATAAATCAGTTTAATGCTGCTGAAAAGGAGATTAAAACCGATCGTTTGATGAACGATGTACTGAAGAGAAGTTTTGAGATCAATGCAGATACAAAAGGTATTTTCGACATTACCGTAGCCCCACTGGTACAAGCCTGGGGCTTTGGCCCGAAAGAGGCTCAATCAGAACCCGATCCTACTACCATTAAATCGATCCTGAATTGCGTAGGTATGAAAAACCTGAAATTAAAGGATGGATTACTCACCAAATCAAAACCCTGTGTACATATCGATTTAAATGGAATTGCCCAAGGTTACAGTGTCGATTTAATTGCCGATTACCTCGAGCAAAAAGGAATTAAACAATATGTGGCCGAACTGGGTGGCGAAATCAGGATTTCTGGCCCGAAACCCAATGGCGAAATGATGAAAATCGGTATCGAAGGTCCGGATAAAGATGGGACGCCTGTAATCAGGCACATTGCATCCATCAATTCGGGCGCCATTACCACTTCGGGCAATTACCGGAAATTCCACCAGAGCGGAAAGAAGAAAATCTCACACCTTATTGATCCTAAAACCGGCTATCCTTTAGATAATGAAATGATCAGCGTTACGGTTTATGCAAATGATGCCATTACTGCCGATGGATATGACAATGCCTTAATGGCGATGCACCTAAAAGATGCCATTGCCTTTGTAGAAAGCAGAAAAAACCTCGAGGCTTATTTTGTATACCATCAAAAAGACGGCAAAGTAGCCGACACTTTAACCACCGGATTTAAAAAACTGATTACACCAGATCCGCTAAAACCGAAGCAATGAAAAGAAGCGAATTTATAAGAAACAGCCTGCTTACTGCCGGAGCCATTACCACAGGAGCAGGATTAACCCATACTTTTGCCGCCGAAAAGCAAAATACAGCATTAAGCGACAAAACTTTCAACCTCGATTATGCACCACACCAGGGCATGTTCGAAAACCATGCGGGCAAAAGCTTTTTAGATCAGATCCAGTTTATGTACGATAAAGGTTTCCGCTCGATCGAAGATAACGGCTACCTTGGCCGGCCGGTTGAGGAGCAGGAAAAAATCGGGAATTTACTGGCCAAACTGGGCATGCGCATGGGTGTTTTCGTGGTAGATGGAGGCGATAACTGGAAAACCTCCTTAACCACCGGCAAAAAAGAGTTTAAAGATAAATTTATCGAAACCTGTAAAAAGTCGGTAGAGGCCGCAAAACGCTGTAATGCCAAATGGCTAACCGTGGTTCCGGGTTTTTACGAGCGGAATTTACCTTATGGCAACCAGTTTGCCAATGTGATTGATGCGATGCGTGCCGGTGCGGAGATTTTTGAACCACATGGATTAATTATGGTTTTGGAAACTTTGAGCGATACACCCGAGCTTTTCCTCCAGAAAACAAATGAAACCTATGCGGTTTGCAAAGCTGTTAAAAGCCCTTCGTGTAAAATCCTTTACGATATTTACCACATGCAGCGCACAGAAGGCGATCTGATTAAAACCATCGACCGCTGTTGGGACGAAATTGCCTACATCCAGATTGGGGATAACCCGGGCCGTAAGGAACCAACAACAGGAGAAATCAATTATAAAAACCTGTTTAAACACCTGCATACCAAAGGCTATAAAGGCGTTATGGGCATGGAACATGGTAATTCGAAAAGCGGAAAAGAGGGCGAGTTAGCTGTTATTTCGGCTTATCGGGCTGAAGATAGTTTTTTGTAGTGAACTTATACAAAATGACCAACTCCGTGGTCTGTAAAATAAAAAGCACCGTCATTGCGAGAAGGAACGACGAAGCAATCTTTAATGCTAGTGATCCTTGCTATAAAGATTGCTTCGTCGGCTGAAAAAGCCTTCTCGCAATGACGGTTTATCGAGGACACAAACCGCGGGAGAATTCTTATACAAAACGACCGTCCTTCTCGACCGAAACGCAGTGGAGCGGAGAGATCTATCTAGAAATACACTCGAGACAGATTTAGCTTCGCTGCACTCCGCTCGAAATGATGACATGAGGGAGGTTACGCTCCAAACGCCGTGGTCTGTAAAATAAAAAGCGCCGTCATCTCGACCGGAGCATCGCGGAGCAGAGAGATCTACCTCGGGACTATTCTCGAGATAGATTTCTCAGCTCCGCTCGAAATGACGGTACCGGGGAAACTCCGTGGTCTGTGTCCCCACCAATGCTATTAACTTAAGCT
>NZ_QNQU01000055.1 GCF_003315595.1 Pedobacter miscanthi | reverse complement strand
GACTGTATATTGCCTTGGGCTGTGGTTTGGTGTGGGGTTGTGCAAGAATTTCAATGCTTATTTCTAAGAAAATCTCCTATGCCGGATGGCAGGGTGCAGATAGCATGGTGCAATTTGCAGGTGCGATAAGTTGTTTTATGAGCCTTTCCCTTTCAGGGGAAAGGTGCAGGTAGGCGGATAGGGGCAAAAAAGCCGCAGGTATTTCTATCTGCGGCTCCTGGTTGAAAGTGTTGGCTATTATCGTTTCTTGCCGATGTTTACCCTTACGCTTATTTCGAAATCGCCGTCGGTATAACCGCTGATGGCCGAAGTTGCGGTGTTGTAATAGGCCATAAAGTATAAAGTGGATTTATAGTTCATGCCGAAACCGAATGTGGCATTTTGGGTATTATGGTACATGGCCATGGCGTATAATTTATCGCCGGCAAAGTTTGCGTTTAAACCGGCATCCCATAAGTTTTCGTAGTTTTTAATGCCCCTGAAAACACCTTTGGGTTCTAAACTGATGGCGTCGATACCGGATCCTAAAGCGAATTTATAACTCACTGCCGAATAAAATGTAGGCTTATCGGCATAGTTTAAATCATCTTTCCTGAAAACGGAACGCATGTTCGGGATGGCACCTTCTACGGTTAATCCATTTGAGGTATAGGAAACACCAAAATCGCCGTCAAAATAATAACCCCTGTCGTTAAAACGGGCGATGGACGGATCGTTGATATCGCTGTTCCTTACGCTGCTTAAATCGAGTTTATCCTGACTGGCACCAAAAGAGATACCGAAATTCAGCTTCTGATCGTCGTTGTTTAAAGGAAGGTGATAAGCAAAGGTACCCATAGCCTTGGTGCGCTGTATCCCGCCCGATTTCTCGTTATAGATATTTACGCCCCAGCCCACTTTGTTTGCCTGCTGATCTAAAGTTACGCTCTGTGTAATGGGCGCCCCCGGAATGTTTGACCATTGTTTACGGAAACTTCCGTTGATGTTGAAACCTTCGTTAATACCGGCCATTGATGGATTTACAAGGTAACGGTTTTGGAAATACTGTGCGTTAAGGGGCAGGATCTGTGCTTTTGCAGTTCCTAAAAATAATGTGCTAACAGCAAACAGAAACGTTACGCGACGCATTTGCTTTATATTTTTTGTAATTGCTCTCATGTCTGTAATTAGTTTCTAAGGATGTTGATGTAACCTTTAAATGTGCCGATACCTTTACCTAAATCGATGATGTAGTAATAGGTACCTTCACTTAGCGGACTGCCGTTTATGGTTCCGTCCCAATCGTTGGCATAAGTTTGTTTGGTGTAGAGTACACGTCCGGCTTTATCGAATATCCTTAAGGTATTGTTCGGATAGTAATCGATGTTTTTCACGATAAATTTATCGTTATAACCATCGCCGTTTGGTGTTACTACCGTACTGGCTTCGAGCTTAAAATCCTCTATTACGGTAATGGCAATACTTTGGTCGCTCACACAGCCACTGGCATTGGTTACGGTAACGCGATAAGTGCCGCTCTGTTTCGGACGAATGGTTGCTGATGCAGTAGTTTGTCCGCTGATGATGTCGGAGCCAGTCCAGCTGTATTGTGTACCACCAGTTGCGGTTAAAATTAACGCATCTCCTTTAGAAATTGAAGCACCTTTGTTACTACTGATGGAAACTACCGGTAAAGCATTTACGGTTACGGTTGCCGAGCCTGTTTGTAACTGATTGGCATAAGCATCAGCTACGCTCACCAAAGTATAGGTAAAAGTACCTGCCGAGTTGGTTGGTGCACTAACGGTTGCGGTAGTGCTGTTGGTGGTTACGGTGCGGTTAGTACCTCCGTTAACAGTATAGGTAAAGGTATATGGCGCTGTACCAACCGAGCCGGTAAAGGTAATGTTAGGTGATGAACCGAAATTACATACCGAGGTAGTACCTGCAATGGTTGCCACGGGTAACGGACGTACGGTTACCGTGGTAGAAACGTTTTGCGCCTGTGTACTAAAGGCATCGGCAATATTGGTAATGGTGTACACAAATGTACCCACCACATTGGTTGGTGCGGTTACCGTTGCGGTATTGCTTGTTGCCCTTAAGGTTTGGCTGGTACCACCATTAATGTTATAAGTGAAAGTAAAAGGAGCGGTACCTGCGGTTGCCCTGAATGTAATTACCGGAGCAGTGGCATTTTGTGGCACAGAAACATTTGCACTTAATGCCGCAACAGGTTTGGCATAAATATGCAGGTTGGCCGGAGTATAGTTAACCGCATAATTGGGGCTTAATGCCAATGTTCCCTGCTGAATGACATAATCGCCAGCTGTTTCGCCGGTAACGCGTGTTAATGCGCCCGTAAAAGCATCGGTGCCAATTAATGCAGGGGCAGAAACGTAAGTAAATGCCGGATCAGCCGTTCCTTCAACCTTGGTTTTGGCATCGGCCGTTACGTTAATGGTTTTAGGGGCAATGGTTAATACCTGCTGTTTGGCTACTGCCGGGTTAAAGAAAGTATCGCCGGGCTGGCTGGCTGTAATGGTTACGGTGCCTGCTTTTACAATATGGATATCGTTGTTGCTGATGGTTGCAATATTGGTATCGCTGCTGGTATATTCAATGTTGATGGTGGTATTATCACTGGTGGCACCGGCAGCTAAATCCGGGTCGCCGTAGGTAGCTGTCCTGGTAGCGGCAAAAGTAATGGTCTGGTCTTTTTTAACCGTTGCATCGTCCCTGGTATACCAGATAGGGGAAGTAATGATCCTGCTTCCGTCGGCCTCTACAATATCGGCATAATAATAACCTGTAGCTAAATTGGCCAGGGCATTATCGGTATAGGTTAAACTCGAAGTAGCGCTTGTGGTTAACTCAACAGGGTTGGTTCCGCTTCCTGGTGTTCCATATAAAATCCTGATGCTGGTTACCGCACTTGTGGTAATAGAACTTACAGCTATCTGCGGTGCACCGGCCGTTTTAAATATACTACCTACAGGTTGTTTGTTAATGGTGAATACTACTTTGGCTGCCGAATCTTCTGATGCATAGAAACGCATTTTTTTGATGGCATCCAACAAATCGTTTTCGGTAAGGGCAGGGGCCAATACCACTAATCGTGCACGGGTGTGCTTACCAAAAGTCAAGTTGTGGTTATCGTGATCGATGGTTGCACCCAAGTGATAACCCCGTGCGAGCATGCGGTTGTAATAACTTAAATAACTCATGGAGCTGGCCGGATCGGAATAGGTAACGTTGGTAGAAAATGCCGGACCGCTCTCTAAAGCTGCACCTACAATGGCACTATCGGCGCTTAAATCATAAGTTGCAGAGATGTTGTTAAAATCGGTTGTGTTAGGGTGGGCTAAAGTGGCAATGGCATTTAAACCATGGCGGTTAATAATCCTGAATAAACCTGCCGGACCGGTATAAGTACTTTTAGGTACATAAATCTGGTTTTCGCCGGGTTCCCAGCCGATCAGTGAATCGATGCCGTACACAATTACGTGTCCGCCACCACTAATTACACCCCACTCCATACCATGCATGGCCACAAAAGTTGAGGTAGTTGCATTTTTAGCGGCAATAATGCCTGGTTGCCAGTTGGCTAACGACATACCTGCCTGGGTGTGGTTATGCTCTGATATCCCAAGGAAATCGAGGTTCATCGCCGTTTTGGCAAAGGCATAATCATCTTCAGGTTTTTTAGTTAAATCGTCTTTATTTCCGTCTGAATAACTGCTGTGACTATGCAGGTTGCCGTAATAAAAATTGAGTTTATTTACATCAAGGATACCGGTTTTAAAGTTTCCTAAAAGCGGTTGGGTAGTTAAATATAACGGACCACCGCTGCAGGCACTGTTTACGGTATAAGTAAAGAAATAATAATTGGTGTTTTGCGTTAAACCGTTCCTGATAAACGAAGTACCGCTTCCTCTTTTTACTACAATACCACCACCTAGTGCATCGCCAACATTGTAAACGGTTTGGTTTACGGGTGCTGCGGTTAGGGTGTTACTGGTACTCATTACCACCAGGTATTCATCAGCTGTGCCGGCGGCAGTAAAAGAAGCCTGGATAAAATTGTAGTTGGATGAAGTAATGGTAAAACCCGTAGGCTGTGCCGTTGGCGTGGTGCATGGCAGCAGGGTTTTGGTGGTTTGTGCAGCGGTTAAAATATTGGTGGTTAAATATTTCGGTCCACCGGTACACGAAAGGTTATTTAAAGGAACAATAAAGTAGTTGTAAGTGGTAGAACTGTTTAAGCCGTTATCGGTAAAGGTATTGCTTACAATTTTGTTGATTACAGTACCCCCGCCTAAAGCAGAACCCACAGCATAAGCGGTGCCATCAACCGGTGTTGCACTTAATGTCGCATTTAAACTCCTGATGATCAGGTATTCGTTGGCATCTGCCGATTTGGTAAAGGTAGCGGTAATACTGCCTGTGGTTACTGCGCTAAAGGTTAATGCTGTTGCCGGTGCTGTTGGCGCAGCACAGGTTGGTAAATTAGGTGGGAAATGTACACCTAACCTGTTGGCATCGTCGTCGTCAATCGCATTTTGAACGGTGGCCAGTGGCGTTCTGGTCCAATCATCGTCGATATAGGTAGGGCTGGGGGCCGTTACGTTCAAACTTCTTACATAAGAAACGTCTTTTGCGTTAACACCCTGGCCAAAGGCATCGATAATGTTGTTGTTGGCATCTAATAAAGCCACACCATCGTTACCATTAAAATTAATAACGTTGTTGTTATTAAGGATGGCACTGGCCGGAGTTAAATAAGGAACTTCGGTACCGTTACCTGTATTGCCCAGAATTACCGATCCGAGTGCCGGAATGGTAAAATTTAAGTTTACAATTTGAGATGGAGCTCCGGTAATATTAATGTTTCCGGCGTCACCTGAGATATTGTATAAAGCTAATTTAAGCTGGGGCGATGCGGTGTTGATCGGGGCGTTGGTAAGGTTGGTTAATTCGATCCATTTGTTTACTGAGGTACCTTCGTAATACTGGCTGATTATTACCGGGGCACTTACCAATGGAGGGTTAGCTGTAGTTGCATCAACTGTGGCAACCGTGGTTTGTAAATTGCCGGCCGCATCCTGCGCCACCACATATAAGGTATAAGCCGTGCCGGTTGTTAAGCCGGTGATAGTTGCACTGGCATCGGTATTGGCGGTATTGGCAAATGAACCTGATTTAAAAGCGGCCGTACCTGTTCCATCCTGCGCGGCTTTTACCTGTGCAGGTGTAGGAGCTGTGCCTCCAGAAAGCGCAAGCACATAATAAGTGGTACCAGCCTCGTTAATGTTGTTTGCAAAAGCAACAGAGGTGGTGGTAACGGTAGTTGTTTTAGGATAAGTTGCTGCGGTTATGGGTGGGGTAACATCAGCAGCACCAAGAGTACTAAAACTTAATGAAGATAGGGTAGTTTGTAAATTTGGCGTAGTGGCTGCATCTTCTGATACCGTATATATTTTATAAGCTGTTGAAAGTGTAAGGCCAGAAATGGTTGCTGTTGCATCGGTATTGGCGGTATTGGCAATAGTGCCAAATTTAAATGCCTGTGCATTGCTGCCATCTTTACCTGCTTTTATTTGTGCTGTTGTTGGTGCTGTTGCAGCGGCCGGAAGTAAAACATAATATGTATTTCCTACTTCGTTAATATTGCTGATCAGATTAACTGAAGTGCTTGTTATTGCTGCCGTTTTAGGGTAACCTGCTGTATTTGTTGGTGGGGTTGTATCGCTCGTATTCGAGCCGGTTACCGAACCACCGATACTAAATCCAACTCTTCCTGCAGCAGGGGAGTTGAATCCCCAGCCACCTGTAGCTGTTTGTCCTGATGCATAATAACGAATGGTTATAGTTGTACCTGCCGCTACATTTTGCAGGGCTGTTATGCCTGATAGGTTAACAGTTGGAGAGGCATTGGGTGCAACAGTTGTACTCGTGATTAATACAGGGCTTCCAATTAATGTGAAAGTTGTTCCGTCTAAACTATAAGCATATTGAGAGCTTACTCCCGGGCTTACATAGTAGGTTGCTGTTCCTGCAAAAAGCGCATCGATGGAGCTAAGTGAAATTTTATTGCCTGTCGAGGCAGTTAGCGTTACCTGGAAATAATCTGTATTTGCAGTCGAAATGCCGTCGTTCTTAAAATTGACAGTTCTGAATGAATTGTTACCTGCACTTGCTAATGCGCCGGCACCACGTGTTAAAATAGGCGCTGTTGTTAAGCCAGCATCAAAGGTTGTTGCTGTAGACGTTGCCAATGTACTTTGCCCGGTAAAATCCCAACTGGCAATTTGTGCCAATGTAACCATGGGGAAATACAGGGTAAGAAATAAGGATAATAGTAAAAGTTTTTTCATATAAGTTTTTTAGGGATATGAAATGATGAATAATCTTATTGAATAAGTTAGCAAAGCAAATGTTGAATCATTGCTTTAGTTCCGGGAACGGTCCCGCGAGGATTCGAATGATTAGAAGTAGAGTTTTGCCATAAAGAATAATAAGGATTGTTTTGTTGAAGGAATTTTTGATCATTCAGGAGCAGGCTATTTTACTATATGATATAGCAATATTGCTAAAACATTTGCCTGACAACGATTTTTTTAACTGGAAAACAGTTATTGGAGTAATTGTAGCGCCATATAGAATGATTAGGTTACGAAAATAAGCCTTGAATATTAATACAGTATTAGAATGAAGTTAATTTTAGTTGTTTGTTTTGTTAAAAGCTTGTGGAGTACGGTATTAAAAATATAAATTTATATATTTCTTTGGGATTTAGGTGGGATGTTGATAAATTCTGTAATGAACTAAAGATTAATGGCGATTTTTTAAACTCATTTCGACTATAGTGGAGAAAACTACTGAACATAATTTCTTACTGTATAGCATTTTTTCCCTTCACG
>NZ_QNQU01000054.1 GCF_003315595.1 Pedobacter miscanthi | reverse complement strand
TTATTGGCTACCATTACTGGTGCATTAACGGTTACAGTTACTGTTCCTGTTTGGAATGAACCCGGATTCAGTTTATCCTCAATTCTGTACGCTACAGTATAGGTACCCGCTTTTGTATTCGGAGCAACATTTACTGCGCCTGTAGCCGGATCGAGGGTTACATTAGGATCAGTGGTTGATAACTGGCTTAAATTAACGTTGGTTAAGGTAGCCGGCGAACCATTGTACGAATCGTTTGAAAGTACATTTGGTACAGCCACACCTCCAGTAAATCCATTTGCCGAACCAGCATCGCTATTGGCCACCATTACTGGGGCATCTACCACTACGGTAACGGTAGCCTGTGTGGTTAAACCTGGATTTAATTTATCTTCTATCTGATAAACTACAGAATAAGTACCTGCCGGAGTACCCGGGGCCACATTAACTGCGCCTGTGGTTCCATCTAAAGTAACATTGTTATTTGTAGTAGATACCTGGGTTAAGGTTACATTGGTTAAAGTTGCAGCGGCTCCGTTATAACTATCGTTTGCCAATACATTGTTAACCGCGGTTCCACCTGTTACACCATTAACCTGTCCGTTATCTGTATTAGCGATCATTACCGGAGCAGTTACCGTAATGGTTGCGGTTGCTTGTTTTATTTCGGTTGTGTTAACACGATCGGTAATGGTATAAACTACTTTATAAACTCCTGCAGGGGTACCTGGTTGAACATACACCTGTCCGTTACCTACATTTAATTTCACATTTGGATTTTCAGTAGATATTTCGGTTAAATAAACACCAGTTAGTGTAGCAGGTGCGTTATTGAATAAATCGTTGGTTAATACATTCGAAACTGCTATTCCTCCGTCAAAACCATTTGCAGAACCATTATCATCAACTGCCAGCATTGGAGCAGCAGTTACCGTGATGGTTACAGTTGCCTGGGTAGTTTTACCTGGGTTTAATTTGTCTTCAATCTGATAAACCAAAGTATAAGTAGCCTCTGGTGTACCTGGTGCTACATTTATTTTTCCTGAAGCCACATCTAAGGTTACACCAGGGTTTGAAGTAGAAATTTGGCTCAGGGTAACATTTGCCAGTGTTGCCGTGCTACCATTATAGCTATCATTTGCCAATACATCAGCAATCGCCGTTCCACCTGAAATGCCATTAATTGCTGCTGCATCATTTGTAGCTACAAGTGCAGGTGCACCAACGGTAATGGTTACAGCGGCTTGTTTGGTTTGGCCAGGGTTCAGTTTATCCTCGATCTGGTAAACAACAGTATAATTACCGGCCGGTGTATTTGGTGCTACATTAACCTGTCCCGATGTAGGATCTAAAGTAACATTTGCATTTGTGGTCGAAACCTGCGTCAAAGTTACATTGGTTAAACTTGCAGGGCTTGTACCATTGTAGGTATCGTTTGCCAGTACATTAGGTACAGCTACACCACCGGTAAAGCCGTTTGTGGTTCCGGTATCGCCGTTTGCAGTCATTACAGGTGCATTAACCGTTACAGTTACACTTGCCTGTTTGGTTGATCCAGGGTTCAGTTTATCTTCAATCTGGTACACCACGGTATAAGTACCCGCAGTGGTATTTGGTGCTACATTAACTGCACCAGTAGCCGGATCTAAAGTAACGTTGGTATTTGTAGTCGAAACCTGTGTTAAAGTTACATTGGTTAAGCTAGCTGCACCACCGTTATAGCTATCGTTGGCCAATACATTATTAACGGCTGTTCCACCGGTGAAACCATTTGCAGTGCCGGCGTCGTTATTTGCCACTAATGCAATTGGGTCAACAGTTACGGTTACACTGGCAGTAGTTTTCTGACCAGGGTTCAGTTTATCTTCAATCTGGTATACTACAGTGTAAGTACCGGCAGTGGTATTTGGTGCTACATTTACCTGTCCGGTTGCCGGATCTAAAGTAACATTCGCATTTGTAGTCGATACTTGTGTTAAAGTTACGTTGGTTAAAGTTGCAGTTGTACCATTATAAGTATCGTTTGCTAATACATTAGCAACAGCTACACCACCAACAAAACCATTTGCCGAACCTGTGTCGTTTGTAGCAACAAGCGCCGGTGCACCAACAGTAATGGTTACAGAGGCTTGTTTGGTTTGACCAGGGTTCAGTTTATCCTCAATCTGGTAAACTACAGTATAAGTACTGGCCGGTGTATTTGGTGCTACATTAACCTGTCCCGATGTAGGATCTAAAGTAACATTTGCATTTGTGGTCGAAACCTGGGTTAAGGTTACGTTGGTTAAAGTTGCAGGACTTACTCCATTATAGGTATCGTTTGCCAATACATTAGGAACAGCAACACCACCAACAAATCCATTTGCAGTTCCGGTATCGCCGTTTGCAGTCATTACAGGTGCATTAACCGCTACAGTTACATTTGCCTGTTTGGTTGAACCAGGGTTCAGTTTATCTTCAATCTGGTACACCACGGTATAAGTACCCGCAGTGGTATTTGGTGCTACATTAACTGCACCAGTAGCCGGATCTAAAGTAACGTTGGTATTTGTAGTCGAAACCTGTGTTAAAGTTACATTGGTTAAGCTAGCTGCACCACCGTTATAGTTATCGTTGGCCAATACATTATTAACGGCAATTCCACCGGTGAAACCATTTGCAGTTCCGGCGTCGTTATTTGCCACAAGTGCAATTGGATCAACAGTTACGGTTACACTGGCAGTAGTTTTCTGGCCAGGATTCAGTTTATCTTCAATCTGGTATACTACAGTATATGTACCGGCAGTGGTATTTGGTGCTACATTTACCTGTCCGGTTGCCGGATCTAAAGTAACATTTGCATTTGTGGTCGAAACCTGCGTTAAGGTTACATTGGTTAAAGTTGCAGCGGCACCATTGTAAGTATCGTTTGCCAATACATTAGAAACAGCTACACCACCAACAAATCCATTTGCCGAACCTGTGTCGTTTGTAGCCACAAGTGCAGGCGCACCAACCGTAACAGTTACAGAGGCTTGTTTGGTTTGACCAGGGTTCAGTTTATCCTCGATCTGATAAACCACGGTATAAGTACCGGCCTGTGTATTCGGCAATACATTAACTGCACCAGTAGCAGGATCTAAAGTTACATTTGCATTTGTGGTCGAAACCTGCGTTAATGTTACATTGGTTAAAGTTGCAGCGGCACCATTATAAGTATCGTTTGCCAATACATTAGAAACAGCTACACCACCAACAAATCCATTTGCCGAACCTGTGTCGTTTGTAGCCACAAGTGCAGGCGCACCAACGGTAACAGTTACAGAGGCTTGTTTGGTTTGACCAGGGTTCAGTTTATCCTCGATCTGATAAACCACGGTATAAGTACCGGCGTGTGTATTTGGCAATACATTAACTGCACCAGTAGCAGGGTCTAAAGTAACATTTGCATTTGTGATCGAAACCTGCGTTAAGGTTACATTGGTTAAAGTTGCAGCGGCACCATTGTAAGTATCGTTTGTTAAAACATTAGGAACAGCCACGCCACCAACGAAACCATTTGCAGAACCGTTGTCTGTGTTGGCCACCAAAGCTGGTGCAGAAACGGTAACTGTTACAGTTGCATCTGAAGTTAAGCTTGGATTTACCTTATCTGCAATGCGATAAACTAAAGTATAGGTTGCTGCCGGTGTGTTTGGATCAACATTAATCTTACCTGTAGCTATATCTAAAGTAACTTTCGGGTTTGAGGTAGAAACCTGCGAAAGGATAACTTCGTTTAGTGTTGCCGTTGTACCATTATAGGTATCATTAGCCAGAATATTGTTAACAGCTGTTCCACCAACAAAACCGTTAATTGTACCCGAATTGTTTACAGCCAGAATGCCAGGAGCATTTACGGTAACGGTTACACTAGCTGATTTGGTTAAACCCGGATTTAATTTATCCTCGATCTGATAAACTAAGGTATAGGTTCCGGCTGGTGTATTTGGCGCTACATTAACCTCACCTGTATTTACATTTAGGGTAACTTTTGGATCGCTGGTTGATACCTGGGTTAAATTAACATTGCTTAAAGTAGCCGGGTTACCATTATAGGTATCATTAGCTAAAACATTCGGAACTGCTACCCCACCGGTAAAGCCATTGGCCGCACCATTATCGGCTGTAGCCACTAATGCAGGTGCAGTAACCGTAATGGTTACGCTTGCTGTAGTTTTCTGACCAGGGTTCAGTTTATCCTCGATCTGATAAACAACTGTATAAGTACCCACCGGGGTATTTGCCGCAACATTTACCTCTCCGGTAGCCGGATTTAAGGTTACGTTCGCATTTGTTGTAGAAACCTGGGTTAAGTTTATATTGGTTAAAGTTGCCGGGGCACCGTTATAAGTATCGTTTACTAAAACGTTAGGAACAGCCACGCCACCGGTAAAACCATTCGCAGTACCCAAATCGGCATTTGCGATCATCTGTGGTGCCGTAACGGTAACTACCGCATTGGCTGTTTTAACCTGTGTTGGATTTATTTTATCAAGGATCTGATAAACCACGGTATAAGTACCCGCCGGGGTATTTGAAGCAACATTTACTTTACCTGTAGCAGGATCTAAAGTTACATTCGCATTTGTGGTCGAAACCTGTGATAAAGTAACCTGAGCCAAAGTAGCCGGATTACCGTTGTAGGTATCGTTCGCCAATACATCTGCTATTGCTAATCCACCAGTTAAACCATTGGCTGTACCCGCATCATCATTAGCAACCAGAACAGGTGCACCTACAGTGATGGTAACAGTTGCAGTTTTGGTAGAGCCCGGGTTTAATTTATCAGTAATCTGATAAACTAAGGTATAGGTACCACCTGGTGTATTCGAATCAACATTAATTTTGCCTGTAGTTACATCTAAAGTAACTTTCGGGTTTGAGGTCGAAACCTGCGATAATGTTACTTCATTTAAGGTAGCAACGTTGCCATTGTAGGTATCGTTTAATAAAACGTTATTTACTGCGGTACCACCTGTTGCACCATTTATGGTTCCGGCATCGTTATCAGCTATCATATCCGGCGCGGTAACCGTAACTACTGCATTAGCGGTTTTGGTTTGACCAGGATTTAGCTTATCTGCGATCTGGTACACCACGGTATAAGTACCGGCCTGTGTACCTGCGGCAACATTTACTTTTCCTATTGCCGGATCGAGGGTAACTTTAGCATCTGTGGTAGATACCTGGGTTAAAGTAACATTAGCTAAAGTTGCCTGTGCTCCGTTATAGTTATCATTAGCCAGTACATTGTTAATGGCTGCACCACCTGTAAACCCATTAATGCTACCTGCATCTGCATTGGCAGCTAAGGCAGGACTTGTTACCGTTACGGTAACAGTAGCCGTTTTAGTTTGCGAAGGAACCGGATTAACCTTATCCTGAATCTGGTAAACCAAAGTGTAATCGCCTGCAGGAGTGCCGGCGGCTACATTAACCTTACCCGTTGTAGCATCTAAGGTTACGTTTGGATTAGAGGTAGAAACCTGCGACAGGTTCACATTGCTTAATAGTGCAGTGCTGCCATCGTATGAGTCGTTAGCTAAAACATTGTTTACAGCTGTACCTCCGGTAAATCCGTTAACTGTTCCGTTATCATTGTTAGCAATAATGGCTGGAGCCGTTACGGTAACCGTAACGGTGGCCTGTTTGGTTAAACCAGGGTTTAATTTATCCTCGATCTGGTAAACCACGGTATAAGTACCCGCAGGGGTGTTTGCAGCTACATTAACCTGTCCGTTTGTAGGATCCAGGGTAACGTTCGCATTTGTTGTAGATACCTGCGTTAAAGTTACATTAGATAGTATTGCCGGTGCACCATTGTAAGTATCGTTTGCCAGTACGTTATTAACAGCAGTACCGCCGTTAAATCCATCAACAGTTCCATTGTCCTGATTTGCCACCATTACCGGTGCAGTTACGGTTACAGTAACTGTTGCATTTTTAAATAAACCAGGATTAGCTTTATCTTCTATTTTATATACCAGGGTATAAGTTCCTGCTTTTGTATTTGCAGCAACCATAACCTCTCCTGTTGAGGTGTTCAGGCTTACCTTCGGATCTGAAGTAGAAACCTGCGTTAAATTAACTTCGCTTAAGCTTGCTGTGCTTCCGTTGTAAGAATCGTTTGCAAGCACATCAGCAACTGCTACGCCACCTGTTAAACCATTTGCCGATCCATTATCATCATTGGCGATCATCGGAGCAGGGTTTACAGTAACGGTTACGGTTGCCTGTTTTGTTAATGTTGGATTTAACTTATCTGTAATCT
Source organism: Pedobacter miscanthi (assembly GCF_003315595.1). Taxonomy (GTDB): domain Bacteria; phylum Bacteroidota; class Bacteroidia; order Sphingobacteriales; family Sphingobacteriaceae; genus Pedobacter; species Pedobacter miscanthi. The sequence continues at coordinate 1,925 of NZ_QNQU01000054.1, read as the reverse complement.
GATAAACAAGGGTATACGTGCCTGCAAGTGTATTGGCAGCAACATTTACTTTTCCGGTAGTTACATCTAAAGTAACATTTGGATTTGATGTTGAAACCTGAGTTAAGGTAACATCGGTTAAAGTAGCTGTATTTCCGTTGTATTTATCATTTGCTAAAACATTATTAACCGCTGTACCGCCGGTATAACTATTTACGGTGCCATTATCTGCATTGGCAATCATTTCTGGTGCTTCAACAGTTACTACGGCATTTGCCCTTTTCTTTTCCGTTGGATTTAGAAGATCTGTAATCTCATAAACAACGGTATAGGTACCTGCAGGGGTTTTAGGATCAACAATAACTTTTCCGGTGCCGGCCTCAAGATTGACTTTTGCATTAGAAGTCGATATCTGCGTTAACGAAACCTGACTTAAAGTAGCTGTATTTCCATTGTAAGTATCGTTTGATAATACATTGTTAATACCTGTACCGCCTGTTAAACCGTTTACTGTACCGGCATCATCTACGGCTACCATCACTGGTAAATCAACGGTTACAGTTACTGTAGCTGTTTTAGTTAATGATGGGTTCAGTTTATCGGTAATAATATAGGTTAAGGTATATGTTCCTGCCGGTGTATTCGGATCAACCGTTACATTGCCATTGGTTGTATTTAATTTAATTTTTGGATCAGAAGATGAACTTAGCGTTAAGGTAACATCGTTTAATGTAGCCGGGTTACCATCGTAAGTATCATTTGCCAATACATTATTAACAGCTATACCACCGGTATAACCATTGGCATTGCCATTATCGGCGTTGGCCACCATAACCGGCGCATTAACCAATACTGTAGCTACTGCCTGAGATACTTTAGAAGCATCTAAAAGATCGGTAATTTTATAGGTAACCTGATAAGTACCTGCCGGTGTTTTAGGATCAACGTTAACTTTTCCAGTACTTAAATCAAGGTTAACTTTTGCATTATTGGTAGATACCTGCTCTAGTTTTACATTACTTAAAGTAGCCTGCTGACCTCCGTTTACCTCGTCGTTTACCAGTACATTATTAATTGCAGTACCACCTAACAATCCGCCTATGCTTCCGCTATCATCTTTAGCAAGGATGTTTGCAGCGCTTACCGTAATTGTAATTTTAGCATTTGAAGTTTTGGTTGCATCTAATTTATCGGTAATCTGATACTCAACAACATAAACACCAGCCGGTGTATTCGTAGCTACATCAACCGAACCTGTGCTTAAGTTAAGTGTAATTTTTCCGGCACTGTTGTTAGAAACCTGGCTAATGGTTACAGAAGCCGTGGTTGCAGAATTATCAACCCCGTTGTAGGTATCGTTGATTAAAATATTTGCAACTGCATTTCCGCCTGCTGTTCCTGACGTTCCAGTATCATCTTTAGCCAATAAGTTTCCATTAGTAATGGTTACTACGGCGTTAGCTGATGATGATTTGGTAATATCAAGTTTATCGGTAATGGTGTAATTGATCGTATACACACCAACCGGAGTGTTTGGTGCTACAGTTACCTCGCCTGTTGTAGTATTTAAAGTAACCTTACCATTGCTATTGTTATTATTTTGGGTAATGGTAATATTTGCTGCCGAAGCCACACCCGAGTTTGCAACACCATNGTATAAGTACCAACCGGAGTGTTTGCTGCTACAGTTACTTCGCCTGTTGTAGTATTTAAAGTAACCTTACCATTGCTGTTGTTATTATTTTGGGTAATGGTAATGTTTGCTGCCGAAGCCACACCAGCGTTTGCAACATCGTTATAGGTATCGTTGCTCAATACCGAAGTAATGGCTGTTCCGCCTGTGGTACCGTTTTGTGTACCTGCATCGTTAACAGCTGCTATTGTGCCATTGGTAACGGTTACAATCGCATTAGCTGATGATGATTTGGTAACATCAAGTTTATCGG
>NZ_QNQU01000053.1 GCF_003315595.1 Pedobacter miscanthi | reverse complement strand
CGCTGTTGAATAAACCCGACAGTAGCGAAAATCCTTTTTGTTTGCAGCACCTTAATATACTGTCATCTATAACCTATGAAAAAGATCTTTGGTACCTCAGCACTTCAAAACCTGCAAAAAGATTGAAGCAAATGGCGGGACTACAGCGCCTATGAAATACTGACGTTCATTTCCAAAAAATAATATCACAGTGTAAAATCATTCTCCAACTCCCCTGTCTGTGTCCTCACAGAACGGAATAAATAATGAGCTAATTTCCGTAAAATTTTGATTTTTTATTGATTTGGAAATGAAAGGTTCTGTGCACTTGGCATTTTCAGTCCCGCTTTACGCTTTATCCCGATGAAAAATCGGGATGTTCGCTGCAATCGGGTTTAGTTACAAAGTTTGTACCCCAAGGAACGAACCGCTGTTGAATAAACCCGACAGTAGCGAAAATCCTTTTTGTTTGCAGCACCTTAATATACTGTCATCTATAACCTATGAAAAAGATCTTTGGTACCTCAGCACTTCAAAACCTGCAAAAAGATTGAAGCAAATGGCGGGACTACAGCGCCTATGAAATACTGACGTTCATTTCCAAAAAATAATATCACAGTGTAAAATCATTCTCCAACTCCCCTGTCTGTGTCCTCACAGAACGGAATAAATAATGAGCTAATTTCCGTAAAATTTTGATTTTTTATTGATTTGGAAATGAAAGGTTCTGTGCACTTGGAATTTTCAGTCCCGCTTTACGCTTTATCCCGATGAAAAATCGGGATGTTCGCTGAAATCGGGTTTAGGAGCAAAGTTTGTACCCTGAGGAACGAACCGCTGTTGAATAAACCCGACAGTAGCGAAAATCCTTTTTGTCTGCAGCAACCTTAATAGGCTATCATCTATAACCTATGAAAAAGATGCTTCGTACCTCAGCACTTCAAAACCTGCAAAAAGATTGAAGCAAATGGCGGGACTACAGAACGTATGAAATATTGACATTCATTTCCAAACCGTTAAAATTTCCTTATTTATTGCACCGCATGGTCTTCGGCTACGCTCAGACAAAGAAACCACTAATTACCCCAGCTTAAAACTAACGAAGTTCCCACACTGCGCTTACCCTTTCAAACTTCGTGAGGCCCCTAAACAAAGGCCGAAAAACCAGTAATCGCCCTACCAACAATTAATGTATTAATTTCTTTCGTACCCTCGTACGAATAAATGGCTTCTGCATCGGCCACGAAACGGGCAACATTATACTCCAGTAAAATACCATTGCCGCCCATAACTTCCCTGGCTTTGCTCACTACATCTCGTGTTCTTAACGAACAGAATACTTTGGCCAGCGAAGCATGTTCATCTTTTAGCAAACCCTGGTCCTGCAGTTGCGACAACCTAAAACAAAGTGTCTGCATCGCAGTTAAATTTGATAACATCTCAACCAAATGATTTTGGATCAGCTGAAAGCTGGCAATAGGTTTACCAAACTGTTTTCGGTTGCGTGTATATTCGAGCGCGTTTTCATATGCTCCACGTGCGCAACCTACGGCCTGCCAGGCCACTCCGGCCCTCGTCATCTGCAATACTTTGGCTGTATCTTTAAACGAGTTTGCATTTTGTAAACGATCGGCTTCTTCTACTTCACAGTTGGTTAAGGTAATAATTCCATTCTGCACAATGCGCAAGGCCATTTTATCCTGCATTTTTTCTACAGCAAAACCCGGATTATCCTTTTTAACAATAAAACCTTTCACATCACCACTTTCCTCATCCCGGGCCCAAATAATCAGGATATCGGCAAAAGTGGCATTTCCGATCCATTTTTTCTGTCCGTTCAATACCCATTTGCCATCTACTTTTTTACAGGTAGTCGTTAAGCCTCCGGCAGCGGCCGAACCTACTTCTGGCTCAGTTAAGCCAAATGCACCAATAATTTTAAATTGCTGCATTAAGGGCAACCATTGCTGTTTTTGTTCTTCCGAGCCGCATAAATAGATCGATCCCATGGCCAAACCGCTCTGTACACCAAAAAATGTAGAAATAGAGGTATCAATCCGCGCCATTTCCATCGCTAAAATACCTTCCATCAAATTAGATTTCCCCGGACAGCCATAACCTTTATAGGTTAAGCCACAAATATTGAGTTCGGCAAGTTTTGGTATAATTTCAAAAGGAAATTCGGCTTTGTTCCAATAATGGTTTACGATTGGTTTTACCTCTTTTTCTAAAAAAGCACGCACTTTTAACTGGAGTTCGCGGTCTTCATCTTTTAAGGCTTCATCGCCAAGGTGATAAAAATCACCTTCAATTGGGGGCAATTCCTTCTTTTTATGCGATCCACCCATCATTTTCATCATGCCCTGGATCTGTTTATCATCCAGGCTGGATATGGTTTCGACCATTTTGGGCAGGTCAACTTTTTTTGATAAAGCCTCTAACTTATCGAAATCTACATGTTTAAAAAGATTGTAAGCGTTTTTGAGAGATGAGAATATATTCGCCATTATTATTCGTTTTGAGAATAACAAATAATGGGCGGTTTTGTTGGGTATAGGATTTCCCTTATTCTCGGCGTCACCCTGAATTCATTTCAGGGTCTTACAAAGCAAGCTTAAAGTCTATTTCATAAAAGACCCTGAAACAAGTTCAGGGTGACGAATACATAGGAACGTTTAATTCAAGAACGACAGCTCTTATTACCTTAAATCAAACAAATTATCAACGCCCAGTAATTTCCTCGAAGTAAAACCCTCTCCAAAGGTAGCACCGATACTTTTACCAAATTCCCTCGCTCTGCCGATCATACTTTCGAAAAATTCGGGCGAAGAAATATAGGTTTGAAGCCCTTCTACATCAGGATTGTAAAACTGCGTTTTAAAAGCTTTAATGGATTCGATTTTTTTATCAATATGTGCTGTGATATCTACAATAATATCGGGTTTGATGTACCTGTCTTGTATATACTGCAGCAACAACCTTGGGCGGTGTGCTTCCTGTTTAATGCCATCTACCGAAGTTTCAATCTTTGGCAAACCCGATAAAAATACCGAATCGTAAACCAGGTCGCCTGCCCTACCATGGTCGGGATGACGGTCTTCCAATGCATTGCTTAAAATAATTTCAGGCTGGTATTTTCTGATCACCTTAATCACTTCCAAACGGTGAAATTCGTCGTTCAGAAAAAATCCATCACGCAGGCCAAGGTTCTCGCGGGCATGTAAACCTAAAATCCTTGCAGAGTCTTTGGCTTCTTCATCCCTGGTTTCGGCGGTACCACGTGTACCCAGTTCGCCACGGGTTAAATCTACAATCCCTACCTTTTTACCGAGGGCAATATGTTTTAAAATTGTACCTGAACAGCAAAGCTCTGCATCATCGGGATGCACGGCTATAACTAAAATATCTAATTTCATGATGTCTTATTGGGCATTTTGGTTCAGCAATTGCTGAATTTTCTTTTTAATCTTCGAACTCAACGGTTTGGTGAAAGGCAAAAAATAATCTACCAGTTCGCCATTTTTGTTCACAATATATTTATGAAAGTTCCAACGGGGTTTAGAACTTAATTTTGAATTCTGTTTCTTATCACTCAAAAACTGATAAAGTGGATGGGCATGTGCGCCACGCACCATAATTTTATCAAAAACAGGGAATTTTACCCCATGGTTGATTTCGCAGAATGAAGCGATATCCGAACCATTTAAAGGCTCCTGCTTTCCAAAATCGTTGGTCGGGAAACCCAAAATTTCAAAATCAGGATTGTTGATTTCGTCTTTAAGCTGCTGTAATTCCTTTAATTGAGGTGTGAAACCACACTCAGATGCTGTATTTACAATTAATACAACCTTATTTCGGTAGGCTGATAACGGCTGTTCTTCGCCATTGATTTTTTTAACCTTGAAAGAATAGATATTCGGAATGCTTTCCTGCATTATAATTTTATTGATAAAATCCGGAGGTACGGATAATAGATTCTATATCCCTGTCTTCATTCGGATCGTAAGTACTTTTTAAATTATGGCCTACCACACGGGCAACAATCTGATAAGAAAAGGCCGCAAAACCACCTTTAGTCTGTTTAATAATATCGTATGTTGTTCTGCCCACCTCACGGTCGATCAGTTTTGTTAAAATCTGCCCCTGTGTAATCGTTAATTCCTTTATTTCACGGTTAAACATGTCTTTAATCTCTTTATCGCATTGCTTAACCAGTTGTTTCTGCTCTTTTTTTTCAGGGGTACGCGCAATATCCTGTTCCAGTTGCTCATACCTGCGTTTTGCAAACAGCGCATAAGGCATTACTTTTAATACATTATATCTTAACCGGTTATAAGCTGCCTGTTCTGCAGGCGATTTCCAGATCCTTGCGGCATAGACGTTTACTTCATTAAGCTGCATCCATGGGATCATCACGCCGTTATCATTTGTTGAGGCCACCCTGATTGTATCGCTTTTACCCAATTTAGGGAATATTGGGGCCGCAGGATCCTGTGCCCATAGCGAAATGCTACAAATCATTACAATACAAAGAAAAAAGAGCCCTTTAAATTTCATAAATTTATACTTTTACAAAGTTAGGTGTTATTTCATATATTAGGTGTTTCACAAAACTAATATAAGTTTTATTCAGAAATAAGACGCAATTTTTACGCAAAAAATACAAATGAAAACAGAGTTAGTGATTGATTTAGAGGCGGAAAAGCAGGAAATTCTAAAAAGATACAGGGCGTTACTACGGGCAAGCAAATCTACCCTGCAAAAGGGTGATAAAAAAGAAATCAGAAAAGCTTTCGATATGGCACTCGAAAGTCATAAAGATATGCGCCGCAAATCAGGCGAACCTTATATCTACCATCCCATTGCCGTAGCACAGATTGCAGCTGAAGAAATAGGCCTTGGTACAACCTCTATCGTATGTGCATTGTTACACGATGTGGTAGAAGATACCGATATCACTTTAGAAGATATTGAACGCGAATTTGGCAAGAAAACGGCTAAAATTATCGATGGTTTAACCAAAATTTCAGGTGTTTTTGATACAAACAGCTCTTTACAGGCCGAAAACTTTCGTAAAATGCTGCTTACCCTCGCCGATGATGTTAGGGTAATCCTGATTAAACTCGCCGACCGTTTGCACAATATGCGTACAATGGATTTTATGCCGCGCCACAAGCAGCTTAAAATCGCATCCGAAACCATTTATTTATACGCCCCACTCGCCCATCGTTTGGGTTTATATGCGATAAAATCGGAACTGGAAGATCTTTCGATGAAATATCTTGATCCCGACACCTATAAATTCATCGCGAAAAAGTTAAACGAGAAAAAAGCAGAACGCGCACTTTTCATTAAAAAATTCGTAGAACCGATTGATGAAATTGTGCATGAGCAGGGTTTAGTGGCCGATGTTTACGGCCGGCCGAAGTCCATCCACTCCATCTGGAATAAAATGAAAAAGAAAAATATTCCTTTCGAAGAGGTTTATGATCTTTTTGCCATCAGGATTATCCTGGATTCGGCACCTGAAAATGAAAAAGCCGACTGCTGGAAAGCTTATTCGATTGTAACCGATTTATATCGTCCCAATCCAGATCGCTTACGCGATTGGGTTTCCTCTCCAAAAGGAAATGGCTACGAAAGTTTGCATACTACGGTGATGGGACCACGCGGACAATGGGTGGAGGTACAAATCCGTACACAACGTATGAACGAAATTGCGGAAAAAGGTTTTGCGGCACATTGGAAATACAAAGAATCGAGCAACGATAACGGTTTGGATCAATGGATCCAGAAAGTAAGGGAAATGCTGAGTAATCCTGAAGCCAACGCACTGGATTTCCTCGATGATTTTAAAATGAACCTTTTCTCTGATGAGATTTTCATTTTCACACCAAAAGGAGCTTTGATCCAATTGCCTTTAGGCGCTACTGCTTTAGATTTCGCTTTTGAGATCCATACCGATGTTGGCGCAACCTGTATCGGGGCAAAAGTAAACCATAAACTGGTCCCGATTTCGTATAAATTACAGAATGGTGATCAGGTAGAGATTATTACTTCGAGCAAACAAAGTCCGAAAGAAGACTGGCTAAATGTAGTGGTAACTGCAAAGGCCAAATCAAAAATAAAATCGTCTTTAAAGGAAGAAAAGCGAAAAATTGCCGAAAATGGCAAGGAAATTCTAGAAAGAAAGCTAAAATCACTGAAAATCACCTACAATACCGATAATATACAGAAATTAAGCTATTTCTTTAAACTTCCTTCAACACAGGAACTTTTTGTAAATGTTGCGCTTGGAAAAATCGAACTGAAAGACATCAGGGAATACCTGTCGAGCGAAAAAGAAGTAGAAAACCGTGGACCTGAACGTCCTGAAAATCTGACTGTCGACGGGATCAAGAGTAAAATTAAAGGTGGCGAATCCGATATTCTACTGATTGGCGAAGATATGCAGCGCATTGATTATACATTGGCGCCCTGCTGTAATCCGATACCGGGAGATGATGTTTTTGGATTTATTACCGTAAGCGAAGGCATTAAAATACACCGTACCAATTGCCCTAATGCAGCACAGCTAATGGCCAATTATGGTTACCGCGTGGTAAAAGCCAAATGGAACCGACAAAAAGAACTGACTTTCTTAACCGGTTTAAAAATTGTAGGTATTGATGATGTAGGTTTGATCAACAATATTACCAGGGTAATTTCGACTGATTTTAAAGTGAACATGCGTTCCATTACGGTTGATACCAACGAAGGAATATTTGAAGGATCGATCATGATTTTCGTAAATGATACCGAACACCTCGAAAACCTGATCAAAAATTTACTAAAAGTGAGGGGTGTTACCGGGGTTACCAGGTTTGATGCCTAAGAGAGTCCGAAAGTCGGCAGTCCGGAGTCTGAAGTCAGGATTTCGTATGTTAAGTCGCAAGTTATTTGCAATTTAAACCCCTAACTCCCGACACCGGACCTCCGACTAATTACCAAATCTGTGTAATCATTTGATCGGTGGTAATCATTTTTCAAAACAATTTAACTACCTTTGAATGGAGTTTAAAAACTATGTCTGAACAAAATACAAATGAGCTCGTTCGCAAGATTTTTGAGGCTTATTTAGAAAACAAAAATCTACGTAAAACACCAGAGCGTTTCGCCATATTAGAGGAAATCTATTCAAGAAACGACCACTTTGATGTTGAAACACTTTATATCCACATGAAAAACCAAAAGTACCGCGTTAGCCGTGCTACGGTTTACAATACTTTAGAATTATTGGTTTCGTGCGATTTAGTGACCAAACACCAGTTTGGCAAAAACATGGCACAATTCGAAAAATCTTACGGTTACCGTCAGCACGATCACGTGATCTGTATTGAATGCGGTAAGGTAGTAGAATTCTGTGATCCACGTATCCACCAGATCCAGACCATGGTTGGCGATCTGTTAAAGTTTGATATCAAGCACCATTCATTGAATCTTTATGGGTTCTGTTCTGATTGCAGCGTTGCCAGGAAAGTGAATGAGAGTGCGGCCGCAGCAGCGGATCTTAAAGCAAATTAAATCAATACATAAAATAAAACAAGCTTAAATTTTTAATAATGACGCAAGTAGATGTACTTCTCGGCCTGCAATGGGGCGACGAAGGAAAGGGAAAAATCGTTGATGTACTAAGTCCAAAATATGATCTTATTGCCCGTTTTCAGGGCGGCCCAAATGCCGGACATACCTTAGAGTTCGATGGCAAAAAATTCGTTTTAAATACCATTCCATCAGGAATTTTCAACGAAAAAACCATGAATTTAATTGGAAATGGTGTAGTTATCGATCCTATCATTTTAAAAAGAGAGCTTGATAATTTAAAAAAAGCTGGTCACGATCCCGTTGCCGACGGTAAATTGGTAATTGCCCGTAAAGCACATTTAATTTTACCTACACACCAGTTATTGGATGCTGCAAACGAGGCACGCATGGGTAAAAATAAAATCGGTTCAACATTAAAAGGTATTGGTCCAACTTATATGGATAAAACCGGTCGTAACGGTTTACGTGTTGGTGATACTACCCTGCCTGATTTTAAAGAGCGTTATGCTAAACTGGTAGAAAAACATACCGAAATCCTTTCTCATTACGAAGGTTTCGAATATGAATTAACCGAAAAAGAAGCGGCTTTCTTCGAAGCAATCGAATTCCTGAAAACCATCCCTCACGTAGATAGCGAACATTTTGTTAATGGCTATTTAAAAGAAGGAAAAGCGGTTTTGGCCGAAGGTGCACAGGGAACTTTACTGGATGTTGATTTCGGTTCGTACCCTTTTGTAACTTCGAGCAACACTACAACTGCTGGTGCATGTACTGGTTTAGGTATTGCGCCTAACAAAGTTGGTGCTGTTTATGGCATTTTTAAAGCTTATTGTACCCGTGTTGGTGGCGGTCCGTTCCCAACCGAATTGGATAACGAAGTTGGTGAAAACTTACGTGCATTAGGTCACGAATTTGGCGCAACTACAGGCCGTGCCCGTCGTTGTGGCTGGATCGATCTTCCTGCGTTAAAATATGCCATCATGTTAAACGGTGTAACCGAGTTGATTATGATGAAAGCTGATGTACTGGATACTTTCGATACCATTTATGCTTGTACACATTACGAATATAATGGCGAAACAATTGATTATATGCCTTACGACATTATTTCGATCGAACCAAAACCGGTATTAAAAGCAATCGACGGTTGGGCTACAGATGTGACCAAAATTACTTCTGTAGATCAAATTCCAGCTAAATTGACTGATTACATCGCATTTTTAGAAAAAGAATTGGAAGTTCCAATCAAATTCCTTTCTGTAGGACCAGATAGGGCACAAACTTTAGAATTACATTAATACGCAATACCGTCACCCTGAATTTATTTTAGGGTCTATTAAGATGCTTAAATAAATTCAGCATGACGACAAGTAAAAGAAAAGCAATCCATAAAGGGTTGCTTTTTTGTTTGAAGCGTCATTCGCTATCTACCATCAAGTCGTCATCTCGACTGTAGCGTAGCGAAATGGAGAGATCTATCTAGAAGTATATCTCTAGTTAGATTTCTCGACTTCCTTGCACTCCGCTCGAAATGACGATATCCCCGATAAAATCACCTTTATTACCAATCATGTTTACTTACAAAAGGTATAAACACTTGTTTTTCAGTACCAATTTGATTATTTTTGAGAATAAAACTTTATTATGGCAACCATATTAGAAAGCGAAATGCTGAATTATTTTACCCAGCTAAACGATGCCGAAAAAACTTCAGTAGTAGAAATGCTTAAAAGCTTTATAAAAGGAAAAAAAGAGAATCAAAAGATTACTATAGAAGAGTATAACAATGAACTTTTAGCCGCTGAAAGTGAGTTTAAAAACGGCAATTACATCTCCCATGATGAGTTATTAAATGAGATTAAAAGTTGGTAACCAATATTCTCAAAATCGTTTGGACTAAACCGGCTAAAAACCAATTAAAAGAAATCTATAAGTACATTAGCCAAGAATCTGTCCAAAATGCAATAATGGTTATAAATGACTTAACCCAAGCAGTAGGAAATATAGTCCAACATCCTGAAAAATATAAAATCGATCAGTATAAAAAAGATAATGACGGAACATACCGTGCCTTTGAAAAGCATCACTTTAGGGTATCTTACCGGAACGAAGATCAAATTATCAGAATACTGAGGATTAGGCACACCAAAATGAATCCTAAAAACATTGATTTATAATCCATCGCCCATATTTACTCCTACATCGTCCTCGTTTGCAACGAGGATGTATGAGATTCACATTTGCAATGTGAATAGATAAAGTTAAGCGATAAAATCGCTTGTCTCGTCGGGGCTGACTAAAAAGGGTATAAAAAAATACAGCCGTTGCT
>NZ_QNQU01000052.1 GCF_003315595.1 Pedobacter miscanthi | reverse complement strand
TTGCTGCATGATGGGGTAACCCCTGTTCCGGTAGCAACACCAACAAGCGCATAAGTAGTATTTGCGGTAAGGTTACCCGTAGCTAAAGTAGCTGTTCCGGCCGCACTTAAAGTTACAGTCTGGTTGGTGCCTCCATTAATGGTATAGGTAACAACCGCATTGGCTGTACCGCTGATGGTAATGTTTGTTCCGCTGCCAGAGCAGATGGTAGTTGTACCACTGATGGTTGCAGTAGGCAATGAATTTACGGTTACAACAGCAGATCCCGTTGCCGTATTGCTGCATGATGGGGTAACCCCTGTTCCGGTGGCAACACCTACTAATGCGTAAGTCCTGTTTGTAGTAATATTCCCGGTCGCAACAGTAGCTGTTCCAGCCGCACTTAAAGTTACAGTCTGGTTGGTGCCTCCGTTAATGGTATAGGTAACAACCGCATTGGCTGTACCGCTGAAGGTAATGTTTGTTCCGCTGCCAGAGCAGATGGTAGTTGTACCGCTGATGGTTGCAGTAGGCAATGAATTTACGGTTACAACAGCCGATCCCGTTGCCGTATTGCTGCATGATGGGGTAACCCCTGTTCCGGTAGCAACACCAACAAGCGCATAAGTAGTATTTGCGGTAAGGTTACCCGTAGCTAAAGTAGCTGTTCCGGCCGCACTTAAAGTTACAGTCTGGTTGGTGCCTCCATTAATGGTATAGGTAACAACCGCATTGGCTGTACCGCTGATGGTAATGTTTGTTCCGCTGCCAGAGCAGATGGTAGTTGTACCACTGATGGTTGCAGTAGGCAATGAATTTACGGTTACAACGGCAGATCCAGTTGCCGTATTGCTGCATGATGGTATAACACCTGTTCCGGTAGCAACACCTACTAATGCGTAAGTCCTGTTTGTAGTAATATTCCCGGTCGCAACAGTAGCTGTTCCAGCCGCGCTTAAAGTTACAGTCTGGTTGGTGCCCCCGTTAATGGTGTAGGTAACAACCGCATTGGCTGTACCGCTGAAGGTAATGTTTGTTCCGCTGCCAGAGCAGATTGTAGTAGTACCGCTGATGGTTGCAGTAGGCAATGAATTTACGGTTACCGTAATCACACTACTAACGCCTTCACAGACTACTCCATTCTGGGTTGAAATTGTAACCCTTCTAAAATAAGTGGTAGTATTTAATACACCAGAGATATATGTTGGTGAATTGCTATTCGAAATGGCAGCGAAACTTGCATTCGTATTAGTCGTAGCGCTTTCCCAACGGTATGTTATAGTACCCGAACCTGTTCCAGCAGCAGTTGAAGTAAATGTTGCAGGTGCACTCCCAGAACAAATAGTCTGATTTGATCCAATCGTACCGGCATTTACCGCGTTCTGAATTGTAATTACTTTTGCCGCTGAAGCTAGACTAGTACAGCTACCATTACTTACAGTAACCGTATAACTTCCACTGGTTGTTGCGGTATATGTCTGGTTGGTTTCACCAGCTATTAGCGTACCATTTTTATACCATTGATTACCTGATGTTGAAGAAGAAGTTAATACAACTGTACTTCCTGAGCAAACAGTAGTTACATTTGAAGGTGTTGTAATTGTTGGTTGAGCAGGTGCAGAATTTAAGGTATAGCTCGCAGTATTATTTCCTTGATTACCTGTTAGACTAGTAGAACTATCTCCTTCGCGGTTTGCGCCTCCTGTAGTGGTGTAAGTTACAGATGCTGTTGCAGTATACGATGTTGTTCCGGCTGGGGGAATTAAAGTAAAACTAATTGGATCGTAAACCGACCCGGCTGCCAGCAAATCCGATCTGTCAAAAACATACCCATTTGTTATAGCTGTTCTTCCCCAACCGCTGTAGTCTGTTGCAGCCTGCGTAAAAGTATAGCCCGTTGGAATAACATAAGTTACTTTTGTTACCCTTGCTGCGCCTCCGGTTCCATTAGTTGTTGTCGCGGTACCAATATTCGAAACCTGAAATGAAAACTTGTTACCTGTGGTTGGATTTAAACAGGCTGGATCGGCTTGAGCTTTGATGGTCAAATCAATTCCATTTGAAGAGGTAGGAGCTGATGAGTAAACCGGAACAGATACCGTTGAGGTATTATTCTCTAAATCCTGATCTGTAATATCTGTTGGTGTAACATTAACAGTGTTGAGTAATGTACCACCTGCCGGAATTGGAGCACCAGCTTTCCATGTACCTATCACAGTGATCGTACCAGTACTGTTAGCTGTCATATTAAACTTTGCGTCAAACGAATTGGATGAAGCAGAAGTTGTAGGCATTGAAGTATTGGCTGTAGCTGCACCAAATCCGCTATAGGCAATTGATGTGATACCAAAACTTGATGTTGGGATAATATTTCCACTGCCATCTTTTAGAATATCATTTAAAATAATATCAGAAAGAGGGGCATTTGTATCATTTATAATTGAAAGTGTATAATTTACAGGTGTATCCGATCCTGTAATAATATAATCGGTATCTACAGATTTTACAGCTCTGAGATTACCAGGAGTAGTTACAAGTAAATTTCTGATTTCATGAAAATTTAGGGATCCACCCGTGGAAGCAGCAAACCCCAATTTCAATTGTGCAGGTGGAGCCTGAGTTGTGAGATAGTTCAGTAATTGGGTAAATGTTCCACCTTTTGTTTTAGCCCAACGAACAATAATACGATATTGACCTCCTTCTGGGGTGATTTGGATTTGCACCCTTCTGTAAAAACTGGCATCAGTAGGCCTTGTGGAAGTAACAGTATTGTAATCAATCTCATCCGCCGACCTGCTTGAATTTAACTGAAATCCACTTAAATAAGGATTAGTCGTAGCTGGGTCTGTTGTAGTCGGCCCTCGTAATACTATTGAATTGGGTGTTTCTCCAGGTCCACCTACCCTACCCTCTGTTGAATTGGAAAAGTTCCCATATTCATCAAGCGCAATCCCAACATAACCGCCTGCCAAACCAGTTGGTGTTCCAGCACTGCTGTTAGGAGCATAACCCAGCGAGCCACCGTATCCGCCTAGTGAAAAGGTAGATGTTGCATCAAATAAAAACACACCGATGCCATCTGCCCCTCCATTTGCATCTGCCACATTTCTCCATGTTTTATATTCAAAATCTATCAGTACACCCAGTGTAGAAGGAAAGGATTTATTAACATATGCATAACCTTTCTGATTATTAGAAGCTCCGGTTAATCGTAGCCAACCATTACCTGCGGGGTCAAAAAGTCCAGACGTTAAGGTAGCTTTATCACCTAAAATAACCCCATTAGCTGTACTATTCCGGAAATTCTCATTAATTGTAAACTGCCCGTAACTTGCTTTAATTCCTAAAAAAAAGACAAAAAAGACAAAACAAATGAATTGGAGAAAATATTTAGTAAAATTCTCCGTTAAATCAATATTAGTCCTCGAAAAATTACGTGCTGGGATACACGAAGAGAGTAAATTTTTATTCATATACGGGATATAGAAGTATTACACGAATAGGGATAATGTAGTTTGTAATAGCTATTTGCTGGTTTATAGACATTTACGTAGTCGCTAAACCAACAGTTTTTAAATGAATAAAAATGAACAGCCTGTTTTAAACTGTCTGGTTCAATTCATTCACTTCCATCCGCAAAGATATATCATTGAACTTTTATTTCCCTGATCAATCGATCAATAAAGTATTATTAATAATACAAAATACAAATATTTTGATATTTGTCATATAGATTAATAATCTTAAGGCCCTACAACGCACTTTTTTAGAGCCACAAAATTCGCTGATAGTTGATCTAGGTCAATAATTTTAATACAACTAATAGCTCTATAATAATTAAGTCATATTAATTAGACAGATTTCTGACAAAACGAATAGGTTCATTTCGAAATACATAAGGGGTCAGCACATATAATGTATAATTTATAAGTAATCAAGACTTCTTAATCATACATAAGCCTTTAAACTAGAATTAAGAAAACTGCTGGCTATGCTGAATTGTGTTTTTATTTACATCAAGAGACTACAGGTGCAAAAAAAAATTATTCGAAGATTTCCTCAAAGTAAATTTCAGCCAAACTTTGCCTGTTCAAATATGTTCTATTAAGATCAAAACCGATCGATATGAAAACGAAAGAAAAAGACAACGGAAACAAAACTACTGGAAGTTCGAAAGAAAAAGCTTCATTCGACCAGAACGGAAAAGGAGCTTCCGATAAATTTGGTCAGGCAGGATCCAGTCCGAACGAATCAGGCGTACCTAAAACCGGTAAAACAGATAAAGAAAAATAAGGATAGAAGACAAATAAAAGATAAAAAGAGTATAAATACTCTTTTTATCTTTCGTAGATGCTCATTTTTTCAGCAAGCTCTATAATGCTTTTAATTTTCAGTTTCTGGAACAACCTTAACTTATAAGTACTTACAGTACCCATCTGAAGGTTTAACTGGTTAGAAATCTCTAACACGCCAATACCTTTTGTAAGCAATTCTGCTACTTCCAATTCCCTGCCCGAAAGCTTGGTAAACGGATTATCAGCATCATTACCCAATATGCTGTTAAACATATTCTCTTTTACATTTCTGCTCGAATAACGGCTGCCCGCCAAAATAGTGGTAATGGCTGTTACAATTTCAGATTCCTCAGCATTTTTGGTCAGATAACCAGATGCACCAGATTTAAGATAAGGAACCGCATAAATATTCTCATTCAAAGAAGAAAACACCAAAATCTTTGCATTTGGCTGAACTAATTTTAACTGATCGATTACTTTAAGGTTGTTACCCCCAGGTAAGTTAACATCAATGATGATTAAGCTTGGCGACTTTTCTGTTTCAACAAGCGCTTGCTCTAAAGTTGACGCATGAATGATTTCTACACCAGGCCAAAAGTCTGATATTAAACCTTTTAAACCACGACGAATGATTTCATGATCATCAGCAATCAGCACTGAAAAAGTATTTACTGCATTTTTTGTTTTCATTATTTTTAAGAATATTATGCAAGTTAGTAAAAAGTTATTTTTTTTCTACGCAATAATACTTATTTTTTTATCAAAATATGTAAATATTATTCTACACATTTCAACAGTTTTGTTTAAAATACCCTTGGGGTTGCCAACCTCACATTGGGTTTGATGAACGAATAAGATAAAGAGATCTCGTGCGTACCACTGCTATAGCCCTGTAACGGACCAATAGAAAAGTCGTATCCATAACCGATCCTGATCTTCTCCGAAGGAAAAATCTGAATCGCGGCAACTGCTGAGTTCCGTGGAGTTAGATCTCGCTGTAAATAGCTTTTATCATACAGTTTCACTCCTGTACGGTACGAACCGCCTACCCAAAGAAATTCCTTAATCATTAAAAATGCGTTCACATCCAAACTGGTTGGTCCGCCACGGTCGTCTTTTAGCAGGAAGGAAGGCTTGATCTGAAAGTCTTCTGAAAGTGGAAACAATGCTCCAGCCGTTAAATAATAATGCGGTTTGGGCTGTGGGATAAAAGCATAACGGTCGATATTGATGTAAGTAGCAATCAGGTTATCAACCGAAAAACCAGCATAATACTTATCGTTGGCGAAGTACACCCCAGCCCTAGCATCGGGCACAATGGTACTCTGTACACCTACCGGTTGGTTTGGTTCAGGGTTATTTGGATTTAACATAGAACCATCTATACCCAGTTGCACCATGCCCACGCCTAAACCTAAAGCTAATCTTGAGCTACCATCATCATTCATCCTGATGCGGTAAGCATAGTTACCATAAATGCTCAGGTTGGTTTGCGCACCCAGTTTATCGCTGGCTACCTGCAGGGCCAAACCAACGTTTCCGCTGTTGGCAATCGCATCAACCGCCAACGACATGCTCCTTGGTGCACCGGTTATACCCGTCCACTGGCTACGGTAAAAGCTGTGTATGTTAAGCACTTCCTTATAACCCGCATAAGCCGGATTGATGTAGATTCCGTTAAACATGTACTGACTGTACTGCGCGTCCTGTTGTGCTGAGGCAGGATTTGTAAGCAACAAAAATGAACCTGCCAGTAAACATATTAATTTCTTCATTTACACATGCAGATTAGTTTTTAAATGCCCTGATGAGGGTAATATAACCTTTGAACACTCTCCATTCGCTGCTGCCATTTTTCCTGGCACGTAACAGATAATAATAGGTTCCTTCATTGAGTCCCTCCCCTGTCCAGTTGTTTTTGTAACCTTTGGCGCGGAATACCTCGTTACCCCAACGGTTAACAATGGTAAGGTCGTTTTCTGCAAACTCAGCAAGTCCGTTAATCTCGAAAGTGTCGTTGATACCGTCACCATTTGGCGTAAACAAATTAGGGATCAGTAAATCATCTCCCGTAATTATAGCAGCATCGGCCAATACCTGGTTATTATTGATTACCGGATCTGGCTGATCTGCTTTTACCGTTGCCGAATTATTCAATGTTCCCGATGCCAATGTTCTTGATTTAAAGGTTAAAGTTGCACTTTGGTTTAAATCAAGGCTGCCTACCAACCAAATAAAATCTCTTGTTGTAGTAGAATATGTGGTAGTACCAATGGTTACAGTAATCTCTTTTGGTGCATCGATAATGGTAGATAAACGATCAGTAACGGTAACGCCTGTTGCCCTGTTCGTGCCCTTATTCGTCACCGTAATCTTATACATTACATCCGAACCGGTTTTGATATCACCTTTGGTTACCAGTTCTTTGGTTACTATTAAATCAGCTGATTTATCTACGTCTATTGCCGCATCCGGATTGATTATTTTTCCGTTAGGAGCAGTCATAATGACCACATTTTTAATGGTATTGTAACTGTTTACATCTGGTGCCACCTTCGCATCCAGAGTTAATACCGTACTGGAGTTAGCCTGCATATTAATGGTCCATTTAAGCGTATTGCCCATTACGGTACCATAGCCCGAAACAGAACCCGGAACATAAGTTAATCCTGCCGGAAGCTCGTCGGTAATGGTTACACCGTTCAATGCTGATCCACCGGTATTTTTAACAGTTAATGAGTAAGTTAAAATTTCGTTGGCCTGCGCCCTGCCATCTTTATTTCCTTTGATATCGGACACCGATTTGTTGCCTTCCAGCACTCCCTCAGTCGGAATTGAAGCAGCAGGATTCAATGGCGTTAGCGCATTCGACGGATCGGTTACCGTAGCAGTATTATTGATGGCCAGCGTACCTGACGGAAGTGTAGAATTAACTGTTACCTTGAAATTAACCACGATTTGTCCGTTCGCAGGAATGGTTAAACTGCTCCAGTTTAAGGTATTGCCTGCCAAAACAGCACCATTATCGGCACTACCACTTACATAAGTAGTATTTGCCGGGATATTATCAACGATTTTTACCCCTGTACGGCCTGTACTTCCGTTGTTTTTAACGGTAATGTGATAGGTTAAAACTTCATTGGTTTCGGCCTTACCGTTGTTGTTCGCATCGGTTACGGTTTTATTACTTACAATTTTTGGCAGCTCCAAAATGGTCGGATAATCGTTATCTTCTTCCGTTCCTGAAACATCAGATATTGAGGTTCCGGCTGGAGTACCTGCAGTTAAGGTGGCGGTATTTCTTACCGAACTGGCAGCTTTTTCTGCCTGACTAATGGTATAAATTGCAGTAGCTGTAGCGGTTTCATCAGGTGCAATACTGGTTGGATTAAAAGTGATGGTTGATGACATTTTCGGATCAACCAAACTGAAATTGGTTAAAGTAACGTTACCTGTATTTTTAGCAGTAAAAGTATAGGCTACGGTATTTCCATCAGCACTTAACACACCTGTTTTAACCAAGGTTAAACCTGGTGCTTCCTTGATCAGGAACACGGTAGGATCATCCGGCGCCAAGGTTTTCGGATCGTCGGAAAGTTTGTTCAGTTTACCTGCACTGGCAAATTTAGCAACCAAACTGGCCTGATTTACGAATTTACCGTAATCAATTTCAGGTTGGGTTAAGGTGTGTCTGGCCAGAATCAAGGCGGTTTCTGCAGGCTCCAATTTGCTGATTACGGACGGGGTTATGCTGCCCGCATCTGCACCCGGATCGGTTACTACGATATCGGTTAAAGTAATATTACCGGTATTGGTTACCTGGATACTGTATTCAATCGTTTTTACCACACCGGCACTGTTAGCGATCATTTTGGTAAACCTTACCGAAGGATCAGCCACAATTGGCGTAAAAGTGGCATCATCCACAGCTGGAGTTGATGGATCGTCAGATACTTTGGCAATGGTATTTCCTTTCGGATCTTTTACGGTTGCGCTTACCTGGTTGCTGAAACCACCGGCATTAACCTCACTTTGTTTTACCGTATGTTTGGCCGTAATATTTACGGTTGCACCCGGCAGTATCGAAGTAATGTTGGCTGGTGTTAAACTTCCTGCATCTGCATTGGCGTCAACCAAAGCGATATTCGTTAGGGTTACATTACCTGTATTTTTGAATACAATGTTGTAATTGATCACATCGCCGGTCCTGGTTGCACCATTGGTAGCCGATTTTTCTAAGGTATAGGCCGGTGATGGTGTCAGCTTCGTTACTGTTGGATCGTTTGGTGCCGGAGTTGAAGGATCATCTGATACCTGGTTGATGACATTGCCTTTGTTATCGGTTGCCTTTACTGAAGCCTGGTTCGTATATGTACCCTGGTTAACGTCGGCCTGCGTTAAAGTATGTTTCGCCGTTACCATTACGTTTGCACCTGGTGCCAGGCTTGCTATATTGGCAGGATTGATCGATCCGGCATCAACAGCAGCATCGCTTACGGTTAAATCTTTAAGGGTAACGCTTCCGTTGTTGGTTATTGTAAAGGTATAAACAATCGATTCGCCAACTTTTGTACCTACCGAACTTGCCACTTTTGTAAAAGTGAATTTCGGGGCAGCCGGAATTGGTGTTTCGGTAGGAATATCGTTTGAATAATCTGTTCCGGAAATATCGGTAATCGTGTTTCCAACAGGGGTTTTCGCATTTACTGAAGCCGAATTGGTTACCAGAGCAGCATCTTTATCGGCTTGACTTAAAATATAAACCTGACTGTAGGTAAAACTTGCCCCTAACGCTAATACAGTTGGGAATGTTTTGTTCAGGGACAATTTTGGATCTGTTAACGTGATGTTGTTTAATTCAACATCGCCAACATTTGTAATTTTGAAAGAATAGGTTACGTTATTACCGTCGGTACTTAAAATACCCGTTTTAATCAAAGCAATTTTACCTTTTAACAGGTTTGTGGTAACGGTTGACTGATTGTTTCCATTTTCAGGATCGTTTGTACGGGGAGCTGGAGTTAAGGAAACACTATTGGTTATGTTAGCGCCTGTAAAACCTGCCGCAACACGACCATCCACAGTTAAACTTACCTGCTGATCAGCCGCTAAATCGGCAGCTAAAGTAAAGGTATTTGCGGTAGGACTATATGAACCACCAACAGCATTATAGGTAATGTTTTCCAATCCTGCCGGAAGATTTTCGAATACACCAATAGACTGGCCAGCTAAAACTGTTGCCGGGCCGTTGTTTTTAATGGTGATGGTATAATTGATTGTTCCATTGCTTTCTACACCTGTAACATTAGCTGTTTTATTAATCTGAAGATCTGTAAGCCAGCTCGGAATGCTTACATTTATTATTGCTGTAGAAGATTTTGTAGCATCCAGCTTATCCGTAATCTGGTAAGATAAAGTGTAAACCCCAGGAAGCGTACCTGCATCAACATTCACTTTTCCAGTTGAAGGATCGATATTTACTTTAGTGCTTGAAGTCGAAATCTGCTTGATGGTTACATTTGCTATAGTAGCAGTGGTTGCGTTATTATAGGTATCGTTTACCAGAATATTTTCAACTGCTACGCCCCCGGTGAAACCATTTGCAGTTCCCGAATCATCTTTAGCTAAAATTGCACCTGTTCCCACTGTTATGGTTACAGTAGCGGTTTTGGTCTGGCCAGGGTTCAGTTTATCCTCGATCTGGTAAAGCACTTCATAAGTACCTGCAGCAGTGTTCGGTGCTACAATTACTTTCCCGGTAACCACATCAAGGGTTACGTTAGCATTGGTAGTCGAAACCTGTGTTAGTTTTGCCTCGTTCAAAGTGGCAGGATTACCATTGTAGGTATCGTTTGCCAATACATTTTCTACAGCAGTGCCGCCGGTATAACCGTTTGAATTTCCTGAATCGACTGTAGCAACCATCGCTGGTGCTGAAACAGTTACGGTTACAGTGGCGGTTTTGATCTGACCAGGGTTCAGTTTTTCTTCGATCTGATAAACAACTTCATAAATACCTGCCGGGGTATTAGCTGCTACATTTACTTTTCCAGTGGTTACATCAAGGCTAACTTTCGGATCAGTAGTCGAAACCTGTGTTAGTTTCACCTCGTTCAGGGTGGCAGGGTTACCATTGTAGGTATCGTTTGCCAACACATTTTCTACAGCAGTGCCGCCGGTATAACCGTTTGCATTTCCTGAATCGTTTACAGCGAGCATCGCTGGTGCTGAAACGATTATGGTTACAGTAGCGGTTTTAGTCTGGCCAGGGTTCAGTTTATCTTCAATTTGGTAAATAACTTTGTAAGTACCAGCTGGGGTGTTCGGTGCAACAATTAGTTTTCCGGTAGCAGGATCGAGCGTTACGTTAGCATTGGTAGTCGAAACCTGTGTTAGTTTCACCTCATTCAGGGTGGCAGGGTTTCCATTGTAGGTATCATTCGCCAATACATTTTCTACAGCATTGCCGCCGGTATAACCGTTTGCATTTCCTGAATCATTTACAGCAAGCATTGCCGGTGCTGAAACGGTAACGGTTACAGTAGCGGTTTTAGTCTGGCCAGGGTTCAGTTTATCTTCGATCTGGTAAACAACTTCGTAAGTACCTGCAGGAGTGTTCGGTGCCACATTTACTTTTCCGGTAGCCACATCCAGACTAACTTTTGAATCAGTAGTCGAAACCTGTGTTAGTTTCACCTCGTTCAATGTGGCAGGATTGCCATTGTAGGTATCGTTGATCAATACATTTTCTACAGCAGTGTCACCGGTATATCCGTTTGCATTTCCTGAATCGTTTACAGCAAGCATTGCCGGTGCTGAAACAGTTACGGTTACAGTAGCGGTTTTGGTCTGACCAGGGTTCAGTTTATCTTCGATCTGGTAAACAACTTCGTAAGTACCTGCCGGGGTGTTCGCTGCAACAATTACTTTTCCAGAGGTTATGTCTAAGGTAACGTTAGCATTGGTGGTAGAAACCTGTGTGAGTTTCACCTCGTTCAAAGTGGCTGGATTACCATTATAGGTGTCATTCACCAAAACATTTTCTACAGCAGTGCCGCCGGTATAACCGTTTGCATTTCCTGAATCGTTTACAGCAAGCATCGCTGGTGCTGAAACGGTTACGGTTACAGTGGCCGTTTTCGTCTGACCAGGATTCAGTTTATCTTCGATCTGGTAAACAACTTCGTAAGTACC
>NZ_QNQU01000051.1 GCF_003315595.1 Pedobacter miscanthi | reverse complement strand
GCTCCATCGTGGCCGCCTGTTTCGGAGCAAACTGGCCGCGCAGATCTCTTGATCAGATTTTCTTCTCACATTGTTTTCTGATCAAGTATTTATTTAAAGCTAGTTCAAAAAGCCCTAGGTGCTAAAGACAAACCTCCGCCAAGCTTTGGCTCGAGATTTCATTTTGAACGCTTTTAAGCACTTTTTAAGGTGTTTGGGATAGATTGTTTGATAGGCTGAAATTTAAAGGGATGAACATCCCTGAAAAAAGATAGCCTGGAAAGCTTGTCGTTGAGGAAAAATTTGAAAACTGTCGGCTTATATTTGTTCAGGGGGAAAGGAACTTTATGCTACAGCCCGGTAATCTAATTGGCGGCCAGTTTGGTCCGAAGCGGAGGAGTCACTTTCGCCAGAATATGCAGCCCAAGTAAAAGAATCTTAATAAACGATACCTTAACAAACATTTAAAACAATCATGAAAAAAATAGATTCCCTTTACAGATTTGTTTCTAGCGATGCTTGGTTGTTCGGGCGGGTGTCGAATTATAGATTTATATTCGGCAAGGAGGCTGCGATATGAAATTAGGCGCGCTAATCGGGCTTATCTTTGCCATGCTTTGGTGGTCCGTTGGTGTGGGCGCTATGACTAGTTCCGCCGGCACAATTCTCCAGATTTTTGGCATTTTTGTTTTTACAGCAACTGGCATTTGGATTTTAAGGCGGAAGGCTACACTACCACGGCAAAAGCCGCGTTGGAATTATTATGTGGTCGCTGTCATCGCCGAGGTTATTGCCATCATGATTTCGCAAAAATGGCTCAATTCACGGAATTTGGGGCAGCTACTCCTTCCTACAGTAGGACTAATCGTCGGTCTGCATTTCACTGGGTTATGGTATGCCTTCGCACGCAGTCGCTTTTTAATCTTATCTGTAGTAATGACCGCTGATAACCTGTTAGCGCTATTTCTGCCGCTCACGCCTGGAGAGCGACTCTTAATATCTGGATTTGGCTCATCTGCATCTCTCTTTGTTACAGTTATACTGCCTTGAATGTTCATCTTGCCGTTACCTCTTCTGACAAGTAAAAGATAAAAACTTATTCATGCTTTATAGCGCTCCTGACCTATAGATCAGGGCGTACAGTTTGGAGCGAAACAGGCGTTCAGTGTGGAGCGAAATAAGATATCAGCATAAACGCGAAACGCGCGTACACTCTTGCCTAAATATCCAGCTATTATAGGTTTTTACCTTCAAAAGAATCATTTAAGTTTTTTTTAAAAAAAGTTTTTCCAAAAATAATTTGAATAACCTGTAACATTTTTTTACTATTTGCGACCTACTGTCCAAACATTCAAAAATTGAAGAATAGCAACCTACATCAAACATTCGAAATGCTGATTAAAGATCATGAAAGGATGATTTATAAAATTTGCAGATTGTATGGCAATACCGATGATGACCGGAAAGATCTGTTTCAGGAAATCGTTATTCAGCTTTGGAATGCCTATCCGAAATTCAGGGGAGAATCGCAATTTGGAACGTGGCTTTACCGGATCGGTCTTAATGTAGCAATTACGCAGTACAGGAGAGATAAGAAGAAGATATATACCACTGATATCGGGACGTTAAACATTGAGTTAGCAGAGCATGCATATATTAATTTGGAAGAGGCAAAGTTTCAAAGTATGTACGCCGCAATTGAACAATTAAATGATATTGAAAAAGCAGTAGTCATGCTTTATCTGGAGGATAAATCTTATGAGGAAATGGAAGATATCCTCGGAATAAGCAATGGGACACTCAGGGTAAAAATGAACCGCATTAAAGAAAAGTTACGCCAATTGGCTAAAAAGAAATAGAAATGGAACTCGACGACTTAAAACAAGACTGGACACTTTCCAGCCAAAAATACAAAGCCCCAGTTTACAAACTCAATGAACTACTTAATAATAAAGGCAATGGTTCGCTGGGTAAGCTGAAAGCAAAGTATAAAAAACAGATGATTTTACTCCCGCTTGTAGCAGCATTTCTGACTGTAGCCATGATCGTTAAACCAGTATTACAACAAAGTGCGTTTATCTGGTTTATTATACCCGTAACCTTGATGCTTGGACTAATGTATTACCGTGATTACAAACTGGTGGAAAAGATGGAAGATGCCAATACAAGATCAGTGAAAAGCAGCATACAAAAAAACATGCATCTTTTGCAACAAAATGCCAGGCATCACCTTATTTTCGCTGGAATATTCCTGGCAGCATTCATCATCATCCTTGAGGCAACAATGTATTTTCAACCGGATAAAGATTTTGCATTCTGGCAAACCGTGGCGCTACCTCTAAGACTAATTATTTATGGAGCCGCAGGATTTTTACAGCCCTTCATTACAAGATATTTCTTCGATCATCATTTTGGAAAGTACATAAAAGATCTTCAAGCCCTTTCTGAGCAGACAACCTAAACAATTAACATATCACATTTAAAATATTCTTGTATAAAATACATTAAGGCTATTGCTATGCCTTTTAAATCAAAACAATATGAAAAAAATAATTCTTTTACTGTTAATGCTGGCCACTTACCGGGCATCAGCTCAGGAATTCAAAATCACTGATAGCATTGTTATAAAACTTAAAAGCGGCAGTGAGTTAACCGCTATTGTTACGCAAAATAAAGCAATGAGCAAACCGCTGCCAGCAATCGTACGGTATTCGATTTATACAAACATGGAGGCTGATAAATTCTTCAACTCTATTGCATGTCTTAGGGGATATGTAGGCGTGACATTTTATGTAAGGGGCAAATATCTAAGCAATCAGAAAGCTGAACCTTTTGCCCATGATGCTGAAGATGCCTACGAAATGATTGACTGGGTTAGCAAACAATCCTGGTGCGATGGTAAAGTGGGAATGTACGGTGCCAGTTATCTGGGATTTAGCCAATGGGCATCCGTTAAAAATCTACATCCAGCATTAAAAACAATAGTGCCCCAGTCTGCAGTTGGTATTGGTGTCGACTTTCCCTTCCACAATAATATTAATCTAGGTTATAGTTTAAACTGGATTCACTACGCAAGCGACAACAAGGTATTGGATAATAAAGGCGTTCAGGAGTTTGCTGATCAAAGAAAATGGGCTAATGTATTTAACGAATGGTTTATTAGCGGTAAATCTTTTGCTTCGCTGGATAGCATAGAGGGCAGGCCAAATGAGCAGTTCCAGGAGTGGTTAAGGCATCCTTCTTTTGATGATTACTGGAAGAAATTGACCCCGACCGCACTGGAATACGCAAAGCTGAATATCCCTGTGTTGACTATAGCCGGGTACTATGATGTTGACCAATCCGGAGCCATGCATTATTTCAAAGAACATCATAAAAACAATAAAAATGCAGACCATTATCTGATCCTGGGGCCGTATGATCATTTTGGCCTTCAGCAAATGGCTATGCCCGTATCGGTTGGTGGCTACAAAATTGATTCAGCAGCAATTTTTAAGATTTATAAACTCACATTCGACTGGTTTGATTACATATTAAAGGGTAGCCAAAAACCTTCTCTATTGAAAGAAAAGGTTAACTTTCAGGTAATGGGCGCGAACAGGTGGGAGCATGCCGAAAGCCTTAAGAAAATCACTTCAAAAAAGTTAAACTTTTTTTTGAGTCCAGTAAAGCAAAGTGGTATGTATAAGCTTAGCAAATCATCTGGGAACAAAAATGGAATTATTCGCCAGCGTATTAACTTTAAAGATAGAAACAGCACCATTTCAGCTGGGAATGCGCTTGTTTTGGATACTTTATTGCATACAGATAAAAACAGTCTTGTATTTGAAAGTGATGCATTTGACCAACCGATGTCCATTGCGGGCTCGCTTGATGGGGAATTGAGTTTGAACTTGAATAAGAAGGATCTTGATATCACTGTGCAGCTCTATGAAAAACTGGCCAATGGTAATTACTTAAGGTTATATAATGATATGTTAAGGGCAAGCTATGCTAAAGATCACAGCAAGCGTCAGCTCCTGATACCTGGAAAAACCAGTAAAATAAAACTTACAGGTAATACCTTTTTCGTTAGCCGCAAGATAGCTAAAGGATCAAAATTAGTCTTTATTTTAGGCGTGCCAGTTGAATCCGGTATGGAAATTAATTATGGGACAGGGAAAATTGTAAGTCAGGAAACCATCGCTGATGCAGACGACGACCTTCAGCTTGAGTGGCATTCAAATAGCCATCTAAGCCTTTCAGTGTTGCCAGGCTCATGATTCTGTAGGCTTCTGATTATCATTAAAGGAAAACTACATGTTTATATATAGTCCATTTCTCACCTACCTTATAACCTCATATGGTAACTATTTTAATATCAGCAATTAACAACTATCAGTTTATCAACTAAAAATTCTGGCAAACAGAAGTTGTCTTATAAAACGAAAGCTTAGATGTTCTTTTATGGCGGTATAATTTTTCGACATTGATAAATAAACACTCCTATTGAGTAATCAGTTAACTTATTGTCACGCTCGGATTCTATGTTAATATGTATATTTATCCTGCACCTGATACCATTTGTAATGTGTTTGTTTAAATCTTGGGCTAATTAACATCTCGTTTAGAACTTCCACCAGTCTTTCCCTGAGTAAATCGAAGCTTGCCTTTCCGTACATTTGACCTTTGATAGGTTTCAGTTTGTTGACATTGCCTTCGACTGGGCCATTGCTCCAGTGTGGATTGATAGCATTTTCAATGGATTGAAAATCAGATAATATTCCTGTGGCGAAACTTTTCAACTCTGTAATAACTGAATATTTAGCTTCTGCAATCCACGCATTTAATTCACTGCCTGTTTATTTTCAATCAATTCTGAATTTTTTTACCAATGAGATAGTATGTTCAATTCAGTTGATGATTGGCACAGTTTGGATATAAGTTTTTTTTGTGTGCTGCTAATTTGCTTTCAGGAGCTAAAAATGCCATGGCAGCAGCTGAAGGGGTAAAGAAAGAGCCTGCATGCTGTGGGAGGTTTGTTTGTCTTGCCTTTTTTCCTTCCCTGATTTCATAGTAGGTCAGTGATTCAGACAATGTGTTATATGCCCTTTACCACTGCTGGTTTTATCTTTTGTGCCTGGGCCGGGCTGATGGCTAGTACCGCCAGGGCAATCGGCATGAGCCATTGCCAGCTTATTTTTGCCGGGGGCAGGATCAGCTCGCGGTTCATTTGGCTAGCCAGCAGGCGTGCGCATACGTTAGCGCTTTTGTGTTTGAAAAAGTCTGCCAGTTCGGTATCGGATTTGCTGGTGAGGTCTATGATGTTTTTTTGGCATTTGCTGCAATGGTGTTTGCCCTCTGGCTGCTCGATGCCGCTCCATTGCTGAGCGCATGGGTTGGTGAGGATCAGTTGCAGGTTTTTCATGGGCTTAGCTTTGGTATAGGATGCGCTAAGGTGGGGGATTCCATATGGGGGCTGGTTTTTGTTTGCCTGTGCTGTTGAAATAGGGTGCGGTAGAGTGGGGGATTCTATATAGGGGCTTGTTTGCGCGTGCTTTTAAAATATTTTTAGTTTTTTTTATTATCGTTTTGGCATGCTCCTAAAGGGTCGCGTCTTCCGCTGTATCTCCCTGCGGGAGGATGCCGCTGCAACCGCTCACGCGTTTTGGGTGAAGACTTATATTATTTGGTTGGCGATTTAAGTTTGGGGGCAGCTGGTCGTAGAGGCTGGAGAGAACGAGGCTTAAGATTAGTGTTAAAAGGTTGTCTGTTTTTTCATGGGTTGTAGGTTTAGGTGAATATAAGTTAGCGAATCTGGTTTATATTGTTGGATTTGTAATGTGATTGTTGGGGAGGGAGTAGGGAGTTTGTGTAATTCTTTATTAATATATTGTTTTGGTTGAGGTTTAGGGGGGAAGGATTTGGGTATGGGACTGCGTGGGAAGGTCGCAAAGCCGGGTTTTAAATGAGGCAGTGTTTTTATTGACGATCTTTTTGATGGTTGTTTTTGGCTGTCCCTGCGGGCCGGGCCATTCACTATATCTTTTGTTTCAAAAGGATGCTGCTGCTATCCTTGATAGGGAAGAGATAGTGATAATTTTCAGCATGTTGCTCATTAGCGGAAATAAGTACGGGAAAGACTTGAATTGGGGCAAACGCCGTATTCGGAACGGAATCGGAACTTGATGAGGTGTTTTTGGCATTTGTGGGGAAGAGGCCAATAGTTGCGTAGTGATTTCAGATCAAACTGGTCATCAGACTGATTGATGGGATTTTTAATTTTTGTTCAGACCTCTCTGAAAGAGATTACAGTCCGAGATCAATGTTCAACTCTATTTTTTTGTCTCTATTGAATCATGCTATGAATGGAAGGCTTTAAATAAGTTTCACTCTTTAAGCAGCCTATGACTTCGTCCATATAGAAAGAGCTTCAACAAGCCCTCAGGACACATATTGAATTCTAGCTTCATATAAATAAATACAAATTAAATACTCGAACTCCTTAACTCTATCTCAACCAGATCTGTATGATTTATCTCCAAAGTGAAAAAAATTGACCTTTAAGTGAAACAGTTAGGATGTTCCTAATCGTTCGTCAGTTTGCAGCGAAACGACTTGTCAGCATAAATGCGGGATCTGTGACCACGGTCGCCGAAACACGTAACCCAAATTAATACGCCAAACTTGAATGGGAAGATCTTCAGCAAAAATGACGTGGATCCACTATTATTGAAATTTGGTTTCAGTGACGTGTGGATAGATTGCGCAATTATTTAATATGGAGAGATAATAACCTGAAAAAATAGGAAGCAGTTACATAAAAGCTTATTTTTGTATAAATTGTTATTTAATGATATCTAAAATCAGATTTAAAAACTTCAAGTTATTCAAAAACTGGCAAGAGCTGGAAATTAAACCTATTACAATCCTAATCGGAAAGAATAATACAGGTAAAAGTGCTATCCTAAAATTACCTACAATGATTAGCGAAAGTTTGAAGGGAGAAATTGCTGAACCGATCTCACTTAATAGCAAAGTTAGCATTGGTAAAAAGTATGAGGAGTTATTTTATAATAAAGAGATTTTAGCTGATACAGTTGACTTCGAAATTTCTGATGAAAAAGAAAAATTAAGCATCTCTATAAAAGGAAATAATCGAGGTGATAACATAGAAATTAAAAGCTATATTTTAAATGATGAGGATATTAAAGTCAACCAATCAGATTTGAAAGGCTTTAAGCATTCAAAAATAAAATCATTAAAATTAGTATTTGATTATATAGATGCCTTTAGAGAGTTTCCTAAGGAAGGATATATTACTGATATAAATGGAAAGATTGATACCATTGGCATTTCAGGACTAAATGCCTTCAAACTTTTAGCACAATACCGGAAAGAAAACAATCCATTAATATCTACTATCTCTAAATGGTTTGAATCAAATTTTGAAGGGTGGAAAATTGAAATTAAAGAGATAGCTGCCTCTATTGAAGGGTTTGATTTTGTTCTATCAAATCAAAAAAT
The DNA here is from genome assembly GCF_003315595.1 of Pedobacter miscanthi. Classification (GTDB taxonomy): domain Bacteria; phylum Bacteroidota; class Bacteroidia; order Sphingobacteriales; family Sphingobacteriaceae; genus Pedobacter; species Pedobacter miscanthi. The sequence goes on along the minus strand of NZ_QNQU01000051.1, from coordinate 5,194 downwards.
AAAAAATATAAATATATTAAATACTGGATCAGGTATCAGACAAGTGTTGCCATTGATTGTAAGAAGTTATATGCCAGTTGAAGATGAAACTCTGATTATAATAGAAGAGCCGGAAAGCCATTTGCATCCTGCTGCGCACGGGAATTTGGCACAAAGATTTGTGGAATCATTTTTGGAGAACGCTAGCAAAAAATACCTGATAGAAACTCACTCGAAAAATTTTATTTTAAGACTGCAAGCATTGATTGCAGATCCGAAAGTTAACTTTTCAAATAAAGATGTTGCCGTCTATTATGTTGATTATATAGAGGATGAACAAGCCAGTATATTAGAAAGACTGGAATTAGATGAATTTGGTGAGTTTACCAAATGGCCAGAAGAAATTTTTAATGAAAGCTATAGAGAGTTATTGCTATTAAAACAAAACCAATCCGATAGAGATGATAGTATCAATTAAAGCGGATATTTTCAATAGCAATAAAAATTTCTCCGATTTGAATGATCTAATGCATTTTTTTAAAAAAGGAAGGCATAGAATGCATTTAAAAAAGATTGAAGATTTTAACGCATTTGAAAATTCCGAATGGAAAAAGACCTTATCAAGAAGTGACGTGGATTTCTTGAAAGAAGGTGTAGCATTAATTAATAATAAAAAGGAAATTATTATTTCTGAAACTGAATCGGGTGATGAGTTCAGAATTCAAGAGGCATATGCTTATTTACAACAACCTTTATCCATTGTTGTTGAGAATTATGAATATGAACCAGTATTTGTCAATTGCATTTTTAGAAATTTTGGTAACGAACTGATTGCGGCAAAGGATAAGCATTGGCTTAAATTTGAAAACGGGGGCGGGGGCAGTGATAACACAATTAAAGGCATGATTAAGGAACTGTTTAATGATCCGGTTTTTACAAAAGATAAGAAAAAATATTTGAGGTGTTATGTCATAAAGGACAGTGACAGGGAATACTGTACATTTAATGAAGAGGGTGAAGTTATTGTCAAAGACTTATCGGGAGCAAAGGTCAATTACTTAATACAAAATCAAGTCCCATATCATATTCTTTATAAGAGGGAAAAGGAAAACTATATGCCCGATTCTGTATATAATGGTTATCTTCTGACGGCAAAAAGTAAAGAAGGAAAAAAAGAATTTTCACAAATCTACTTGAGGTTTAATCCACATCAAAAAGATTTTTTTGATGTGGAGAAAGGTTTTTCTCACAAAGGTGAGCTGATACCTAGAGATTCCCTACAACAAGAAGTTCAGCAACTATTTAAAATGTTGAAAGACGGGAAGGATTTAACTGATAAGGAATACAGAACTGTAGGGTTTGGTTTGCCATTTGGAAATATAAAGTCAAGATTTTCGGAGGAATTTCAAAATGTAAATAGAGATGATCTGGAAAAGAGAATAAGACATCAACCTTTATTAAAATCAAGGGTAAATCCAGCAGATGAAAATAAGCGTAACGAATTTGAGCACATTATCAACGAAATAAAATATCTACTATGAGCCAGGTGTCAGTCTCAACAAGGGTTTTTCGATTATTAAGAATTGTAAAAGATTTTGAATCGGGGATAATTCGTGTACCAGCTTTTCAAAGAGATTTTGAGTGGGATTATGCTAAAAAAGTCCAGCTTTTTGAAAGTATTTTGAAGGGACTTCCTGTTGGTACCATATTTTTGTGGAGGCCAGATTTCATAGATAATGAAAATTATAGACTGTTTGAATCTGACTCAATAGGAGGATACGTTTTACCCAATAGGGCTATTGACTACTATTACGTTTTAGATGGATTGCAGCGACTTTCGACACTTTTTGGATGTTTAATTGACGAGAACCAAACTCCTTTAAAGAAAGATAATAAGTTATGGACAAAACAGGGGTTTAATTTAATATATAACTTAGAAAGTAATCAGATAGAGAAAGGAAAGAAAAACCTGCAAATATTTGAAGTCGAATTGTATAGATTCATAGATCATGATTCATATGCTGACTTCATAGATAAAATGCAAAACACCCATTTTTCTCCGGAACAAAGGCAGTTATTTAGAAATCGGTATGTTCATTTTCAAAAACAGATAACCACCTTTGATTTGCCGATTGTAGAGTTGACAGGCGCAACCATAGAGGAAGCTGTGGAAATTTTTGATAAACTGAATTCTACCGGTGCAAAAGTGACTTCTGAGTGGAAGCTAAATGCGCTATCTTTTAACATTGATAAGGGCTTCCGGTTAGGGAATGAAATTGATGGACTTCTTATTGACCTTAAAGATTACAATTTTGAGAAATTAGATCGAAAGGTAATATTCAATTCTATAATAAACTCTTTCGGCGTAGTGTTTTTCGATAAAAGTTCCGAAAATGATAGCAGGAAAATAGAAAAATTAGCGAATGACCCTAATTTTATTGGACATACTAGGAAGACTATGTATGCTATTAAAAAAGCTGTTAGATTCTTGTATTTTCAGCTTCATGTTGTAGAAAATAAACTATTGCCATATAATAATCAACTCATTTTTATAACTGATTTTTTTAATAAAGTCGAAAACCCGTCCCAAAAACAAATAGAAGAATTGAAGCGTTGGTTTTGGATTACCACTTATTCAAATTATTTTACAATTTATAATTTGAGTAAACAGAGAAAGGCGTACGATACATTTCAAAATTTTATTGACTTTGACAGTGATCCGGTCTACTTTGACGACAGTAGGAAGAAATTTACGACAGAAAAGTTTCCTAAAAAAATATCTATGGGTAGTGTAAGGGGAAAAGCATTAGCACTATTTATGCTTAATTATTCGAACGGATTTAAGCCCTTGGATATCAATGAACAAGGAATTAAACTTGGACTACAAAGAATTCTTATTTCATCTCGTAATAATGAAATAGTTCGTCACTTTAGTAACAGATCTGAAAATACCCTAATTTTTCACAGAGTTGATAATTTAAATCCTTATCCGTTCATTGAGGAAAGATACTTTATGCAAGATGATGGAGAACCTGCTGAAGTCTTTCTTGAGCGAAGAAGGCGGAAAATAATGGAAAGTGAAATGAATTTTGTCGACTCATTAGGTATCGAATATTATGACGATGTTTTTTAACTATACCTGGCCTATGATAAGGGCAAGTAGTGGTTTGCTGCGTCTTTATAGCTGTTAAACAGTTTCCTCCCGCCACGGCCTCAACGCCACTAAACATCCAGGGTTTATCTCCGGTAAAGCGGTAGCAGAGTTTTTCATAGATCTGTGCCCGGAGCATTTTCACCCTTTCATCACCCATTTTCAGCTCCATGCATTTTTCGATCATCCCTTAATCTATTGGATTTTGTTGTTTAAAAAAAAATGTTTTTCTTTTTGAGATGATTGAAGCTGATAATCCATTTTAAAAGTTGCATATTAGTCCGAAGGGATTTTTAATTACAGTAAACTTATATATGTCTGAAGATCAAAAGAAACAACTAGAACAGCAACTCTGGAATATTGCCAACACCTTACGCGGCAAGATGGATGCTGACGAATTTCGGGATTATATCTTAGGTTTTATCTTTTATAAATACCTGAGCGAGAAAATGGAGATCTTTGCCAATGAAATACTCAAAGAGGACAAAATTCTTTTCAAGGATATTTCTCCGGCATTGAAAGAATATGAGGAGTATATTGAGGCGATCAGGGAAGAAGCCTTGGCTAAGCTGGGTTATTTTTTAAAGCCTGAAGAACTGTTTGGCCAGTTGGCAAAGCGTGGAAAAGGAGGGGCTTATGAAGATGAGGTTTTCAAAGAAACCAATGCGGTTTTTATTCTTGCTGATCTTCAGAAAGTCTTGATCAATATACAGTTGAGTACAATGGGGACCGATAGTGAAGAGGATTTTGATAATCTTTTCGAAGATATGGATCTGAACAGTACTAAGCTCGGCAAAACTGCAGAAGCAAGAAATACGATTATTTCGAAGGTTTTGAGCCATCTGGATAAAATTGACTTTAAACTTAACCATACCGAACTTGATGTTCTCGGAGATGCTTATGAGTACCTTATCGGACAGTTTGCCAGCGGTGCCGGGAAAAAAGCAGGTGAATTTTATACACCGCAGGAGGTTTCCAGGATACTGGCGAAAATTGTAACTACTGATAAACATAAGTTGAAGTCAGTTTACGATCCAACATGTGGGTCCGGATCGTTATTGCTCCGTGTGGCCAGGGAGGTAAAAGATGTCGCTATGTTCTACGGACAGGAAATGAATAGAACAACCTACAACCTTGCCCGGATGAACATGATCCTCCACGGCGTTCATTACCGCCAGTTTGATATCAAGCAGGATAATACCTTAGAACATCCCCAGCATCTTGATCTCAAGTTCGAGGCTATTGTAGCGAATCCGCCGTTTTCTGCACAATGGAGTGCGAATCCACTTCACCTGAGTGATGATCGTTTCAGCCAGTATGGTAAACTAGCACCTGCAAGTAAAGCTGATTTCGCCTTTGTCNTGATGATCGTTTCAGCCAGTATGGTAAACTAGCACCTGCAAGTAAAGCTGATTTCGCCTTTGTCCAGCACATGATTTATCACTTGGCTGAGAATGGTATTATGGCTGTTGTATTGCCACATGGTGTTCTGTTTAGGGGGGCTGCTGAACTTCACATCAGGAAACACCTAATTGAGCAGAAAAATTATCTCGATGCGGTAATTGGGCTACCTGCTAATATTTTCTATGGTACAAGCATTCCAACTTGTATTTTGGTTTTCAAAAAATGTAAGGAACATCCTGATAATGTTTTGTTTATTGATGCGAGTAAAGGATTTGAGAAGGTAAAAACCCAAAACGTGCTCAGAGATGAGCATATTGATATGATCGTGGAAACCTATCATAATAGATCTGTAGTAGAAAAATATAGCTATTGTGCATCGTTAAAAGAGATTGAAGAAAATGATTACAATTTAAACATCCCAAGATATGTCGATACCTACGAAGCTGAGGAAGAAATCGATATACAGGCAGTAATGTCCGAGATCAAACTTTTGGAGGCAAAACGTGCAGAATTGGATAAGGAGATTGATGTTTATTTCAAAGAGCTTGGGCTACTTTTTTAACTTTCTCAATCCCTAATGTAATCTGGTAAGATATAAAATATTAAAATGGAAGTAAAAAGAAAAAGAGTAGCTAATGTTCCAAATTTGAGATTTCCGGG
>NZ_QNQU01000050.1 GCF_003315595.1 Pedobacter miscanthi | reverse complement strand
GCAAAAGGCCGTCCATCGTCAGGTGTTTATGGTGGTACCATCCACATCGAAATCGAGTCAACCGAAGATACTTCGGTAATCGAATCAATGGTTAATAACCAATACAAGCCACTTTCTGGAACTATCGTTTTCAAAAAAGGCGAAGAAGATGCTAAAATGAAAGAACTATCTTTCGAAGATGGTTATATCATCCAGTATAACGAGGGTATTGCGGTAAACGACAATACACCAATGACTTTAAGTTTCGTAGTATCTGCCCGTAAGCTAAAGCTGGGTAATGCAGAGCACGAAAACGATTGGCCAAAAGCTTAGTCATCACTAAACATATAGTAATTAAGGCGCCCCGATTTTTTCTGGGCGCCTTCTTTAACCCATTGCTATCATTATCACCCTACATCTACCTATCATCCCAAATTATTATCCTTTTAGCACAGTGATACATCCTCATTAAGCTATATCATAAATTATGCTCATTTATGTCTAACCGCCTCAAACATATTGCAGTAAAAAACAATTACTATTCTGGTAAAATGTTTGATCCGGCATCTACACAATATTCATCTGAACAGGCTGTTTATAAAAAGTGGAATCCTTTTTAAAGTGGGCCATGTATACCAGGTCATTGGGCTTGGCGTAATTTTGTGAACAAGATTAAATCAATATGGAAAAGAAACTCATTGCAGAGATCAATATAGAAGGGAAAGAAATTACGCATTTTGCCTCCTTCAGCCTACAACAAGCATTTAACGAGCACCACTATTTCGAACTGCGTTTTAATCACGACCAGATGGGAGCACCTGGCTTGATCAGCCTGGACGATAGCCGTGATTTTGTAGGAAAAACATTAACTGCTTCTTTCGGGCATTCATCAGAAGGCATGCAGAATTTTGTAGGTCTGGTGTCGAAAGTCGAATTGTCGCAAAGCCATGGTTATCATGGTGTTGTAATCGTGAGTGGCTATAGCCCAACCATTTTAATCGATCGCGGTCCTGATTTAGGTTCTTATCTCGATAAAGACCTGAACGAGATCGTTAAATTAGCTACTAAAGATACCCCTGCCAATGACCTGAAAGTAGTTGCCAATGCCGCAAGAACTACACCAATCGATTATATTATACAGTACCGCGAGAGCGATTTTGCTTTTTTAAACCGTCTTTCTGCCGAATACCACGAATGGTTGTTTTATGATGGCAAACAGCTCAATTTTGGTAAACCCAATACGCAAAAAGAAATATCCCTTTTTTACGGCAGGGATGTGCAGGAAATGCAATATGCAATGGAAATTGCGCCAATAAAAAACAAACGGTTTTCTTACAATCCAAAGCAGAACGAAATGCTGCTAAGCGAAAGTACAGGTAAAGTAGATGGTACACCCGATTTATCGCATGCGGTAAAAGCTTCTAATCTCACTTTTAGCAAAACTTTTAATCAACCCTCGTTAATTCGCGTAGATAATGGAAACGATATTAAAAACCTGGTAGAAAACGAAGAGAAAGCCAATACCAGTGAACTTTTAAAAGTAACCGCAAGGGGCGATAATGCCGGTTTAAGTATAGGCAGTATTGCTGAGATTACCATGAGCATCCGTAAAGAACTTGCTTTTACATCCGAAAGCCTGGGAAAATTTCTTATTACCAGCATTACCCATCACATTGATGAAAACGGCAAATACCACAATAATTTTGAAGGAAAAGTATCTACAACCGAACGTTTACTGGTAAAGAATTTCGAAAAACCACAGCCTGATATGCAACTGGCAGATGTGATCGATAATAACGATCCACAGGGGCAGGGCCGTATCAAAGTGAAATTTAAGTGGGAATGCTTAACAAACGATGTTACCGAATGGCTGCGTGTGGTCACGCCAAGCGCAGGTATAGGCGATAGGGGCAATAACCGTGGTTATTTTGCCATTCCAGAAATTGATGATCAGGTAATGATTGCCTTTGAAGAAGGTAATATAGCACGGCCCGTGGTAATGGGGAGTGTTTACCACAGTTCGAGCGTTGATAGTAGTCCGCTGATTAAAAACCATTTAAAAAGTATTATTACCCGCAGCGGTCACTTGATTGAGTTTGATGACAACCAGGAAACGCAGGGCATCAAAATAACCGATATACACGAAAATATTATCCATATCGATACCAAAGGGAATAACATTACCATTACAGCACTCGAAAACATGACTTTGAACTGCAAGAATATGCAGATTAATGTACAGGAAAATATGGCTGTACAGGTTGGTAAAGAACAATCTACCAACGTGGGCGACAATCAAACCATTTCGGTGGGGAAAAATATTACGACCTCTGCTGGCAAAAATTTCTCGTTAACGGCTACAGGTGATATAGAAGAAACTTCGGATAACCGGACAGAGATGGTAAGTAAAGATTTTTTAAGACATGCAGAAACATCCAACGAGCAGGCAAGCGAGATAACCGTTTTCAGCCAAAAGGAAAATATGACTTTACAGAGTGGAAAAATTGTAGAAATCAACAGTGCAGAAAAATCAAAAATGTTTTAAAAATGGCCATTTTAAAACAATGTACCAATATGACCCTCAAGGTCAATTCCACATATTCTCTCCAGGTAGAGAATAAATTGGAGAAAAAAGCAGATAAAGTTAATATAGAAGCGATGCACAATAACCTGATTTTGGCCTGCAATAAAAAAATAGTTGGCCGAGGGGGAAAAGCATGATCATAAAAAACAATTTATACCTGCTACTGCTTGTTTTAGTAACAACAGTATCGAGTTGTAAAGGACAGAATATGGAAGAAAAGTTTGATTGGACTGCAACAATATCTGCGCCGAAGGAAGTTCCTGTAGAAGTATATCAGGGAGAAGTTTCCGCAAAAAACTATGGGCAGAACCTGAGTCATTTGGGGCCGGTTGCGGTTGGTTGGGGACTGGCAGGAGCAATTGTTTCCAGTGGTCCGGATACCAAAGAGTTACCCGATTATTTGGGGCTTACATGGGTTTCTTTTGCGGAGAAAAAAGTATACTCCGGCCAGTTTCAGCTCCCTAAAGAAAAAATCCTAAAATTATTCAAAGATGGGTTCAATAATGGGGCCAACAAGCCAGACGAAACCTATAACACTTTTATTATCGGCCTGGCACCAAAAGGGAATATTATAGTATGGGCTGCCGGCGATGGCAATCAGGTAGAAATAGCACATTTTACTGCAGCAGAAACAAAGATAGATACAGCAAAGCTGTCTGATGAGGAAAAACACTTATTTACCCATAAATATGTAGATTATGTTTTATCCGATACGATGATCATAGAACCCCAGTTTCAGGCAAGGATAAAGTCTCAGGGTTATCCCAATGCAGAGCTTTACACTGCCATTTACAGGAAAAAGTATAATTGGACACCTAAAGTTGTATTGCCTAATGGATACCATTTAACAAATTGGTCTTTTATGCTAAGTAATGGAGAGAAGGAATATATTTTGGATGGGAATAAGATTTTAGCAAAACAAAGCCGTGCCATTCCTTACCTGCTCAATGTAATGTTTACAGATAATGAAAAAAACCGGTACGAAGCTGATATTGTGATTACCCAGGATAAAAGCTATTTACCCAATTTACAGCAGAATGGCTTGGCTACCCATATCCCTGTTGACTTTGATGTAAATGAAATAAACAGAATTTTTAATGAGAAGTTAAATAAAACCCAACCAGCCGATCTGTTGATCAATATAGATCCCAAAGAAAGAAAACTGGATCTGGATGTAATACAGGGTACATTAAACTTCCCCGTTAAACAGGTAGAATTCCAAATAAAAAACTATGGCAACTAATGTTAGTTTTGGTAATTATGCGCCTCCCGGTCCGGTAGATAAGGGCTTGGAATACCGTTTTGGGATGTTCTTTGATGGTACACGTAACAATAAAACAAATACCGAAGGCCGTGAGGAATTCAATAAACCGAGCGATCAGAAATCAAAAAATCCAAACGATATAGCCAAAGCTGCGGCATACAAAAAATATGGCAAGGATGACGACAAAAGTAGTTATCAAAACACCTATAGTAACGTAGCCCGGATGTTGGAAGGCTACCGCAGAGGCAAAATCTATATAGAGGGGATAGGTACCACTAATAATGGTGGCGACGATACTTTGGGTTATGCCCTGGGTACCGGCGAAACAGGTATTAGGAGCAAGGTAGAAAAAGGCTGCAGGTTATTGGCCGGTTTATTGCCAAAAGGAAAAGAAGTCTCGGTTCTGATATTAGACGTTTTTGGATTTAGCAGAGGTGCAGCCGCAGCACGTAATTTTGTTGCAGAAGTTACGCAGGGCGAAATCAAGATCAATATGGATCCATTGTCCACACCGGATAAGCCAAACAGCTATTCTGAAATAACGATTCCGGCACATGGTTATTTGGGTAAACAGTTTAAAGATGCGGGCATAATTGTAAAGCGGTTGGAGGTGCGTTTCCTGGGTATTTACGATACGGTTTCTTCTTACGAACCGGGAGCTACATCCATAGCCTCGGTAACAGCGCTGAATCATGATTTTACGAATGATGTTGCCGAGCTGAATCTGAACAACATCGGGAAAGCGAAGTGCGTTCTTCACCTTACAGCAGAAAACGAACACCGTGAAAATTTTGCCCTTACCAATGCAAGGGTTGGGCTGCAGAAAAGTTTGCCCGGCGTACACTGTGACATTGGTGGTAGTTACACCAATGGGACCGAAAAAGTTGATGAGCTGATCAACGGATCAGAGGACGTGCAGAATGCAGAAAAAAACAGACTGATTTCGGAAGGATGGTATACTGAAAAACAATTAACCCTACATCCATATAGACGGAAACTTTCTGGTGAACGTAATCTCAAAAACACATACAGTTACATCCCGCTGCACCTGATGATCGATTATGAATTGGAATTCGAAGAAAAATTTCCAATCAACAAGGCGCTGCTGGTTGACCAGAAATACGACATTTCCGCTGATCCTTTACTGGTACGTGTAAAAAAGAAACTTCAGGATTCGATGCACAAAAATGTAAGCCCATATGCTTTTAAATCATTCAAAGATATCCATTCGAAGTATAAAGGCGCTAAACTTCCTGAACAACGCTTTGCCGATTATCAAAGGGAGTTGGACGAGCAGAACGACCTGAGGAAGTTAAGGAACGAATACCTGCATTGGTCTGCCGAATTTGATGGCGTAGGTATGGATCCAACACCAAACAGAGTACGTGTTACCTATTAAATTTAAACTATGAAAAAACATCTGATCATAAGAATAAGCATTTTAGTTGTCGGTTTTTTACTGATATACCTATATGATCACTGGGATTCGTGGTTCGATAACAACGGTTCCATTGGTGGCAATAGCGGTATGTCGGTACCTATCGGTTACTTTTTGAACCTGGGCTGGATTTTTTTGTGGTGCCTATATCTATTGATCGAAATATTTATCAGTTATTTCAGGAAGGGTTCCGATAAAACGAAAAGAATGTATAATGCGGTACTCATTGTATTGGGCATTATGTTATTTATCATTTACAATATGATCATCAGCCATTAACGGTCTATTTAGCTTAACCATGAATTACAGAAGTTTGTTGCTTGATGATAGCGGAACTGCCCCCGAGGTAGAAAAGCTTGCCGGAGAAACTGAAAAAGCAAACCAGCCTATTCAGTTTGATGGGAATTTTGGGTTAGAAAAAAAGATTGGTAAAGAAGGAAATGTATTGAATTATGGCCTTACCATCCTATTTGAAGAAGAAAAACAAGCCCATGAAGTTAAATATGAGCTATCATTAACCTACTTGGGCTTAAACCAGGAGCAGAATTTTTTATACCGGTTAGATAGAACAAGTGCTGTTTACGTTAACGAAGTAATCCCAGAGCTAGTGGCAGATAAACTGGCCTATCAGGCTGGAAGCATATTTTATCCATTAATTGTTGAAACGAAACCGGACGGGAAATTTTTAAAGGTGACTAATTGCGACGAAATCAGGAAAAGATGGGTTAAAGTTAGATCTGAAATTGAAAATTATTTTGAAGGTGATTATGCTGCCAAATACATCCGTTTAATGAATGAAAGACTAATGGATGATAATTTTATACAGATCTGCTTTCGGGAAGATTGGTTTATACAGACTTATTTCCAGTCGATCTATAAAAACTATAAACAGCAGCTCACGGTAGAAGAAAACCTGTTATTCCCCAATCTCGAACCCACGGCATTGGGTTATAAAACTGTCGAAACTGTAAATCCGTTTACCAATTACTTTGGGGCGCTTCAGTTGGAGCATAAGGGTATATTGGAACAGGACGAAATAAACTCGGCAACAGGAGGCTATAGGGCTAAATATATATTAAGTCCGGCAACCAAAGTCATACAGATTATCATTGCTGAATGGTGGGTGAAAGAAATTACGGAAAAGAAAGTAACATTAAAACTATTTTCAACAGATAAGTTTGATGATGAGAAACTACCAACCAATGTAGCATCATCATCCATAGAAAGTTTGGTGTTTTTAGATGGTGATAAAACGAACAAAAGGGAAAAAAGCTTTTGGGGTAGTTGGTTTAAATAGCTTAAAATAAATTGATATGGCTGAAAAACATATTGTAGTACAGGGAGCCATTTGTTTGTGCAATTTTGGTACAAGCCCGGATAATTTAAAAGTTTTAACAAACCAGAAAAATTATGCAAATGACGATAAAGGCAGTAAAAAGCCCATCGCCACCCATAAAGATATAGGCTCAACATTTGAAAAAAATACTTTTGGAAGCTGTTCAAAAAAGAACAACTCTCCATGTACGGCGGTAGTAACAGAATGGTCTGATTTCTATGAAGAGACCCTGCTCGATAATGGCGGTAAAATCCTGCTCGAAACTTCTAAGGCAACCTGTCCGGTTGGTGGTAAAGATTGCATCAAGATTATTAAACATGGGCAGATGGCAGAACCTACCGCACAGAATTTCGACAATACCAATAAAGAAGTACAGAAAACACTTAACCCGATGATTGCGGCTAAGGATATGCAGGAAACTGAGGATTTGAATAGCGGCGTAATTGACGGATAATTTATATAGGCTAAAACATGGCAAAGAAAGGTATAAAAAAAATTGTTTGGAGCGGCGAAGGCAAAGTTCATAAAGATAAATCTAAGCCAGGTTATTCCGTTGTGATAGATGGGGGATCTACCGTGGGCTTTGTTGTTGGCGAATGGTTTCCTGGTACAACCGAAGCCGATAAGAAAAAAAATATCACCTGGATCAGGCAATCGGCCGATAAAAAGGTCGACTATTATAAAGGCGTACAACCAAGCACCAAGCCATATACCTTATTTATTTCAAAAGCTCAGGCAGGCAAGGTTTTCTACTATGTGGAGGCCAGTTTAACAGGTTTTAAGGATTTGGAAGGCGGTACTGGCCTTTTTGTACGCGCCTACAGTCCGCCTAGGGTTGTAAGTTCTTACTGGAGGGAAAATATTGAAGGGAACAACAAACAGATACACGAAGGCAATCCCACCCAATATAATGTCCCCCTGCATCTGCACCTCGAACTGGAAGGTTTAAATGGCTACAATTGTACTGTTCATATCTATAACTGCGAGTTTAATCTTTTTAAAGATGATAATCAGAAAATAAGTAAAACCTATACCGTAAAATGTAACGGGGGCGCGTTAGACGTTTATATCCCTGCAGGCGATGTTTTACAGTGGAGAAAAGAAATCGGTGCCGAAAAACCCCTCGAGCAGTTTTATATCCAGTTGAGTGTAGAAGGTACAACAGGCTATGTTAAAGATACCACACCCAAAGGCGATTTAAAACATGCCACCCACCTGTTTATCAAAAACAGCTTCGGTAAAATACTGACCAAGATTGTACCCCTGCCCAAAGGCAATAAGGTAATTACCATTGGCGAAGAAGACAAACAGCCCATTAAGTTTGATAGTTGTACCTTTTCCAAAATCAATATCCACGATAGGGAAAACCTTAAAACCGTTTTCAGTAATACAGACCCGCGCACCATGGGTATTGCCGAAGAGAAATTTACCTTTAGCCTCAATATTTTTTACGATACCGATCAGTACGAAGTGCCTTCGGCCAGTCAGGCATTGTTGAAAAACGTGATTAAATACCTGAAGCAAAACGCTCATATATCCGTTACCATCGAGTCGTATGCCGATATTCGGAATACTTACGAATACAATGATAATCTGACCGAAAAACGCGCCAACGCCATTTTAAGTTTCTTTTATACCAACGGAATCAAAAATCAGTTGAAAGCATTTGGTTATGGAGAAAGAAAGGCCAAGCAGTTCGATTATATAACCAACGAAGATAGGCCCATCCACAAAATCAACCGTAAAACCGTACTTACCTTTAAGGTAAATAATTTAAAAACAATTTTTTACAATACCATCACCCCCAATTACGAAGAGCCGGTTGATCTTTCGGTATTCGTAAAAGGCATTAAGAATGATGCATGCATTAGCTTCGAAAATGGTAAAAAACACGATTTAAAGAAGATCACTTATAGCGAGCTTGTAAATTATAACGGAGACCGCAGTGTTGTTAAAGATATTCCGCTTAACGGAGAGGAAGGAAAATTGAAGATATTTTCTTTTGAGGGCGATATGTTCCCTTCCGCATTGGGCTTAAAACCCAACAGGTATGAGCTGGGCATTCATTCCTGCGCATACTTCCCTGATCCTAAAAAAGCCACATTGGTGATCAATGCCTTTACCGATGCCCTATGGATTTTACAGGCCACATACGATTTCACAGGCGATTATCCGATCGTATACCGTGGCAAACCCGAACCTATTTCCGTAATCAAGGGAATTAAGGGACTGCACGAAAGGGCCAAACATTATATCGATCTGTATCTGAGTGTACTCAAGTACTTCCCCATGGGCGATGCTTATGTTATGCTCACTAACCTGGCCATTGATTTTTTTGTGTCAGAAGCCGAAATGTATGGCATAGGCTACGCTAAAAAATGGAATTACAGTGGTGGCAAGTTTAGTAAACTGACCAATTATACCGACAACAACAGAGATCTGGTGGAAAAAGGAATTCTAACCCTTACCATTATCGTAATGATTGTTGAGCTTATTATTGCCGTGCTTACCATGGGAGAATCGGCTGCGGCCAAACTGCCGAAATTGAAAAAGGCCGTACGTTTGTTAAAAGATGCCCAAAAAGTACAAAAGGAAGTAAAAGATCTGGGCTTCGATTTCATATTCCCCAAGGTAGCATTTACCTATGCCACCTATCTGGAAAAAAAGAACGATCTGGTGCATTACATTACCGAATTTAATGTAAAGGCTGATCCGGTAATTGGCATCAAATTTGAAAAATCACTAAGTTTAAAAGACATTGTACAGAGAGCCCTTACCCAGGAAAAGAAGGTAAACAAAGAAGGTAAGGAAGAATATGTGTACAAAGAAGAATTTGGAGATCTTAAAAAAGAAAAACTTGATGAAAATGATCCATTGGGAGATAATATGTACAAAACAGGGCGGAACTTTGGACGGAAAACGGCAGAGGGAGAAATCGGTAAAGGTTTGCAGACCTTATTAGACCGTGCCGGCTACGATGCCAAAATTAAAATTATGTTCAGTGGCAGTATAAACCAGGAATATAAGATTAAAATTTCTGCACCTGCACCACACCAACAGTTTGCCGGTTCGGTAAATATCAAAAACTCTTTAAAACAAGCCTTTAGCAACAGTGCAGGTAAAGTAATTGGAGATAATGCCATAAAAATGCAGGCCGAACTAATGGTAAAAGGGCGCATCCATGTTGTAGGCTGCGTCCCCATATCACCTTTTTTGGCTTCTACTTTTTTTAAAAACAGCCATACCCAATATGATGCCATGTTGGAAGCAAACCTTGAGTCTCATTTGGTCCATACCCGTACATACGGAGCCAATGAAACCGAAGGGCTTTTTTATCAGGATAAAATTTATTTTTCAGGGATTAAGGGGAAGGTTAAGTTGGGTGTAAAAAAGTCCGATCAAACAAAGAAGACTTGGGATGGTGATTCAGAAAGCAATCTAATTGATACAGAATTTCATTTGTTTAAGGATAAGACCTTTACCATGATGAAGATTAATTTATTTTATAAAAATAATACACCACAATAATGAAAATAAAGTACATCATACTCTTAACTCTTTTTGGCCTGGGAGCATGCAAACAAAAAAATAATTCTATGGATAATACTGTACCACCCATTACCGACTCTAACAAAGAAAAAATAACAGCAGAAAATGCTTTGCAGAATCAGATAAAAGCAATTAAAAGGTATGCTGATGAACCGCTATACTATATTTATGTAAATCACGAACAATGCTTTTTTCAGGTACTGGTAAACGATATTCCTGTGTTCAACTATTTTGAAGATGGTGGGATCATGTCGCCAATTATTTTAAACAACTACATTAGTCATTCCGGTAAACAGACGATTACCTATAAGCTTTATCCTCAGACTAAAAGAACATATGGAGAAGGGTTTAATACACTTACTCCATATACCAAATTCGACGTCAAATTATATGTACGCAATAATGCCGATACGGTAAATGGTTTTGATAATCAGAAGCTTTTACTCACAAACCATGCCGCTACAAAAACAGATGGAAAATCTTTTATTGGTGATGGTAAAGATTATTACGAATATACCCTTGCTTTTGAAGCAAAAGTTCCTTACAAATTGAAAGGTTTGGAGGATAGTGAAGACTTAGCTAAGATAGCACCTGCTGAACTATTGAAAAAAACCGAATTGGCATATAAATACATATGGGATATTATAAATAATAAAAAAAGTAGCGAATACTTTAGGCTGAAACATGAAGCAAATACCAATCAGATTATATCCGAATATGTTAACAGCGAGTTCGTGAAAGAATCTTTTTTAGAGGATGAATTCTTATTTAAAGATGCCTCTTTTAAACTGGAGCCGTTAAAAGATTATAAACCCATATTATACGCTAACGGTAAAGTTGTTTGTTTGGAGCAAACAAGCGAGGATTTAAGATTGAAAAGAGAATCATCAATTTGGGGTAAAAGTAAAAATGAAAAAGGTGGTACAGAGGCAACTTTTATTAAGTTATACCTCCATATCCCCAAAGGAAAAGACACTTTCGAGATTCTATAATGATGACGCTACAGGTTTATTTTAATATCGCCAAAGGCAAAACAGACTTTGAAGTAATACGATAGAATATATTGCCAAAATAAAGCTGTCCAGGCCAAATGCCATTCGGCAAAAGGCATAAACGGGATAGTTTCAATTTATAAAAACTTAATGACTTTTTTTACACATATAAATTGAATTCCGATAAGATTAAAGTTGTAAAATAATATCAAAAAATGATTAATGGCTTGACTGGTGATTTCAGAATCAAAAAACTTTTAGCTATAGCATTGTTATTCTTGATGGTGTCTTGTAGTAGACGAAATGAAGAATTGCAGAAAAAAGTGGATGATAAAATTGCTGAATTAGATAGTGCTATAGCGCTTAGTTCAGTTAAAATCTCTGTTGAACCAATTCCCGAAGATGAGTTGAGTACAGATATTATGGCTTTTAAAGATAGAAGTAATTATAAGCCCTCATTTTTCGATTCATTGAAAATAGAAACGACCAATAGATTTCCAAATAGTTTCTTTTTTATAAATTATGATGAATTTAAGTTAGTGAGGTTATTAGGTTTTGATAATTTTTATTTTAATAATAATCCAGATCGCAAACCGAAATTCGAAATTCAAAAGGTAATATATGCAGATGGCACGAACGAAAACGCCTCAACTGTAATCCTTAATAAATCGGATGCAAAGAAAATGCCATATTTTGAAAACGATAAAATGATAAATAGCGAATTATATTTTTTTCAGAACAACAGCAGACCGATAGTAGGAGTAGAAGCGAAAGTAATTACTAATTTTACAAACACCAAAGATTATTATTTGGAAAAGGGCCAAAAAATAATAAAAACAGATAAAGGTGATATTGAAATTATTGAATTTAACAATAATGAATTTACATTTAAAGTACCCGCTACACTAGCTGAAAAAATAGAAATAAATGCACTTTACAAAAACGGCAAATATTTAACAACCAAAGGGTCGCAGTCATTTGAGTTTACGCCGCAGATAAAACTGCTTGAAGAACTGAAAAAAGCTAAAGATAAAATTTCGGAGGGTAAAATTAATTCGGAAAACGAACTGCGAAAATTCTTGGAATCCGAATCCATGCAAAGCAGTTCAAAATCTAACGAATTTGTAACCAAATCAATCTATTTCTCTGCAACAATAAGCAAAATAATTGTTTCCATTGCCCAAAAGGATAAGTCTGTAGAAAGTTTACATACCTATTTTATCCCAAAATTTAAACTCGACAGGTACAGTGAAACGGGTTATGCAATTTGCGGAGATGCAAAAACTGCAAAAAAGGGAATTATTGATTGGAATGGTAAATGGTTAGTAAAACCCGTTTATCATGACATAAGTCAGCAAAATTTTGTGAAAAATTATGTGCAGGTAGCATTAAATGAAAATGAATTTGCAAATGCCCTTTATTGGGTAGATAAGAAAAATAGACGGTTAGTGAAACCCAATTATGAGTTGAATTCCTATACTTTACAGCGAGACCATCCTAGGCTGGTAATTGTAGGAAAACCAATACGCCAAGCGGATGGCGGAACAATAGACCAATTGGGAGTAGCTGATACTGAGACAGGGAAACTTGTCGTTCCATTAGAATATGATCAGATAACATTTTCGAACCAAACTATTATGTGCAAACGCCCAAATCAAAAAGGTATAAAAATTTTTAACGAAAAGGGGACTTTTATTTCAGCGCAACAAAAAAAATAATAAAGATATTGTATGCTTGGATTCAGCTTATTTCTATAAAATCGGTAAGCATACATGATTTTTCTCCATATCCCCAAAGGAAAAGATACTTTCGAAATTTTATAAAAATGATAAGAACACTGTTATTTTGTTTAGCTACATGTTTACTGCTTAATTGTGATACCAATAGGAATACCCTTCAACAACCTCCTATTACCGATTCCAACTCGGATAAAATTACGGCGCAGAATTATATTCAAAAGGAAATCGGTTTTGTTAGGCCTCCTTCTCAGCAAGACATTGAATATTATTTCTCTGCCAGCCAAAACCAATGTTTCTCTGAAATTTTGGTAAACAATGTACCTGTTTTTAGATTTTTCGAAGATGGAAGCGCGATAACACCCATTTGTATAAATCCGTATATCAACCAGTCGGGCAAACAAACATTAACATACCGTTTATATCCGCAAAAAACCGTAACAGATGGAGAAGGAACAGCGCACCTCACCGCACAAACGGCTATTAAAATTGAGCTTGTTGGGCGTAAAGAATCGGATCGGATAAATGCCTACAAAAATCAAAAGGTGGTAATTACCCATCGATCAGAAACCAAGCCTGATGGAAAAACTTTCGTTGCGGCAGGGAAGGATTATTACGAATACACCATTACATTTGATGCCGAGGTGCCTTATAAACTAGTTGGAGCTACAGAAAGCCAGGACCTTAGTAAATTGGACCAAAAGGAACTTTTGGCTAAAACGGAGGCGGCCTATCGGTACTATTACAACCTGATTAACGCTAAAAAAATGGACGACTATTTTAGATTGGGCTTTCAAAGCGATATTGCAGAGATTATTTCTTCTTACATCGATCAGGAAAAGCTGCAAGCCATAGAAGAATCGGATAAATTTCACTTCCTGATTCCCGGATTTAAGTTGGAGCCTCTTGAAAAATATCACATGAGGCTATATGGTAATGGTAAAATTGTTTGCCTTGAACAAACCAGTGATGATCCGGCACTTAAAAACGCAAGTCCTATCTGGGGTAAAACTGAAACACCCAATGGAGAGAAAATAACTAAATTCTATAAACTATATCTTCATATTCCTAAAGGAAAAGATACTTTTGAAGTTTTGTATAAAGGTGAAAGGTTTTGATGATTTCTTATAACCCGAACACCGCGATTTCAGTAAAAACATAGGCATAAATAACAATGAAAAATGCTCAAAAACTGATTATTGGTATTATACTGTTCGCAATTACTGCTGTGGGCATTACGATTTGGTATATATCCGATCATATTTTGACGGAATTTAATGCGCAATCGGTTTTGAAAATTTTGGCTCAGATTGGATCGATTGCCGGAATAATTGTTGCATTGATCTTTTTGCTCGTGGTATCCTGTTTACAAAAAATTAAAAACCCATATTTGATAACTCTGGTGGTGAGCTTGATATTTATGTTGTTTGTATTTATATGCTACTGGTTTATTCTGAATATGATCTTTTATGAGATTAATGGCAAGCAATCTTTTATAAATCAGTTGTTCGGAGCTTAAATTCCATGCCTTACTATGGTCTGTTTTCTAAGTCCAATGTATATGTTTTTATCTTTCTGCTCACACTTTACTTCCTTCTGCCTTATTACCATATTGCACAGATTTCTGATACTTTTTTGGCAGTAATTAATCTGTTCGTAAACTATATAGTTTTGTAAATTAACTCTTATATAGCCTAAAACTGTTGCCAAAAGTAACACTTTGCCCTAAAATGCTACAATATTTTAAGCTATGGCATGTAGTAAAAATGAGACGGCAACTATTTTCAAAAAAAATACATTTTTTTTCCGCCCCAAAATCTGTGTTTCCGGTATCAGAAACTAATATTCTTTAATTTTTGTGCGCTTGTTAGCGCTTCTATATGAGGTAGATACACAATAATTGGCCTAATATTTGGTTTATAATATACAGTAGCGGACGCTACGTAAAATTCTATTTTTTTAACCTTTAAATTTTAAAACTATGGCTTTCAAAGCTAGATTAAATTTTTCAGGCAAGGAGTACGATGTGCTTCATTGTGCCTATGCGTTAAACCGTGATGTAGATGCTAAAGGAAGACCCTCTTCCGGAGTTTACGGCGGTACCATCGACATTGAGATCGAGTCAACCGAAGACACCTCAATAATCGAGGCGATGGTAAATAACCAGTACAAACCTATTACAGGAACCCTTCTGATCAAAAAATCCGAAGAAGATGCCAAAATGAAAGAAGTTGATTTCGAAGACGGCTACATTGTTAAATATTCCGAAGGAATAAACATTGTGGGCGATCATCCGATGACGCTTAAATTCCAGATTTCAGCCCGCAAGCTAAAATTAGGCAACGCAGAGCATCTTAACGATTGGCCGAAAGCGTAGCTTAAGGTTAAAAGACAGGAAGCTAGAAGGCATAAAGGTTGAAGGTAAGGCAAGTTAAAAATCAACCGCCCTATGCTCAACGCCAAATCCTAAGCTCCATGCAAGTCACCCCAAGCGCTCTGCGCTAAACAACTTATTTCTTTCAAAACTTTAAAACTTACTACAATGGCA
>NZ_QNQU01000005.1 GCF_003315595.1 Pedobacter miscanthi | reverse complement strand
CACTTGAACTAAGATCACTTTTATTACATAGATACTGATAGGTTTAGCCTAAATAAAAAAAGGAATGGCATAACGCCACTCCTTGTTAACCAAATATATTAGAAAAAAGATTATTTTACTGTTTTAGAAGGTATAACGGATTGTTGCACCATAAGTTCTTGGATCGCCCAATACACCAGCGTATAAACCAGAGTTACCTGCCGCAGCCTGTAATTGCTCGTAGTAGTTTTTATTGGCAATATTTCTGCTCCAAACAAATAGTGAGAATTTATCTGATTTGAAACCTAACCTTGCATTAAATAAAGCGTATCCCTGAACGTTTAACACGCTGGATGGTGTAGGGTTAGAAGAATATTCTGAACGGTAGCTGGCATCACCTGCGATAAAATACCTGCCCTCTTTTGTCGCCAGATTCCCGGCAGTACTCAATTCTGCACCACCAGATATATTCCATTTCGACACACCCGGTAATCTCCCGCCTGAAGCATCTTTAAACGCTACCTGCGTGGCTACACCATTTACCAGTTCGGTATGGCCGGTTTCTTCTAACGGAAGTGGTGCATTGGTAAATTTTACATATTTACCATCAAGATAAGCTAAAGCTGCATTTAAGGTTAAAAATCTTTCCAACTGGTAACTGCCGTCAATTTCCAGACCTTTTACCCTAACTTTTTCGGCATTGGCCAGATAGCCCCTGTTAACACCCAATTGCGGCGACTGAACATTGGTTTGGTAATCTTTGATATCAGTATTAAATGCACTGATGTTAACGATAGCACCTTTAAATGGTTTTGTTTTAGCACCTAATTCGTAATGCTGAACATACTCCGGTTTAACAACAGCTACCGATAAATCGGCTGCTCCGGTAGAAGTAGTTGGTAAACCACCTACGTTAACCCCCACTGGTTTGTAAGCGGTAGAGAAAGTTCCATAAACGTTTAAGTTATGATTCGGACGGTAAGATACCGTGAAGTTACCCGATAAATTGTTGTTATCAACCTTTGTTGTAAACTGCTGATTTGCATATACAGCCGCTTTGAGCGCCAGTAAAGCAGCATCATTGGTTTGTAAACCGCCGTAGGTTACCCTATCATAATCAACATCTTTTTTATCATACGTATACCTTAAACCTGGTAACACATGAAGGTTCTTCAATACTTCCCAATCTACCTGCGCAAAAATTGCAGCACTTAACGATTTGATGGTAGAGTTGGTTTTGATACCAAAACCATCGAGTAAACCCGGGGTTGAATATAAAGCCTGACTACCGGTATTGCTGGTTTGCACAAATCTCCACTGATCTTTACCTACTTCTTCGGTTTGCGCTAAACCTTTTAAATTCTGACCCAATAAATATACGCCAACTACCCCGCTTAATTTATCCGTAATATTCCCGGCATACCTGATTTCCTGCGAATATTGATCGTGGCGCGAAGTACCCTGCGATTTGGTTAAAGCAGCTAATTCCGAGAAATCCCTGTCGTTGGTAGGATCCCAGTTCCAGAATCTCCAAGCCGTTGTTGAGGTAAGTGTTCCGTTACCGATTTTATAATCTACGTTTAATGATATACCACCAATTGATTGGTTGTGGCGCCAAGGCGTATTGGTATTGATTTCCCTTGAAAAAGGATCGATTTTAGGCTGCTGATAACCTAAATCGGAAACAATTTTAGCATACTGGCGATATGCACTCCTCTCAGTTGTTGCAACACCTGCAATTACCAGCGGATAACCTGCCGGATGCTGAATGCTTACATCGCCGCTTAACAATACCTGTAATTTTTCTGAAGGGGTATAATACAACTGACCTTTAAAACCTAGATTATTCTGTCCGCTATATTTACGTTCTTCCCTGGTGTTCCAGATGGTTCCATCGCGTTGTGTACCTGAAATTGAAATTTTTGCAGCAAGATCTTTTGCCAGGGCTCCTGAAACAGAAGTTTTGGCCTGGATGAAATTATAATTACCCACACTTAATTCTACTTTTGCGCTGGGCGTTAAAGTTGGTTTGCTGGTGGTGATGTTAAATGCACCTGCTGTAGTGTTTTTACCGAACAAGGTACCCTGCGGACCGCGTAAAATTTCGATCTGTTCGATATCAAGAAAATCGGTTGAGGTTGCTGCCGGACGTGCGTGGTAAACACCATCTACGTAAAAACCTACACCTGGATCGATACCATCGTTGGTTAAACCGAATGTAGAACCCAGTCCCCTGATGTTAAGTGTTGTATTTCTGGCATTCGAGGCATATAACTGTACCGAAGGCACCAATTCTTTTAAACGGTTTACGTTAAAAGCACCTGCATTTTCTGCTGCACGACCACCGATAACGGTAATTGGAATAGGCACATCCTGTAAAACCTCCGAACGGCGACGTGAGGTTACCACGATTTCATCTAAAAGGGCACTTTCTACCAAAACCAGCTCGATAGGAGTTTCCTGATACCTTAAAATCTGAAAATCCTGAGGTTTATAACCTACCGAACTTACCTGAAGGTAAAATGGCGGTTCCTGTTTTGCGTCGATTTTGAAAGCACCGTTATCATCGGCGCTTACGGTAATATTGGTGCCCCTAACTTTAATGGTTGCACGGGGTACCGGCTCACCGCTGGATTTTTTGATAATACCTGTTATTGGACTCTGGGCAAAAGCGATGCCTGCCGAAAGCAAAAATGAAAAGAGAAAGAGTAAACTTTTGTTCATGATTTAGTTGATAGTTTGTTTTATTTATTGTTGATTAACGGCCCGTTCGAAAATATTCGATTACTGTTTTAGCATGGCAACAACAACAATAGATGCGTGATTTTTGATGAGTTTTCATAATTATTATATAAATCCTATAGATTTAGTCGACAAATATATTAAAAAAATCTATCTGCCAAATTTTATTTTGCGAATTTTTCCATTAGACCTCGCAGGTTTAAAAAACCTGCGAGGTCTTTGTTTAGTTCCGGTTCGTGGCGACACGAACCAAGGCAAGGCGACACAAAACGAGACGAGGGCGAGCAGTTTACAAATCTAATCTGCTCCAAACAACCTCTGTTTTAGGTTAAATAAACCTGATAGAACGGAAAGCCCGCAAGCGAGGAACGAGTGCGGACTTGGAGGGATAGCAGGACTATCGGCTGCCATTAATACTGAACCCAACATTTCCCAAAAAAATATTGACCACCTAAGACACCTTAGCCAAATATCCTTTCGGTTCGTGGCGACACGAACCGAGGCGAGAAGTTTAAAGACTTTCTAGACCTCGCAGGTTTCGAAAACCTGCGAGGTCTGGCATAAAACAAAACGGGGCTATCGTAAACCGATGCCCCGTTCATTTATTCTTTAAAATTGTCAGGTATTTTCATTTACCCTATACCTTAAGCCTTACACCTAAAGCCTTATCTGGTATAATTAGGTGCTTCTTTAGTAATGGTGATATCGTGCGGATGACTTTCGCGCATACCTGCAGCAGTAATCTGTACAAATTGAGCTTCCTGTAAGGCTTCGATATTGGCTGCTCCGCAGTAGCCCATACTTGCACGTAAACCGCCAATGTACTGATACATTACTTCGGCCAAAGTACCTTTAAATGGTACACGACCTACAATACCTTCAGGAACCAACTTTTTAATATCATCTTCCACATCCTGGAAATAACGGTCTTTAGAACCCTGCTCCATGGCTTCGATAGATCCCATACCACGGTAAGATTTAAATTTACGTCCTTCGTAGATAATGGTTTCGCCTGGTGATTCTTCTACTCCTGCAAATAATGAACCTGCCATTACAGTACTAGCACCCGAAGCAATTGCTTTAGCAATGTCGCCGGTGTGTTTAATACCGCCATCGGCAATAACCGGTACGCCTGTGCCTTTTAATGCTTTGGCGCATTCGTAAACGGCATATAATTGAGGAACACCCACACCGGCAATAATCCTGGTGGTACAAATAGAACCCGGACCAATACCTACTTTAACTGCATCAGCACCGGCATCAGCCAGGAACTTTGCAGCAGCACCTGTAGCAATATTACCAACTATAACCTGTAAATCAGGATATTTAGCTTTAACTTCTTTTAATTTATCAACCACACCTTTCGAGTGTCCGTGGGCGGTATCAATGGTAATTACATCAACACCAGCTGCAACCAAAGCATCAACCCTTTCGATGGTATCGGCAGTTACGCCAACCGCAGCACCAACACGTAAACGGCCGCGTTCATCTTTACAGGCAACAGGATAATTTTTAACTTTCGATATATCTTTAAAAGTAATTAAACCACTCAGGTAGCCATCTTTGCTTACTACCGGAAGTTTCTCGATTTTATGATTCTGCAAAATTTCTTCAGCCTGTACCAATGTAGTACCTTCTGGTGCAATGATTAAGTTTTCTTTCGTCATTACTTCAGAAACCGGTCTTTTCATATCCTTCTGAAAACGCAGGTCCCTGTTTGTAATAATACCAACCAATTTATTATCGCTGCTTACTACCGGAATACCACCTATTCTGTGTTCTTTCATGATTTTGAAAGCATCGGCCACAACTGCTGTTTCCAGTAAAGTAACCGGATCCTGGATCATGCCACTTTCAGAACGTTTTACCTTACGTACCTCAGCAGCTTGTCTTTCAATAGTCATGTTTTTGTGCAACATCCCGATACCCCCATTTTGCGCAATGGCAATGGCAAGCTCGGCCTCTGTTACGGTATCCATTGCTGCAGAAATCAACGGAACGTTAAGTTTGATTTTTTTGGTTAAAAAAGTGGATGTATTTACTTCACGGGGCAGAATTTCTGAATATGCGGGTACCAAAAGTACGTCGTCGTAAGTTAAACCTGTGGCAATAAATTTTGTGGAATCGAGTTGCATAGCAAATAAATTAGGATTTATTATTTGCCAGGCAAAGATACGGAAATAACGCGAAAATAAAAGCATAAAGATAAAAATGCTTAAATATTGAGCTTGGCTGACAATTGCCCTAATCTGCCAAAATGAATCCCTTAGCCAACCGGTAAAAAAAGGAGCAGGTATATGATCTGTTTACAAATGATATTCCAGCAATAATCGATGAACTTACAGCACCTATCCCTCCTTTAAATTTATTATTGTACTTCAATTATTTATAAATATTTAAAAGATTGTTTTTATAATTGCATCAACCAATAAACTATTTATATAATGCAGAAAAATGCTCTCAAATTTCTGACTTTAATGCTATGCATTGGGGTTGGCAGTCTCTATGCCCAAACGGGCCAAAATGTAAAAAGGGAATTTAAATTCGGAAAAATTGCACCGGCAGAATTTGAAACGAAAGTTTCTGGAGCAGATTCTTCGGCATCGGCAGTTAAATTGTTTGATGTAGGCGAATGTTATTTCGAAATCAGCCCTTCTTCCAGCGGTTTTATTTATGTTTTTGAAAGGCACATCCGCTACAAAATCCTGAACAAAAACGGGTATGACCTGGCCAATTTTAAAGTAGAACTTTACAAAAGCAGCGGCTCGGCAAAAGAAGATCTTAACTACATGGATGCAGCAACCTATAATATGGTTGATGGCAAAATGGTTACCAGTAAACTAAACAAGGATGCCAAATTTACCGAGGAGTTTAATAAAAATTATGTGATCAAGAAGTTTGCCCTGCCAAATGTAAAGGAAGGATCTATTATTGAGTTTAAATACAGGATCAAATCTGATTTTATTTTTACCCTCCGCGGCTGGAAATTCCAGTCGAGTGTGCCAACACTGTGGTCGGAGTATAACGTAAGGATACCTGAATATTTTAATTATAAAACCAATATGAGTGGTTATTACCAGGTAGATCATCCGCTTCATCAAAATGTAAATGCATCATATATAGCCGGCGTAAGCTCCAACGCAGTGTACGATAAATATTGCGTAGCCAACATTCCTGCATTAAAGGATGAGCCTTATGTTACTACTATGGATGATTACAATCCCAAAATAGAATTTGAGCTTAGGGCGACCAATTTCCCCGGTGATGTTTACCACGATTATAACGGCTCATGGTCTAAAATCATCAATGAACTGGCACAGGATGAAAATTTTGGTGCTTATATTAATAAAAACAGCTATGCAAAGTCGGTACTTCCGGGCATTTTAAAAGGAGAAAAAGATACGCTGGCAACGGTTAAACTGATCTTCAACTATGTTAAAAACAATGTAAAATGGGACAAACATTATTCGAAATATTCAGACGCGACTAACCCAAAGACCCTTTTTGAAAAGAAAACCGGTTCATCGGGCGATATCAACCTGGCCCTGTTAAGCTTATTAAAAGAGGCAAAAATCGAAGCTTACCCGGTGCTGATCAGTACAAGAGAAAATGGGATGCACCCCGGTTACCCACTCATTTCGGCATTTAATAACGTAATTGCAGTTACACAGATCGGGAACCAACTGTATTTTCTTGATGCTACCGATAAAGATCTGCCTGCCGGGATGCTGGATTACGAAAATCTGAGTCACCAGGGTTATTATATGGATTTTAAAACCTTTAACGGAAAATGGCTTTCTACTGAGCCCAGCATTGCAAGCGAAAAGATTTTTGTATACAATATGGTGCTCGATAAAGAGCATAAACTATCAGGAAAAATCAACCAGTATTCAAAAGGTTACTCGGCTTTAAACCTGCGTAATAAATACAGAAAAACCAATAATGAAACCGAGTTTATCAAAGATTTGAAAAAAGATAAAACCGGCTTAGAAGTTTCTGCCTATAAAATAGATAACCTGGATAACCTCGATGAGCTGTTAAGCGAAAGCATGGATGTTGTAATTGAGGATAATGTAGAAGAAGCCGGTAACTTGGTATACTTTACTCCTCTCCTTTTCGAGCGGACAAAAGAAAACCTATTCAAACTGGAGGAGCGAAAATTTCCCGTTGATTTTGCCTATCCATTTAAAGAGAGTTACCGTATTACCGTAAACTTCCCTGAAGATTACGAAATTGACAAACTTCCAAAAGGCGGAATTTACAAGCTGCCCGAAGAAAATGGAACTTTCACCATCAATTATATATCAGAAGGCAAAACCCTTATGATAAAAAGTACCATTAACGTTAATAAATCATTTTATACCCCTGAAGAATATTTCGATTTAAAAGAATTGTTTAAAGCTGTGGTAGAAAAACAGGCCGAGCAGATTGTATTTAAAAAGAAAGGCTAATGAGATACTATTTAAGCTTAGCATTTGGACTACTGGCAATGGGTAGTGCATTTGCACAAACAGATTACGATGTAGCCAAAATTCCAGATAACCTGAAAAAAGACGCCGTTATGGTGGTCAGAAATGAAGAATCTTTTTTTGATGTTAAAGGTTTAGGATCAGCAAGGATGGATTTCAAAGTGGCCATGACAATTTTGAACAAAGCCGGCGAAGAATATAGCGAAATGGCTGAGGTTTATGATAAATTCAGCAGCATTTATAATATTAAAGCCACACTTTACGATGCTACAGGCAAAAAAATCAAAGATTACAAGAGTTCGGATATTAAAGACCAAAGCCTGATCTCCGATTTCTCGATATTTGAGGACAACAGATTAAAACTTTTAAAATTTGTAAGTGTAAATTATCCCTATACGATAGAATACAGTTACAGCCAGGATTATAATGGAATACTTTATTTTCCGTCGTGGCGCGATATTAAAGGTTTTGGCGTATCGGTAGAAAAATCGTCGTACACGATCCAAAAGGCAAAAAACTATAAAATGCGCTACCTTACCAGTCGTAATTTACAGACTGATTCTGTAATTATCGGCGAAAAAGTGCAATATAAATGGAAAAGTGCTAATGTTGCAGCTGTAGCCAGCGAGCCTTTAAGTACCGGTATCGACAATATTTCTGCCTGGGTTAAAGCCTCACCAAACCAGTTTGAATATGATGGCTCATCAGGAAATTTCGACAACTGGCAAAATTTCGGTTCATGGTTATATAACCTCAACCAGGGCGGAAATAAATTACCCGAAGCCACCAAACTGATGGTGCAGAATTTAATTAAAGATGCCAAAACACCTAAAGAAAAAATCAGGATATTATACAACCACTTGCAGCAAAATACCCGCTATGTGAGCGTTCAGTTGGGCATCGGCGGTTTCAGGCCTATTTTGGCCGAAAAAGTGGCGCAGGTTAATTATGGTGATTGTAAAGCACTTTCTAACTACATGAAAGCATTGCTTAACGAAGCAGGTATTGCCTCAAACCTGATTGTAATCGGAAACGATATGCCAAGTTTAAACCCAAACTATTCGAGCATGGGCCAGGCAAACCACATGATATTATGCGTACCCATGCCAAAAGATACCACCTTTTTAGAATGTACAAGCCAATACAAACCTATGGGCTTTGTGGGTTATAGCAATTCAGACAGGAATGTACTAATGGTTACCGAAAATGGCGGAAAAATTGTGCATACCCCGGCTTATAATCCGAAAGAGAACTACCAGATCAGGAAAACGAAAATTACCCTGGCCGAGGATGGCACAGCTAGTTCAGAAATCAGATCTACTTACGGCAATGCCCAGTTTGAAGAAAATTTTTCGATGACACTGATGGAACCTGTTGAACTCAGGAAAAGAATTATCGAAGATAGCCCGATCCCGGTAGCAGAGCTCACCAGTTACAAATACCTACAGCCTGATAAAACAGTGCCTGTGCTTACAGAAGAGATTAATTTTAAAACCAACCCAATATTAACTAAGGGTGGAGATAAGTTATTTCTGGTGGTCATCCAAATTAACCGCCGTGAGAGTGTTCCGCTTAAAGTAGAAAATCGGAAAACCTATTTCGCTGTTCCATTTGGTTACAATGATGATGACGAAATCAGTTATATCCTGCCTAAAGGTTATAATGTGGAATTTTTACCAAAAGACATCACCATTACCTCCGAATTCGGATCGTATACAGCGAAATTCAGCGTAAAGGATAATACCATTGTTTATAACCGTACACAAACGATGAACAATAAAAAGTATGCTCCGGAAAAATATGGTGAATATGTCGATTTTTATAAAAAGATTTACCAGGCCGATAAACAAAAGGCCGTTTTAGCAAAAACCTTATAATATGATTACTGAAAACCAATATTTTGATGGCAACGTAAAATCGTTGGGTTACGAAACCACCGAAGGAAAATCGACCGTTGGGATTATAAACCCCGGAGAATATACCTTCGGAACAGCCCAAAAAGAAATTATGTACGTGATAGAAGGCGAACTGGAAGCACTGCTTCCTGAAAGTGCTGACTGGCAGATCATCAAAGCGGGCGATAAATTCGAAGTACCGGCAAATACATCATTCAAAGTAAAGGCAACTGTCCAAACAGCATATTTATGCCAGTATAGGTAATTAAATTTATTGCAAAAAAGTCGTCATTTCGAGCGAAGTGTAACGAAGTCGAGAAATCTATCTGGATAGATCTCTCCATTCCGCTGCGCTTCAGTCGAGATGACGAATAAAAAGGGTAAACTTACTTCTTCCCGATTACTACTTCCGTAAAATGCTCAGTAGTAAAATATTTATTAGCTAAGGCCAATAATTCTTCGGCAGTTATGCTTTTCACCGTTTCAATGTAGTTGGTGTAATAATCATAATCCAGGCCTGAAAAGTAAATGTTCTTAAACTTATCCGCATGTGAGAACACATTTTCCAAACTGCCCAACATCGAACCCAACATATAATTCCGAACCAGGTTGAGTTCTTCTTCTCCTATCAGTTCATTTTTAAGGATATCTATTTCCTTGTAAATTTCTGTTAAAGCTGCCGAACAAACATCTGCCCCTACTTCGGTGGCAATAAACAGATAACCGGCCTGCTGTAAAGATGAAATACCCGAACCAATGCCGTAGGTATAGCCTTTGTCTTCACGGATATTATTCATCAAACGAGATCCAAAATAACCTCCCAATACGGTATTTAAAATCTGAAGTCCGGAAAAATCTTCGTGTTTACGGTTAATAGCCAATTGCCCGATTCTGATTGCAGATTGTAAAGCCTCTGGTTTTTCGACATAAATAACCTGTTTGTCGGTTGTGTTGAAATTAAAGCTGTTTTTTACCGCACTGCTTTTTTCCCAGTCTTTTCCAAAAGCACCATTCAACAGGTTGAACGCAGCATCATTAAACTTCCCTGAAACTACAATAGTGCAATTATTGGGGGCATATGCAGCTTTAAAATATTCGAGCAGATCTTCGCGTTTTAAAGCATCATAATGTTCAGCTTTTATATTTACACCATAAGCCGTATCGCCAAATAAGGCATTGGCAAATTCCTTTCTCGAAAGAATATCATTCTTTTTGAGGTTAACCTGAAGTTTTTGCTTCTGGTTCTGAATATAAATATCAAGTTCGTGCTGAGGGAACTGGCTGGCTGATAAAACGTCTTTAACAATCGGCAGTACCGAATGCAGGTGTTTATTTAAAGTATAGAGTGTAACCAACGATTGATCCTGCACATATTCTGTTTGAAAAAATGCACCATAAAAATCAATCTGTTCGGCTATTTCCTTCGAAGTTAATTTGTTTGTTCCATTGTTGATCAGCGCACTTACCGCGATGGCCTGTAAAGGTTTTTCGAGTTTCCAGTTTACATTTTCAAAAATAAATTCGATACGCACCAGGTCCTGCTCTCCCGAATAAATGGTAAAAACGGGAACACCATTATCCATTACCTTTTTTTCGGGCTGGATAAAATTTATTGTCGATACCTGCTTAAAATCAGGCGCCTGTTGTCTGTTAAGCATTTTCTTCAGTTAAATAATATAAAGTTGATGATGAATTGAGGTTGAAAGTTTCGTTTGATATCCTTCTGATATCTTCTGCCTCAACCTTTAAAAATGCTTCAGTTTCATTGTTCAACAAAGCCGCATCGCCCAGTAGTTCGTAATAGGCTAAATTCATGGCTTTGTCCAATAAACTCATTTCAGAAAAAACCAGTACCGATTCTACCTTGTTTTTCACTTTGGTTAGCTCCATGTCCGAAACCAGTTCTGCTTTTAGTTTATCCAGTTCTGCCCAAATTGCTTTCTCAGCCGTTTCTACCGTAACACCTTCTATTAGTTTACCTTCAACAATAAACAAACCCGGATCTAAACTGCTTGAGATATAGGCATTGATATCGCTAAATAGTTGCTGTTCTTTTAACAAACTGTTATATAACCGCGATGATTGTCCGCGTGATAAAATATCCGATAACAGATCAAATGCATAATAATCATCATTTAAACGTCCCGGCATTTTAAAAGCCATGTAAATTGCATTTAAGGGCACATTTGCTTTAACTGTTTCCTGCCTGGCTTCGGTTTGCGGCTCCTCCCGCACCAAATCGCGGTTATATTTTTCTCCGGCAGGGATTGGTTCGAACCATTTTTCGGCCAGTTTCTTTACATCTTCTGTTTTCACATTTCCGCCTACTACCAAAATGGCATTCTGCGGCGTGTAGTGTTTTTTGAAAAATGCTTTCACATCATCCATTGTTGCATTTTCGATATGCGAAAGTTCTTTACCGATGGTTGCCCAGCGATAAGAATGTTTTTTGTAAGCCAGCGGACGCAGTTTTAACCAAACATCGCCATAAGGCTGGTTAAGGTAACGCTGTTTAAATTCTTCACTTACCACATTGCGCTGCGTATCCAAACTTTTTTCAGAAAAAGCTAAGCTTAACATGCGGTCGCTTTCCAGCCAGAATGCTGTTTCTATATTTTCAGCAGGCAGCGTAATGTAATAATTGGTGATATCATTGCTCGTAAAGGCATTATTCTCGCCACCTACCCTTTGCAAAGGCTCATCATAACTTGGGATGTTTACCGATCCGCCGAACATCAGATGTTCAAATAAGTGTGCAAAACCCGTTTTGTTAGGATCTTCATCACGCGCACCTACATCATATAAAATATTTAAAACTGCCATCGGGGTTGTAGCATCTTCATGTACTAAAACCTTTAACCCATTGGCCAGTGTAAAACGATTAAAATCTACCATATCTAATTTTAGAACCGTAAAGATATTATTTTAAGGCAAAACGCAAGCTGGAAAATGATGGAGAATATAAAATGGCAAATGATGGACAATTTAAGAAGATAAAATGGATGATGGAAAATGGATGATGGAAAATGGAAACTCCACTATAACGCCATACGCTTTTCTCCTAGCGCTCCATACTTTTTTTTACAAACCTCAAACCTTACCCCTTCAACCTTCCCTCCCTTTTACCTATCTTTGTATATGCAAACTGCAGATTTATTAAAACGCGCCTTAAATTTCGAGTTTCTTTCTCAGGAAGAAGGCGTATATCTATACCACCATGCCGACACAGCATCATTGATGTTTGTGGCCAATGAGCTAAGGAAAATTCAGGTACCTAGCGGTAAGGTAACCTGGCAAATCGACCGTAATGTAAATACCACCAACGTTTGTATTGCGAACTGCAAATTCTGTAACTTTTTCCGCAGGCCGGGGCATGATGAGAGTTATATTACCGATATTGAAACTTATAAGGTAAAAATTGAAGAAACCTTCCGCCTGGGGGGCGATCAGTTATTATTACAGGGTGGTCACCATCCTGATCTTGGTTTGGCCTTTTATGCCGATCTCTTCAAAAAATTAAAAGAATTATATCCTGATTTAAAACTTCATGCTTTAGGTCCGCCCGAAATTGCACACGTAGCAAAATTGGAAGGCATGACGCATACCGAGGTATTAAAAGTTTTAAAAGAAGCCGGAATGGACTCTTTACCTGGGGCCGGTGCCGAAATTTTAAACGACCGTGTGAGACGTTTAATTTCTAAAGGTAAGTGCGGCGGACAAGAATGGCTGGATGTAATGCGTGCCTGCCATCAGTTAGATATTACCACTTCTGCAACCATGATGTTTGGTCATGTAGAAACCATCGAAGAGCGTTTCGAACATTTGGTTTGGATCCGTCAGGTACAGAGTGAAAAACCTGCTGATGCAAATGGATTTTTGGCCTTTATTCCATGGCCTTTCCAGGATGATGGTACTTTATTAAAAAGACTTCGCGGCATTAGCAACAATGTAACAGCTGATGAATATATCCGTATGATTGCTTTAAGCCGGATTATGTTACCAAACATTAAAAATATCCAGGCCAGCTGGTTAACTGTTGGAAAAACTACGGCGCAGCTTTGTTTACATGCAGGTGCAAATGATTTTGGATCGATTATGATCGAAGAAAATGTAGTATCGGCTGCTGGTGCTCCACACCGTTTTACGGCCAATGGTATTCAGCAATCAATCAAAGCCGCAGGTTTCGAACCACAGTTACGCGGACAGAAATATAATTACAGGGATTTACCTGAGCATTTGGAAGAACAGGTGATTACTTACTGATAAACTCTTTTGTCTAAAAGAAGCCTCATAAGTTATAAACTTATGAGGCTTTTTTGTTAAAAAGCTAGAGTTTTTTTTTAAAAAAAAAGAACAATTTTTCATTAAAATTAACTTTTCACCACACATAAAAATCGCAAACAAATAAGGAATAAAATACAAATAAGAATAATAATACTACAAATGAAAATATTATATAACTACATTTATAGTAAATTTAAAATACTATGAAAAATAAAATCTATTTAATGCTCATCGCGTTCGCAGTAGTTAACTACTCATGCAAAAAGCAAAACACAACTATTGAAGAAGTTACTCCGGCTGAAGTAACATTAGAAAAAGACCATTTAGCATTCAAAGATTACTCGACATTTATTTCCTACTACAAGGCTCTTAAGGGAATGAGTAAAAGTCAAAGACAGTCCTGGGAAAGCTCACTGAATTTCACATCGCTTCAAACAACCTATGAAAAATTCAACGGCGAACTGGATAAACTTGAAAAAGAATCAAAGGATAAGGAAAATTATTTTAGAGGCTTTTCAGAACTCAAAGCGAAATATTCAGGATCTCTTATTTTTACTGAAGATAGCTATAGATTAAACAGTTCAGGTTCGACCGAGGCCATGCTCATCAATAAAGATGGATTTGTTAAGGTAGGTAATGATTATTTATATTTTAAAGAGACAGGAATGAAAACCTTTAAAGTAGATTCTTACGAAAAAGCACAAGAACTAAGTAAATCAAAAGCAGCATCCACAGAAACTCAACCACTATATGCCCAGGCACCTTCACCAAATAGTTTTTATCCAGCAATAGGTGGTTGGAATATTATTTATAAAGATCGAGGACGGCTTCTTTTTAGGGTCAAACTATATAACTTACATTCCAATGCCTTGGGCTACCAAAGTTTTGCATCTCTTGAGGGAATGGCAGAACATAGAAACGTTTTCGGGACCTATAGAGGTGTAAATATGTCTCCTGGTTTTACTCCAGATACTGGCTTCACACCTTATCTTGCAATATCTTATAATAACTTAACGAATGACCTATATGATATACTTCCACATTTGATAGATATGAAAGCTGACTTTTTTGATGGCCTTTCTAATATAGAACATTTCGACAGGGTGATGTGTATATCAAAAGGCCTTGAAAATAATCCACAAGCGGCATCATCAATCGTTAATTCTGGAAGTGAATTTTCTCATTACGCAGTTGAATCACAACATACAAACAGAAACGATATTTATTGGAGAGATATTGACAACAGTTTTGTTCAATTCTCGGTACTAGGTCAACCTGGATCTTTCCCATTTGGTAGTCCTGCCGTATTTTACGGACCTTTTACATTAGATTGCAAAAATGGAAGTGTGCAATATCAATAATCTTATCTTGAAAAGATAAATATTCAAGAAAACTCAGTTATACTTCACAAATAAAAAAAGCTATTTTCAAAATGAAAATAGCTTTTTTTATTATCTAAATTAGAAGAAATTGAAATTTTGATTTGCAAAATTCATTCACTCTGAATAAAGTTTAAATTGAACATAATATTTCAGCCTAGGTTTATACTTTTCCATCTGCATTACTTAATTGATAATATAATTACCAATTTAACAATTTTAAAATAAAGGGAAGTGAAACTAAGTTCCACCTCCCTACCTTAAACTAAACATTACCTAATCAATAATGTAAATATTTGTATTATGACTACAATTTTTTACCCGGTTGTAAAAACAGGTTAGCAATTGTAACTACACTTGCTTTATCTAATGGTTCATCGAAACTTTCAACCGCAATTGCTTTGGTAATCCCTGCATTACCACCTATTCCTACAATATTTGCCCCTGCCTGTACAGTTAAATCTTCTCCCGCATATACTGCATCAACCGCAGCTACGCCAGAGTCATTTGCCTGACCTGATGCACCTAAGCTTACCCAAGGTTTGTATACTGGACTTCCTCCCGAAGCTGCTGTGCGCATCTGGCGAATATGTGAAGCATGACGTGCTTCTACTGAGTGAATCTGCAATGCGACTTTTAATATTCCTGGATCTACCAACAAATTCCCTGCCTGACCTTTGTACGCTCTAACGCCAGTATCTTCAAAACCTTGTGCCACAGCTAAGAAGGTATTATAATCAGAATAAACCGTGGCAAATGCGCCACCTGCCCTGAAATCAGTATCAGCATAAGCAATTGGTGCACGAGCTGCACTTCCCAAAGTGGTTACCAATAAATCAACGTGTGCTTTCTCGTGATCGCGAATGGTGGTAATCGCTGCCTGGCTCGCTGCGTTAGGAAAATTAAAAGTAACATCAGTAACTGCTGATCCTGGAGTTTTGCCTACAATACAGTGGTTATAAAAATGGTATTCTAAATACTCTAGCGACAATGCGAAATTTAATACATCAACAACTGCAGCAGGTAAAGTAGTTTGTCCATAAGCTTTTTGGAACATTGAACTTAAAGCCAATGGTACAGCTGCTAAAGATATTTTTTTACCTACGTTGAAAAAGCTTTTCATTGCAGCTCTTCTTGGATTTAATCTTTCATAGATTTCACCATCAACTTTTTCGATTTCTTCTAATATATTTACGATATTCATGATTTCTGATTTTAAGAATTAAAGATTGATTACACTAACTTTGGTTTTGATATATTTTCCGGCAGCATTGGCAGCTAAAACCTTATCCGGTGTTAGAGCAGCATCTAAGCCTTTTCCGTTATCGGCACCCAAAGTAGCAAGGCTATTAAGATCTGCAAATGATCCGTTCGAAACCAAATCACGAATATATGCTGCGTGACGTGCCTCAACAGAAACAATTTTTCCTGCCAATAATAAATAAGCACCTGTTTTAATTCTCGGTCCTGCCCCATTATATGCCGCAACACCTAAATCTTCAAATGCCATTGCAGCTCCTAAAACGCTTGCCTCACTGGTAAAATCTATTGAAGAAAAATCAACTTCTAAACTTCCTATCGCATTAGTACTTAGAGCAGCTTTAAAAAATTCTCTATGCGCTATCTCATGAAACTGAATATCCTGGAAATACGCTTTTTTAGCAGCAGCATTTGTTCCTGTGAATTGAGTATTACTGTTGGCTACCTGAATATAAAACGCTGCTTCTAACTGCTCTAAAGCATAAGCATAATTTAATACACCGAAATCATCTTTAAAATCTAATGTTACACCACCATTCATTGTTGGATTTTCATAACCGCGGTCTTTTTTACAACCGGCAGCAACCAAAGCAATGGCAGCAGCACTTGCACCTGCATACTGAAGAAAAGATCTTCTGCCTACGGTGCTGTTTAACAAACGTTCATCTTGAAGTTCATTTTTTGTTTCTAGTTCATTGTTTTTCATAGTCATCTATGTTTAGTGGTTTTGAATTCGTTTGATGATACATACGTGACAATCAGAGTACTGGTTTTTTGTTTTTACATTTTTTTTTATAAGAGCATTTTAATACATTCACCAACCTATAGCCATGACTACATTAAAAGCCATTATTGTTGATGATGAGGAATTTGCCCGATCGTCGTTATTTTTTTTACTGCAACAGAACTGTGCACAGGTTGAAATTACCGGTATTGCCAGGTCGGTGGCAGAGGCAAAAGACATCTTAGCGCACCACCCCATCGATTTAATTTTTCTCGACATTGCCATGCCCGGAGGTAATGGTTTCGAACTAATACCCGATGCCCAAAAACACAACGCAGCAGTAATATTTACCACAGCTTACGATCAATATGCGCTAAAAGCGATTAAGGCCAATGCGCTCGATTATTTGTTAAAACCAATTGATATAGACGAGCTTAAAACTGCCGTAGAAAAGGTATTTCAGCATATTAAACTATTTAAAGGCCAGAATGAAAACGACGAAAGGATCAATAATCTGGCTTCAAGTTTAAGTTCCAGGGCCGAAATCAGGAAGCTTACTTTACCCTACGGGCAAGGTTTTAAAATGATCGATATTGACGACATTATCTATATAGAAGCCGATAGCAATTATTCTATCGTTCACTTAAACAGTCACGATAAAATTACTGTTTCGAAAGTTTTAAGGGAGTTTGAGGAATTGCTTCCAACCGATCAGTTTGTCAGGATTCACAAATCAAGTATTATCAATCTTAACCACTTAAAGGAATATAATTCTAAAAACGGACTTCAGGTTTTCTTAAAAAATGGCGAAAGCATCAACATTTCGAGAAGACGTGCAAGCGATTTTTTTGAAAAAATAAAGTTATTTACAAAAGCAAACAGTGACCACTAAACCACAAATAAAAGTTGGATTAATGCCTCAAAAAGCTATACTGAAGTTCAGCTTCAGCAGTTTTTTTATTGCTTTTTTATTTTCCGTACTGGGTTTTATAATTCCGGAAAGTCTTTCTGCGCAAACCACTTATCTGCCACATTATACCTCTAAAAATGGCTTAGCCAGCAACAACTGTTATTATATTTTACAGGATAAAAAGGGCTTTATCTGGATCGCTACGGATAACGGTTTAAGCCGTTTTGATGGCACCAATTTTCAGAATTTCACGATCGAGGATGGTCTGCCCGATACGCAGATCCTCCAGATGAAAGAAGATAAAGACGGACGGCTATGGTTTTTCGCGCTAAATGGTCAGCTGAGTTATCTAAAAGAAGGCAAATTCTACAACCAGGATAACGATGAATTACTAAAAAAATTAAACTTTAATACCGTAATTGTTTCATTTTTGGTCGATAAAGCCGGGAGGATCTGGCTCGGCACCAATGCCAACCTTATTGTTTGCTGGGATGGAAAAACAATTAAAAAATACATTTCCCCTAACCAGAATGATAAATTTATCAATGCTTTTATCCATGAAGATGAACAGGGAAATATTTTTGCCTACAGCGATTTAAGCGTGCAGCGGTTTAATGGAAAAACCTTTTCCATGGTAAAATCAAAGGTACAGCCACTTTCTTACATGACTGCCTCAAACAGTTCGCACCGGTCGTTATTTTATTTAGATAGCGGCGGATTAAAGCAATACCGGCATGGAATGATTAATAACCTGATCCCTATCCCGCAAAACCTGATTAAAAATATGTCGGGTTATTTTTATTACGATATTACCAGTAAAGAAGTGTGGTTATCGAACGCCAATGGCGCTTTTGCCCTTGATAAAAATGGTAAAACCGTTCAGTACTTACAGGATATTGCCGTTAACCAGGTGATAAAAGATAATAACCAGAATATTTGGTTTGCCACCAACCAGGGTATTTACATGCTCCCGAATTCGAATAACCGTTTATCCATTATCGATGCAGAATCGGGCCTCAGTAGTAATGTGATCAAAAGCATTACTAAAGATGGCAAAAACCGCCTGTGGCTGGGTACAGATGATGCCGTAATCGATGTTTTAAGCATTAATAATTATCAGGTAGATGAAGTTGGTCTGGATGATTTCAAAAAATACAAAACCATTAAACAGATTACCTATGATCCAAAAGATCAGTCCATTTATTTCGCATCCGATTATGGAATGGGTGTTTTTAAAAACATCTATAACGGTAGCGATGAGGTAAATTATTTAAAGGAATCGAACAATTCCATGTTTGTGATTAAACACTTTAGTATCGGTGGAAATAATAACCATTTAGCCCTTGCATTATCATCAGGTGTGGTCTTCCTTTCAGACAGGAGAAATAAATTTGAATTTAACGCCGCAAAATACCGCGAAAAGGAAGACTTTTTTAAAGACCGCTCTTACCATGTTTTTTACGACCGTGAAGGCAGTTTATGGTTTTCTAACATCAACGGCTTGTCGCAGTTTGCAAAAGGTAAACTGATTAAACATTATGAAAATCATCCCCTGCTTACCAAAAGAATAAACGATATCCAGGAACTTGCAGATGGTACACTTATTTTAGCTACCGATGGTTATGGCCTGATCTTTTATAAAGATAACCGCATTACGACCCAAATTACCCAAAAAGATGGTTTAACCAATAATATCTGCACCAAAATATTTATAAAAAATAACGAAATATGGGTATTGACCAATAAAGGCGTTAACAAAATTGCTGATTATCCCAATCAACCCAGCGTAGCCAATTTTGATTATGGAAAAGATCTTTTAAGCGACGATATCAACAGTTTATTTATTGATGATAGCACAGCTTACTTTGCAACAAACAAAGGCCTGATTTTATTCAAGTATAACAATAAAAATATCATTAAGAACCTGCCGAAAGTGTATGTTACCTCTATTATTAAAGATAATGAACGTTTACCGGTAGATCAGGGGAATTTCACCTTTGAAACGGGAAATAATACCATTTTATTCACTTTTAGCGCGGTTGATTTTACCACAAGTGATATTACTTACCGTTATCGTTTAAACGAAAATTCGCCCTGGATAGAAACCCGTACCAGGCGTTTGGATTTCTCGTCGCTCCAGCCCGGCGATTATGTTTTTGAGGTAAGTGCCAAAAGCCAGAACGGCAACTGGGGCGAATCGGCAAAAATCTCTTTCACCATTAAAAAACATTTCTGGCAAAGTTTGTGGTTTTTATCCATCTTAATCCTTTTAGTGGCTTATATTTTTTATAAAGTGGCTGTTTATATTACCCGCAAGCAGAAAGATAAAGAACAGGAACAGTTATTACTCAAAAACAAGGTACTTATGCTCGAGCAGCAGGCCTTACAGGCAATGATGAATCCGCATTTTGTATTTAACGTAATGAATTCTATCCAGCATTACATCAATACGCAGAATACGGCATCAGCAAATAAAGTTTTAACAGGATTTGCACGACTGATCAGAAAAAACCTCGAAATCTGTACAAAAAGTTATATTTCATTGGAAGAAGAACTGGAATATCTTAATCTTTATTTGAAACTTGAAAAAAACCGTTTCGGCGATAAACTTGAATATATTTTTAATATTGATGAAGATATCGATAAAGAAGAAACCTTTATCCCATCCATGCTGTTACAACCCTATGTAGAAAATGCAATATGGCATGGCATTATGCCAAAAGAAACCGGTGGCGAAATCCAGATCAATATTAAACTGCAGGATGAATTCTATTTAAACATCGAAATTATTGACGACGGGATTGGCATAGATAATTCGTTAAAGGATAAAAAGGAAAGCCATATCAGTAAAGGTATGCAGCTTACCAAAGAAAGATTACACCTTTTAGGGCAGATTGGAGCAAAACCTATACACCTAAATGTGAAACAAAATGTTATAAACGGTACCACAGTATCCATTTCTATACCGTTAAAATAGAAATTTTACCGTTTACTCAATTATTAATACCACTCACTAAATAGAACCTTGATCGAACCTTGTTTAGCCTTAAACTTGTGTTAGAAATAAACGATAGTGTTTATCAAAGACGTTCTTATAGAATTGATATAGATATTTAATAACCTAACCTAAAACTATATCTTAATTCAGGTTTCATTTGTGTGTTGAAAGCGGTCTTGTTTTTAAAAGCGAGACCGCTTTTTTTATGCCCAAAAATTCTATTTTTGTATATGCCCAATCACAACATCACCAGGCACATCGAAGCCCTCATATTCTCTTCCAGCCAAAGTATCGGTACTCAGGAAATCATATTAGCCCTTAACGCCGTTTTTAACGAAGAGTTTATCGAAAGCCAGGTATTCGAAAGCATCGAACAGATCAAAGAAAAATACAGTCAGGAAGATTTCGCCATAGAATTGGTTTATTTGAACAACGGTTATCAGTTCCTTACCAAAAAAGACTACCACGACACTGTTAACCAGTTACAGCTTCACCGCTCGAAGAAAAAATTGAGTCAGGCTGCAATGGAAACCCTTGCCATTATTGCCTACCGCCAGCCCATTACCAAACTCGAAATCGAACAGATCAGGGGGGTAAATTCAGACTACTCCGTACAACGTTTATTGGAAAAAGAACTGATCAGTATAGAAGGCAAAGCCGAAACACCTGGCAGGCCCATCCTGTATACCACCAGCACCTTATTTATGGATTATTTCGGTTTAAATAACTTAAGCCAGCTTCCACAGTTAAAAGATATCGTAAAAGAGGAAAATAGTGTAGGCGAAAAA
Organism: Pedobacter miscanthi; assembly: GCF_003315595.1. Lineage (GTDB taxonomy): Bacteria > Bacteroidota > Bacteroidia > Sphingobacteriales > Sphingobacteriaceae > Pedobacter > Pedobacter miscanthi. The sequence continues at coordinate 248,313 of NZ_QNQU01000005.1, read as the reverse complement.
GTTGAATAAATAATTTAATTTCTTTGCTTACAGGTTGTTATTAAAAAAAGTTTTTTTGTATTTTTAAACTATAAAAGCAATTTTTATTTTTGTGTTATGAAAGCGCCAAAGAAACTCCCAACTAAGCCGACTACTAAAAAACAGGTAGACGAAGATGATGATCTTGAAGATGATGACGATATTCAAACAACGAAAAAGAAGTCTCAAGATGATGATGATGACGACAATTTTGATCTTCCATTAGATGATATTGATAACTTCGATAATTTCGACGATGACGACGACGATTATTAATATTTAAAAAAACATATATTTGAAAAAGCATCCGCCCGCTTGGTAGGATGCTTTTTAATTTTAAAATGTGCCCATGCAAATTATATCCGTAAGCAATCCATCATTAAAAAAAGATTTTCTAAATACCCCTAAACTCTTATATAAAAACGACCAGAACTGGATCTGTCCGTTGGATAGCGAAGTAGAAAATGTTTTTAACCCGGATAAAAACACCTTTTTTGCACATGGAAAATGTACGCGCTGGGTTTTAAAAGATGACGCCGGTAAATTGATCGGTCGCGTAGCAGCTTTTATTAACGAGAAAAAAGCTTACCACTACGACCAGCCAACCGGCGGTATGGGGTTTTTCGAATGTATTGATGATGAAAAAGCAGCCTTTCTGTTATTCGATACCGCTAAAGCCTGGTTAACTGAAAATGGTATGAAAGCCATGGACGGGCCAATTAACTTCGGCGAAAACGACAGCTTTTGGGGTTTATTGGTTGATGGATTTACCCCTCCTTCTTTTGGGATGAATTATAACTTCCCCTATTATCAAAAGTTTTTCGATAAATATGGTTTTGTAACCGAATACGAACAATTAACCAATCACATTAACCTTACCATTCCTTTTCCCGAGCGTTTTACCAAAATTGCCAATTGGGTAAGAAATAAACCAGGCTATACCTTCGAATATTTCAGCAAGGCCAATGCAAGCAAATACATTAACGATTTAATGGAAATTTACAATGATGGCTGGCAGGATTTTGAAAACTTTGTTCCGATCAAAAAAGAAACACTCGAAGAAAGTTTTAAAAGTATGGAACCCATTATGGACGAACATTTGATCCAGTTTGCCTATTTTAATGGTGAGCCGGCATCTTTTGTGGTGTTAATTCCTGATGCCAACCAGATGATTAAAGGTTTTGATGGCAAATTGGGTTTAATTGAAAAATTAAAGTTTGCATACCGTCGATGGGTGGGTGTTACCCGCATGAGGGCCATTGTGATGGGTACAAAACCTAAATTCCAGAAACATGGCCTGGAATCAGTTCTTTTTATTCGTTTGGGCGAGTATGTGTTACCCAAAAACCAATACAAGGAGCTTGAATTAAGCTGGGTTGGCGATTTTAACGAACAGATGATCGCGATACACAAGGCTACGGGCGCTACCTTTGGCAAAAAGCATTTAACGATGCGCAAAATATTTTAACCGCCAAGGTTCGTGGTCGCCACGAACCTTTTTTTATTTTCCTGCCACGGAATCACTAAAAATACCCTTTTATCGTCCTCGTTTGTAACGAGGATGAAAGAGAATGGCGATTGTATCGCCAACAAAACTTCTTTTTTCGCATTATAAATGCGAATCTCGCTAATCCTCGTTACAAACGAGGACTATATTTTCTCTTCGCTAAGGTTCGTGTCGCCACGAACCTTTTTTTTATTTCCGTCTTACGGATTCACTAAAAATACGGACAACTTTCCATCCCTTTCATCGTCCTCGTTTGTAACGAGGATGAAGGAGAACGGCGATTGTATCGCCAACAAAACTTCTTTTTCGCATTACAAATGCGAATTTCGCTAATCCTCGTTAAAAAAGAGGACTATATTTTCTCTTCGCTAAGGTTCGTGTCACCACGAACCTTTTTTTATTTATTTTTGCCATGGATTCGCTGAAAACACGGATAACTTAATTTCAGTTTTTTTTAAGTTTTATGCAGCAGATTTCTCCATTCCGTTGCACTTCAGTCGAAATGACGATATGCCGTAGCTCGTGGCACCAAGAACCATTTTTATTTTCGCCTACGCTTTTTTATACTTTGGTAAATTAATCAACAACACACTTCCCAAAATAATGACCAAACCGATCACTTGTGTAATTCCAATTACTTCATTGGTAAAAGTTAAACTCAACAGTACTGCCACAACCGGGTTTACATAAGCATAAGTACTCACTTGTGTAGCCGGACGCACCTTTAACAACCATACGTAAGCGCTAAAGGCTGCGATTGAACCAAACAGGATCAAATATATGATCGATAGCCATGCATCGAGCGGTATGTTGCCCCAATCAAGCTGCTTAAACTCTGATTTTAATACCGCTCCTGGTAGAAAAGCCAAACTTGCCATTAACATTTGCCAGCCAGTATTAACCGAAACTGAACTTTCGGTAGTGGGATGATATTTCGAATAAAGCGAACCGCCAGCCCAGGCAATTGGTCCAAAAACGAGTAGTACCATACCAATAACCTGCAGATTACTTTGTGGTTTATCAAGCGTCTGCATAATCTGATCGCCAAACAAGATTACAACACCTAAAAAGCCGATAATCAAACCCGAAACAATATATTTATTACTCAAATTCTCTTTCCAGTGCGATTTATCCAGGATTACAAACCAGATTGCTGCCGAGGCCACCATGATAGCCACCAAACCGCTGGGAATAAACTGTTCTACCCAGATAACAATACCATTTCCAAAACCCAGCATTAAAATACCGCTTACCGTTGCAATTTTAATCGTTTTCAGGTTAAAAATCTCCTCCCCTTTTATTTTGCACCAGCCTAATAACAAAATACCTGCGATGGCAAACCTTACAATCCCTAATATAAAAGGAGGAAAACCGGCCAGTGCTTTCTGGATAAAAAAATAGGTAGAGCCCCATACAATATAAACAATGGCAAAGGCGAGATAAACCATTACCGGAGATGCTGTTTTATTTAAATTTGTCATGATTTTATTTTTGAGGAATTACCAGTTGTTGTTGTTCCTTTACCGTTTCTAACACAATAGTTGTTTTTACCGATAAAATATTGGGCACTTTGCTAAACTCATCGCGCAGCAAAGCCATTAATGAAGCCGAATCTGTTGTTCTCACCTTCACCAAGAAACAATCATCGCCTGCAATTACATGTACTTCCTGCACATCGGGAATTTTTGCCAGTTCGCTCGCCGTATCGTTACAGCTGAAACTTTGCGCAGATTTCATCGAAATAAATGCTAACAATTTTAAATCGACCGCAACAGGATTTACCTTGGCATTATACCCTGTAATCACGTTCTTTTTTTCAAGTTTTTTTACGCGCTCCAGTACAGCTGAAGGAACGAGATCCAATGCCTTAGCCAAATCTACGTTTGAGATCCGGGCATTATCCTGCATGAGTCTGAGTATAGCCAGATCGACATGATCAAGGCTAAAATTGTTTTCGATTACCATTCTGTAAAACTATAAATATTAAGAACATAATTCAAAATATTTTAAATAAAAATGAATTTTATTCTATTATATAGCTTTATTACGATAATTAGTCGGCTTAACAAGTGGAAATCCGAATTTTATATTCCGAGTTTATCGTATAGATCGATCACCTTTTTACGGAGTTTATTAATTTCTTCTTCTTTTTCGATCAGTTCTTTTTTAAGCGCCGCCAATTCTGAAGAAGAATCTGCCGATATTGATTTACCATCGATCAATAGTGCAACAGAAACTTTAAAAGTTTTGGAAATCTGGAGTAAACGGGAAATATTGAGATCGGTTTGTCCTGTCTCTATTTTGCAGAAAGCCGGGGTAGAAATATCTAATTTTTTGGCAGCATCAGCCTGACTTAAACCTAAGGCCAATCTGCTTTGTTTAATGCGGTCTCCGATGCTTTTCATTTATAGATTTGAGATACTAAATGTGAGATATGAGACTTGAGATGCTGGATATGAGATGGGGTTATCTTATGTCACAAATCTCACGTCTCATATCTATTTATCTAACGAAGCCGCAAGTTCGGGCAGATCGAAACCTGCGTAATTGCCGGAGCTCATCATTAGCAGGTTGGTATCCTTATAATTGAGGCTTAACAAATAACTTTTCAGTTTGGCAGCATCGTTAAAAAATTTCAATCTGGGATTGGCAAAAGCCTGTTGCACGTCATCTTCAGAAAAAGGTTCCATGCGTTTTTGCTCAAAAGATTTGATATCGATAAATACAATAGCCTCATCAGCTTTATCCATTGCACCGGTATATTCTTTTAAAAAATCTTTGTTCAAACTGCTAAAAGTGTGCAATTCGATACAGGCTACCAATTTACGATTGGTAAACTGCGCTTTAACCGCATCAATAGTAGCTTTTAATTTTGATGGCGAATGCGCAAAATCCTTATAAACATTTGTCGAATCATCAGCAGAAATTACTTCCAAACGTTTGGCTGCGCCAGTAAATGAAGCAATTGCAGCATCAAATTCTGTTTCACTGATATCCAACTCTTTACATACTAATTTAGCCGCATTCAGGTTCATCAGGTTGTGATCGCCAAAAATCTTTAGCGCCATTTCTTCCGGAAGCAGGTAAGTTATCCCATTTCTGATTTCATGTTCCGGAATGGCATAACCGATTTTAGTAATGTCTGCTTTCGAATTTGCTACAATTTCGTTCAGATCGGCATCTGCTCTACAATAAATCAAAGTACCCTTAGTTTCGATGGTATCGATAAATTTATCAAACTGCAACGTATAATCAGCATAAGTGGGAAAAACATTGATGTGATCCCAGGCAATACCACTAATTACGGCAACATTTGCTTTATAAAGGTGAAATTTAGGTCTTCTATCAATCGGCGACGATAAATATTCATCACCTTCAATTATCATTACGGGAGCTTCTTCGGTTACTTTAACCATGGTTTCGAAACCGGCCAGCTGTGCACCAACGAGGTAATCGAAATCGCGTTTATAATAATTTAATATGTGCAAAATCATGCTGGTAATGGTTGTTTTACCATGACTGCCACCAATTACTACACGCAGTTTGTTTTTGCTCTGTTCGTAAATATATTCGGGATAAGAATAGATTTTGACACCCAGCTCCTGCGCTTTTAACAATTCAGGATTATCGATCCTTGCGTGCATGCCTAAAATTACCGCATCAAGATCCTGCGAAATACGGTTTTCATCCCAACCCATTTCGGCAGGCAAAAGCCCATATTTATCCAAACGGGATTTTGCAGGTTCAAAAATCACATCATCAGAACCCGAAATCTGATATCCTTTTTTATGTAAGGCAATGGCGAGATTGTGCATGGCACTTCCACCGATTGCTATAAAATGTATGCGCATATTTTTAATTATTGAATGGAGGAATTAGAGAATGATTGAATTTTGAATGAATGAATTATTGAATGTGTGCTTCCCACATCATCCATTTTCCATCATACATCTTACTTCTTTTCAAATTGTGCCGCTACCCAGTCGCCGTTTTGTTTATGGTCAACGTATTTAATGCCATATTTAGCACATTCGGCTGTAATCATGCTTAAATCGGGATCTAAATAAAACCCACTAAAGAAAATTTTGCCTCCTGCTTTTAAAACTTCAGCATAACGGTGGATCTGATCTAAAAGGATGTTGCGGTTAATATTAGCAAAAATAACATCATATTCGTCATCAGGAATAACTTCTTTACTGCCGCAAAGTGCCTTTAAATTATCTACATGATTAAGTGCAGCATTTTCGATGGTACTTTGGTAACAGATGTCATCATAATCGATGGCCATTAAACTTTTAGCGCCCAGTTTCGCCGCCAGAATGGCTAAAATTCCAGTTCCGCAGCCCATATCAAGGATATTTTTATCTTTAAGATCAGCAGCTAAAATATACTGCATCACCATGGTAGTGGTTTGGTGGTGACCGGTACCAAAAGCCATTTTAGGATCAATTAAGATCTCGTAAGGATACGATGGCTGTGGCTCATGGAAGGTTGCCCTCACATAACACACATCATCAATAATCAGCGGACTAAAGTTCTTCTCCCATTCGGCATTCCAGTTTTCGTCGGCAACATCTTCTAAAGTATATTCGGTTGCAAATTCTTCACTATAATTACCCAGCAGATCTTTTAATTCCTGTTCGTTAAAATTATCCCTGATTATGAAAGCCGTAAATCCACCCTCACTATCTTCGAAAGTATCGAAGCCTAAATCGGCAAGATCGCTGATGAGCAGATCCTGTTGATAGTCTTCGATACCTTGGAATGTAAATATTGCTTTAATGTATTGCATTTAGCTATTTAATGCTTTAATAATATCTGTAAAATCGCGTGATTTTAATGATGCTCCACCAATCAGGCCACCATCAATATCTTTTTGAGAGAATAAACTCGCCGCATTACCAGGGTTACAGCTACCGCCATATAAAATTGTGGTATCATCAGCCACATTGAAACCATAATTTGCTTCAATTTCACTGCGGATAAAAGCATGGATATCCTGTGCCTGCTCAGGTGAAGCAGTTAAACCTGTTCCGATGGCCCAAACCGGCTCATAAGCAATCACAATCTTTTTGAAATCTTCTTCGGTTAAGCCAAAAATACCTTCTACAAGCTGTTTTTTCAACACTTCGTAATAGCTGCCATTGTTGCGCTCATCCAAAGTTTCGCCGATGCAGAAAATAGGAGTTAAACCATTGGCCAAAGCTGTTTTGGTTTTGGCAGCCAATAATTCATCGCTTTCAGCAAAATATTGTCTGCGCTCCGAGTGACCTAAAATCACATATTCTGCACCAACAGATTTTACCATTTTAGCCGAAGTTTCGCCTGTATAAGCACCGCTTTCTTTATCGCTGATGTTTTGAGCGCCAATTTTAACATCGTTACCACCCAATTTTGCCAAGCTGTTTAAATGAACAAACGGTGAGCAGATAATAGCCAGCTGATCGCCTTTGCGCTCATCTTTAACCATATTTACGATTTCGCTGAACAACGAAATACCTTCGTTGTAATCTAAGTTCATTTTCCAGTTACCGGCAACAATCTTTTTTCTCATTTTGTATTATTTAATGGTTGGTTGATCTTTTAAGATCAAGGTTTTATATTAAAATCGTCTATACGATTCGGTTAATTCAAATATTTTTGCAATAATGTTTTTATCAACTTCTCCTAAAGGTAGATTCTTTCTGGCGAATACCTTTTCGGTGGTTTCGAGCATTTTATCCAGTTTATACGCTTCAAAACTATTGCCCCCTCCCCAGCTAAAATCAGGAATATGGTTTGGTGGAAGTCCGCCGCCGAAAACATTAGCGCTAACCCCTACTACAGTACCGGTATTAAACATGGTATTGATGCCGGATTTAGCATGATCGGCCATAATTAAACCACAAAACTGCAGATTGGTATTCCGCATTTTCTGGTTTTCGTAATCGTAAAGTTTAACTTCTGCATAGTTATTCTTTAAGTTCGAATTGTTGGTATCGGCACCGATATTACACCACTCGCCCATTACGGAATTGCCTAAATAACCTTCGTGCCCTTTGGCCGAATTGCCCCAGATTACAGCGTTGTTAATTTCACCACCTACGCGACTATTCGGACCGATTGTAGTACCCGAATATATTTTAGCCCCCATTTTTACCGAAGAATTTTCGCAAAGTGCAAAAGATCCCCTGATTAAAGATCCTTCCCAAACTTCGGCATTTTTACCGATGTAGATCGGTCCGTAGCCACTATTAAGCACACTGCATTCAATTTTAGCACCTTCTTCGAGAAAAATATCCTCGCCCAGCAATTGGTTGGTATTACTTATTTTGGCCGAAGTACGTCCTTCGGTTAATAATTTAAAATCTTTTCTGATCTCGACAGGGTTATGACCGAAAATATGTTCGGGATGAACAATCTGTACAAAATCTTCCTTGTATTCAATTTGTTTTAATGATTTAACGGCTTCAAGATCGTGCTGATCGGCAATATAAGCTATAACAACATCTTTTTTATAAAGTGCTTCGCCTGATTTAAGGTTAGCAATGGCATTAAGCAAAGCTTCATCCGGACAAACAGATCCGTTTATAAATAAATCTGCATTAGGTTTCGGCGCAAATTTTATGGAAAGGTAATCCTGGGTATAAAAACCAAAATCGGCATTTAAATATCTGCCCCATTTTTCGGCAATGGTTAAAATACCAATACGCAGATCGGCCACAGGCCTGGTAAAAGTTAGCGGGCGGAGCGACGCCCAGCAAGAATCATCAAATAAATTGATTGTCATAAGCTGCAAAAATAAAAAAAGTCCCGATGCTTTTGGCAAAGGGACTTCAAAAAATGCTTTTTACAGCTAAAATTATTTCTTAGCGTAACGGTTTTTGAATTTATCGATACGTCCTGCAGTATCAACCAATTTCATTTTACCAGTATAAAAAGGGTGTGAAGTATGAGAAATCTCTAATTTATAAAGAGGATACTCGTTACCATCTTCCCATTTAATTGTTTCTTTAGTATCTACGCAAGATTTTGTTAAGAAAGCATATTCGTTAGACATATCTTTAAAAACAACTGGTCTGTAACTTGTTGGGTGCAAATCTTTTTTCATTTGAATATTATTTTTAGTTATTTGTGTGAAAGCATCAAGAACATTCTTGCAATTTGCTGGCAACAACGCTTATGACATTTCCTATTAGTCTTTCTACCTCTATTTTAGAGGATGCAAATATCTTAATTTTATTTTTGATTTACAAGCCTAATTAAAGAATTTTAAATTATCGGTTTTTTCTACTTCTTCTTTAGCTGAAAACACGCTGCAAAACTAAACTTTTTTGATCTTAATATTGTTTTTCAGATATTTAAAAAATATGTGTAAATTTGTTATATGAGAAAACACGGCGAATTAGATGGTATTATCCATGCCAATAGCAGCGGAAAGCTCTATATTAAAAGTCCCGATTTTTTTGCGCAACCCAGGATTATCCAAATGGTAAGCTCATTAATGGAATCGAGTATTTTTAAGAAAATAGAAAAGGATAAAAATAAGAAATAGCCTTATAGATGCCTTTTAACCTACTTTTATTTCCCCTTGTAGGCGGCTACTATATTTTAATCAGGTTCAGGTATCTGCGTTACGTACAATACCGGCTCGAAAGTCAGCGCATTTTATTAAATTCTGCTTTTGCAGGCATTCTGTTATTAGGTGCATGTTTTTTATTAAGGGCAATCCTGATTGCCATCTGGCCTGAAACCATAACACATCTTAGCAAACTACTTCCTATCCATGCGCCTTATTTCGGTACAACCAGCATGTCGTTATTTGTTGCCGTAGTGGCTACAGAAATTGCCAATTTATTTATCAACAGGCTTAAAGCTATTAAGAGGGCCATATCTACTTCGGGAAATGAATTTGAATTATTACTAAGTTCCTCTTTTTTTGACGCACATCTTTTACAGTTTACCATGGATAGCGGAAAATTTTACATCGGCTGGGTAAAAGAGCTCCCTAAACCCTTCACCACAAGTTATATCCGCATTACGCCTGCTTTTAGTGGTTACCGCAAGACTGATGATAAGGAATTGGTTTTTACCACCCAGTATTTAACGGTTTATGCCAGTTATATTGAAGATGGTTCCGTTGCCAATACAGATGAATTAAAAACCGATCTTGTATTAAAAGCGGATAAGATCAATTCCATCTCTTTTTTTGACATGGATATGTACAACCGCTTTAATCCTTCGCAGGAATAAATACGCCAGACTAATCTTTCTTCGGACTATATTTTGCCCAGGTTTCTATTTTAGCTTTCTGACGGGCAATGTATGCATCAGCAATTACTTCGGCAGAGCTAAGCCCTTCTACGGTTTCCAGCAGTTCTTTTAGTTTATACTGATCTACATCTGCCTTATATAAGATCTGTACCAGTTTTGGAAAATCGTTATCGATGAGATAGGCAAAAGCATCAACCATTGCAGCGCGTAACTGGCTTTCGGAGAGTTGATCCGGAATATCGAAATCTTTACTGATGATGCTGGTTAATGACACGGAATTAGGATTTTTGAGATTATAGGATTTTAAGATCAAGTTTTATTAGGCAATTTGCTAAAGCCAAGCACCGCAGGCCAAAGTTAAATAAACCTGATGGAAATGGCAGCGCCCGATTGAAAAGAGGGCCTAGAATGTACAGCAGGACTACAGATACGATGGAATACGGAACCATTCGTTTTCAAAAGACCCTGAAATAAATTCAAGGTGACGCCGGAGCTAAGCCATTTCCCATTTTACCTCTCCCATTTTCCATCCCCTAAACCCATTTAATTTCCTGGCAGATCTCGATCAGCACACCATTGGTATCTTTGGGATGCACAAAACACACCATTTTATTATCCGCCCCTTTTTTAGGCGACTCGTTTAGCAACACAAATCCTTCTTGATGTAAACGTTCCATTTCGGCAAGGATGTCATCAACTAAAAAAGCGATATGGTGAATCCCCTCTCCTTTTTTCTCGATAAATTTGGCAATTGCACTATCCGGAGTCGTGGCCTGGAGTAATTCTACCTTGTTTTCGCCTGTTTTAAAAAAGGCTGTGCTTACGGCTTCGGAAGTAACCTGCTCTGTTTTATAGCAATCGGTATTGAGCAGTTTCTCATAAATGGCGATGGAACGATTAAGGTCTTTTACCGCGATACCGATGTGTTCTATCTTTTTCATAGATTATAAGGTTATGTGAATGTAAAAATGCAGCTTTTCTCTATAAGCTCATAGCTATTATTTATAATTGTTAAATAAGTTTTTTCGTATCTTTGTGGTATAATTAACAGAATAGAGATGAAACAGCCGATATATTTAGATAATAATGCTACAACACCGTTAGATCCACGTGTGCTGGAAGCAATGCTACCTTACTTTACTGAAAAATTTGGAAACGCCGCAAGCCGTAACCATGCCTTTGGATGGGTGGCCGAAGAAGGTGTTGATTACGCCCGTGAGCAGGTAGCCAAATTAATCGGCTGTACTGAAAAAGAAATTATTTTTACATCAGGTGCTACCGAAGCCGATAACCTGGCTATTAAAGGTGTATTTGAGATGTACAAAGAAAAAGGTAACCACATCATTACTGCGGTTACTGAACATAAAGCGGTTTTAGATACCTGCAAACACTTAGAGAAAAATGGCGCACGCGTTACTTATTTAGGTGTTAAAGAAGACGGTTTAATTGATTTAGCTGAATTAGAAGCTGCTATGACACCTGAAACGATTTTAGTTTCTATCATGTATGGCAACAACGAAATCGGTGTAATTCAACCCGTTAAAGAAATTGCAGCCATTGCACACAAACACGGTGCTTTATTTATGACTGATGCTACACAGGCAGTTGGTAAAATTCCGGTTGATGTAAATGCTGATGGTATTGATTTAATGGCTTTCTCGGCACATAAAATGTATGGTCCGAAAGGTGTTGGTGTACTTTACGTTCGCCGTAAAAACCCAAGGGTTAAAGTAACTGCACAAATGGATGGCGGTGGCCACGAGCGTGGTATGCGTTCGGGTACGTTAAACGTTCCTGGTATTGTTGGTTTAGGAAAAGCCTGCGAACTTTGCCGTTTAGAAATGGAAAGTGAATCAGCACGTTTATCAGCTTTGCGTGATAAGTTGGAAACCACGCTGAACAAAATGGAAGAGAGTTATGTTAATGGTAATACACAACACCGTTTACCACATGTAGCCAACATCTCGTTCAAATATGTTGAAGGTGAAGGTTTAATGATGGCGATGAGTGATTTAGCAGTATCTTCAGGGTCGGCTTGTACTTCAGCTTCGTTAGAACCGTCATATGTATTGAAAAGTTTAGGTTTATCTGATGATTTAGCACACTCTTCTATCCGTTACGGTTTAGGAAGGTTTACGACAGAAGAAGAAATTGACCAGGCGATTGAAGTAACCCAAAAAGCGGTTAACCATTTAAGAGAACTTTCTCCACTTTGGGAAATGTTTAAAGAAGGAATCGATTTGAGTAAAATCGAGTGGGCAGAACACTAAGAAAGGTAGAAGGCTGGAAGGTTATAAGGCATAAGGATAATCGCCTGGCGCCAACCGCCCAACGCTAAACAAATAATTAAAAAATTGCTCCGTAAGGAGATTAAAAAAATAAAATCATGGCATATTCAGAAAAAGTAATTGACCATTACAATAACCCACGTAACGTAGGTACTTTAAATAAAGACAGCAAATTTGTAGGAACAGGATTAGTTGGTGCACCTGAGTGTGGCGACGTAATGCGTTTACAGATTGAAGTTGGCGAAGATAACGTAATCACTGATGCTAAATTTAAAACGTTTGGTTGTGGTTCGGCTATCGCTTCTTCTTCTTTAGCTACAGAATGGTTAAAAGGAAAAACAATTGATGAAGCTTTATCTATCGATAACATGGATATTGTTGAAGAATTGGCTTTACCTCCGGTAAAAATCCACTGCTCAGTTTTGGCAGAGGACGCAATTAAATCTGCGATTAACGATTACCGCGTTAAAAATGGCTTAGAAGCTATTGTATTAGAAAAATCGCACCACTAGGATTAGTAGCAAGTATTGGAGTATCAAGTATCAAGATAACTTATACTTGATACTTGATACTAATAACTTAATACTAAAAAACTTGATACTACTATGATTACGATAACAGATAAAGCAAAAGAAAAAATCACCCACTTAATGCAGGATTCGGAAATGGGTTCTGATTACTTTTTACGTGTTTCGGTAAAAGGTGGTGGCTGTTCGGGTTTATCATACAATCTTGATTTTGATAACGAAGAGCAAAAAGGCGATCAGTTTTTTGAAGACAGAGGAATCAAAATTGCGTTAGACATGAAATCATTCCTTTATCTGGCCGGAACTGAACTTGATTTCACGGATGGTTTAAACGGAAAAGGTTTTAATTTTATCAACCCGAATGCAAGCCGTAGCTGTGGCTGTGGTGAGAGTTTTTCAGTTTAATCGGATCTAAAATTTATAAGAAAAGGTTTCATTTTATGGAACCTTTTTTACGTTTCAGGAAGTTTGTTTTCACAGGCTTATTCTCCCATTTTTCCCGCAGATATTCGCAGATTTAAAATCAGCAGATAAGGCAGATTATTATTCTTTTCACTTGCATTCATATAAAATCGTCATCATGGCTAAGGCATATCAAAAAAAAGTAACAGTCTTTGCTGATGAAGTAAGCGCAATAGAAATAATGTGAAAACTTACTCTGCGCCCTGCCCATCCGGCATAGGACATGATGGAAGGAGAAAACGTTAAAGCTTTAGCATTTCTATTCAACCCAGCACAACCCAAAGCAGAATCAAGCGAGAGCGGTGGAATAAAGCAAGGAAAAAAGCCTAGATTCTGCCGCCGTCAAAGCTTTAAAGAATTTATCCGACATCAGATCCAAGCCTTGATTTTTGGTTACCTTTTTATCAAGAAAAAGGTAAGAGCCCTTCGGCGGCGGCGAGCCGAGGCAATACTGAGCAGATGGGCGGACAAATATTATTACGTAAAGGTCGTATCGAAGTAAAGCTAGTGTATTCTATAAAGATCCTTCGTTGCACTCAGGATGACAGGTATGGAAGAAACCCTAACGCCAATTTGTATTTTTAAACCAAAAAGCCTTATAATTGTTAATTATATTCAGCGAACCAATTACGAGCAATGCCATTAATAAACGAATTTTCAACGGTCCCTACCCTGTTGCGGAATGTTGTAAAAAATATACACCAACCACAAGAAACCTTTCTGATCCATAAACAGGGTGCAGAATGGGTTGAAATTTCTTACGAGGATACCCTAAAAAGAGCCGATGCAGTTTCTGCATTCTTTTTGGAAAAAGGCATAAAAAAAGGCGATCGTTTAGGTTTAATGATCGAAAATTCGCCTGAATACGTTTATTATGATCAGGGAATCCAGCAGATTGGTGTAATTAATGTTTCTATCTACCCTACGCTATCTGAGCAGGAAGTAGCTTATATTATTAATGACTCTGGCGTAAAAGCCATTCTTGTTGGGAATAATTTCCTATACCGCAAGGTTTTAAAAGTTGCTGCCAATTGTAAAGCATTAAAATATATCATCCCGGCTTTTAAGGATTTTGAAAAAGTTACTATCTCTGCAGATGTAAATGTAGAAGTAATCGCTTTTTCCGATATCTTGGCACTTAAACACCAGGTTACCGCAGCTGAAAGGGCCGAAATAGACCAGTGCAGAAGCTTAGTATTACCGGAAGATGTTTCTTCTTTAATATATACCTCTGGTACTACCGGCACGCCAAAAGGGGTAATGTTAACCCATTATAACTTCGTCAAAAATGTAGAGGTTTGTTTGCAGCAGATCCCGGTGATTGACCAAACAGAAACTTTCCTTTCGTTTTTACCATTGTCGCATGTGTTCGAGCGTACTGCTACCTATCATGTTTGCTGTGCTCAGGGCTGTAAAATTGCTTTCGCACAAAGTTTAGAGTTACTGGCAAAAAACATGGGTGAAGTGCGTCCAACCGTGATGAGCTGTGTGCCCCGTTTGCTGGAGCGTATACATGATAAAGCAATAAAAGGAGGAACCGCAGGTGGTGGAACAAAAGCAAAAATATTTACCTGGGCATTAGAAACCGGGAATAAATACCGCATAGCAAAAGAAGCTGGCAAAAATCCCGGGTTAATTCTATCTGCAAAAAAAGGCATAGCCGAGAAACTGGTGTTCAGCAAAATCAAAGAAAAAACTGGTGGGCGTTTAAAATTCATGATTTCCGGAGGTGCTGCCTTACCTAAAAATGTGGGTGAGTTTTTTGGCGATCTGGGCATTAAAATACTGGAAGGTTTTGGCTTAACAGAAACTTCGCCGGTAATGTCGGTTACGGAATACCACCGACAAGTTTATGGTACAGTAGGACGCATAATTCCCGGTATTGAGGTTGGGATACAGGATGTGGAAAGCAAAGAAATGCTCAGTATCCAAACACACAACACTTTTAACGAAGATTTTGAATGTGCAGAAGGTGAAGTAATTGTACGCGGACATTGTGTAATGAAAGGTTATTTTAACAAACCTGCAGAAACTGCCGAAGCAATTGATAAAGATATGTGGTTCCACACCGGCGATATTGGCCGGTTTTATAAAGGAAACCTGCAGATTACCGATCGTTTAAAAAACATGATCGTAAATGCCTATGGCAAAAATGTATATCCTACACCGGTAGAAAATATTTATTTAAAGAGTCCAAAAATTGACCAGTTATTTTTGATTGGCGATAAACGCGAATTTATTACCGCCATCATTATCCCAAACAGGGAAACACTCGAAGAAACCTTTAAACTTCAACCATCCTTTTTCGATGAAGCTGATCCTTTTATCCGTAACCAAGAAATTATCGACTGGATGGAGCAGGATATTAAGAAAATCTCTAACGAACTGGCTAAATTTGAACGCATTAAAAACTTCAAGATCAAACGTAATCCTTTCAATATCGATGAAGGAGAAATTACCCCAACCATGAAAGTTAAACGCCGCATTGTAGAAAAGAAATATGCGGATGCGATTAATGAGATGTATGAAGAAGGCGTAGAAGCAGAATCTTAGTTAAAACCAGATTGTATCCAACATCATTATCAATTAAAAAATCAATTTCTACTGCTTTAAGATGGCTTCGTTCCTCGCAATAACGAAGTAATTCATTACTTTTGCAAAAAATACCCGAAATGAGTATAGGATTATCAGAACAAGAAGTATTACGACGTGAGTCGTTAAAACAACTACGCCAGTTAGGCATTGAGCCTTATCCGGCAGAAGCATACGAAATTAATGTAACTGCTGCCTACATTTTAGCAAATTACGAAAAAGATAAAACTGCTTATAAGACCGTTAGTTTAGCAGGCCGTATTATGGGCCGTAACATTATGGGTGCAGCATCTTTTGCAGAATTACAGGATTCGACAGGCCGTATCCAGATTTATTTAAAGAGAGATGAGCTTTGTCCTGGCGATGATAAAACCTTATATAACACGGTATTCAAAAAGCTTTTGGATATCGGCGATTTTATCGGGATTACGGGTTACGTTTTTACCACTCAAACAGGAGAAATTTCTATCCATGTTACCGGTTTTACCGTTTTAGCTAAATCTTTACGCCCTTTACCTATTGTAAAACGTGATGATGAAGGCAATGTATATGATGGCTTTACCAATCCTGAACTGCGTTACCGCATGCGTTATGTAGATTTAACGGTAAATCCTGATTACAAACAGATTTTTATCAAACGCAGCAAGGTAATTAACAGCATGCGCAATTACTTTGATGAGCAAGGCTGGATGGAGGTAGAAACCCCTATCCTGCAGCCTATCCATGGTGGTGCCGCCGCACGTCCTTTTGCTACGCACCACAATACTTTGGATATGCCGCTTTACCTTCGTATTGCAAATGAGCTGTATCTGAAAAGACTGATTGTTGCAGGTTTCGACGGTGTTTACGAGTTCGGTAAAATGTTCCGCAACGAAGGCATGGACCGTACACATAATCCGGAATATACCTCAATGGAAATTTATATAGCCTATAAAGATTATATCTGGATGATGGCTATGGTTGAAGAATGTTTGGAAAAGGTAGCCATTGCAACCAATGGTTCTGCTGTAGTTAAAGTTGGCGAAAACGAAATCAATTTCGAAGGACCATACGAAAAACTGACCATGTACGAATCAATCCAAAAATACACCGGAATTGATGTTTCGAAAATGACTGAAGAAGAACTTTTGCAAACCTGTGCTTCTTTAGGTATCGAAACCGATTCTACCATGGGTCGTGGTAAATTAGTAGACGAAATTTTCAGCGAAAAAGTAGAAGCCAATTTAATCCAGCCTACTTTTATTACCGATTACCCAATCGAAATGACACCGCTTGCTAAAAAACACCGCAGCGCAGAAGGATTGGTAGAGCGTTTCGAAATTTTTGTGAATGGTAAAGAAATCGGAAATGCTTATTCAGAGCTGAACGATCCGATTGATCAGAAAGAACGTTTTGAAGATCAGCTGAAACTGGCCGATCGTGGTGATGCCGAGGCTATGGCAATGGACGACGATTTTGTACGTGCTTTAGAATATGGTATGCCTCCTACCTCGGGTTTAGGTTTTGGTATCGATCGTATCGTAATGTTAATGACCAATCAAAGTACCATCCAGGAAGTGTTATTCTTCCCGCAGATGCGTCCGGAGAAAAAGAAATTAGAGTTAACACCAGAAGAAGCAGAATTATATGCATTGGTTTCAGAAGGCGAACAATATCTGTTAACAGATGTAAAGGCAAAACTGGCCGATTGGAGCAATAAAAAGTGGGATACTACTTTAAAAGCATTAACCGGTAAAGGCATTTTAAAGGTTGCCAAAACCGATGATGGTTTGTTTTTATCACATAAATAGTTAAAAAAGGCTTTCCTAACGGTGAAAATACGCTTTTAGTGTTAACACAAACATAACAAAAACTTAAAAGGCTTGCTAACAATTGTTTAGCAAGCCTTTTCTATATTTACAGCAATCGATAAATAAATCATTGCCTTATGAATACGTCAAGTTTAGAAATCAACGAAAGAGAATACTGCATTAAATTAAGCAAAGATGCTTTTGATTTAACTTTAGTTCGCCAATTAATAAAAAGAATCCAGGCCGAAGCCTTATTTTTCTCAAGAAACCAGGCTGAAGATGAAGATATCTTAAGCAAAAGAGCTCAAAGAGAAGAATTTGAAGGATTCGATTATTTAGGAGACAAATAAACTATACGTCACCCTGAATTCATTTCAGGGTCTACTCGAGCTAGATGCTGACCACGAAGTAGCCATTAGACAATTAAAAAACAATGGAAATAGCTAATGAAATAAATTCAGCATGACGATTAGCTTAATCCACCTCCAAAGTTCCTTCTACCGAATCATCCATTGTTTTTCCGGTAATTACGGATGCTGCCATTTTCAAAAATGCTACAGCAGTTCCGTGTTTTGTATCCCAATAGTATCCTTCAGAAGGGATTACTTTAATCAGTGTAATATTCGGATCGTCTTTTCCTCCCTGAAACCAGGTTTTAATAAACGGACTCCAAAGTTCATCAATCTTAGCCTGATCTCTGCTGATTTCTGAAATACCATAAATATTAACAAAGCCCGAATGTGCGCCCGCCTGAAATAATAAATGGGTAAAGGGATCAGTAGAAATCTCTTCATTTTTATGACTGTCTTTCATGCTCATAAACCAGATATTACCTTCATCGTCGACCTGCTGGATAGCCATTGGCCTAACTGATAATGGAATACCCGTTTTAATATTGGTACAGAAAAAACAGCTTTCGGCCTTATCTGCCAGTTCTCTGAGTTTTTCGATGGCTGCTTTGCCACCAAGATCTTTAATATTATTTTCTTCCTGAGTATTGTTTGTACTTCCTTCTTGTGATGTTGCCATGGGATTAAGATTTTTATATAAACTACAATGAAAAATGGCATTTGGTTTTGATTTTTTAAGAAGAGCGCAGAGCGAAAGGCGCTTAGCGGCTGGCGATGAATATAAACGTAGTCGCAGAGATAAGGTTTAGTGATTTATGATTATGGATTTTTAATGAAACGCAATATCTTTAAACAATGGAGATCAAAAAACCTAAACCTTTTAAGGCTGAGATTAAAATTATAGGCATTAACCCCTTTGTTTTTATACCCGTAAAAACCTTGGAATATATCTTTAAACAGGCAGGTAAAAATAAAGGACAATTACCCGTTATCATGAAAATTGATGGCCATGAGTTTAAACAGACTCTGGTAAAATATGCCGGCGATTGGCGTTTGTATCTCAACACGCCGATGCGAAAAGCTGCTAAGAAGGATATTGGCGATAATGCTATTTTCGAAATTGAATTTGATGCTGAAGAACGTTTCATTGAAATGAATCCAAAATTGGAGCAGGCCTTAGCGGGAAATAAAAAAGCAAAAGATATATTCGATAGCCTCGCCCCTTACCTGCAAAAAGAAATTGTTCGTTACATAGCCAACCTTAAAACGGATGAATCGGTAGAGAAGAATGTTAACAAAGCAATTGGTTTTTTATTAGGTGAAGAAAGGTTTATCGGAAGGGATCCTTTGTAATTATGGCATCAGTATTTGCATCGTTTCCAATACTAAAGGGTCGTCATCTCGACCGGAACATAGTGGAGTGGAGAGATCCATCTCAAGGTAGATTTCTCGACTTCGCTCGAAATGACGTTTTCTCCATAAAAAAAGCCATCTCAATTATGAAATGGCTTCAAACGAATACGTTTAATACTATCTGTAACGAACCTGTTGTTGCTTGTCCATCATGCCCATCTGATCTTTCATCTGTTTAATCTGATCGGCCAATAACTTATTCTTATCTGCTTTTTTTGCTTCTGCAAGGTACATGGTTGCTTCGCGTTTATTACGTTTTGCCATTGCTATACCAGCTAAGCTTAATTTAGCCAGGGCAACATTATGATCCATGTGCATGCCCAAAGCAAGCGACTTTTTAAAATATTTTTCACTCTGCATCGGTGCAGTGCGGCTTTCGATTAAACCAATCAATAAGTTATAATAACCGTGCTGTGCTTTAATCAACTGTTTTTCGTAATCGGTAATGCGGTTTAAAAACATTTTTGCTTTAGGCATGTTGTCTTTTCTAAGAAACCATTGGGCCAACAGCATATTTTCATTGAAGAAATAAGTTACCAGCACAACTATTCCTAATAAAATGGCAATAATGCCCCAAGGCCAGAAACCGAAAACAAATAAAGCTACTGCGCCACCCAATAAAGCAAACCCCGCAATTAATCTGATAATATTTGGCATAAATTTTATTCTAATAATTTTTTTTGCAAATATCGTGTTTAAATGGCAGAAATTAGATTTTAAAACAATAATTTCATTAAAAATTTAAAAGCAACAAAAAACCATCATACCGCTATGAAATTCCTATTATCCATAACCCTAATCGTACTTGCAATGAACGTTTCTGCACAAGAAGTTAATAAAAAAATCCACGATCAAGTCCACAATAAAGATATCCTGATCAACGCCTGCACCCGCGAGGGAATTACCACTTTCCCTGAATTTAAGGAGATGTACGATCCACTTTATGCTGCCTACGTTCCAGATGCAGCAACTATGATTGAACTAAAAAAACTGGTTAAAAATGAAAAAATCAAGATAGTTTTAGGCACATGGTGTGGCGACAGCAAAGCAAACGTACCAAACTTCTTTAAAATTTTAGATGCCCTGCATTTTAAAGAAAAAAATGTAGAAATTATTGCTGTTGACGGAAATAAAAAAGCTGAAAACGGCATTTTGGATGGTCTGGACATTTCGAGGGTACCTACATTTATTGTGTTTGATAAAAAAGGAAATGAATTAGGCCGTATCATCGAAGGTCCTAAAACATCTTTAGAAGGTGATTTATTAGCGATTTACAAGAAAAAATCTTAAACTTTTTGAGTGAGTTTATGGTTCATAGTTTGATGGCTCATGGTAGATAGCCTATTGGCTTATGCTAAACCATCCAAGACATGAACTATTAACCAAAAAAACATCATACATCTTACATCATTACATTTTACATCAATACTATGTCTGCAGCATTAGAACCAGGTTGGTTAGCCATTTTAGAAGAAGAATTTGAAAAAGACTACATGAAAAGCCTGAAGTCTTTTTTACAGGAGGAAAAACAAAATGGTGCAACGGTATATCCGAAAGGTGCTGATATTTTCAATGCATTAAATACTACACCCTTCGATCAGGTTAAAGTGGTGATTTTAGGTCAGGATCCTTATCATGGTGCCGGGCAGGCACATGGCTTATCTTTTTCTGTACAACGGGGCATAGCTGTTCCGCCATCGTTAAAAAATATCTATAAAGAACTGGAAACCGATATTGAAGGTTTTAAAACACCCAACCATGGCCATTTAACCCATTGGGCTGAGCAGGGTGTGCTATTGCTGAATGCAACTTTAACCGTCCGCGCTTCGGAAGCCGGCTCACATCAGAACCGGGGCTGGGAAATTTTTACTGATGAAATTATTAAAGCTTTGTCTCAAAAACGCGAACATATCGTTTTTCTCTTATGGGGTAAGTATGCACAACAAAAAGCAGCTTTAATTGATCAGAAAAAGCATTATGTGCTTACTGCGGCGCATCCGTCACCCTTTTCTGCCTATAATGGATTTTTCGGTTCTAAACACTTCTCAAAAGCCAATCAGCTTTTGGTGCAAAATAACCTTAGCCCTATCGACTGGAATCTGCCGGAGTAATGAATACCTACTTTATAAGTGGTTTAGGTGCTGATAAAAGGATTTTTTCCAAACTTAAGCTCAACGAAAAAATCAATATCATTCATGTAGATTGGATTAGTCCGGTTAAAGATGAATCACTAGCTGCTTATGCCGAAAGGTTAAGTAGCATTATCGATCAATCGCAACCTTTTGCCTTGGTTGGGGTATCGTTTGGTGGAATGATCGCGGTAGAAATAGCAAAGGTTTTAAACCCCGTTAGCACGATTATCATTTCGAGTACGATGTTACGCAATCATTTACCGGCGCTTTACCATTTTGCAGGAAGGTTGGGCATTTTAAAATTTATTCTGGCCAAACTGTTAAAATCTTCAAATAAACTCACGCAGAATTATTATTTCGGCACTAAATCAAGCAGCGAAAAAACGTTGCTCAGCAAAATTATTAAAGATACTGACCCCTTTTTCTTAAAATGGGCCATTGGAAGTATATTAAGCTGGAGAAATAAAACAATACCTGAACGGATTTACCACATCCATGGTACAAGTGATAAGATATTGTATTCTAAAATTGCAAAACCCGATTTCGTGATCCATAATGGAACGCACTTTATGGTTTATCAAAACGCAAAGGAAATCTCAGGAATTATTGAGAAAATAATATTGAATATAGGAATAGACTAATTTTAAGCGATACATCATTACTAGACTCATCGTCATTTCGAGCGAAGTGCAACGCAGTCGAGAAATCTACAACAGATCTCTCCATTCCACTGCGTTCCAGTCGAGATGACGACCGTTCTATTAAATAATTGCTTAAAAAAGAATATGCTAGTACTCCAAAGGCACAATCGGCTCTTTCTTCGTGGTAGACATGATCATCATCGTCTGGAAGGTTTTCACTACAGAAATCTTACTGATTTTATCCATAATTAAACGTTCGTACGCTTTAATATCCTTTACATAAACCTTTAACAGAAAATCGGCCTGCCCGGTTACGTGGTGGCACTCCGTAATTTCCTTGATCTGGTTTACTTCATCCAGAAAAATCTGGATGGTATTATTTTTATGAAAATCGAGTTGGATCTGGATAAAAGTTTTGATACCCAAACCCAGTTTTTCTTCATCAACCAAGGCATGATAACTTTTAATATATCCTGCCATTTCGAGCTTGCGCACACGCTCTAAAGTTGGTGCAGGCGATAAACCAATTTCCTGGGATAAAAGTAAATTGGTAATTCTTCCATTCTCTTGAAGAATCCTTAAAATTTTAAAATCAATTTTATCTAATTCAGATGCCATACGGTGTTAAAGGTATTTGAGAATACAAACATAACCAAATTATATTCTAAATTTTAACATAATTTATCATATATATTTTAAATAAAAATTTTTAGATTTACCTAAAAATTTAATTAGATAAATATAAATGCAAAGTTACACGGAAGAGAACTATCTAAAAACAATTTATCATTTAGCAGAGCGCACAACAAACGTCCAAACCAATGCGATTGCAGAGCAGATGCAAACAAAACCTGCTTCTGTAACAGACATGATCAAGAAATTGGCTGATAAAGGTTTGGTTGATTATATTAAATACCAGGGTGTAACATTAACAGAGACCGGAAAAAATACCGCAATAGATATTGTACGCAAACACCGCCTTTGGGAAGTTTTTTTGGTAGATAAATTAAATTTTAAGTGGGATGAGGTGCATGATGTGGCCGAAGAGCTTGAACACATCAGGTCCGTTGAGCTGATTGAAAGACTGGATGAGTTTCTGGGTTTCCCAAAAGCAGATCCACATGGTGATCCTATCCCCGATAAAAACGGACGTTTTGCCAAAACCCAGTTTATTAAACTCATCGAATTAAAAGTGGGCGATTCAGGCACCATTACCGGTGTTAGTCAACACAGTTCGGCATTTTTAAAACATTTAGAAAAGCTGGGACTTACTTTGGGCAAACAAATCCAGGTTAGTGATGTTACCGATTTTGATGGTTCAGTAGAAATCAGATTATCCGATAAACAAGTTAACATTAGTAGAGAAGTTGCAAAACATATTTTAATCAGCAGTAATGGCAAAAACTGAATCGTTAAGTGAAGTACATCAGAGTGTAAATACAGATAAAAGAAAAGGCTGGAAAAGGATTTTGGCTTTTATTGGTCCGGCCTATTTAATCAGCGTTGGTTACATGGATCCGGGCAACTGGGCAACCGATCTGGCCGGTGGCAGTAAATTTGGCTACCAACTGATATGGGTTTTACTCATGTCAAACCTTATTGCGCTGCTGTTACAATCATTAAGTGCCCGTTTGGGTATTGTACGTGGTTTAGACTTAGCCCAAGCCTCAAAACAGGCTTATCCGCGCTGGGCGAATATTCCATTATTCGGCCTGGCACAAACGGCCATTATAGCCTGTGATCTGGCCGAAATCATTGGTATGGCCATCGGTTTACAGCTTTTATTTGGCTTACCACTCATCTGGGGCATCTCCATTACCATTTTCGATACCATTTTACTGCTTTTTCTACTAAATAAAGGCATGAGGGCCATGGAAGGCTTTATTGTATCAATGGTTTTTATTGTCGGGATTTCCTTTCTGGTCGAAATGTTTATTGTTGAACCCTCCATAAAAGAAGTGGCAAAAGGTTTTGAGCCCTCCATTTTAAATGGTGATGCACTTTATATTGCCATCGGGATTATTGGTGCTACCGTAATGCCACACAACCTGTACCTGCACTCCTCTCTGGTACAAACCAGAAAGATAGAACGGAGCAATAAAGGCATCAAAGAAGCCTTAAAATTTAACCTGATTGATACCACAGTAGCGCTAAACCTCGCTTTTTTTGTTAATGCCGCCATTTTGATCCTCGCCGCGGCAGCTTTTTATAAAAACGGCCTGCACGAAGTGGCCGAAATACAGGATGCGCATAAATTGCTTTCGAACATTTTCGGGAGCGTTGCCCCAGCCCTTTTTGCCATCGCGTTAATTGCCGCCGGACAAAGCTCTACAGTTACCGGAACTTTAGCGGGACAGATTATTATGGAAGGCCATATTAATTTAAGGATACAACCCTGGTTACGCCGGCTAATTACCCGTTTACTGGCCATTATCCCTGCGTTTTTTACCATTCTGCATTATGGTGATGATGCCCTTGGCGGATTATTGGTTTTAAGTCAGGTGGTTTTAAGTTTGCAGCTGGGTTTCGCCATTATCCCCCTGATCCATTTTACATCGGATAAAAAACTGATGAAAGATTTCGCGATCAAGCCCTGGGTAAAAATTTTAGCCTGGGCAAGCGCCATAGCCATTATTGCATTGAATGTAAAGCTTGTTATCGAAGAAATAAGTGGCTGGGCAAAAGAAGCCAACAACTGGTGGATTTATGTATTTGTAATCCCAGCTTTGATCCTGATCGTGCTTTTATTGCTTTATGTTTTTTTCCACCCTTTATTAGAAAAGAAAAAGAATGCTTCCCGATCGCTTATTCCCCATGGAAATGCTTTGGATATTGGTAAAATTGACAAGATCAGTTACAAACGCATTGGTATTGCCGTCGATTTTTCTAAAAATGATAAAAATACCATTCGCCATGCTTTAATCCAGGGTGGTAAAGATGCGCATTATTACCTGATCCATGTGGTTGAAACTGCGGCTGCACGTTACCATGGCAATGATGTAATGGATCATGAAACAATGAGTGATGCGGAGAACTTAGAAAAATACCGTACCAATCTGGAAGATCTGGGTTACGATTCTACCCCGTTTATTGGTTTCGGAAACACAGGTAAAGCGATAGCCGATATTAGCAACCGGAACGAAATGGAATTATTGGTAATGGGTGCGCACGGACATAAAGGCTTAAAAGACCTTATTTTTGGTACCACGGTTGACTCAGTACGGCATAAAGTAAATATTCCTGTGCTGATTATCAGATAAATTTTAGGTTTTTATAACCAACCACAGATTTTCACAGATAAACACAGATATGAGTTTTGTGTTTATCTGTGACTAAAAAAGGTATATTATTTACCTACTGCGGTAATCATCTTTTTAATACCGCCATCACCTGATTGGTATAACAATAATTTACCGGCTGGTGAGTATAAGTACATTGCGGGGTATTGTTTCGGCAAGAAAGTTGGAATAAACATGCGTTTTTTATCCTGCAGCACCAATACATTTGGTTTTGCATTTAAACCTTTGGCATAAGAATCGAAAAACTGGGGGATAATATAACCCTCATCCATGGTAATCATATAGATATTTACATCCTTAAATTTGGCATAGTTCGTATTCAGGATTTTACTTTCACGCTGGCAATGCTCGCAGGTACAGTCGAATAAAATAAACAGGTTCTTTTTCCCCTGTTTGATATCGGTATTAGAAAAAGCTTTTCCATCCAGACGGTAGAAAGTAAATTGGGGCAACAAAGTTGGCTGCTGTGCTTTTACCTGAAAAGTTAGGGCTAATAATAAGATTAAAAGTAGGTTTCTGAATTTCATTTTAGTGTTTTATGTCCAAACTTAATTGAATAAATACGAACATAATAATATATCCTTAGCTTTTACAAACAGATGAACATTTTTTATGCTAGAGAAGTCAAGTTTTAATGGGCATATCGCCTGTCTAAACTTGACTTCTCTCCTGCACAATTATTTATAATCCGAAAACGAATGTCAGTTTTTAATGGCTGCTGTAGTCCCGCCATCCACTTTATCCCAATTGAAGGATCGGGATGCCCGTTTCTGTCGGGTTTAATGAATAAGGTTTTGTAAGCAGATGAAAGGCTTGTTCCTTGCACCAGCCCATGTTAAATAAACCCGATAAACGCGGAAACCAAAAGCTTTTTCTGCTTTGGTTGCAGCAAAAAGCGGGACTGAAGAAGCCAAGAACACCAGCAGAACATTTCCAGATCAGCACTTTTATTCAAAGAAGTCAAGTTTGAATATGAACATTGCTATTAAACTTGACTTCTTTACGTCTTAAAATTAAATTATCACGTCAATTTTTAGGATATTTGCAACCCGGCAAGTGTATTTTTTATCATTGCTGAAGATTACAATAACATATACTTTATTAAATTTTGAAAAACGACATCAACATAAAAAATAAAAGAGCTTATTTCGACTACAATCTTTTAGATAAATACGTAGCCGGTATAGCCCTTTTAGGAACTGAAATAAAAGCTATCAGACAGGGTAAAGCCAACATGACAGATGCTTTCTGCATGTTTATAGGCGGTAACCTTTTTGTGCGCAACCTGCACGTTTCGGAATATAGCCACAGTTCATTTTACCACCACGATATTAAACGCGACCGTGCCCTATTATTACAGAAAAAGGAAATCAGAAAACTGAAGCTTAAAGGCGAAGAAAAAGGTTATACCATTGTTCCACTGCACATTTTTATCAATGAAAGAGGTTTTGCAAAAATGGAAATTGCCTTAGCACAGGGTAAAAAAGAATTCGATAAACGTGATAGCATTAAAGACCGCGATACAAAACGTGAGTTGGATAGAGCGATGAAAAGATAGTTAGCTACCAATCCTTAGTCTACAGTCTTTAGTCCTGAGTCTAAGTTGAATAAAGACTGTGGGCTCAGGACTAAAATCACCACGCCTGATCGCCCACTAGCGGCACAAACCTAAAGGTATCCAATACAATTTTTTCGTAATCAGTTTCGCTTACGCGGATAACGGTTACCATTTTCTGCGTTTTCTCGTCTCCAACCGGGATAACAAGTATACCACCAATTTTTAACTGTTTTAATAAAATTTCGGGTACCAAAGGTGCACCTGCAGTAACGATGATTTTATCATAAGGGGCGTGTGCAGCAATTCCTTTTGATCCGTCGCCGCAATAAAAAGTAGGCCGGTAACCCATTCCCGGTAAAACCTGAATGGTTCTGTTGTAAATGTTCTCCTGCCTTTCTATAGTAAAAACATTGGCTCCTAATTCCATTAAAATGCAGGTTTGATAACCCGAACCGGTTCCGATTTCGAGTACTTTATCTCCATTTTTTATATGCAGTAGTTCGCTTTGATAAGCAACGGTATATGGCTGGGATATGGTTTGTCCATCGCCTATCGGGAAAGCAATATCCTTATAGGCCTGGTTCCAAAAAGTTTCGTCAAAAAAGAAATGCCGTGGAACTTTGCTAATTGCGGTTAATACATTTTCATCTTCAATCCCTCGGGATCTTAATAACTCAACCAGCTTTTTTCTCGCACCACGTTCCCGGTAATTATCAACAAATTTATACGCCATGAACTTCAAAATTAGCGTTTCTTAAACGGTGATACAAACACTAAATGAGAGAATGACAGAATTTTTCAATGATTGAATATTGATTAGCTGAATTAGAGAATGATACATTATCCACAGGAGCTAAGGATTGAATTTTGAATGACAGAATTTTGAATGATAGAATTTTGAATGACTGAATTTTGAATGAATGAATTTTGAATGCTTGAGTTTTGACTTAGAGTATTTATTCCATTCTCTCATTCATTCATTCTATCATTCATTCATTAAATCATTCATTCACTCATTTTTAGTACGGATCTACATCTATCTGTGTAAAAATGCCCTTAAACTCTTTGGTTGCATTAAACTCTGTCAATGTTTCTCTTAAGGCATCTTTTACTTTTTGGATTGCTGTATGTTTGTCGGCTTTGATGATGATCTGCTTGATATAAAGGTTCCTCACGCGGCTTACCAATGGCTGTTCTGGTCCTAAAACCCTTTTACCAAACTTTGCTTTAAGAATATTCGCTAGTGTAAGTGCAGCATGATCCAAAACATGCGAATCTTTATGTTTGATGTACAAAAATATCATCCTCGAAAATGGCGGATAGAGGAATTTCTCCCGCTCCACAATTTCGTCGTTGTACATGCCTTCGTAATCATTGTTCACCACTTGTTTTATGATCCGGTTTTCGGCATCATAAGTCTGGATGCATACATTCCCTTGGTCGGCCCTGCGCCCTGCCCTACCGGCAACCTGCGCCAGCAACTGAAAACTACGCTCGTAAGCGCGAAAATCGGGATACCCCAGTAAAGTATCGGCATTGATCACACCAATCAGGTTCAGGTTATCGAAATCCAAACCTTTGGCCACCATTTGTGTACCAATTAAAATATCGGTTTTCTTTTCCTGAAAATCATTTAAAATCTGTTGCAGACCGTTTTTGGTCCGTGTGCTATCCATATCCAAACGGGCAATGGTAACCTCGGGGTACAGCAAACGGAGTTCTTCTTCAATACGTTCAGTACCGAATCCTTTTTGCTCCACATGCACAGAGCCGCATGCCGGACAGATATTTACACTGCTTTGCTGATAGCCGCAATAATGGCAATGCAGCTTGCCGCTGCTTTTATGATAAGTTAAACTTACATCACAGTTTACACATTTCGGCGTATAACCACAGGTTGCGCAAATCAAAATAGTAGCATAGCCCCTTCTGTTCTGGAATAGCACAATCTGTTCCTTTTTAGAAAGTGCCAGATCAATATCTTTAATCAGTACACTAGAAAAATACGAACTCATCGTTTTTTTCTTCGTTTCTTCCGAAATACTTACCACCTGTTGATTTGGTAATTGTACCCCACCAAAACGCTCTTTCATCTCCACCAATCCATATTTACCATGCAATGCATTGTAATAACTTTCTAAAGATGGGGTGGCTGAGCCTAGAATTACTTTAGCCTGGTGCAGGTACCCTAAATAAATAGCTGCATCCCTGGCCTGGTAGCGCGGAGCCGGATCGTACTGTTTATATGAGGCTTCATGTTCTTCATCAACAACAATTAATTTTAAGTGCTGGAAAGGAAGAAAAACGGCTGAACGTGCTCCAAGGATTACTTTATAAGCACCTGTTCTTACTTTATTCCAGATTTCTACCCTTTCACTATTGTTGAATTTAGAATGGTAAACCCCAATCGAATTTCCAAAATAACGTTTAATCCGCTCTACAATCTGTGTGGTTAAAGCAATTTCGGGCAGGAGAAATAATACCTGTCCATCTGTATTCTGGATAATTTCCTCGATGAGCTTAATATACACCTGCGTTTTACCCGATGCGGTAACCCCATGAAGCAAAACCACCTCTTTTTCTTCAAAATACTGCTTAATTTGTCCTAAAGCTTTCTGCTGACCATCATTGAGTTCGAAATTTACACTAAATTCTTCATCATGGGCAGCTAAGCGGCTTACCGGCCTTTTCATTACCACAAAAATATCCTTATTGGTTAAGGCTTTTAATGCGGCAGGTCCGCAGTTGCTTTCCTCTAAAAGTTGTTCTTTTGAGATTGGCAGGTTAGATTTTTGGAGCTTAAGATATCCAAGCAAGGCATCCAATTGTTTTGGTGCCTTATCAAGTACCTGAAACAGTTGCTTTAAATTTTCTTCTTCGGTGTAAAAGTCGTTCAAAATCACGAACGATTTAAGCAATGGTTTATATTTCTGCACCACCTCTTCGGCCACCAGAATCAGTTCTTTATCCAATAAATGGTTAATGATGGGATATACGGTTTTCTGCCCCAATAGCTTAGAAACATCATTAACGGTGAGTTTTTGCTGTTGTTTCAGCGCATTAATGATGATTTCTTCCTTTTCTGTAAGTTCGGTCTCATCATTATAATCTTCACGGAGAATCAGGATGGTTTCGCTGGCCAGTTTTAAACTTGCAGGTAAAGCGGCTGCCATTACATCGCCTTCGTTGCACATGTAATAGTTGGTCATCCAGGTCCAGAATTTGAGCTGCATGGGCGTAATTACCGGTTCGGCGTCTACTACATCGATGATGTATTTTGCTTCGTAAACTGTTGGCGGCACGGTAGTAATGCCACTGATTAATGCCGTATAAATTCGATGTTTACCAAACTGCACCACCACACGTTTCCCGATGGCAATTTGATCGTTCAGGTCAAAGGGCACACGATAAGTGTAGTTTTTCGCCAAAGATAATGGCAAAATAACTTCAACAAAAAGTGTTTCTCTTTCTGCAAAAATATCGTTTTCGAAACTGTTCATTATTTATCTTTAAATGCTGCAAAAAAGAGCATTATCCATCCCAACACCAGCAAAAGCCCGCCAATTGGAGTTAACGGACCAATAAATTCGGTAAAACCCAAATGCGATATGCTCCGCGTAGCCAACAAATATAACGAGCCTGAAAAAAGAATAATCCCAAATGTAAAGCAGAAATAAGCAATATTAATCAGCTTGTTTCTGTAACGGGCAAATGTAGAAAGGTACAATAATGCAAAGGTATGATAGAACTGATAATCAACACCTTTTTGCCAGATTTCCAATGATGGTCCATCGATTAAAGCTTTTAAGCCATGGGCACCAAAAGCCCCCAGCAAAACAGCAACAGCACCAAAAAAAGAAGCGGTAAGGATTATTCGTTTATTCATAGTTATCTGCTAGTAGCAATCGCTAAATTAATAAATTGACAAAGAACTTCTCACTAATCAATGTAATAAATTAAATTTGTTGCACAGCAGATGAAAAAAATCGTAATTCTAACAAGTGCATTATTTTTGGGCGTGGCCTTTATGGCCTACCTGTATTTTTCGAAATTGGGTACCGATAATGATGCAAAAGACCTGGCACTGCAATCGGCAACCAATAATGCCGCCCTGATGTTTTCTTTTCAGAATGATAAAGGTTTTTACGATATTATAGAAGGTCAGCAATTAATTCAGCAGGTTTTAGGGAAAGATAAAATGAACCTGCTAAGGCAATTAAAAACAGGCATTATTGACGATAACGGACTTAATAAGTACCTGAAAGATCAACAGGTGTATATCAGCGTACTCCCCGACTCGAATAAAACCCTCAACTTTCTGATTACGTTACAAATCCAGCCGGATAACGATATTAAAAAGTTTTATGGGGCTTTAAAAACAAAGAAATCGATTACCGAAAATTCAAAAGAACTTTATACTGTTAAATTAAATGATAGTTTATCGGTTTATCTGGGAGTTCATGGGCAGGTATTAACCGTTTCTACCTCATTAAAACTGATTAATGATGCCAATGTTCGCTTATCTGAAAATCCATTTACGGAATACATTAAAGAAAACAACAGGCAGATTAAAAACGTACTGGCGAATGTGTACATCAATTTTAACCAGGCACCTTTGTTATTAAAGAATATTATTGCGGGAAATATAAACGGAGAAATTACCTTTTTGAACAAACAGAATAGTTTTGCGGTACTCAATTACAATTTTAGTAAAGAAAAAATCCTTTTTAGTGGAAATACAGAGTTAAAAGATCAGGAAAACTACCTTAAACTGTTCGAAAGCATAAGTCCACAAAATACTTCAATACAAAATATATTGCCAGATAATACTGCAAATTATACCTTATACGCTTATGATGATTATAATAAATGGTTAAAAAAGCTAAATATTTGGCAGGAACAGACAAAAATTACAGACAAAACAAAGGCCGCTATCATAAGAATAAAGGATGAATACAGGATTGATCTGAATAGCGTATTCCCGGTTTATACGAAGAACCAATTTATACTTTTTCAATTGAGCACCACGGAAAAGCTCGGGGCAATTTCCTTATCAAACGGGGAAAAAGTGAAACAACTGTTGCTGGATGTTAGTGCTGATTACAGTGAAGACATTAAGCTTTTTAAATCGTCAGATATATTATACAGTTATTTTGGAGAGCCTTTCAAAAAATTCGGCCGTCCTTATTATACCATTGTTGATAATAATTTAGTAGTGGCCAATAATGCGAGCACGGTACAATCGTTTTTAAATGATTACAAAAACAACAGGCTTTTGATACAAACGCCTCAATACTTAGATGCGGTTAACCAGATTTCGACCACCTCTAACCTAAGTTATTATATCAACACTAAAAACTCGGCAGATATCTTCAGAAATAATGTTCAACTGGGTTTTTACAAACATTTAAGGGCCGACAGTGGTTTAAAAAGTTTTGATACTTTTTATTACCAGATGAGTGCAGACAGGAACAAGTTTATCACTAACTTGCTTTTAAACAAATATTTAAAACCACAAATACCAGATTCGTTAAGTAACCGTTAATAAGAAATCATTCCAGATAAAACTATTTACATGAAGAAACTTTTACTTGCGTTACTGGCTTTGGCCAGCTTTGGGGTTGCAAATGCACAGCAATATGCACTATTCGGAACCAAAACCATGTTTGATGCTTTCGAAAACCCATCACAAAAATCTTTCACACTCGATTCATCACGAAAATTTTCCTCTAACTTCTTTCTGCCTTATTTTGGGGTAAATGCAATTAACAAGGGCAGTTCGAAATATATTGTACGGCGATTAACCCAGGAAGGTGAGTACAACACCGCTGGTTTACCAATAGGAACCGGAGAGGTTAACCATTTCTTCGAAAATAGCAATATTTATGTAGCTACTTTCCGTCTTTTTAAATCGTACAAGTACCAGAAAGAAATGGGTTTTTCGTGGCAGATCAGATCAGACGCGCATATTGATTATACCAATGAAACTTTGGCCATTTTCGATTCATTTGAACGCTTTAACAAAGGGCAACAGTACTACGGCCTATTCGATACCAAAGGATACGAACAAAGTTATCACCAGTTTAGCTTTACTTACCGCGAAAACTGGAATAAAAGGCTTGCTTTTGGGTTGAAAGCAAGTTTATTAAGCGGTATTTTATATAATAAACTGGATATTTCCGATTCTTATCTCTACATCGATCCTACTGCATCGGCCATGCTGATCGGACTTGCAGGTACTTATTCGGCCAATTTTTCGGATTTTAACGAGGTAGATAAAAAAAACTTTTTCCCCAACTTCAAAAACCCGGGACTATCGTTAGGATTCGGGACCAATTATACCACTAAAAGAGGTTTATTCTTAATGGCAAATGTTAAAGATCTGGGTTTTATCTGGTGGCGGAGCAACACGCAACGTACTACCATCAATCAGGCGAAAGTAATTGATGACTTAGAAAATAACCAATCAAATACGAACCAGGAGATAAAAGACATTTTCCTGCTTTCCGAGCAACCTAAAAAGTTTTTAGCCCCTACCAATGCCAAACTTGATGTATACATGTCTAAACGATATGGCTTTTACAAACCGGCATTGGCCGTTTCCAAAAACCTTTTTTACAAAGGTGGCGACATTGCTTTTGTAAATACTTTTATTGCCAACGATTTTTCGGGAAGCTTAACTCCCTTATATAACATGAATGGTGTTTTTATGGTAGGATTACAGGCCAAATACCAAACGCCAAATTTTGAATTGTTTTTAGGAACAGATAACCTGGTAGCTACCAGTTTCCAGACAATTGGAACCATTAAGAGCGATGCAACAGTGGGTAGCGGCCCCAATGGCGCTTCTTTTTACATGGGTGTGGGCATTAAATTTGGTAATGTGGTTAATCACCCTCAGTTTGCTGATGTGATACCGGGAATTAACGATAAAAGCGAAGGTGGAAGTTTCTTTAAAAGCCTGTTTTCAATCTTTAAAAGGAAATAAAACTAACCTTGTGCCTGTTGTTTTTTTGATTGCGTAACCACAAAATCTTTCAGGTAGAAAGGTTCG
Organism: Pedobacter miscanthi; assembly: GCF_003315595.1. Classification (GTDB taxonomy): domain Bacteria; phylum Bacteroidota; class Bacteroidia; order Sphingobacteriales; family Sphingobacteriaceae; genus Pedobacter; species Pedobacter miscanthi. The sequence goes on along the minus strand of NZ_QNQU01000005.1, from coordinate 214,429 downwards.
AAATAAGCTACGTCTTCAAAATTACCATTGTTGAATGCTTTTTGGGCTAATTTTGACATATAAGGTGCAGAATTGAAATTGGTATTATCAAACCTTGCATTTACATCTGTTAAAACATCAGCACATTTAGCTGCGCCGTCGCCCAAAAAGGTAATTGTTTGCTGTGATAAGAGATCGGCAAAACTTGTATCATCGATGATTTTGGCTTCAGTTGGTAATAATACATTTAACTGGTTATCAAAAACAGAGGTGTATACTTCCATCCTGCGGGCATCGATCATCGGGCAGATTAAGCCAGAATAATCCTGGTTTTTGGCCAGAAAACCTGCCGCCATCATTTCTAATGTTTCGATGGCAATTAATGGTTTATCCAAAGCATAACAAAGTCCTTTAGCGGTAGATACTCCAATCCGAAGACCGGTATAAGATCCCGGACCTTTACTTACAGCGATGGCATCTAATTCATTATAGCTTATCCCGGCAGTTTTAACCACCTCATCAATAAACAGGGTTAAATTTGCCGCGTGAAGGTTTTGCCCCTGCTCCTCTTTAAATGAAATAGTTTCGCCGTTAACAGATAATGCTACAGAACAGATTGCCGTAGCGGTTTCTATTTGAAGTATTTTAGCCATGGGGCAAAGATATTAATAAAATGGAAGATGGAAGAGGTATAATAGAAGATGGTTTAGACTGATTGCAGCTATTAGTCTGAAGTCGGCAGTCCAATGTCAGTTATCCTCTTACGCTCTGTCATCCTGAATGCAATGAAGGATCTTTTAAATAGATTTCTCCATTCCGCTATGCTACAGTCGAAATGACGGTTGAGAGTGAATAAACTAATGACCAATAAACAAATCACCAGTGAACCAATGACCAATAAACAAATGACTAATGACCAATGAACTCCCCCCTAAGGTACAGGATCGTGCCCGTGCGCACCCCAGGGATGGCAACGGCCAATACGTTTTAACGCCAGCCAGCCACCTTTAAATGGTCCGTGCTTTTTGATGGCTTCTATACCGTATTGCGAGCAGGTTGGTGTAAAGCGGCAGTTAGCGCCGAGCATAGGAGAAATGGCGTATTGATAAATTTTGATCAGGCCTAAAAAGAACCAGCCGAATATTTTATTGATCAACTTCATTGGGCTGGATTAAATTTTGGAAACGCTTAAAGGTAGCGATCAGTTTTTTCTCAATGAAGGCAAATTCGTATTTATCCTTACCCACAAACTGGATGGAAAACAAAAGCAATCCCCTGTCAGCTGGTAATGGAAGATATAATTTATCCTGTTTGTTTAAGCGGTAAGCCTCGCGGATGCGGCGCTTGAGCAGGTTACGGTCAACCGCCCGTTTATATCTCTTTTTAGGAACGTTGATTACTACCTGGGCCTGCACAGCAGCGGGTTCATCAATAAAGAGGTAAGAAACCCTAAACGGGTATAATAAAAAAGAAGAACCGTTTTTAAACAACAGGTCTAAATGTTTCCTGCTGCATAACCGTTCTTCTTTCCTGAATGTGTACATATATTTTTGATTGATAACTGCAGATTTTGATCTGCCAATTCCGGGTTAACGGAAAAGCAATCAAAAATTATGCTTTATGCTTGCGTTCGTCAGAAACTGTTAATCTTTTTCTTCCTTTAGCACGACGTGATGCTAATACTCGTCTGCCGTTAGCTGTTGCCATTCTTTCGCGGAAGCCGTGTTTGTTTCTTCTCTTTCTTTGCGAAGGTTGGTATGTTCTTTTCATGACTGTATATTATCTATTGTAAAATTAAGAGGTGCAAATATAAAGCGATTTCTCTACAAATGCAAGAGTGATTAATTATTATTTTTTCTATTTAACGCAAATGTAGAAAATCTTTTGAAAAACAGGACTAATGGATCATTTTTAAATGCTATTTCTTCCACGAAACGTTCCTACGGAACGAAAAAATTCATATCCGTATTTTTTCTACCCATGAGGCCTTCCTACGGAACGTATTTTTTATAAACCTAAGGCTGCTTTCAGTTTTACATAACCTGTTTTGCTTACCGGTAGCCAGATATCTGATTTTAACAGCACTACGTAACTATCTTTCTCTTTTAACTCTATTTTGGTTACCTGTGCCAGGTTAATGATATAAGAACGATGTATACGGATAAACTGACCGGCATCGAGCGTTTGTTCGAAATAGGCCATGGTTTTATTTTTAAAGAATACGCCATCCACTGTGCTTAACTTCACATAATCGTCATCAGCTTCGAGGTAATTGATATCGGCAACCGGAATGATCTTGATTACGCCATCTTTTTTTACCACTACCCTGTTGTTCTGTGCCGGACTTAATGCCGCAGCATCTAAAACAGCTTCAGTATTTTCGGTCTGGTTTAATTTATTAGGCAGTTTTTTAATGGCTGCATCGAAGCGCGTTTTATCGATCGGTTTAAGCAGGTAATCTACCGCATTAACCTCGAATGCTTTTATGGCATACTCATCAAAAGCTGTGGTAAAAATAACTGCAGGTTTATCCTCAACCAGTTCGAGCATTTCGAAACCGCTGATTTTGGGCATCTGGATGTCCAGAAAAACCAGATCGGGCTTGTGCTGTGTAATTGCTTTTAAACCTTCAAATCCATCGCCACATTCGGCCACAATTTCTATTTCTGCATGATCGGAAAGATAAAATTTTACAATATCTCTTGCTAAAGGCTCATCGTCAATTAGTATGGTTCTGATCATTTTTTTGTGGAATTTTTAGAGTCGTAATATATAAATTATTTGCCTCAATATCGGTTTGTAATAAATGTGTATTTGCAAATAACAGATATAACCTGCGTTTAATCGCACTTAAACCAAAACCTGTTCCGCCAGCAGCCTTCATTTCGGGGTCGAACGGGTTTTGTACGCGCAGTTGCAGGATATTGTATTCAACGGTAACATCAATCTTGATCGTAATACCTGCAGAAGTATTGTAAAGTCCGAATTTAATGGCGTTTTCAACAATCGGCTGCAACAAAGTACCAGGCAGGCAGAGTTTTAAAGTATCTTCCGCTACATTCACTTCAATGTTCAACCTATGGCTAAACCTTACCTTTTCGATATCGAGGTATAACTGGATGTATTCCATTTCTTCTTCTACCGAAACCCATAATTCGTCATCACGTTTTAAGGTTCCGCGGAGGAAAGATGCCAGTTTGGTAATCATCACCCCTGCTTCTTTCGGATTTACCATGGTAAGTGCAAATACTGAATTTAAACTGTTGAAAAGAAAGTGAGGTTGCAACTGATGCCTTAATTTATTCAGTTCTGCTTCCTTAGCCAGGCTTTTGGCTGCTGTAAGCCTCTCGTGGGTTTCTGATTGTTCTTCCAACCTGTACCATAAAATGTTGGCCAATGCACACCAGGCCAGACACATAAAAGAGATCAGTCCGCGGAAAGCAAAAGAAAAATTATAGAAATCCTTATAGGCCTTGTAATCGGCAAAAATGAGAAGCATACCATACTTTGCGATATAAATAATCACAAAGGTAAGCGCCAGTGTAATGATAAGCACATAAAGGATACGCTCGTTTTTAGGCTGGTAATACCCGAGCATATTGCTGATTGCGATGCAGGCCAGTGCCAATAAAAAATTATTAACCAGGCTATCGGTTACAGATATCCACCACGAAAAATTTACCACATAATGCAATCCAACACCACATATTACAGTCCATACGATTGCAAGCGCAAGTGATGTTTTCTGTATCTGCGGAACGGATAAAGGTCTAGTTGTCAAAACGGTTTTGATTAGTTAATGATTTATTGCGGTGCTCGAGCTTTTCGAGATACTTGTTTACCGATTTCGGCTCAACAATTTTCGAACTTACTTCCACACCATCGGCAGGTTCTTCTACCTCCGATATTCCCCCTACACCTAAAAACTTCCATACTACTTTTTCGCCGATACAGTTGTTAAACGGCGGGTTAAAATGTACGGCATTTAATTTTGCCTTTTCCAGGGCCTGCGCAATACCATCTGCCTGTATCAAGCGTGTTTGCTCATTAAACTGGGGTGTATGCTTCCCTTCACCACAAATTACCTGATAAATACAATTTACTGCAAACCATTTCATAGGCGATGTTTTATAATAAATGTTTAGAAACTTTTAATCTCGATCCCTCCAAATAGGGCCGTACCATCCAAAATCAGTGTTTTTGTCATTTCGGATACCGGCATTACATGTGATCTTTTATCTTCTACACTACCAAATAATGCGGTTACATTTGATTTTATGGCCCAGTTTTGCGGAACAATCAGTTTAATTCCTCCAAAAACAGCAGTAACATCGAGCGATACCGTTTCAGGAAAATCGGCCTGCGTCATCACGATATCTGCTCCGCCAAATACTGCTGAAATATCCCCTCCTTTAAAGTTTTTTGAGTAAACTGTTTGTGTACTTCCGCCAAAAACAGCCATTACATCAATAATATCGTTATTATTGGCCGTTTTATCATTGGCCGCCCCTTCAAAATCGAATTTGGCGCTTTTCCTGTCTTGACGTTTACGGCCAAAAAACGCCGAATCTTTTGGTCTGAAAATTAAAAATCCTCCAATGATCACCAAACCAACACCTAAAGCATATTTAGATGGGTCGAAATTCAGATCGGGTATATTATCCAGGGTATTGTAAGCTCCGACTAAAATCAGGATTAACCAGGCTATACCTTTAAAGTTACGACGAACGCCGATAAATACACCAATTAAGATTAAAAAATTAGACCAGCTTAATATCCACTCCGGGATATTTAAATGCATATTGTTTAACAAAAGTCCAAACCCGATAATTGCTATGATGAAACCACTCAATGCCCTGGAGCTATTGTTCTGGTTATTTTTATGATTATGATTAAGGTTATCCATGTGTGTAAATTTAATAATCCAAAAGTATTGATAAGCGGGTCGCCAACATATATGCAAAGTGCAGGAAATGGCAAAAAGGCGGTAAATGACCTCATTTTATCGGTGAAAATTATTTTGTTATTTTGAAGCCATGAAATTTATCCTATTAATGATAGGCTTAAGCATTTCTACAGCACTATATGCACAGGAAATTAGCAGCCATTATAAAATTTACGACGTAAAAAAGCAAAAAAACATTTCGGTAGATGATATTATTACTGATATGAAGACAGTTGATGTATTATTTTTTGGTGAAGACCATAACGATTCAATCGGGCACTATCTCGAAGCCGAAATTTTTAAAAAACTCAGTACCGCATATCCTCAGAAAACAGCCTTATCGTTAGAAATGTTCCATACCGATGTACAACCGGAAGTAGATGAATATTTAGCAGGACTGATTTCTGAAAAGAATTTTATTAAAGAAGGAAGGGCCTGGGGAAATTATAAAGATTATAAACCTTTAATAGAATATGCCAAAACGCAGCATATAAAAGTAATTGCGGCCAATGCCGCTACCAGGTACAGCAATGCAGTTACGATGAGCGGATTAAAAGCCTTAGAAAACTTCCCTAAAACCTCATTCAATTTTTTGCCTCCTACACCTATTGATACTGCAAAGGGCAGGTATTACGAAAAATTTACAGAAACACTGGGTGGCCACAATATGGGACCGATGAAAATTTACCAGACCCAAAATTTATGGGATGCTACCATGGCATGGGCTATAAATAAATTTATTAAAGCCAATAAAGGGACAAAGGTTTTACAGCTTAACGGGCGTTTCCACAGCGATGAAAAACTGGGTACACTGGCTAAACTAGCTCAGGCCAATCCAAAATTAAAAATCCTGAATATATCATCATTTTCTGACAACAGTTTTAGCAGCCCGGATTGGGAGAAGTTCAGAAATCTGGGTGATTATGTGATCATTACCGACCCATCAGTAAAAAGGAGTTATTAATTAGATCAATAATTATTTATTGAAAATAATGCGCTATGATCTTAGAACAGACGTTATGCTAAATTGATTTCATGTTAGCATGAAAACCCTGAAACAAATCCGATAACTTTCGGATCAGGGTGATGACCCTCATGATATAAAAAAACTCCGCAGATGGGACTATTCTGCGGAGTTTTGGTTTTTATGCTTTTGCTTTTAACAAATCTCTTATTTCCGTTAAAAGCACTTCTTCTTTTGTAGGTACAGGTGCTGCTGCCGGGGCTGCAACTTCTTTTTTCTTTAGGTTATTGGCTCCTTTAATAATTAAGAAAAGAACAAATGCAACAATGATAAACGAAATGACCTGCGAAAGGAAATTACCATATTTAATGGCCGTGCCTGCAATGGTAAGTTTACTTAGGTCTTCTAAACCGGCTGCCTTTAAAGCTGGTCCTAAAACTGCAGGGGTAATAATGTCTTCAACCAGTGAGCTTACAATTTTACCAAAAGCTGCTCCAATAATTACACCCACTGCTAAGTCAAGTACATTTCCCTTAACTGCGAAGTCTTTAAATTCTTTTACAAATCCCATACTTTATAATTTAGTTTAATTTATTTACTAAAATAGCAAACATTAAACTGAATGCAAATGTTTAGGAAATAATTTTAAAACCGGACATATCGATAGCATTTAGATGAATTGCAGAGAATATCTGAAATCTATTGTTTATTTTTGCCCCATTCTTTTATATCCAATATGCTAAAGCAACATCTACAACAAAAGTTATTACAGAAGTTATCACCTCAACAGATACAGTTTATCAAGCTGTTACAGGTGCCAACTGTTGCTCTGGATACGCGTATAAAGGAAGAACTGGAAGAAAATCCGGCACTGGAAGATCCGAGTTTAATGACGCAAGACGAGCCTAAAAGCGAGTACGACGATTTAAACGATAAATCTGATGATTACGAGCAATCATCGGAAGATAACAGTATGGACGAATTTAATGTGGATGATTACCTGCAGGACGATTCGGCCAACGATTACAGTACCAATTATAACAATGGCGACGATGATGAGGAGAAAAAAGAAACTCCTATCGCCATCGAAAGTACATTTTTCGAAAGTTTACAGGAGCAATTGGATCTTACGCCCCTATCGGATCAGGATTTTATAGTGGGTAAACAGATTATTGGCAGTTTGGATGATGATGGTTACTTACGCCGTCCGTTGGGTTCGATGATTGATGACCTTGCTTTTTCGCAGAATGTAATGGTTGAGGAAGAAGATGTGCTGGAAATGTTAAAACTGATCCAAAGTTTTGATCCTCCGGGCATTGGCGCCAGAGATTTGAAAGAATGTTTGCTGATCCAGTTAAAAAGGAAAGATCCGGGTAACCCCATCATTGTAAAAGCAATGAATGTGGTAGAAAACTACCTCGACGAATTTACGCGTAAACACTACGATAAATTAGAGAAAAGTTTAGGCCTGGATAGTGAAGAACTGAAAGAAGTAGTAAATGAAATTTTGCGTTTAAACCCGAAACCGGGCGATGCAAACCAGGTTACCACCAAACAAATGCAGATTATTCCTGATTTTCACATCAGCAATAATGATGGCATACTGATTTTAACGCTAAACTCAAAAAATGCTCCTGAACTAAAAGTAAGCAGGTCTTACCAGGAAATGTTCGAGCATTATGATAAAGCTTCATCAAAAGATAAAAAACTAAAAGAAGCCGTTCAGTTTGTAAAACAGAAACTGGATTCGGCACGTTGGTTTATCGATGCAATTAAACAAAGACAGCAAACATTGTTAAAAACAATGAATGCGATTATGCAATACCAATACGAGTATTTTTTAACGGCCGATGAGCGTAAAATGCGCCCAATGATCTTAAAAGATATTGCCGACAAAATCGACATGGACATCTCAACTGTATCGAGGGTAGCAAACTCTAAATACGTGCAGACCGAATTTGGCACTTTCCTATTAAAATCTTTCTTCTCAGAGGCCATCCAGACCGAAAACGGTGAGGAGGTTTCGAACAAAGAGGTTAAAAAGATATTGGAAGACTGCATTGGCAACGAAGATAAACGTAAACCTTTGGCAGATGAAAAGCTGACGGAAATCCTGAAAGAAAGAGGTTATAACATCGCGCGCAGAACTGTTGCGAAATACCGTGAGCAGATGAATATCCCGGTTGCAAGATTAAGAAAAGAGCTTTAATTCAGTTGGCAGTTAACAGTTGGTAGTTTTCAATTTAGCTCTAATTTAAAAGAAGTCAAGTTTTTAAAAACTTGACTTCTTTGTATATACCAATTAAACTACCATATCCGGATATACGACGGCACTTTATAAATATTGTTAAGCATTAGGCCGAGCACAATTTCGTGACTGCCATTACTAACCTGATTTAACTGTGAAGTAGTGAAATCGTAAGAATAAGTAAGGTTAACCATTTTACCGATATTAAAGCCGGCCATTGCCGCAAAAGAATCATCTTTTCGATAACTTCCACCCAGCCAGATTTTATCTTTAAAAGCCAGTTTCAGGTTTAAATCAAAAGAAACCGGCGCGGGAGATACATATTTAACCATAACTGATGGTATCGCTGCAATTTCATCATCAACAAAAAACTTATATCCTGCAGTGGCAAAATAATGCGGTACTTCTTTGCCCAGGTTATAATTTTCATCGCCGGAAAAGCTTAATTTCTGTGGCAAAATCTGCTGTACCGATAAACCGGCAAATACCCGTGCACCATACAACCATAAGCCCAGGCTTAAATCAGGTTTTACCTGGTTAATCAAAGCCCTGTTCAGAATCGGATCAATCTGCGTATCAAAAGTAAGGGCATTTAAATCGAGAGAGATACTCGAAACTCCCGCTGCTATGCCAGCAGATAAATTAAAATCATTACTCAACTGTAAATGATAGGCATAAGTAACGTTGGCATCCAACCTTTTAATCGGCCCTGTTTTATCGAGTACGGCCGTTACGCCCATCCCATGGTGAGATGGCGATGAAGTGTAGTTCTGCGTATAGTTCCGATCCATTGGATTACCTGTTTGCTCAGGAAAAGAGGTTAGCGCATTACTCCATAACTGCTTATCGCCCAATGCCCAATGTGCAGAAACAAACGAGGTTTGAGGTGCATCGGTAATACCCGACCATTGTTTTCGGTAACCTGCTTTAAAATCGATATAATTTTCGATACCCGAAAGTGCCGGATTTAAAAGGTACTGGTTAAAAATGTATTGCGTATACTGTGGTTTCTGTTGAGCAAAACCGTTAAAATTTACAAAAATGGCAAATATGGTAATGAGCTTCTTCAATATTATCTGATTATAGTGAGCGGTCCTGTTATAGTTTTACGGCCATTCTGCGGATTGATGATGTAATAATAAACCCCAACCGGCAGTGGTTCGTTCTGGTAGGTTCCATCAAACGGAACCTTGTACCCTTTGCTCGAAAATACTTTAAGGCCATTTCTGTTAAATATATCTACAGTTGCGTTAGGGTACGAATCTAAATATTTTACAACCCAGGTATCGTTTACACTATCACCGTTAGGCGAAAAGGTGTTGGGCGGATTTAAGGACTGTAAAACCTTTACCAGCACTTTTGATGTGGTAGAACAACCATCAGGTTGTGTAGTTGCTACAAGGGTATACTCGGTATCTTCATCCGGAGAGGCAACCGGATTTAAGACATTTGTTTTATCGAGACCAGTTGCCGGCGACCATTGGTATTTTAAATTCGTCCCTTCAGCGGTTGCCGGGATAGGGATTTGTCCACCAGCTAAGATGTAGATCAATCCACCAGCATCGGCCACAGGCGATTTATAAACGATGATATTTTTACTAATTGAATTAGGACAACCATTATCACCTGTAAAAGTATAAGTAATGGTATGACTTCCAACTCCTGCGATTTTAGGGTTAAAGGTACCATCGGCTTTTATGCCATCACCCGAATATTCGCCAGGAGGCCCATTCATTTCCTCACCCAATTTTTGCCTGGCCTGGGTAATTAAAACAGTACCATCTGCTTCGCAAACCGAGGGGATATCGTCAAATTCCAATTGCGGTGTAGGCTTTACAGTAACCTCGTCGGTATACTCCTTAAAACAACTTTCTCCTGAATAGGCAACCAGCCTGACCTTAAATGTCCGGTTAGTATTACCGCCAAAAGTCTCGTACTTGATAGCGATATCACTATCATCCGGGTAAGGGATAGTTTTGTAAATAGTAGATTCATTTTGATAATCCCTGTAAATTTCAATTTTGGTAATCTTGCCTGCGAATACGCTTGAAGTATTTTTGATCAATATCTCATCACTAACACAAACATCGTTTTTCACTTTTTCAAACTTCGCTTCTTTAACCGCACCATTTACCGTAAATGTTTGAGAATAGGACTTGTCGCATCCATACTGGTTTTTAACGGTCAAATTAACGGTATAATCTCCTGTTAGGGAGGGTGAAAATGCACCATCAAAACCTGAAGATGAACCAATAACCACATTATTGAAACTATAAGTCCATTGCGCAGATAAACCTGCTATGGTTCCATCGGGATTTAAGGTTGTATTTTTAAATTTTGCCACGCCATCATCCAGGCAGAAATCGGGCAGTGTAAAATCAATATCTTTCAGGGGATCATAAACATTGATCTCTTTAGTTTTTACGCCGATACAATTATTATCACTCTCTACAGTTAAGGTAATTATATAATCGCCTGCGGTAGTATACTGATGCGGAGGAACAACATTATTGTCAGATGTTACAATAGGGCTTCCATCACCATAATCCCAGGTCCACTTTACCATCTTTCCGGGGTTTTCTATCGTAGATTTATCAGTTAAAAGTGTAGGCGAACTGGTACAAAGCCCAGTAATATCAAAATCAACGAGTGGTAAAGGATTTATGATGATTTTTACCGGATCGGAGGTATTTGTGCAGTTATATTCAGTGCTAGCAGTTAACTTTACCAAGTACTCGCCTGCTTTTGCATAGGTATGTATAGGATGTTGTTCGGTAGAAGGGGTACTACCATCTCCAAAATCCCAAAGCCATTTTGTAATGGTGAGATCAGAATTGGACACACTTTTGTCTATAAATTTCACCCCTGTGCCACTACAGCCAATAAGCGGATCGAACTTAGCTGTAGGCAGGTCGTAAATTTCAAAATTATAGTTTGTTGCCAAATCACCTGATACACATGTAGCTATATTTGGCAGATAGGCTATCACATCCAAACTATGTTTTCCTTTTGTTGTATAAGTTTTGCTGTAAGGCGATTCATAAGTGTATACCTTAGTTCCATCAGGCAAAGTAGTGGTTTCTAACAATATCGGAGGGTTTTGAAAAGTAGTTGCTTCATTATCTAGCGACCAACTAATCTGGCTAGGTTGGTAAGGAACGGAAATCTTAATATTATAACTTTCGCCAACACAACCATTTTGCCCCTCTTCATTTCTCGAAGTATTGTAAACAGTAAGGTAATTGTTTGAGGATAAATTAGTACCTGCCGAATAAGCGTAAGATTCGTGATCTCCAAAACCATAAGCTATCGCATTAAAGCCATCGGCAGCCGTTAGCGTAACACTTTCCTGGTTAACAGGAATATGCGTATAGGAATAAAGCGGGTTTCCGTTTAAAGTTGTCCAAGTGGTATTAGGTGCCACCCCATTATATCTAAATCCCGAAATCTTATCAGTTTTAATGAGGACATTTATATATTTTTCGCTTATATCCTGCAAATTGGAAGAAAATACGGTTACCCCTCTTATATTGAATTCGATGGGGTTCAGAATTACCATTTCAGGATCTCCCGTAATGGCTCTCCCGCTTATTGAAGAACATTCCTGAGAAAGCGAATACTCCGCCACGCTTATTAATTTATCAGAAGTAATAAATGTAGAATTGGTGAGCTGATCGCTTTCTATAAATCTCCCTTTATTGATAATCTGGGTAATACCATTATAAGTTACACTCGTATTATCCTCCTGTGCAAGTATCCGTAAAATATATCTCCGGTCGACAAAAGGCACCACGCCATAATTTTTACCCCAGCTATTTGTTGGGTAAAGTTGCTGAAATAAGGGGTCTTGGGAGGTATTACACGCAATTCCAAGTGCCGAAGAACCAGAAAAAGCGGCAAAACGTTTGCAAGAAGATGTTTCAGCATTAGTTTCGACATATATTCCTGTTAAGTCTTCATTTCCAGGAGCCAAATATTCATAAACATCTCCGGCTTTAGTTAAAGTGATCGGTATTTTATTGTCATTTCTTTCATGCAGGATAATATCCGTATTATCTTCTACGCCAACCAATGTCAGGAAATTATTTCCTCCATTAGTCTGGGTAAAATTCATTGAATAATAAGTTTGCCCAAGGGTTTCAAATGGTAGGATGAGTGAAGCCGCAGACCTCCTTGCACCATATATGTGTGCATAAACAGAAACTTTTGGTTTGCCATCAGTAACCTTAATATGAATTCCTCTGTTTGTTAATAGCCGGTTGGCGTCGGTTATCCTGTCAATATAAGCATCGGCTCGCGGAACATCAAACCTAACGGCTGTGTTAGCCGGAATAATTTTGGTAACCGGTGCCGCATTTCCACAGGTTACAGTAGCTTCGGAAGTTGCTTTTGAAGTTACAAAAATGGCGATATTACCATAAGGTACTACACCGCCGGTTGCTCCGGCAGGTACATGAGTTGGAAAGGTTGTCCAAAAATCAGTTCCTTCATTAGAAACATTTTGCCCAAACGTTTTGGTAAAAAGCAAAGAAATTAACAAAACCAATAACCAATGCCATTTCATCACCTATCAGCTTAGTTCGAAAACGTTAAACATGTTTGTTTGATTAGATATGCAATATACTATTAATCAGGTCACATGAAAAAAAATTAACATTTTTTTAATACAGAAATAAAATTTCGTGTAATAAACTACCGGTGTTAGTGTAAAAAAATTGGAATGAAATTGTATTTTATTTAAAGAAAAGTTAAGCTAGTTTGTATTACAGTCATAACATTATTCAAAATTAAACCAGGAAATCTGGGTATTTTTTTCCGAATAATGAATAACAATCCCACCCATCTTTATGATCACAAAAAGTGGAATTTGAGGAATAAATTAAATAATAAATATTCAGTTGTTGTTTTCGTCAGACTGATCCCCGCTACCGTATTTTTCGGAGAAATCTTTTGCCTTTTCATCGGCAACACTATTGCTATGGTTTTCCGGTTCCAGATTTTCATCTAAACGATCATTCCAGTTGTTTAAACCCTGTTCAGGATTTTTCGAATTTTCTTTGCTGAAATCTGATTTTGACCTGGCCTGATCTTCTTTTTGATTTTCCATTTTGAGAATTGTTTGAATTAAAAACACGACTCACAGAGGAAAGTTTTAGAAAGCTTAATTATTTAGCAGGAGGTTCGTTTTTGGCATCCTTAAATTCTTTAACACTCTTCCCTATCCCCCTCATTAATTCAGGCAATTTTTTACCTCCAAAAATAAGCAGGATCACCACACCGATTAAAATAATTTCAATTGCAGACATACTCATAAATTTTGTACAATATAGGTAGAATAGTTCATTGGTTTATTAGTCATTTGTTTATTGATCATTGGTCATTTGTTTATTGGTCATTTGTTCATTGGTAATTAGGTAGTATTGTTTAATTGCTGGATTGTTAAATTGTTAACTGCAAAATGCCAACTGTAAACTGTATTATTGGGTTAATCGGCTAATTGTTTAAACTGGTTAATTGCCCGTAATGCCATCTCGAGCGAAACACAACTTGTACCGATTTTACATCGGTAGTGGAGTGGAGATCCACCTCGAGATAGATCTCTCGACTTCGTTGCACTTCGCTCGAGATGACGTATCAGGGGATTTAGCTTAATTCAATTTGTTACGATGTTTATCGGAAGCAAAGCAGTGAAACGGAGAATCTGTTTCGCTAATCCTCTACCAAAAGATCCTTCGACTCCGCTCAGGATGACAAAGTGATTTTTTAGCACATCAATACTACCCCCTTCTCAACTCCAACCGCCTACACCAATAGCGCATTCAATCTCCTGGTTTTAACCTTCGGCACAGCACCGTGGCGCATAAACTCTGTAAAACCTTTTAACTGTTTGATGGATTTAATGGCCTCATAACCTTCGTAAGAAGTTCTGATTTTATTTAACAGGAGTGTATCGGTTTTAAACATATCGCTTTCTATCAGTAAACCTTTATCCAGAAACTTTTTAATCAGCTCAGCCATTTTTCCGTTGGCATATAAATGGAGGGGCAATTTAAATACTTCGTTATTGAGTTTTTCAAATGTTTCATTAATCCATTCTACTTCAACTTCATTATTAATCGCAATTTTTCCATCTTTTAAAACTACAGCCGTCAGGAATTCGCGTGCACGTTGCCTTGAAATGATATTACCATGAACACCATCACGAAGGGTATAATCCAAACGATCGGCACAAAGCGCAGGTAAAGGCTGTTCTAAAATATCAAACGTACCATAAAGGATCTGACTGATATCGTACCCATACTTTAACAATACATCAGGGATTTCAGATTTACATAAAACCTCTGCAAAAACCTTTTCATGGTAATCTTCGTCGGTGTTGCCAAAAACATAATCACCTACGTGCGAAAAAGCCGTATGAGAAATATCGTGTAATAAACCTGCAATCTGCTCGAGCTCTGAACCGCCAAGCATCCTGATTAACATGGTTACCCCAATGGCATGCTCTAAACGCGAGTGGGAAATATCAGGGTTGACTAAAAATATTGCGCCGCTTTGGTGTATCCCTGCCAGCCTTTTTAAAGCATCGGTTTTTAAGAGATCAGAAAATACTTCGGGCAGTTCCATTTTGCCATATAAAAAATCATTTAGCTGAATCATATTATCTTGCTTTAATAAGGGGATTAATCGCACACAAAAATACTAATTATTTTAGTTTTATTTAAAATATTTTTCCACATTCAAAACCCAAAAACACTAAATATTTTAGCTAAAAACCAACTTTCAAATATTTTGAAAGCTATTATTACATTTTCATGATCGATAAAAATGCATATACAAAAACAAGCAAATAATTTTAACGTTATACTTGTAAAAAATAGCTTATGGCAACCGCTCAACAAATCAGAAAAGCATACTTGGATTACGTTTTAACAAACAATGAAAAACCGAAAACGGTTTATGTTTTTGTAAAAAAACTTAAAATCACAGAAGCCGATTTTTACCAGTTTTTCTCTTCTTTCGAAAGCATAGAAAAAACCATCTGGTTCGAACTCACTTTCGAAACCATCAGCAAAATCAAAGAACAGGAAGTATGGCCTCAATATACCGCCAGGGAAAAAATGCTTTCTTTTTTTTACAGCTATCTGGAAAACCTGAAAAACGAACGCAGTTTTGTAATTTATAGTCTGAAAAACCACCGTGGAAAATTTTCTACACCTGATGTACTCGCTGGCGTAAAACCGATATTCGAAAACTTTGCACAGGAAATTATAGATGAGGGTTTGGATAGCGGAGAACTTGCCGAGCGACGTTTTTTAAGTAAGCGGTATAAAGATGCATTGTGGATCCAGTTTGCCTTTATTGTTAACTTCTGGATCAATGATGATAGCGAAGGTTTTGAAAAAAGCGACGAAGCGATAGAAAAGGGTATAAATGTTACTTTCGATCTTTTCCAACACTCGCCAATTGATAATTTATTGGAATACGGGAAGTTTTTATCCAGAAACGGGAAGTTTGCAGATAAGATGGGGTTGTAGGTATTAGATGAAAACACAAAAAAGTATTCCAACTACCAAGGTAGAGCGTTCGGCTAAATTTGTTAAAACCGGCATACAGATCGGAGGCAATTACATTAAACATTATTCTAAAAAGCTGTTTAACCCTGAAATGGACCGCGAGCAGCTGAATGAAGATAATGCTACCGATATCTACAAATCGTTAAGTGAATTAAAAGGCAGCGCCTTAAAAATTGCACAGATGCTGAGCATGGATAAAAATATTCTGCCAAAATCGTATGTAGATAAATTTACCCAATCGCAGTACAACGCTCCACCCCTTTCGGGTCCGCTGATTGTACGCACCTTTACCAAAAATTTCGGCAAAACACCCGAACAGATTTTTGACACTTTCAACCTTACTTCAAGCAATGCGGCTTCCATCGGGCAGGTACACCAGGCCACGCTTAAGGGTAAAAAACTGGCCATAAAAATCCAGTACCCGGGTGTGGGCGATAGCATTTCGTCTGACCTGAAACTGGTAAAACCTTTTGCTTTCCGTTTATTGGGCATGTCGGAAAGGGAACTGAGCATTTATATTAAAGAGGTTGAAGAACGCCTACTGGAAGAAACCGATTACGAACTGGAGGTAAAACGATCGATCCAATTTTCAGAAGCCTGTAAAAACCTTGAGGATGTGGTATTTCCTCAATATTACCCTGCATTATCGGGCAAACGGATTATTACTATGGACTGGATTGAGGGTTTACATTTAAAAGAGTTTTTGCAAACCAATCCATCGCAGCAACTACGTAATAAAATCGGTCAGGCCTTATGGGATTTTTATAATTTCCAGCAGCACGAATTACGAGCAGTACATGCTGATCCGCATCCGGGCAATTTTATGATTACCCCCGATAAAAAGCTTGGCGTTATCGATTTTGGTTGTATCAAGGAAATGCCGGACGATTTTTATAATCCCTTTTTTGCATTGATTTCTACAGATGTGATTAACGATAAGGATAAAACAATTGAAGCTTTCAGAAAACTGGATATGATCCATGCAGATGATACGCCGGAGCAGATTGAGTTTTATTATAAATCGTACAGGGAAATGATCAGCTTATTTGCTAAACCTTATACCAGTGGGGAATTTGATTTTAGCAAACCCGATTTCTTTGAGCAATTATATATGTATGGAGAAAAAATTTCGAAAATGCCTGAATTTAAACAGGCCCGCGGGGTAAAACATTTTATTTATGTTAACCGTACCAATTTTGGATTGTACACGATTTTACATGAGTTGAAGGCAACAGTTAAAACGGATACTTTTAAGCCTCATGTTTAATCTTTATTTCTATAAATCATCGTCATTTCGACCGTAGTGGAGAAATCATTACTGATTACTTTTTCATTGACCATTAAGAAATTAAGGACATTAAGGTTTTTCTTTCGGAATTCAACTTTGCGAGAATGTTTCTTTAGCCAGCGAAGCAATTTTTCAAATAAAAGACCCTGAAATGAATTCAGGGTGACGACATGGACTTAATGTGCTGAATCGGACTTTGGACGTTTGATGCCCATTTTAGGACTTAATTAAACATTTTTCTTTACCACATCAACCATGTGATCAAGATCGAAAGGTTTTTCGATATAATCGTCGGCTTTACAGTCTTCTGCCTGTTGGGGTAAATTATTGGATGTAGAGGTTAAAACGGCCGATACATCTTCCGTTTCAGGATCAGATTTAAGTTCTTTAATTACCTGCGATCCTTTCTTTTTGCCTTTGATATGGTCGTCTACAATTACCACATCCGGTTCAATTTCATCTATCTTTTCTATAGGTTCGGTGGTTAGCGAAGCGGTAACTTCAAAACCTTCCTCTTCCAATACCTGGTCCATAATATCTAAGATATCTTTATTATCCTGAACAAGTACAACCTTTTTCTTCATAAATAAACAGACTAAAATCTTTTTAAAGATAAATAAAAAGTACAATCCAATACTGCTTCTTAAAATATTTTACAATTGGAAAGTAAATGTTGCAGGTTTTCGTCTTGAATTAAAGCCTGTTCGTCGAGTATTACTTATCGATTGTATAAAAACGTAAAATGTGCTGCAACGTTTTTCGATTGATGGCGTCTTATCTACAAAACATTAACAAAAACACGTAAACATTTAAATAACAATTAATTAACATTTAATTTTTAAATAAAAATATTATGAAAACCTCAATCAAATCCCTAATCGCAACATCATTAACAGCAATCGTTTTATCATCTGCTGTATTCACTACAAGTGTTTCTGCTTCAGAAAAAGAACCTGTAACCATTGCAAAAATTAAAGCCTTTAAAAGAATTTCGGTTAATGGAAATGTAGAACTTACCATCATCCAAAACAATAACCCAAGTGTTGCCTACACTGACGACAACAATGGAACTGCCAAAATTATACAGGATGGCGACAACCTTAAAATTACTTCTACCAGTACCGAAAAAACCAAACTGGTTGTTTATGTTAACGACTTATACAGAATTGAAGCATTAGAAAACGCCGTGGTTAAAACCGAAGGAAAATTAAGGACAAAATATTTACAGATCTTTTTAAAAGGGAATGCGCATGCAGAAATTAATACCAGTACTGAAGGTTTATATACCGTAATTGCAGATAATGCCGATTTAAAATTAAGTGGTTCTACCGATAACCACACTCTGGTAATGGGGAACTCGCAAAAATTAACGATTGACAGGTTTGCCGCTTTGAAAACCAATATCAGCTCAGTAGAAACCATTGCAATAGAAAAAGAGATTGCAGCAATTAAATAATAAATTAAACACACAAATAAAACATAAAAGGCTTTCTGGTTATATCAGAAAGCCTTTGTTTTTTAAAAAAAATGGTTTAGATTTCAAACTTTTTCAGTTCTATCTTTTTCTTTTGCTGGTTCCGGGTTACTTCTAATTCGATTTTATTTTTAGCCAGATTTCGTAATTGTTGCGTAATCTGATCAACTGAGCCCGGATTAACCTGGTTAATACTAATTAGTTCGTCGCCGGTTCTTAACCCTGCTTTAAAGGCTAAACCTTTTTCATCTACATGTGTAACCATAAATTTTGATCCATCCTGCACAAAACCTAATCCTAAAGCATATAACGGCACCATTGGTGCAGCAAAAGTTTTATTTGGCGAAATGGCAATATAACCCATGTTATAGTTAAACCTAAAATTAAACCTGCCCAAAAGCGACATACCGATTAAACCATGCCTGTCGAAACCAAAGGACGGCTGTTCTTTTGGAAGATCTAAAGAAATAACGGGATTGTTCAGGGTAGCGCCTGCTAGGGTAATCGCATCAATAGTGCCCATTTCCGATTGGCTAACATTTCCGCTTAAATCCATAGCGGCCGATGACATTTTATTTTTCATTTTATCGGTTAACCCACTGGTGTAAGCGTTTAAAAAGTAATTGCCCGAAATAGCCCCTCCTGCGCCTGTATCAAACAGCATACGGGTTTTATAATCAAGTCCATCTACCTTTAAAGTGGCTTCGATTTTTGGAATATTATTGGTTAATCTGATGGTTAGCTTGTTTTTATCATCAGTTTCGAAATAGCCAAAATTATAAATACTCATCTCGCTATCATCTAAATTGATGGCTACTTGGTAATCTTTCAGTAAATCAAATCCGATAATGCCATCCATCGGTTTGCCGATTACTTTTTGCAGGCCTTTTAAATCGGCTACCACCACCTGTTTACCTCTCACATTTAATCCGCCGATACTTAAATTTAACGTATCAATGGTTTTAAACTGGCCTCCGTTTCCTGCTGTTTTAATATCAATTGCCTTTTGATTTACTTTTAACCCTAATTTCGCTGCTACATCTTCGCTTAAAGAAGTTGCCCCTGCCCCGCTATCGAACATAAAGCTATAAACTTCGTTGCTGCCTTTAATCTGTACTTCTATAAACATTAAGGATGAGGATCGTTTAATGGCTGTTTTAGAAAGCAATTTAGCTGGCTGCAGCTCTTGCCCAACCGGATCGGCCAACCCCATCAGCTGTTCAAAATGCCCAATGCGATCGAACATTAAGTAATTGTTCATCCTTAGCCACGAAATCATTTTCGGGCCCTGACGTGGAACCGCAACCTGCCTGGCATAAATCCTGTTGTTCCTTTTAATGATATTTTCGTAATAAATTGTATCCAGTACTACCGGATTGATTAACTGCGGCAATACATTGGTTAAATCACGGTCGCGATATTCGGCAATATGAAAGGTTTCATCCAATACCGAAGTGATATCTTTTACATTGTGTTTTTTCAGGTTTTGTCCGAACAGCTGCAATGCATATTTTATCTGAACATCGGTGGGTTCCTGCTGGGCAAAAACAGCTTTAGCGAACAGGAATAAACCTATAAATAATATCTTTTTCATGTTATTTGCTTGATTGTGATTGTTGAGCTGCTAATTTTAATGCCTGATAGGCATTTACGATTCCACCGGAAACGGATATGTTCTGTAATTTTTGCTTGCCCTGCCATTCTTCAGGCACTATGGTTACCGTTTGCATTAAAATATTTTTTACTTCAGCTGCAGATAATTGGGGGTAATATGAGCGAAGCAAGGTGGCTACACCACAAACTACCGGCGAAGCCATGCTTGTACCATGCATACCAGAGTAGGTATTGCCAATGCCTGTTGAGTACACATCAAAACCGGGGGCAAATAAATCAACCGATTTTTTTCCGTAGTTGGAAAAACCCATAATTTCGCCGAAAGGACTTATTGCGCCAACGGTTATTACATTGCTTGCTTTTTTGCCGTTTGCATAAAATTGCGAGGGATAAAAAACGTATTGATCGGTATCTTCGGTAAAATTACCAGCTCCGCGAACGATAAGTACATCTTTCTTTTCGGCATATTTAATGGCATCATCTACCAGCTGCTTTTTTGGAGAAATTCGTTTACCAAAACTCATGTTAATTACGGTGGCGCCATTATCTACAGCATAACGGATTGCTTTTGCTACATCCTCATCATATTCGTCGCCCTGTGGCACCACCACACGGATGGGCATAATCTCTACATTGTCGGCAATGCCATCCATACCGATGCCATTGCCCCTAACTGCAGCAATGGCCCCTGCCACATGCGTGCCGTGATCGGAATTTTTAAAGCTTAACTGGTTATTGCCCCAGTTTTGTGCTGGTTTTAATCCTGCCATTACCACAGCCCTGCCATCTTTAGATGAAGAAACAAATTGAGACTGGAGATTAGCCTCTGCACTGTTTACCATAAATGGAGCTATTTTATATAGTACATTCACCGGAAGATCCGCACTGTATTTACTGGCCTGCGCACGCATTTTTAACAATTCAAACATTAAAATCAGTTCTTTATCTTTTTCAAACTCTGGTTTGGTATCGTATAAAGTTTGAATGGTAACCACTTTGTTTGGAAATGTTTTTTTAAAATACCGGTCAATAGAATCAATTTTGACCGCTAAATTTTGTACACCAGCTAATGAACGTTGTGATTGTGCTAATGCCGATTTCCGTTTTACCAGGTTAAAGTATTTTTTATCGGCTGCCTTTAGTGTTGCGGTATCGGTATGCTCGTAAAGTTTACTTAACCGCACATATTCGCGGTCATCTTCGCTGGTGGAAAACTCAATATTGGTTTTACCATCGGCGCTGCCCAAAAAATTCCAGCCGTGTATATCGTCTATATAACCATTATGGTCATCATCTATTCCGTTACCCGGTATTTCCTTTTTATTGGTCCAAATGATTGATTTTAAATCCTCATGATCGATATCTACACCTGCATCAATTACAGCAACAATCACTTTTTTGCCTGTTTTGCCTTTTAAAATTTCTGTGTAAGCTTTATTTGCCCCGATCCCATAAACACTATCTTTTTCAAACGAAAGCATGTGCCAGTTTTGTGGGTGATGCGTAAATAAATCCTTCTTTTTAGCATCCGTTAAACCTCTATTTTGCTGGGCATTAAGGCAAAGCGGTAGCATAAAGACCCCAAAAAGGCCTAGTAATTTCTTCATTTTATGATGATTTTAGTTCGTGTTAAATCCGGAGCTTATTTAGATTTTAAGGCGGTTTCGATTAATTTTTCAAAACCTGGTTCTGAGGCCTGTGGCGCATGATCTTCGATGATTTTCCCTTGCTGATCAATTAAAATATACCTCGGGATGCCTGTTATGTTATATGCTTTTTCGAAAGATGAAGACTTTTCATCACCCGCATGAAGATCTATACCATTCATGTTTTTTGATTTAAGGAAATTAAGCCATTTATCTTTTGATTTTGCATTATCCGTAGAAATGGAAACGAAAGCAACATTTGGATTATCTTTGTATTTATCGCGAAGTTTCAAAAAATACGGTAGCGAATGCATACAAGGAATGCACCAGGTTGCCCACACATCTATGGCTACAATTTTTCCTTTAAAATCGTTCAGACTTACCATTTTACCACTTGCATCTGGCATTGAAAAATCGGGCGCCAGGGCATTTTTAGATACTTTACTGTATTTTTCGCGTAAATCATTCAGGTTTTGCTTTACCGCAGGGTCGGTGGTTTTTTCCGTGGCGGCAAGCATTATTTTATCCAGATCAGTATCCCAACCATTAATCGAAAGGTGGTAGATGATAATCTGACTCAATTGTTCATTAATCAGCCTTTCATTATTTACCTTTTTAATTAAAAGCTCCATTTTTCCAACGGATCCGTTATCAGCCAGATCATCTTCTTTAATATCTGCACCCTGGCTAACTTTTGAAAAAGTATAATAGTTGGTAACCAGCGACCTCAGTCCGATGGCTTTTAATGAATTTACTGCCGGATTATTGAGCGAGATTTTATCGAGAATATTAAAGTAATTTTTATCAACTTTAATGGACGGATGACTACGTAAATATTGCAGTTTCAATTCCATATAACGCATATCGTTGTAGAAATTTGCTGTTGAAACCAAACCTGGCTCTTTAGATTTGTTGATCAGTTTTACTTCATTTTCATATTGCTGATCAATATCTTTGATGGATAAAGTCTCTTTTTTTTCTTTAGTTAAATCAGCCCAGGCTACATGAATTTCGTTAATCAGCAAATTATCAATTTCTGATTTCCCGTTCATTTTCATATTGCTTTCTACCAGCATTGCAGGCGAGGTAGCTTTTTGGTCTGCCGGTCCGCCGATTAAAAATGCGCCGGTTTTACGTTCGGGCAAAATAATGTCGAGGTTTTGATTGGGCAGCACATAAACCGGAAAGTTATCTATCCAATATATCAAAGCTTCGCTGGTAGGAAAATCTAAAGTAAATTTTCCCTTTTCATCAAACTTTACTGTTTTATAGAGCACCCTGCCTTTGGTAGAAAAAGCCTCGACAAAAAAACCTGAAGATTTTTCATTTGCACCAATCCTGCTTCCGCTTATGGTAGCAGAAAATGCAGAAACCGAGAGAAATAATAAAAGTAAACTCAATAATTTCCTTTTCATAGCCATTAAATTACGCCTGCATTGCCAATGGCCTGCAAATCGATATTGTATTTGGTTTTATAATAGTTGATGATGATATCATATTTCTTTTTTACTAATCCGGCCGTATCGTTTGATGCTTTTAAAATGCTTGCATCAAGTTCTGCTTTAGTTTTTGAAGTAATTAAAGCGATGTAAGACAGAAAATCTCTTGTCGGACGGTTATCCTGTAAAGAAACAACATAAGAAACATAGCCGTAAGTGTAAAAATTGGTTGCTGTAACGCCAGTTTGAGTGTAATTGGTTACCGTTAAAAAATCTGACGGAATATCGAGTTTTCCGCGGCTGTTTATAAAGTTAAAAAACTCTACATGCAGGTTATTTACATAGGTTTTTTTCTGGGCATCTGTCATGCTATCAAACGATGCAGAGAAATTATTTAAAGTGATCTGGTTATAGCTCGATAAGACCGTATAAGTTGTTGTCGGGCTTATTTTGCTCCTTAAATTTTGTCCGAGTAAAACTTTAAATGGCAAATTAGCTTTCAAAAAAGCATCAGAATAATAATTTAACCAGTTCCTTTGTATAAAGCTTAACACCTTGCCCACATAAGCTTCATCTGCAATATCTACAGCATAGTTGCTACCAAAATTAGAGCTGCTGTACACTGGTGTGGCACCAAAATCTATTGCACTAAATTTATAAAGGAAAAATGTTCCGTATTTATTGTTTAAATCAACTAGAGTAGGATCATAATCATGGTTTCCCTGCGGCAGTTTATATTGAACTTCGATGTTTGATGGCTCTAGTGCAGCTTCTTTTTTACATCCCAAAACAAAGATGGAAATGATAAACAAGAAAATGATATGGCTTAAATTTTTCATGTTTTTGGATTTAAGATTAAGGATTTTGAATCAGATTGGCATTTCTGCTGAGCGCTTCAGTCGGAATGGCTAAAGTATAACGGCTATCATTGTGCTGTAACGTTTCTACTTGCGGTGTACCTGCACTGAGCTGAATGGTATGCTTTAACTCAGGCATCCCCCAACGTCGTAAATCGAACCATCGGCTATCTTCTAAACACAATTCTCTTCTTCGCTCGGCTTTATAAAAAGTATAAAGCTCCTGCGGGTCGCTTATGGTAAGAGGTGTATAAGCTGCTGTTGTAATCCTGTTTAACCGCAATAAATTAATATCAGCCAGGGCTTTGCTTACTGCTGATCCATCTCCGGCTATTGCTTTTTGAATGTAAGCTTCGGCACGGTTTAAATAAACTTCTGCTGTTCTAAATGCTTTTCCATTGGTGTTTCCTGCCACATATTTAGCTGATCTGCCTTTATAAGTATTAAGCGTTGTAGTGATATAACCGATGCTGGTAAAGCTATATTTTAATCTTAAATCGCTACTGGCATAAGTGTTGCCCAAATCATCAGAGATAAAATATGCTGCTTTAGCTACAGACTGTCCGCCACCGAATGGCATATTGGAAAGTTCAGCATTAAAACCATAACCCCAGATCACTTCGGGAGAGGAAACCGCCGACGAAATACCAAAAGTTGCCGCGGTAATCTCATTCATTTGCTTTAATGAAGATTTCTTTTGCAGTGTAGCATCGGCATAACGAATGCTTGCATCCCAGTTGCCCATGTAGAGGTAAACACGCGATAAGAGGAATCTCGCCGATATTCCATTAAATTTATAAATGTGATTTCCTGAACCTGCAGCATCCAGAAGCGGAATCGCCTCTAATAAATCTTTTTCAATTTGTGCATAAACCTCCTTAACGGTCGATCTTCCAACAGGAGTATCGGTAACAGCAGCAGTTAAAATCAATGGAACGCCTAAATCTGTTTCTGGATTAACATTTGTACCATAATAAGGCTTTCCAAAATAATTTACCAGCATGAGGTAATAAAAAGAACGTAATGCAAGCGCCTGCCCCCTAAGATTTTGTTTCTCCGTTTCTGTGCCTGTAACCTCATCAACGTAATCAAGTACTACATTGCAGCCTTTAATGCGCGCATAGTAATTAAACCAGATATTTGAACTGTTTGCCGAATTTTCGAGCAACCTGTCGATCATGTTTTTTTGCCAGGTAAATGCAGGTGCATATTTATTCAAAGCAGAAACAACGGTGGCATTGGCATTATACTCCGACTGAATATCATCTGTAAGCAGATCTGTAAACTCAGTTATTACCGAATTTAAGGGATAGGCCTCTCCGGTCATTATCTGGTTTAAAGCTGCAGTTGTTGTTGGCCTGACAAGGTCCTGGCTACTTTCTTCCAAAAAACCTTTCTTGCAGGATAATGCGCTTATTGATAAGCAAATAAGGGCAATGTATTTTAAATATCTTTTCATAATCTGCTTGTTATATACCAATGTTTAGTGATAAAGAATAAGTACGCGGAATAGGTAAACTGTTTCCGTTTACTTCAGGATCCTGACCGTTAAGCCTTTTATCGGCAATGTAAAACAGATTGGTTACTGAGGCCTGAATCTGACACGATTTTAAACCGGTCTTTTTAATTTTATCGGATGGAACGATATAACCGAAAGCTAAATTTCTGAGGCGTACAAAACTTGCATCAACAATTCTGGTACTTGAATAATCGTACAACTGATATGGAGAAAATGTTCCTGTAGAGCCCGGGACCGGAATTTGGTTCAGGGCAGTAGAATTAGCGGTTGGTAATGACGGGATTACGGTGAAAGCCTCATCACCAGGGTTACGCCAGCGGTTATTTAACTCTGCTGATAAGTTTTGAAATGGATATGGAGCAGAGGTAGTGG
Organism: Pedobacter miscanthi; assembly: GCF_003315595.1. Classification (GTDB taxonomy): domain Bacteria; phylum Bacteroidota; class Bacteroidia; order Sphingobacteriales; family Sphingobacteriaceae; genus Pedobacter; species Pedobacter miscanthi. Next base: position 188,510 of record NZ_QNQU01000005.1, on the reverse strand, counting down.
CACGCACAGAAGTATAAAGCGGTGCTAACCTTTTAACGTTACCGGTACTGATGTAAAGAAATGTATTTAAAGTAAATGATTTATAACGGAAATTGTTACCCAAACCTCCGGTAAACTTTGGATCTATCTGTCCTGAATAAACCAAAGCTTTGGTTACATCGGTAGCTGCTTCCGGATTTGTGGCTACATTTAAGCCATTAAACATTGGTCTACCAGTTTGAGGATCTAAACCAGAGAAATCAAACGACCAGATTGCGGTTGCCGGAGCCCCTTTTTTATATAATCCGCCCGATACCGCAGCTTGCCAGTTGGTTAATGATATTGCTCCTGATTCCTGGACATTGTTAATTACTTTCGCCGTATTAAAATTAAGGCTCCAGTCAAAATTTTTCGTTTTTACAGGGAATACATTTATGGTAAATTCAAAACCTCTATTGGTAATATCTCCCCCATTAACCGGCATGGTTAACAGGCCATACTCTAAAGGGATCGTTTTTTGAACAATTACGTCGAAACCTGCTTTTTTGAAATACTCTACACTACCTGAAATCCGGTTTTTGAAGAAAGCAAAGTCTAAACCAAGGTTTAAAGTTCTGTTTCTTTCCCAGCGAAGATCCTTGTAGGCCAAACTTTTTATCAATAATACCGGATCGCCGGAAATTGGGTTTACTGAGGCTGCACCAGTTGGAATCTGTGCAATGATATCAGGACTAAAATTTTCTGCAACATTACCCTGAAAACCAAAACTAACTCGGGCAGAAAGTTGATTTAACCAATGTACATTATCCAGAAAACTTTCTTCAGCAATGTTCCATTTACCACCAACAGACCAAACAGGCAAAAACCTGTGGTTGGCATACTGTCCGAAACGGTTTGATGCATCAGTACGGATATTGGCATTTACAACATATTTTTGGTTAAAATTATAGGTTGCTGTACCAAAATAAGAAACATAATTAGAAATTCTATCGGTAATGGTTGGAATGGTATTTTGCAATAAGCCATTTACAAAAGTAACGCCGGTATTGACAACAGTTGGTGGCAGCTGCGCAAAAGACTGCCCCCTATCGGGCATGTAACCATAATTTAACTGCTTTAAACCATCATATTTCGAACTCCTGATTTCCTGCCCAACCATGATGTTCAAACCATCTTTATTTCCCCTTAAACTTTTATTAAATGCGAGGGTGTTTCTAAAAGTAGTGGTTTGGTTGTTAACCGAAAAGGAATTATAAACTCCACCAACTGGCAGTCGCGATGCCTGATAATCAATCGAATTAGGAACTGCTGTTCCATATTCGTACCCACGTAGCTGTGTAATTGCGTTTGTACGCTCGGTTGCATACGTAGCACCATTGGCTTGGTTGTAACCATAGCCCAATAATGACTGAAAGGTAAATAGCTTTAAAAATTTATATTCAATATTAGCAGATGCATTGATGGTGGTAAGCTTATTGGTATTACCGCTTTCTGCCAGTTCATTTAACACATTGTATTTAAAAGCGCCTGCACCAGTATTCGGACTGGTGTAAAAATATGGCAGACCATCGTTTCCATAAGCAGGAATTGTTCTACTCGTATTATATGCATAGTTAAACGGATCTACCCCATAAAATCCATCAGTGGTACTTTTTGCTCCGTTTAATTTAAAACCCACTTTAAGATTATTGGTAAGTGTGCTATTGATGTTAATCGAAGCTGTATACCGTGTTTGTTCGTTACCTTTTGTATTTCCCCTATCATTTAAAACACCTATTGAGCTATAATAGGTAGTTTTATCTGATCCGCCCGACAGGCTTAAGCTGTGTGTTTGGCTAATTGGTGCCTGAAATAACAGATCGAACCAATCTGTATTATTGGTTTCAAGTTTATTTACGCCTGCCACAAACTGCTCCTGGGTAATCTTTTTATCAAATAAATCGGCAGATAAACCTTCGTACGAAACGGGGTCTGGAGTTACCTCAAACTGTAAACCCTTTGCATAAATCTCTCTAGAAACATCAATCCGTTCTTTTGAGTTCATTAAATTAAACTGACCATAATTTGGCCTGGCTGAAGTAGTAAAGTTTGTGGTATAGTTTACAGCCGTTTTCCCAACTTTACCTTTTTTGGTTGTGATTACAATTACACCATTAGCTGCTTTTACACCATAAATCGCAGTAGATGCAGCATCTTTAAGCACAGTAATATCCTGAATGTCATCAACATTTAAAAAAGCCACAGTACTTCCTACCAAATTTTTAATGGCGTCATCAGAAGTACCCGGAGTTAAAGAGTTAAGCTGTTGATAATCAAACGGGACCGGATCTTCCTGAATAATACCATCTACTACCCAAACCGGCTCCTGGCTGCCCAATAATGTCGACGTACCCCGAACCCTTACCCTTGGTTTCGAACCTACCAAACCAGAAGTATTGGTAACTGCAACGCCCGGCAACTGCCCCTGCAGTAATTTATCGATCTGATTGGTTCCGGCAACTTTAATGTCTTCCATTTTTACAGAAGAAATAGAGCCTACAAAATCTCTTTTGGCGATATTCTGGTATCCAGTAACCACTACATCATCAAGCCCTTGAGTGGATTCCTCCAGCTGGATATTAAAAACCAAAACATCATTAGTAGTATTTACCGCTTTAATGATTGGTTTATATCCTATATATTGATACCTGATAGAACTATTATCGTTAACCAGAAGTACGTAATTTCCATTTCCATCAGTTGAAGTCGCATTCTGTTGGCCTATCTCCTGAATGGAAGCTCCAGGAATGGCATTGTTTTTATCGTCGGTAATTTTACCGGTAAGCCTGATCTTTTTCTGCGAAAGTGACGGCCCACCTGATGATGAAACCGCTTTGGTTTTCAGGATTACTACATCTTTATCGATTACAAAAGTGATATCTGTTCCGTTTAAAAGGGCATTTAATATTACGCTTAAACTTTTATTTTTTAATGATACCGTTACCCTTGGGTTTTTATCCAATTGATCGGCATTGTAAAAGAACTGCATTTTTGCCTGTCTGCTTACCTGTTTAACAGCATCAGACAGTTTTACATTTTTAACGCTGATGCTGATATTGGTTTGGGTTTGTGCCCACAGGGATGAACTGAAAATTATCATCGCACAAATGCTTATACTTAAAACCCTGGTTAAAAAGCACAGTTGAGGCGAAAAATAATCTTGTAAATATTTTTTCATTTAGTTTTGAAATAGTTGGTTGATTTTTTTTGATTTTGGTTGGTTAGATGTCGTGTTTAACGCTGATCTACATATATCCTCCTGTTTTTAATGCTGAACTTCACACCACCTGTTTGTTCGATAATGTTTAGTATTACTTTTATATCACTGTATCTTTCAATTTCTCCTGAAAAATGAACCTTTTTAATTTTATCGGACTGGAATACCACATCGTAATCGTACCACAGGCTTAATTGCTCCATTACCTCATCAAGTGTAGCCTCTTCGAACACAATTTTTCCATTTGCCCAGGCTATGTATGGTAGCACATCAACATCTGTTTTGGTTAAGGCATTAGTTTGTGTGTTAAATGTAGCCTGTTGCTTAGGTGCTAAAACGGTACTTTGATTGGCCGATTTAGCTTCAACCTTGCCCTCAACCAAAGTGGTACGTGTGCTTTGGGTGTAAGTATTTACGTTGAAGGTTGTTCCCAGCACTTTTACATCCATATCACTGGCATGCACAATAAAAGGTTTATCGGGATTTTTGGCCACCTGAAAATAAGCCTCTCCTTTTTCTAAATATACCTCACGTAAGTTTGCCGCATTAATATTTACCGGGAAACGGAGTACCGAAGCCGAATTAATCGTTATCATCGTTCCATCGGCTAATGCCAGTTTATATTCTGCGCCCCGTGGGATAATCAGTTTGTTATAAACCTGTGCCCCCCCGGCGGCTCCATTCTGTTTGTAACTCAATAATGTTTTGCCTTTATTGGTTATACTCGTTCCGGCAACCTCCGCTAATTTCTGACCAGCCTCCGAAAGTTCAACCGAGCGGCCATCAGATAAAACCAAGGTAGCCCTGTTATGATCAGTTGGTTCCAGCTTTGCTAAATCGAGTGCCACCGGTTCGCTATTCTTGATGTAATAGAAAACCCCGCCAGCCAAAATCAATATCGGTAATAAAATCGCCGCAGCATATCTTAATAAATTTGGAAACAGTTTTACCTTTTTCACTTTTAAATTGGTCTGCATTTTATTCCATGCCGTATCTGTATTTAACTGAGTAAGCAAACGGTTTGCACCTGCAATCAGCTGATCTGCCTGTAGAGCTTCAATCAGTTCTTTTTCTTCATCACTCAGTTGTTCAAGCGATTGCTGATCGGGCAATTCGTTATTGTTTAACTGTTGGATCACTTTAATCCAGTGGTTTTCTGCTGCGTTCATTTTCTTAGATAGATTAATATATAGTACAACTTGTGTTAATTTAGGGTGACAGCAGTATTAAAAAATTATTAAATAATTTTCAACAAACTGATTATCAATAAAATAAATTTTATATTTTGATTAGAATTTTCCTTTACCCAGCAAAATGGCAATGAAAATTACCGAAAGGGGATCTTCGGCAGCTTTAGCTTTTAAGAAAGCATAAGCCCTTTTCATTTGGGTTTTAACGGTATTAACGGATATGTTATTGGCTTCTGCAATGGCGGCATAACTCAAACCATCCACCACATATTGCAGAAATACTTTTTTGCGCTCATCGGGCAAAAGATTAACCAGGCCCAATACCTTTTCATCAGCAGTTTCTTTTAATAATAAAGCTTCCTCTTCTTCCAAATAATCGGTTTGAACGGCCAACGGAGTTTGCTCAGTTAGTTCTACCGCATCGGGCATTTTTTTAAGAAAACTTAGTGAAAGATTTTTAACAGCGCGGGTAGCGTACGATTGAAATGAGGTTTCGATCTGGATATCGTTTCGCCTGTTCCAGAAACTGATAAAAAAATCCTGAACAATATCTTCGGCAGCTGCCTCATCTTTAACGATCTGATAGGCCACCAACACTAAAAACTTGTAATGTTTCTTAAACAAGTTCTCAAATGAGGCTATATCAGAGTATTCTGCCAATTTTATTAAAAATAAGGATGATTGATAAGGAATTCTATTGTAAAATTAATTTAAAACTTGGCAAAAAGAAATATAGTGAGGGTATTTAGGTTCTTTTTATGGAAAATGTGAGATGGATTATGGAATGTAAATCCATTTTGTTTACTCCTCAATGAAATTCCGTCATCTCGACCGGAGCATCGCGGAGCGGAGATCCTTCGACTACGCTCAGGATTGACAAATAACAAAAAAGCCGTCATCTCGGTTGAAGCGCAGCGAAATAGAGAGATCTATCTACACAGATTTCTCGACTTCATTGCACTCCGCTCGAAATGACGGCAAAGGAGGTGCTCCGCTTATAATCACGGATCTTGTGAATTATTACCGCTGCAACACTTTAGCGATTTCTTTTTCGATAGACTTCAACTCTTTAGGTTTAAGCTTTTTTGCGGCGTCAGGTTTGGTGCTTGTCTTATTATCTAAGTATTTTACGCCAACCCTTAACGCTTTCAAGCCAGAAACGCCCTGTAATTCATCCAGTTCCAATTGCTCTAGATCGTCGTTTAAATAACCCTGAACCTGCATGTATTTGATATACTCCATATACTCTTTGGCTTCTTCAGGATTGAAATAAACCATCGCAATTTTATGGGGCTGTGTTAAACGTTCGGTTGTACCTTTAATCAATACTTTATCGATACGTTTTTTCACTACTTCGTAACGGATGTTATAAGCACCTTCCACATCGAAACGGCGTTCGTCATTCCTAAAGCTGATATCAATCGCATTAGAATGGATGAAAATCAACTGTGTAGTTTCTAATGCACGTGGCATCTCGCTGATCAGTCCTTTTGATAACCGTGCAATATCAACCATAGAAGTTAACTGCCACAAACGGATATTTTTCAGGTATAACAGATCAAAAGGTTTATCAGGCGCAATTTCCTGACCGATGTAAATATCATACTCTACACCATCGGTTCTGAATTTAGCAAAATAACAAGGGTATGAAGCCTGTAAATTGGACTGCGATTTTTCGAGATAACGGCTTACTTCGGTATTGATCAGCTGCATGGAAACTTCCAGCTGACGACGGTTTGCAAAAGCAGCTCCTGTTTCGGGCACAATTACTTCGAAATAACGTTCTACAAATTCGGCTGTTGCCGGATAATTACCTTTAATGATCGATAAAAACGGATAAACTTCCATTTCTAAAAATTCATTCAGTTTATTTTCCTCGTTTGAAGAAGCAAAATCGCCGATGCGTTTAATCCAGTCTTTACAGTTGAACAATAACTTATCGGTAAGTTCCAACGAAACATGTTTGCGGATGGCTTTTAAAGTATCAATCAAACTGTTTAACTGCACCTCCATATCGTCTTTTAAGGCCTTGTTCCGCTCAACAGTAGAGTTACGGATATCAATGGCACCAAATAGCGGATACATGTGTTTAAAGGTAATTGTTTCAATTTCCTTTATTTTCTGGTTTCCCTTATTCTGAAGGAAATGCCATACCGCCTCATTAAACTTCCATTGAACTGAAGGTTGCAAGGCAGTAAATTTATCCATCAAAACCTCATCCATTTTGGCATCAAATTCTTCAATACTGTATTGGAAAAGCTGACCGATTAATGGCATTGCAGGACGTAACCTCGACAGCAATTTATCATCAACCAAAACTTCTTCGTCTGAATATACCTCTAAAACACCAGCCAACTGGTTGTTGTAATAAATCGGCAATACAGAATAAGAACAAACCCCGGCAGCTTTTAAAACCCTCAAAAATGGGTCTTTGCTAATCTGATCGTCGTTAATGGCACTTACAAAAATTGCCCTCGGGTTCTCTTTATATTTTTCTACCAGCGAATAAAATACCTCTTCTTCGAGATTGGAAGATTTTGCCGAATTGATCAACATGCTCTGCGAAAACTCCTGGTTATCAAAAACCAGTTTGTTATTCACTGTTAAAAATGGCATTAAGCCAAATTCTAACTTACCATTACCGCTTAATGTTTTTAAAGCATGTATAACGTGTTTGTAAGCATCGGTTTGGTAATTGTGATCAACCAGGGCATCACGGATTCCATCAATGGCATGTTGCAGCGTAACATCTGTTATGGAGATGATGCTAAAACCTTCAAAATGAAAATTACTTAATGGCAGATGTTCTACCAAATATTCGAGTTCGGTTTCGCCCTGAAAATGCCTGCCGAGTTCTTCGAAATTAAGCTCAGGTAAATCACCTTTATGCAAAATATCCACAAACTTGGTATCCGTTTGGATATTGTAGTATTGTGTAAGCTTTGTTTCCGGATTGATATGGGCATAAATAATCTCGTTTTTCAGTACCGGGGTAAAATTATAAAACCGGCCCAAAATAACGTTATAGATAAATTTAAGCTGTTTTTTCTCAATCGGCTCGTTATCTTTTGTTACCTTATTTTTAGGATCGTGATCCTTAAAAAATTTATAGAATGCATTGGTGCTAAAGAAAATCTGATCAGGAATCGGGGTACTTAAAGCCCAAAACAAATCATCTTCGTTATCCATTAAAGGTGTTAGAATGGTAAAAATTAATTCTAAGGTATCTTTATATTTAGATAATTCTTCGGCACTGATGTTGCCAAGCAGCACATCGTCTTTTTCAATTTTTTGAAGTAAAAACCTGTAAAATTCAGATTTTACTGATTTTTCTGTTTTCAACCTGCCTTTTAAATACTCCACAAGGGGGCGGAAAGACAGAGAAGATTCTACCTGGCAATGTATACATTCGTTTTTGTGTATCTGTATTACATTGGTATTCATTGTATAAGTTTTGCTATAGTGTAAAAATTATAGTTATCTGTTTAATTACTAATTCTTTGCAAAGATACACACTCGTTAAAGCAATGTTCGTCTGCTGAACGTAATAGTTGGATATTACATCTATAAATATGTTACACAAATTTAGTACCTAAAGTTAAGGGATACATAAGGATACCAGCCATCTGAGGAGTGCCCCATCACAAATCGCACAACTGTGAGTGATGCCGGAGCGAAATAAACGCCCCCTCCTACACCGTGGTGCCATATTGTTGATGCTTCGTCACGTTTCCACACCCTGCCTACATCATAAAAACCCAATAAGCCAATTTGTCCGGGTAAAACATAACTTACCAGGTCGCCAAGTTTGGCCCTAAGCTCTAAATTGTTGTAAAACATGTGTTCGCCGGCAAACCTAAACTGGCGGTAACCGAGCAGATTGCCCTGTCCGCCGAGGTAAAGTGCCTGATAAAAGGCTGGTTTACCAACGGTTACCCCACCGCCAAAACGGTCTGCCAAAATGAAGTTTTTTCTGCCATCGAGGTTTTTATACAAGGCAATGCTTGCCGTAAATTGTCCGTATGAGTTAGAATACTGATTTACACCTTTATAACCCAGCAATTTAAAATCAACATAACTACCCAGCGTTGGCAATAGGTCGTTATCGCGGGTATTGTTGGTGAAATTGATAAATGCACCGGCAAACATTTTTTCATTGCGTACGGTAAGCGAATCGGCTGAATGCAGTTGTGATAGATTTTCGATAAAACGTCCATCGTTATCTTCCTTGTTATACTTGTAATATTGCCATGAGGGGCCAACACTAAAAGTAGATTTAGGGCGGCGCCACCTGATGGCAGCATCTAACTGGTACAGGTTATAACGTGCGCGGTAATACCTGATATCGTCGCCATGTTCGTCGAAATGGGTTTCGTTGCCTAAGCCAAAGAAATTCTGGGTATTGTTAGGGGCAAAAGCATCGGCTTTTACTACAATATCGCCCTTACCCAACGCTTTTAACCACTCACCCTTATAGTTAAACCTGAATGCTTTTGTAGAAAAAGAATGCAGGAAAGAAACCGTTTGTGAATTGCCATAAGGCTGTTTCCTGAAACCCGGATTGGTTTGTTTGTAAACTAAACCCAATAAAATACCATCATCCTGGTTATAACCTGCGTTTAACAACCAGGTATTTCTGCGGTACATATCTTTCGGGATATAGCTGAAATTAGCGGTATCGTTAGAAATGATTTTCCTGATTTTATCAGCATCTTCGCCATTATAAGTAGCTTTATCTTTTCTGCCGTAAAGCCTTACCAAACTGTTACTATTGGCAAAATCGTAAACTTTATTGCCTTTGCCACCAATAATCCTGATTTTGATGTTAGAGTTTTTATTGTTCAGGATCAGACTGTCGTTACCATTATGCATATAAACCCTGATCTCTTTGGTTACATCCGGATCAAATTTTCTGTCGAAAAGTTCCTCCTTGATATTCCCTTCTTTAGAGATTTTATTGATTTTTACCCGTAATCCCTTATCATTGGCATCGGTAATCTGGATCAGTTCGTTTTTGTTGGTTACTTCTATATCCACAATGCGGTTAAAGAAGTGGTAATACTGGTTCATTAGTTTCGGCAAAGTGGCAATCCTGTTGCGTAACTGCGCCAAAAAGGCATCATGATGTAATGAATAACTTGGCTCAGGCAATTTTTTCAATGCTTTTTCGAAAACCGCATCGTTATAATTGGCACAGAAATCTTTTACAATCTGATCGAACTCTTTCTCATCGATGTTGGCTGTCCAGCGGCTGCTGATTTCCCTGCCCTCCCATAAAAACCAGTTTACATTTTGTATCCCCCGTTCGTAACCCTGCATCATTGGCAATAACGACGATGATTGGGTATAACGCTGTAAAAAACCGTCTGATCTGAAAAATACCTGGTCACGATCTCTCGGAACCGGTGTGTAAATCTGTCCATCTTTGGTTTTAGTTGCTTTCCAGCGCCACTGATCTTCGTGCCTGTCCCAATCGCCCAATAAAATATCGAATGCCCTTGCCCTTACCCACGATGGTCCATCCAACCGGTTATCATTATCATCTGTAAGTTTTTTATCCATTTTTGGAGAATTGTCTGAATCTCCTGTTGGCTCACGCTCTTCAAATAAACATAAAGTATTGGCAAAAGCGGGTTCAAACTCGCCGAGGTTATCATCCGGAGAAACCCAGCCAATAATCGGATTGCTGTGTGCAATGCCACCTGCATCTGCTAAATCAGGCACAACCAAAGCCGAAAAAGGGTGCTGTGCCGACATGTTATCTTTGATTACATCTTTGGCAAAAGTTTCGCGTAAGGCAGCCGGCAGAAGCACTTCAGGGTATTTTTCTACACTGCGCAATACGTACTCTTTACCGTTTTTATCTTCTAAGCGTAAGGAGCGCGACTGGTTACCTCCGCCGCGCTGAGTAGCTTTTAAACCGCCCATCATCTGCGATACCCTTAATACAGGTACTTTTGTTTTTTCGGCGTACTCTTTACGGTAATTTTCGCCAAAAACATAACGGTGGAAACGGCCAACACTATCATATTCAGGCTTAATGCGTACAATTATACTATCGGTGGTAATGGGTTTATCCCTGTTGCGCACTTTTTGAGGGATGGCCTCGAACTTTTTGATATAACTGTAAACGCGTTTAACACTGGTATCGGAATAGATGTAATATTCGTAACGCATATCGTTGTTTTTCAACTGATCGGCCACAACATAGCCTTGCTGCATTTCGTGGAAGAGCGAGGTTTTACCTTCTTTATTTGGTGATACTTTTGAACCTGAACCGCTAATGACCTGCAGTTGTTTGCCTTTGATCAGCTGCAGTCCATGCTCATGGCCGGCAACGTAAGTTACGTTTGGATAATCGCCAAATACACCGGTGATGGATTTGATCATATCCTTATAAGCTGGATGGTTTAAATCTTCGGGACTTAACAGGGTGGAACGCAGTAAAGGATAAACCGAACCCAGAACCGGTAAAGGAATGTACAGGTTTTTGTTTAATGAGGTTAACGGAAAAAGGTGGTTCCTTAAATTGAAATAACCCCCATGCGGACCATAACTCTGAAAGGGATGGTGCGAAGCCAGAAGGATTACTTTATCCTTATTCTCTTCAAGTAACTGCTCCATTTTAACCAGAACCTCATCTTTTGTACGGCAATCGCAATCGCCATCGGGATTTGATTTATTATAAGGAAACAGCCACCATTCGCTATCGTAAGCAATGATGGTTAATTTATCGGTTAGTTTAATGGCTACAGGATCCGGACAACCATTTTGAGGAATCAATTTTAATAATGGATCGTTTTGAGCAGCAAGATAATCGCTTTGCGCTTTGATTTTAGCGAGACCTTTTGGCCCTGATTTATCCCAATCGTGATTACCGGGCACAAAATAAACGGCAGCACCCATCTTACGCATGGGTTCAAACTGCGAGCGCAATATTTTTTTGGTTTCCTCTTCTTCTGCACTTCCAGGGAGGCCCATTCCGGTAGGATAAATATTATCGCCAAGGTAAACAACAGTTGTTTTTTTTGGTAAAATCTGCTTGGCTGCATTTTTAAGGTCCTGCATCTGGGCAGGATTCATCTCTCCTGCATCGCCGAAAAGAATTACACGGTATTTTACATCATCCTGCGCAAAGGCAATGTAATTGATTAAAAATAAGATGGTAAAAAGGGTAAATCTTTTAATCATATTGGGAGGTTTGTATAAAGATAGTTATTTTAAAATTATTTTGTTTTCCAAGCATAACGTTAAGTTATCACTCCTCTCTGGTTACCGTCATTTCGAGCGGAGTATAACGCAGCCGAGAACACGAAGGCTCAGCGAAGCTAAATCTACCCTTGAGATAGATCTCTCCATTTCGCTACGCTTCAGTCGAGATGACGATTTATCTACAAGATGACGAACATTCAAGAACACCAAACCTTATTTCTTAACTTTAAACAACAAAATATTACCCGCAGCAAGTGTTCCGCCTTCGTTAGAGATGTACAGGTTATTATCACGGTCGAATGCAATGCCTTCGGGCTGGTTAAATAAGTCAGGATCTAATGACTGGGTTGATTTTACCTTAAAATCTGCATCGGTAATCACGAGCAGTTTATTTACGGATGAAAGTATGTACCACTCATTCGTTTTTGGATTTTTAGCCAATGCAGAAGGGCGAAACCTTGATTTTGAACTTCCTGATGCTTTTTCGATCTCTTTGTGTGAAAGGCTGAATTCTCCCGCAGCTGTTAAAGATGCATCATTGTTAAATTTGAAGCCATAAATACTCGAAGCTTTTGCTTTAGAATCGGGTTTGCTATCTTTCGTTAACACGTAAACCATGTTATTTTTTTCATCAGCGGCCAATCCTTCGTATTCGGCTTTTGGCACCAGGTCTTTGGTTTTGGTTACCTTTCCGGCCTCTGGCTTGTTCAGTTCCGAAATTGGAAAAGTATGTAATTCCCCATTGCTTTTTAATACAATAAAATAATTTTTGATGATGGTAACATCTTCGTAATCACCTTTTGCTCCAAATTTGGTAAACTTTGATTCTTTATCGCCCAAACCTAAATGGAACAAATCGCCATCTTCATCCTGAATGGCAAATACTTCTTTGGGATCGCCGTTGTGAAATACAATACCAGAAATTTCGAAGAGGTTATGCGGCATGTTGTATTTTACGGGATTGGCCAGATCGTAAGGAAAATCTGATTTTGATGCTGCACTTGCTGAAGTTGTTTCGGCAGTTTCGCCTTTTTTATCATCACGGTTACCGTTTACACAGGATACACTAAAAAAAGCAGTAGCAATTAAAAAGCTGGAGGCAAGAAAAGTTTTATTGTATTTCATAAGGGTAAAGTTTAATTGTTATCAGTTGTCCCGCCTTCGGTCCGTCATCTCGACCGTAGCGGAGAGATCTATGAACGATTAGTTATCGCTTGATAGATTTCTCCATTTCGCTTCGCTTCAGTCGAAATGACGATCGCTTTGGTCCGTGTGGACACACCACGGCCCACGGCGCTTTATTTATTGTTCAAAAACTCATAAATATCATGCTGGGAAGAAACAAGAACCCCGCCAGTTTTAACCGGAATGTTATCCATGTGTTCATCTATACAAACGGCCTGAACATTATCCTGTTTCTGGATTTCAATAATTTCTATCATTTCCTGTTTAATCTGCTCATTATAAATGGGAAAACAAACTTCAATCCTTCGGTAAATATTCCGGTTCATCCAATCGGCCGACCCCAGGTACACATCGTTTTTGCCGAGATTGTGAAAGATAAATACGCGGCCATGTTCTAAATAACGATCAACTATTCGGGTAACTTTAATGTTTTCACTCATTCCCTTCACACCCGGAACCAAACGGCAGATGCTCCGCACAATCATATCGATCTTTACTCCTGCCTGCGAAGCTTCGTAAAGTTTATTGATTAATACTTTTTCTTCGAGGTTGTTCATTTTAATGGTAATGCCCGAAGGTTTGCCTTGTTTGGCATGTTCAATCTCGCGATCAATCAGCTCCAGAAAAACTGTTTGCAGGTTAAACTGCGCCACGAGTAAATGCCTGAAATTAATCAGATCGGCAGAGCTTGGTTTAACCCTTTTGGCAAGGAAAATAAAAAGCAGTTCCACCTCCCTAAGCATTTCCTTATTGGCCGTCATTAAAATATGATCGGTGTAAAAGGCAGCAGTGCTTTCGTTAAAGTTTCCGGTGGCAAATAAACCCGAATAATGCATCCGGTCGCCTGTTTTTCGTTTAACCAGGGCCACTTTGGCGTGTACTTTTAACGCGGTAACACTGTAAATGATATCAACGCCAACCTCTTTCATTTTTTTGGCCCATTTAATGTTGTTGGCTTCATCAAAACGGGCTTTAAGCTCTACCAGTACAGTTACTTTTTTACCATTTTTGGCAGCGCTGATGAGGGCATTTACAATTTTCGAATCGCTGGCCACGCGGTAAAGCGTTACATATATTTCACGTACCTCTTCATCAATAGCAGCTTCGTTAAAAAACCGCAGCACACTGTCGTAACTCTGGTAAGGTGTATGAACAATGATATCGTCTTTATAAATGGCCTCGGTTAAAGAACCATCAATGAAATCGGTATTGCAGATTTTTGACCAGTTTTTGTTAGATAGTTTTGGAGAATTAACCGGGAAACCCATAAAATCCTTAAGGTTATGGTACTGCCCGCCTTCTATCCTGTTGGCTTTTTTAAGGTTGAACAGTTTTTTAAGCAGTTCGAAAACATTGGCCGGTATGCCTGGCTGGTGAAGAAAACGTGTAGCCAAACCCGAATCGCGTTTAAGCAATTGTTTCTCCAATTGATCGGATAAACTGCCCGGATATTCGTCTTTCAGGTCTATTTCTGCATCTCTTGTAATCTTGAAACTGTAACAACCTGTAATTTCTCCTTCAGGGAAAATCCTGTCTAAATGGAAACGGATAATATCATCCAGGAACACAATAAAGGTTTCTTCGCCTGCTTCTACCTTATAAAAACGGGGCAACTGACTGGAAGGAATATTTAGAATTATTGCTTCGGTTTCGTTATTCTTTTTTAAGGTAACCAGAAAATAAAGCTCGTTGTTGGCCGGAAAAAAGTTGGTGTCCTGGTTAATGTGTACGGGCTGCAAAAAGGCCATTACCTGACTCAAAAAATACCTGCTAACACTTGTCTTGATTTCTTTGGGAAATGGCTCACCATAAATTAAATTTATTTTATTTTCTTTCAGCTGGGGAATAATATCTGATTTTAATATTTTGCCATAGCGCTGTTGTTGATCAGAAATAAGCTGATTGGCAGTATTCAGCAGATTATCATCGATTTTGATGTCGTTATCTTCTTTATTGCTCAATTTTTCGAGGGCAAGCAGTACAGGCATCCTCACGCGGTAAAATTCATCGAGGTTGGAAGAAAATATTGATAAGAACTTGATTCTTTCGAGAAGCGGAACGGTATTGCGTTCGGCTTCCACCAAAATGCGCTCGTTAAATTTTAGCCAGCTTAAATCCCTGTTGAAAAAAGAGGTTTCGGTTGTTGTTTCCATTAAAGTTTTCCGTACGCTGCGTATGCTATTACAAATGCCAATACTGCTGCAATTAAGCCAAACATGAAGATATTATAAGCCAGGCGGATCAGTTTATATTTGCGGCCCAACACCACACCCTGCGAGTATACATCAGTAATAAGGGTTCCGTATAAAAAATCTTTATCGTTCATTACCTTAATCATGCCATCGGTATAACTGGGCAAACTCATTTTATAAAAGTTACCAAAAAACAAAAGGTTTACTTTTTTCTTGTCCATATCTTCCTGGGTAAATTCGCCTTTAGGAATAGACGGACGGGTGGATAAAATGGAAACCACTACGCAGGTTAAACTGACCATCAATAAAATAAAAGTCGGGATAATCAGGTTGCCGTGATCTTCTAAACGCCTTAACAACAAACTCACGATCAACGAAAGCATGATGGAGTTTACGGTAATGAGGATGTGTGCCTTGTTATCGGCCATATCGCTCAAACGCTGGTTATTGGCCGAAGTAATCCTGAACATGGTTTCGATACCTTTATCAGGGCGGTCATCTTTATCCTTTTTCTTTTTGTCTTTGATAATTACCGGAGCAAAATTTTTAGGCTCTTCGAGTTCGGTGCTGATTTCTTCCTGAGCGGTTAGTTTACTTTTCAGCTTATCTATGTTTTTTTGCTTCTGATCGCTCAACAACAAATTGGCATAATCGGTATGGTAATGGTGCGATTCCATAAACTGGATATCTTTTTTGCGCCATTCGAGTTTACTGATGTCTTTTTTATAAATCAGTTCGTTTTCTTTGTGCATCAGTTTTCCTTTTGCACGGAAATCGGGCAGGCCTAAATGGAAAAGGTCGGCATCACAGATGATTTTGTCGATTTCGTTTTTAGGCTGCTGTGGTATTTTTGTCGCTAAAATAGCGCTCTTTACACTGTCGCGTACTTCCTGATTTACCTTATGTCGGGCCAAAAATTGGTCGGCCAGTTCGGCCCCTTTTGCCTCATGGTTTAGCGCATCTTCAAAATAGCCGGTATCATGAAAATAGGCTGCAACGGTTACGGTAAAAAAATCCTGCTCGTTAAGCTGATAATGATTGGCAATTTGCTGTGCCGCATTTACAACCTCCTGGGTATGCTCGAAATTATGATAAACCAACCGCGGATCGTTATGGGTATGGAAGTATTCGCTAACATGCGTTTTTACATCTTCCTGCAATTGTTTATAGTTCATGAACGTAAATATGATGGTATTAATGGTTTATTTGAGGGAAAATGCATTTTCATTAAATCTTTTTACACTGAAATTGTTTTGATTTTTTATGATTATAAAATTACGTTTATTTTTTGATGATGGAAATAGTTTGGAGTTGGAAGTCTTCAGTCCGGAGTCCGAAGTCTATAGTCTTCAATCAAAAAGTCGTCATTTCGAGCGAAGTGCAACGAAGCCGAGAACCACGTAAGTGCTCAGCGAAGCTAAATCTGTCTTGAGACAGATCTCTCCATTCCGCTGTGCTACAGTCGAGATGACGTCTCTCGAGATACCGTCATTTCGAGCGGAGTGCAACGTAGCCGAGAACCACGTAAGTGCTCAGCGAAGCTAAATCTATCTCGGGACAGATCTCTCCGTTACGCTGTGCTACGGTCGAGATGACGTCTCACGAGATACCGTCATTTCGAGCGGAGGGCAACGTAGCCGAGAACCACGTAAGTGCTCAGCGAAGCTAAATCTGTCTTGAGACAGATCTCTCCATTCCGCTGTGCTACAGTCGAGATGACGTCTCACGAGATTCCGTCATTTCGAGCGGAGGGCAACGTAGCCGAGAAATCTATCAAGGNATACCGTCATTTCGAGCGGAGGGCAACGTAGCCGAGAAATCTATCAAGGCAGATCTCTCCATTCCGCTGTGCTACAGTCGAGATGACGTCTCTTTTGAACAAATAACCGATTAAGCATAGCCAGTTTACAGTTGGCAATTTGCAGTTACCAATCAACCAATGACCAATGAACTAATGACCAATAAACCAATGACCAGTGAACTAATGTTCTTCGCCTTCTTCCTCTTCATTCTTCACCTTACTCAGCAAATCATAAGCGCCTTTTACCACCACTTTGGGTTTGTTTACCGCTTCTGCGAATGATACCTGCGTATAGCCATTTTCGGCAACATTTGTTTTTACTTCCATCATGCGGTAACGATAAGCCAGTTTAGAGGCCGATTGCTCGATAAATACATATTTCTTGCCTTCAAATTCAACTATAGCGGCATCGGGCAAGGCTTCAACTTTGTTGGCACCGCTTTCTACATACGCTTTCAGATACATGCCCGGGAGCAGTTGCGTATCTTCCTGATCGAGGTGGCAATGTACCTGCACAGTGCGCTCTTTACTAATTTCCCTACCAATTAAATGTACGGTTGCCATGCGTTCTTTTTCTTCATTAGCTAAGGTAAAACGCACTTTCTGACCAATTTTAAGTTTAGGCACATCCTTTTCGAATACCGTAAGCTCGGCATGTAAATGTTCGGTATCGGCAATCTTGAAAAGCTCATCAGTCGTGCTGGCAAAGGCCCCAATATTGGTATTTACCTGGGTAACATAACCGGCCATTGGTGCATACAGGTTAAAGGTTTTTAAAATCGTCCCTTTTTCCAAAGCTGCGAAATTGATATTGATCAGCGAGAGTTTAGAGTGTTGCCCCAATAACCTGGCACTTACACTCTGATATTCGCTCCTGGCCTTTTGAAGTGCTTTTTTGGAGTTTACATTTTCTTTGGCCAGTTCTTCCTGCCGGTCCAGCTCCTGTTTTAAAAACTGCAGCTGACTTTTATAATCGAGGTAATCCTGCTGCATCTGGATAAATTCAGGATTTTGCATTACAGCAACCAATTCGCCTTTTTTCACCCTCATTCCCTGAAGCATAGAGGTACTTTTTACAATCCCTTCTAATGGTGTGGAGATGGAAACCAAGCTCTGTGGCGGCAAATCGAGCATGCCGTTTACCTTGGTTGTACCACTCAATTCTTTTAGTTCGATTTCGCCCAGGGTAATTTCAGCCAATTTATGCTGTTCAGGGGTTAAAGTAATCACGTCGCTTTCTTCATGGGCGGCTTCTTTTTCCGGCGCTTTTTCTGCTTTAGGACTCCCACAGGCGCTGAGGTACAGCGCTAAAGTTAACAGACTTAAATATTGATATATGGATTTCATGTTTCTACTTTTTATAATGAACTGGAATTACCGGTAAGGAATTCGATATGGTTAATGCTCTGGTTAAGCTGCAATAAAGCCATGAGGTTACTTTCGTAAATGCTGTTTACCTGTTTCAGGTTGAGGAGGTATTCGGAATAACCGATCTCCCCGTTCTGATAGGCAATGCGGCTGTTCTTTAAAATCAACGCTGCATTAGGCAGTGCAGAGCTTTGAAAATAGCCGTAGCGATCTTTATTTTTGATGTATTCGCGGAGTACCTGCTGATATTGTGCGCTTAACTTCCGTTCCTGCAGATCGAGATCACTTGCGGCAATATCTTTACTAATGGCTGACGCTTTTGCTTTTGCCGAATAAGATTTATAAAATAATGGAATGGCTACTCCTACCTGAAATCCCTGAAAACGTTTACCCTGGCCAAAATATACCTCGCTTCCATTTACGTTCTGAAAACCGGTAAGCGACTGATTAAAATAACCCAGCGTAATATCAGGAAGCGCTTTTGCCAGTTCTACTTTCCGCTGTTTATCGGCAATTACAATCTGCTGCCTGGAATAAGCTAACAATGGATTTTCTTTTACAGAAGTGCTATCCGATACCGGAACAATACTTTTCTCCTGAAGGTACTTTACGGCAATTTCCACGGCATTGCTTCCCAGTAATGTAAACAGCTGACTGTTGTAAATTTCGATATCGGCCCTGTTCTGCTCCATTTGACTTTGCACTTCTTTCAACTGGGTTTCGGCCGCTACCTTTTCCAGCAGGTTGCCTTCGCCGGTTTTATATTTCAGCGATGCTGATTTAACAAAACCTTTATAAATACTGTCTTGCTGTAACAGCAGTTTCTCTTTCGAATAAAGGTACTGGAGATTCGTATAAACCGTTTTTACCTGATAAATCAACTCATTTTTAGTAGCTGCTACCTGAAACCGGCTGGCTTTGATCTTTTCATCACCCAAAACTGCATTTGCCGAGAAAAGTGTAGGAAAAGGAATGCTTTGCGAGATAGTAAAGTTCTGATCGTTTTTAACCAGGCTGTTGTATTGGCCGTACATCATCGAAACATCGGTTTTAGGCATTTCGAAAGTCGTTTTCTTTAACTGTTCCTGCAAATTAACCCCTAAACTGGCGCTGCTAACTGCCTTGTTTTGTTGTAGCGCTGATGATATCGCCTGGTTTAAGCTTAAACCCGGTTTTTGTGCCTGTGCAGACGGAATCGCTAAAAGAGAACTGGATAAAATCAACAAACCTGCTACGGGAGCAATTTTAATCTTTTTATTCCCCATTTTTTCTACCCAGATGTAGAGAATGGGTAATACCAAAAGGGTAAGCAAAGTGGCAGAAAGCAAACCACCAATTACCACCGTTGCCAGTGGACGTTGGACTTCGGCGCCGCTTCCGCCTGAAATGGCCATTGGTAAAAAGCCCAGCGAGGCCACCAGTGCCGTCATAATTACCGGACGAAGCCTGATGGAAGTACCTGTTTTTATAATTTCGAACATATCTGTCATTCCTTCTTTTTTTAACCTGTTAAATTCACTGATCAGTACGATCCCGTTGAGTACGGCCACGCCAAACAGCGCGATAAAACCGATACCTGCCGAAATACTGAAAGGCATTCCCCTCGCCCACAGTGCCAATACACCTCCGATGGCCGATAAAGGAATAGCAGTAAAAATTAACAGGGCGTGTTTAATGGATGAAAAGGTGAGGTAGAGCAATAATAAAATCAGCAACAAAGCCATAGGGACGGCAATGGCCAGCCTTTTATTTGCAGCCTGCAGGTTTTCGAAAGTACCACCAAAGGTTGGATAATAACCGGGCGCAAATTTTACATCACTATCAATTTTCTGCTGTATTTCCTTTACAATGCTCTCTACATCCCTGCCCCTTACGTTAAAACCAACGGTAATCCTGCGTTTGGCATCATCACGCTGAATCTGATTGGGACCTTCTTTGTATTCGATATCAGCCAGTTGTTCTATCGGGATCTGGTTACCATTGGGTGCAGTAACGAAAAGGTTTTTCACGTCTTCCAATGATTGCCTGTTCTCTTTTTCCAGACGTACCACCATGTCAAAGCGTTTTTCTCCTTCAAATACCAAACCTGCCACTTCACCGGCAAAACCCGAACGGATGGCGGTATTTACATCTTCTATATTAAGGCCGAACTGCGCAATTTTATCCCGGTGGAATTTGATCACTACTTGAGGCAGGCCCGAAGCCTGTTCTACATAAATATCCTGTGCACCTTCTATTTTACCGGCAATTTCACCAATTTTTGACGCATAACTGCTTAGTTTTGCAAAATCTTCGCCATACACTTTAATCACCACATCCTGCCGTGCCCCTGTCATCAGTTCGTTAAAACGCATCTGTATAGGTTGCTGAAATCCAAAAGTTACCCCGGGAATGTACTGTTCCAGCTTTTTCTGCATTTTATTAGCAAGTTCGTCCCTGGTTTTAGCACTTGTCCAGTCGCTTTTATCTTTCAGAATAATCATCAGGTCGCAGGCTTCTACCGGCATCGGGTCGGTAGGGATTTCACTCGAACCGATCTTTCCGATCACTTCCTTTACCTCCGGAAAATTGGCTTTTAACACTTTTGCCGCACGTGTAGAGGCCTCGATGGTTTGCGATAAACTGCTTCCGGTTAATACCCGTGTTTCTACCGCGAAATCGCCTTCTTCTAAAGTGGGGATAAATTCGGCCCCGAGATAATTAAAAATGATTAAACAGATGGCAAACAATGCCAGTGCTACGCCTACCACCAATACCCTTGCCCTGATGGCAAAATTGAGCATGGGTGTATAAACCCGCTGAAAGAAGGCCATAATCCTGTCGGAAATGTTTCTTTTAGTACTTATGGTTTTATTTAGGAACAGCGCGCTCATCATCGGTACATAAGTGAGCGATAGAATAAAAGCACCCAGGATGGCAAAAGCAACCGTCTGTGCCATTGGCCTGAACATTTTACCCTCAATCCCCACCAATGCAAGGATGGGCAGATAAACAATGAGGATAATTATCTCTCCAAAAGCCGCACTGTTCCGGATTTTGGAGGCCGATTCGAAAATCTCTGTATCCATCTCCTGCTGGCTTAAACGATTTCGGTTTTTACGGAGACTAAGGTGATGGAGGGATGCCTCTACAATAATTACAGCACCGTCTACAATCAGCCCGAAATCTATTGCACCCAGGCTCATCAGGTTTCCGCTTACGCCAAAAAGGTTCATTAAACACACCGCAAATAACATGGCCAGTGGAATTACCGAAGCCACAATTAATCCTGCACGGAAATTACCCAAGAGCAATACTAGTACAAAAATCACAATCAACGCCCCTTCTGCCAGGTTTTTAGCTACAGTGCCAATCGCATTGTTTACCAGTTTTGTGCGGTCGATAAAAGGCTCAATGGCTACACCTTCAGGCAGGTTTTTAACAATCTGTTCCATCCGGGCTTTTACGTTGGCAATTACCTTTGATGAATTGGCACCTTTAAGCATCATTACCACCGCGCCAACCACTTCGCCCTTGTCGTTCCTCGTCATGGCTCCATAACGGGTGGCCGCACCGATCCGCACTTCAGCCACATTGCGAATCAATACGGGAATGCTGTTGGCATTGGTGCGCACCACAATGTTTTCGATATCTTCGATGCTGTTGATCAAACCTTCGCTCCTGATAAAATAAGCATTGGGTTTCTTATCAATGTAAGCACCACCAGTATTCTGGTTATTCTTTTCTAGGGCGGTAAATATATCGCTGATGGAAATATCCATGCTCCGGAGTTTATCGGGATTGAGCGCGATTTCGTACTGTTTGAGGTATCCACCAAAACTACTTACGTCGGCAATACCCTCTACACCTAACAACTGCCGCCGCACAATCCAATCCTGGATGGAGCGAAGTTCTGTAGCATCATATTTTTTTTCGTATCCTTTTTTGGGATGGATCACATATTGGTAAATTTCGCCCAAACCAGTGGTTAAAGGCGCAACTTCTGGCGTTCCTATTCCTTTGGGGATATTCCTTTCTACCTCGGCAAGTCGTTCGCTTACCTGTTGGCGTGCCCAGTAAATTTCTACGTTTTCTTTAAAAACAACGGTAACCACCGAGAGTCCGAAGCGGCTAAACGAACGAATTTCTTCAATGCCCGGAATGGTGGCCATGGTTTGTTCTACCGGGTAGGTTACAAACCTTTCAATATCCTCGGCCCCGTTACTGGGCGAGTTAGTAATAATCTGTACCTGGTTATTGGTAATATCAGGGAGGGCATCAATAGGCAGCTGCCTCAGGGAATATATGCCCCAGGCAATCAACGCCAGCATCATAATCCCCACCAGCAATTTCTGCCTGATGGAGAACTGTATTATTTTGTTCAGCATTTGGTATCATCAAAAAATTAACAAATAGCACAATTGCCTACACTTTTCAAGCGTAGCACATGCTAAAATTCATGGACGAAAGCCATGTAAGAAAATCTGATTAAACGAGTTTTGGCGGTTGCCAAACATCAACAGGCTGTTGCTTTAAAGCGGAACAGTGAAAGCCTGGGTATACCTGCTGAAAAACAGGAATGATAACTATGGTATTTTTTTCTAAGGGGAAATGTTGCGCAACAGAACAGCAGGCACAACTACAAAACGGCGGACACAATTCACCACCAGCATGCTCCCCTTTTGCAGCATCGCGGTGCACAACCGTTTCGAACTGGACACTTGTAGCCATATCATCCCTATCCTGGCAGGGCGTAATACCCAGGAGGATGAGGTAAAAGGAAAATATAAGCACAAAGTATTTCATTGGGAGCAAATGTAGTGAATTTTGTGGGAAAAGCGGAGAGCGACGAGCGTTGGGCGGAGAGCGTTCCCCCTATCCGCCTACTGGCAACTTTCCACCTCCCCCAGCCCCTCCTTTAGGAGGGGAGCTCCCCTCAGGGTTTTATACAATGCCAGTGCATAAATCCTCAGCACGATGCGATATGCACCATAATATATGCATCATGCTATCGGCATCCTGCCATCTGGCATAGGCTCTGATGGAAGGAGAAAGCGTTAAAGCTTTAGCACCCCCATTCGATTAGCATTGCCCCGAGGCAGCACGCCCTCCCCGATTTTTCATCGGGGCTTGTGCTGGCGACCAAAAAAGCTTTGACGAATTTATCCGACATCAAAGCCAGGCCTTGATTTTTGGTTACCTTTTTATCAAGAAAAAGGTAAGAGCCCCCTCGGTGGCGGCGAACCGAGGCAAGCCCGTGCGACAGGCAAAAAACTGGCAGCATCCCCCCTATCCGCCTACCGGCACCTTTCCCCTGGAAGGGAAAGGCCTATAAAACAACTTACCACACCCGCAATTGTATAAAACAATAACCCCGTTGTTTCTTACCACCCAAAAAAATAGATATATTTGGTTATGGAAACCTCATCAAAACCGAAAAACATTCACCTTAGCTGTATCCGCGAATTACGCGGTATGAAACAGGAAGCCCTTGCTAACGAACTCGGCATTAGATGACGAAGTGAACTAAAAATTATCGCTGTAGAAATGATGCAAAAAGTCCTTTGCACCCTGCCATCCGGCATAGGATAATTTCGTAGGAAAAAGCATTGAAATTCTTGCACAACCCTACCCCAAACCACAGCCCGAGGCAATATACAGTCCCGATTTTTCATTGGGCCCTCCATATTGCCGCAATAAGAATTTCGATAGCTTAGTTCAAGAAAAGATCCAAGCCTTGGGTTTTTGTTACTTTTGGGCCAAGCCAAAAGTAAGCGCCCTTCGGTGGCGCAGAGCCGAGGCAAGCCTGTGCGGTAAGCCAGAAATGTAGTTATAGGGATTATATTCAGCAGATTTCTCCACTACTGTCAAAATGACGAAAGGAATTGCGGATAACCCATAGTAGTAAGATTGCTTTGTCGGCTGAAAAAGCCTCCTCGCAATGACGGAGTGGTTGATAATGAAGTAACGCGGGTAACGAAATCCAGAAGTTAATGCGGAAATTAAAAGATCCTTCATTGCACTCAGGATGACAGGCCTATTCAAACTTTACTTTAATAAACCTAGGCCTGTAAAGATTAGGATGCGTTTGCAGATCCTTTAAAAAATCGAATGAGTTTACATTATAACTGATCAGCAACTCTCCTTTTTTTGATAAACCCGGGTGTGCCTTGGCATTGTAGGTAAAAAACGATTTCAGTTCAATGGCTTCTGAGGTATCCCATAATTTAATTACCTTACCAAAAGGTCCATAAGGTGTTTTGCCGAGCTGCATACAAATATGCCTCCCGATACCACTTTGCTGAAAAACCAATGCGTAACGTCCATCAGGCAGTTGAGAAACACTGAGTTCGTTCGAGACCTGCTCGCTTACCGCAGCAGATTTTTTAATATCAGCCTGCCAGTTCGTTCCATCCCAGTAAGTCCATTTGTTATAGTTTTCAAAGTCTTTAGGCAGTACCCTTGCCACTAAAAGTTTTTTGGTTTTCCCAAAAGTACCGTACACATAAATATAACCATCGGCGTTAGCCTCGCCAGCCTGTTTCGTATTCACATAAATACCAGCACCAAAAGAACCTGTTTCGCCATCCTGATTGAGATAAAAGGGCGTATCCTTTTGCTCATAATTTTGAAAAGGCAAAGCTTCGCTGGCCTTAATTTTAATCAAAGTATTGCCTACTTCAGCAAAGCCAAAAGCACCACCGCCAGTACTTTTTATGCGATAACCAAAAATGAAAATGGCATTATCCAGCTCCTGGTTTACAAAACCATCGCCGAGCCAATAATAATCACCTGTATTAGTTAAACGCGTTTTAGGTTCAAATATAGATTCGGGTTTTTCGCTCGCTTTTTTCCAGCTGAAACTGATTTTATTGGGATCAGGCTCATTCCCATCTAAAACAGCAGCAGCATTGTGGATCATTACGGCGTTGGGATCCATTTTACCGTTGGTCACCTTTCCGATCATGCTATCGCTAAAGATAAATAACGTTTTTTTTGCCTTAGGTGGAGATGATTCTTTCCCGTTTAATGGAATACTGTAAATCCCATCACCACCGAACCAGCCATCGGTTCTCTTAAATAAATTGCTCCATTCGGTTGCAGCAGTAACTTTAAACTTAATGCTGTCCAGATCCTGTGCCTGCAGCGATATAGCAGTAACAAAACTGAACAAAACAAGAGATATAAAAACTTTCATTGGATGACTAAATTGTGTTTTTCTTAATCCTGGCATTAAAATATTTACGGATCGGTTGATCAACAAAAATCATAATAAGGTAAGCCAAAGCAATCAATAAAAATAAAGATATGATAATTACCATCACCATTTCGTTCATAACTGGTTTCTTCGCCTCTACATAACTTAAAAAAATCCAGAGAAAAGGGTAATGGATCATGTATAAAGGATACGAAATATCGCCAAAAAACCTGCAGATCTTATCGTAACCTGCTTTTAAGTTGGCTCCTGCTCCTAAAGCAACCAAAAACGGAAAGTAAAAAATTACGGCAACCGAGTCGGTTAACCAGTTAAACTGATCGTTAAAAGGAATCAGAAACACGCCGAACAGCAATAACCCCATCAATACAAAGCCAATGTTCGATTTAATGATCCAACTGGAGCGATAAACCAGCATTCCCATTAAAAATGAATAAAAAATGCGTGCACCGCCACCAAAAAAATTGTCGCCACCCCATCCTACTGCTAAATTCCCCACATGATAAGCCTCGTAACCCAGCATTAAAGCAGCGATGATAACCAGTAACCATAACAACCGGTTCTTAATCTTATAGAGTACAAATACATAAAGAATATTCGCCATATATTCCCAAAACAGCGACCAGGTAGGCGGGTTAAGGTGAAAGAGATTAAAATAACGCTCATGCACCAGGGGATATGGAATCAATGTTCCGGCAGACAGGAACATCAGCAGCGTTTGCCCCAAACCATAACCCTGATATAAGTTGCTAAAAGGATCGAAAATAAAAGTGAGCAGTCCCAGTAATGCACCAATAAGCACCAGCGGATGCAAACGGATCAACCGAGATTGAATAAAACGCAATACACCTATACTTTCTACCTTGCTATCGTATGCATAAGCAATTACAAAACCCGAAAGGCAAAAGAAAAAATCGACCGCCAGGTAACTGTGTGCAATAAAATTATCCTTATAATCGGGAACAGCAAATTCCATAAAATGGAAAATTACAACGGCAATTGCGGCAATCCCCCTCAATCCATCGAGGATTTTAAAATGTTGTTTGGTTTTTAAAACGGTATTCATTTGGTTAGTTTGTGTGTGAAACAAAGAAACAGAAGAAATCCGTTATGAAGGTATAAACACCGATCAACCTTTCAACGTATTGTCTCAAAATACCAAAGAAGTCAAGTTTAAAGTTTACGTCGTATACAAAGGGTGTACAAAATGACTTCTTTAACTAAACTGCAATGGGGTTTGAATGATTTTTGGAAATGAACGGTTCAGTGCGTTTGGCATTTTCAGTCCCGCTTTTTGCTGCAACAAAAGCTGAAAAAGCTTTTGGTTTCCGCGGCAATCGGGTTTATTGATTAGGGGCAGGTCCTACCAGCATTAACCTTCCAAAGAAGTCAAGTTTAAAGATTTTGTTGTATCCGAATGATCTACAAAATGACTTCTTTAATGAATATACCAAAAAAAATAGCCTTGTTAGTTATTTCTATAGGTATTTTGGAAATGAATGGTTTGGTGCGTTTGGCATTTTCAGTCCCGCTTTTTGCTGCAACAAAAGCAGAAAAAGCTTTTGGCTTCCGCGACATCCGATAACTATCACATCGGGTTTATTGATTAAGAGCAGAAGCTAAAAAGAAGTCAAGTTTAAAGATTATGTTGTAACCAAATGGTCTACAAACTTGACTTCTTAAAACAATAAAAGCCCTCCGATTTTATGTCGAAGGGCTCTTGTTTTCCCAAAACGCAGTAATTTAATTATTTAGCGCTATTTTTTTTCTCTGTTACTTCAGCCCTGATATCCTGAGCTAAAACTTTAAGGTCCTGCATGGCTTTACGTACACGTGTACCTGCAGCAGCATTACCACCGTCGTAAAATTTGGTTACATCTGCCTCAACCGAAGCGATCAGATTTTGTACTTCTTTAAATTTGTCCATAGTTTTTTTTCTTATAGGATGATAGACCATCCGTAAATCAATATTAATTTCTGTCCTGTTCAGGCAGGCCGCAAAACTAATCATTTTAAAACAATTAACGCTTTTCAGCGATACTAAGACGTTTTATTAAGGCATTTATTGTGATCAACGGGTGATTAATTGATCAGCCGGTTAAATTCCTTCACTCAATACCATTTCCGCTGCAGCTTCTGGCACTACCGTTTTGTTTGTATTTTTCCTGGCGATAATCTGGCTTACACGGAACAATAAAAATATACTCAATGCCGAAATGGCCACCACTACATACCCCACGGTATTGTAATGCTCCAAAGGACTAAATTTGGTTTTCTGCACTACAATTATCCCTGCGGCAGTAGCTGCAATACCGCCAGCAATCTGCTGTAATGAAGCATTGATACTCATAAAAGCACCCCTATCGGCCATATCGGGTACCGCACTTGTTAATGCACTCGATGGTACCATCCTGCTTAGCATCCCCATCATCATCAGTACATTAAATACAAGCACCAGGTAAAATGGCGTAGTTGATAAATTGGTATAAATAACACAAACCACCATTAGCCATATCGTTGCAATGGTAAATAGTTTAAACTTGCTTACTTTATCGCTCAAACGGCCAATAAGTGGCATAATCACTAACGAACAGATACCAGAAGTCATAAATAATATTGGTAACTGTGCATTGGTTAAACCCAGGTTGTTTACGGCAAATGCACTGCCGAAGGGCATCATCATAAAACCACCTACCGATAAAACTGCCGTTGCGGCAAAGCCGATACGGTAATCGCGTTTGGCAACCGTATGCCATAAATGTTTCAATGCCGATGTATCGCGTTGCACCAGCAGGTGCTGGTTAACCGGTTTTAACTGAAGCAAAATTACAATGGCAATAATAAGTCCTAAGCCAGCCGTTAACAAAAATGGCGATTCCCAGCCCCAGGCATTGGCCACATAAATACCAATGGGTATGCCTAAAACCTGACTGGCACCAAAGCCCATTTGCACAAAACCCATCACCCTGCCACGTTGTTCCAACGCAAAAAGATCGGCAATAATGGCCAGCGAAATGGAACCGATTACGCCACCAAAAAGTCCTGTAATAATCCGTGCGGCTAAAAGCATCGGGTAAGTGGTAGCCAATCCGCATAAAACCGTACCGATAATAAAGCCTGAGTAAAAAAACACCAAAAGTTTTTTACGGTCGAACTTATCGGCAAAACCTGCAGTAAGTAAACCGGAAATACCGGCACTAAAAGCATAGGCCGATACGGCAACACCAAAGGCAGCAGGTTTAAGATCGAGCGATTTCATCAGCATATCGCCCAATGGCGACATAATCATAAAATCGAGTATAACGGTAAACTGGGTCATGGCCAGTATAAATACCACAATTTTCTGGTAACCCGTAAATGGAATAATATCCTGTTTATTTTTCATTTTATTTCTTTTAAGTGAGTTCGCAGCATTCGAAGCCGCAACCCCTAATGAGTTGTATAATGTAACTGTGTTTTAAAGAGTACGATACCACACGCAGCACATGGTCTTCATCATCAAGATCGATGTTCCACCCTGTTATCCCCTCTTTATTAAACAGCTCTGTTATCTGGAGCTGATCGGCAGCTTCTAGATTAGTCTTAAACAATAAGATGTGATCAAAATTTTCCATTCATAAATGAATAATTATTTAATAAAATACTTCAAAAAAAAGGCTTTAGTTTTTTAAAGCCTTTACAACGCGGTCGAACGCAGCCCATAATATCTCATCGGTGATCTGAAAAGGTTTACCACCGATGCTTTTTCCCCTATGGTGAAAACGGAGCAAGGAATATAACGGCGAGTATGCCACCGACCAATACACTTCGAAGGGCATTTCATCCATTTCGCCCCTTTTTACTACATTATGGATAAAAGCGCTGATGTCTTTTTTAAACAGGCTCATCAAGTTTCCTTCTTCGCCATTAAACATTTTTAAAAACTGATCCTGATAAGTAGAACTGTTAATCTGATCGAAAAACTGTCCGAGCAATGGGTTTTCAATCATGTATTTATAGCGGTTCCGCCATTGGATGCGCAATCCATCCTCCAACGACGCTTCAGGGTCAAAATCAAGTAACATAGCCTCCTCCATCCTTGCCCCCTCTTCCATTACAATTTTAACAATCAGATCGTCTTTATCCTTGTAGTACACATAAGGCGTACCCACCGATATACCGCAGGCTTTTGCCAGTTTATTGATGGTAAAACCCTCCAGTCCATATTTTACAATGGTTTCGATGGCTTTCTGCTTTACTAACTGTTCTTTATTGATATCCCTTGTACGCATAATCAAATTTAAACCTCGACAAAAATAAATGATTATTCATTTATAAACAAATAAATCAAAAGATATTTTTTGCAGATATAGGATTTGGCTTTAAATAAAGTCGTTTTAGATAATTTCGAGTGCTGTTTTGCCCACCGGAATGTAAAAAGTAAACTCCAATTCCATTTCTTCCTGTGCTTTTTCGTTTCGGAGCTTAATTACGGAACCCCCGGTTGGAGTAACCAAACTCGCTATTTTGCCGTTAGCAGATAGCTTAACCTGCGCATTTGCCGGAATCGGTAACATTTTAAAGCCTGATTTTAAGTCGCCCAACATACTTTTCATCCTTCCATCGCTTTCCTCTTTACTCAGGTACATGGTTACAGCAGCAAGTTCTTCCCTATTCGTTATCAGCTTTTTAAGCTCTTCCAGATCTCCTTTTGCAATCATTTCGGCCAGTTTTTGATAAGCGCGATGTAATTTATCATTCAATCCGGCAACTGATTTAAGATCGGTACCGGTTTGGTAGGCATTAACGGTATAAGGTACTTCGGCATTAAAAGTTGCAGTTTGACTTAGTGAAGCCTGTTTTTTGGCAGGATTTACCTTTTCAACAGCGTATTCACCTGGCAACTGTTCCTTAAAATCGAGGTTTTTAGCTGCATCATAAACTTTAATGGTGTATTTAAAAGAAGCATCCGGACTCAATACTTTCTGGCCCGCCATTGGAAGTAGTTTAACCGAAATCTGCTGCTTCCCGCTTTGTAAAATAGCCTGATTGATCGGCATGGTTGAAGAAGTTTGTCCGGGCAGATCGAGCATAAATACCAGCACATCGTTAACCCTTACCTCGAACAAACATAAAGCAGCGCTGAAATCGATCTGGTAATAAGGTTGTGCAGTAATATAACCGGCCTTTTTTTCAATTTTTATGGGTGTTGGATTTGACGCAATTGGACTTTGGGCACAAGCACTAAGGGATAGCAACATTGCTGAGAGCAATAATAAAAAGATGTTTTTCATAAGAGGTTTTTTTGATTTATGGATGAAACGCAAAACCTATCTTTTTGTTTTGAAGAAAATTAAAAAGGCCACAACATCCATTGAGGCCTTTTTTTATCAACTAACTAAACCTGTATAAATACTAACCAAATATTTTACACTGCAAAAGTATGGGTGCTATATAAACCTGATGTTAAGTTTTTATTAATTACCCTACATTTAACATGGTCAGATGCCAGTTATTTCAATCAACACCTGCTGGAAAAAATCACAGTTATCGAATCATTGTCTAACAAAAAACACAACAATAAACCAAAGTGTTGATTTTTATCATCAATAAAATTTCAAAAAAGCTTTAAAACTGTAATATTAAACATACAAATAGTTCGGAAAAAGATTTGATTATTTTATCTTTGCCGCATGAAAACTGCTAGACGAACTTCTTTCGTATTTCTTTTAATCGCCTCTCTCACTTCCTCCACGATACAAGTAATGGCGCAACATAATCAAAACAAACAGTCAACTTTATTCGAAAATATCGAAAGGGTAAACGGGAATGAGATGATTGAAAGATTGGGCAACCAGAAAACCAATTTTAATAAAAAATACAGAAGCGGTAACCTTCCGAAAGCTGAATATATTTTTAGCAGAAATAACTTAACCATCATATCATTTAACGGCCTTGATTATTATGTAAAAAATAACCGTGTTGTGGGTATTCAGGGATTGGAATTATCGGATGAGGTTTTAAATCAAATCACTGAAAAACTGGTTACCTTAGATAGCGTACAGCACAGCAATAGCGAAAAGGCAAATTTTGAATATTATAATGCTAACGTTGATATACAGAAAATCAGAAATATCGACCGTCAGTTTATGGCTTCGCTTAAAATGCTGGCGAGCACCACAAGAGATATAGCAGCACTTACCAAAACAGAAAACCCATCATTAAACGTTGAAAACAACATTGCAAAAATGCGTTTGCCAAATGTTGATAAAGCTTATGAAAATCAGATAAGCCAAACACTGGTACAGCTGAACAAATAACATTTTCACTTTTAGTGAAATAAAACCTCCAATGGATCAATCTGTTGGAGGTTTTTGTTTTTTAGTTGGTCGGGATTTATAAATCAAGATTAACAGTGAAACGCAGTCGAGAAAGCTAACCAGAAAGATATTTTTTGGATAGATCCAACGGAAAGATCTGGATGGCTTAAAACGCAAACCTGATCTGGCATTTCTTTAAACCAGCTACATAAAAAATAATAATTGTAGTTTAAATTATGCATATTATTTCTTAAATTAACAGCAGATGAAACCTGGTTAATTTCATTTGATTTTTCCCTACAACCACAAAACCATTAGGAATATGAACAGCCCGACAGGATCATACAGCTGCGTAGTTTTAGATGACGAACCCATTATCATTAAAATTATAGAACGTTATATTTCCAACATCGAAAATCTTGAATTAAAGGCTAGCTTTACCAGTCCGGTAGATGCTATGGCAGCCTTTAAAGGTTACGAAAAAATTGATTTTCTTTTTCTCGATATCGAAATGGATGTTTCCGGTTTCGATATTGCCCGTATGCTGAGAAACAATGTAAAATTTATCGTTTTTATCAGTTCACACAGTACTTATTCAATCGGTGATCTGGTAAACGGCGACAAATTACTGGTTAAACCTGTTGATTTCAGGGTATTTCACGACACCGTAAAACAATTGATCTCGAAAGATAAGGGTAAATAGTAAAAGTCCTTTTAATACTTCTGACCAGGGCAAAACACATACAGCCAACAATTTTCCGGATTATCAGACTATTCAATTTTGCCTTCATGGAGTCATTACAGCTACTCATGGAGTATAAAAGCCTATTGATCTATTCTTCATTTTATCCGGTATCACCACACCGTAATTTTACCTTCAGATCATTAAGAGCATTTGATCGGTTTCGTAATACTGTTGATATAAAACGAGGAAGGGATAACTCTTTTATTTCTACATTATCTTTTTAGTGGGATAGTAACAGATATTGCATAAAGAGGGGAAAAGTACAGGGATATACGGAGTACCCTCTTAATTTAATCATAAATTGCCAAAACTCATTTCTCAGCCAATACTTAAAGTTTCATCATTATTGGGCAAACTAAAATAAATTACTGGAAAAGCATCCTGATTGCTTGGAAGTCTTTTAACAGATTATTATTGCACCAGGATTCGATACGATAAATTATTCCTCAAAACGAAGAGGGGGCTTAAAGATCAATTTTTTTAAAAAGTTATAATAGCTTCGTAATCCTCTCATTCCATGTTAAAATTAACCGGGGAATTTTGGGGATTTTTTTCTACATCATTTAAAAATTCTACATTATTTGCAACTGTTCTTAAAATAGATGTGGATTTAGAAAAATTAATAAAACGCAAAAAAGGCTGCATCCACAGCCTTTTTTTTCCCTATTGTGCTTATCAGATTATGATAAACGTTGATTTGTATGGTTAGTAAGGCAAACCGGATGCCGATTTTACACACATATACCAATCATTAATCTCTATTACCACTTTTCGCCTGCCTGATGCCCTGATCATTGGTTAGGTTTAAACGATAAACAAAAGTTAACCTGTACCTTGCGCCATTTGGAATAAATACCTGTGTGATGTTGAAATCCTGCCCTGTAGTGGTCGTAGAAAACTTTCTAAGTTCGAACAGGTTATTTACATCAAAAAGCACACTTGCGCGGTCTTTCCAAAGATTCTGCGCCAGGCCTAAATCTATACCATGAATGGCGGCTCTTTTACTCTGCGCAGAGTTGCGCGGACCAGAAAAATTATACCGCAACTGCAAACTCGATTTACTAGGTAATTTAATCTGGGTTCCAAACCTGCCCGTTAACATATTGCCGGAAAAGGCAAAATCCTGACTGCTGTAAAACCCCTGCTGACGGAAGCGGTAAGCATTCATTTCCATATTCATTTGCAACCATTTGTAAGGATTATAGATCATGGAAAGTTCAATTCCCGAGCGTTGTTCAAGATCGATATTAACGGGTGTAGAAATAAAAAGTCCATTTTCGCGGTAATTATAATCAATGATCAAACCGCTTTGGTGCTGATAATATACCGATGGATTTACAGTTAAAGTACCAAAATGGGTAAGCAGTCCTAGTTCGAACACATCTGCGTAAGAAGGGTTAAGTTCGGGATTGCCCACATAACGCGAGTTAAAGTCGGTGAGTTCGTTAAATGGATAAAGATCGTTCAGTGATGGGCGGTTGATCCGTCGGCTATAACTTAGCTGCAAGGTAGTACCTTTAGCAGGTTCGTAACCCAAATGTACCGTTGGAAACAGTTTAAAATAATTTTTCAGGTTATCGTAAATATTGTTCCTATCGGCTATTTTAACCCTGGTATATTCTCCGCGCAAGCCCAACTGGTAAGAAAAACGCCCCATTTTATTTCTCAGTTGCAGATAACCACTGCCAATCAGCTCGTTGTAAACCACGCCATTATCAATCCCATCAATCGTTGCCCAGCCATTAGCAGTTTCGCTTTGAGCCAAAAAATCGCTGCGCACGCTCCTGTTTTCACCTTTAATCCCATATTCTAAAACCGAATTACTATCTAAAGGTACACTCATATCACTTTGTGCTGCAAAATCCCTGTTCGAGCCGATGGAGCTGGTACGAATCTGTGGCAATTGCAGCAATGCTGGTGCTGTTTTTTGGGTAACGAGGTTCCAATCTTTATCGCTGTGCCAAAAATCGTACTGCATATCAACTGTGAGTTTTTTCCCCGGTTTTTTAAAAAGCTTTGTATAGTTAAACTCCAGCTGATTATAATTTCTCCGCTCCCACGATTCTGCATTTCTGTTCAGCGCACTGTCTAAACCCGCACCAGCTTTTGAATAATCGTAACCCAACCTCGATTTATCATGGTCTTTAGTGGCATTCAATAAATAGGCAAGTGTAAAGGTATTTAGGCTATCAGGCTGATAATCGGCGCCAAAATAAGCCATTTGTCCATCATCATGGCGGTTTTCGTTTTGCCTTTGGCTAAGCAATACCGAAGCTCCGTTCTGCTTTACTGATTGATCGGTGGTGTAAAGCCCCACATAATCGGAAAAACGTACACCAATGGTAGAAAAAAGGTTGATTTTATTGGATTTAAAATTCAAACTGGGCGAAATCCGTGTTTCGTTAGGTACGCCCCCAACAAGTCTTAACTGACCATTAAAACCACTCTTTTTATTCTTCTTTAATATAATATTGATGATACCGGCAGATCCTGCAGCATCGTATTTTGATGACGGATTGGTAATTACTTCTACCCTTTCTACCTGATCGGCAGAAACCTGCTCGAGCGCTCCTCCGGCAGTTAAGCCCGAACGCCTGCCGTTGATGAGTACCAGTACACTGCTGTTTCCGCGGAGACTTACCGCACCACCCGGATCTACACTAACCGAGGGCACACCCGAAAGCAGCTCGGAAACCGACCCCGATTGCGATAGGATATCTTTACCTACTTCGAATACTTTTTTATCTAATTTTAAACTAATTGCCGATTTCTCAGCGGTAACCGAAACATCTTTTAACAGGGTTACATCAGGCTCCATCAGAACAGTACCTAAATCATTTGCTGTTTTTCCTTCGGTTAGGATCAATGTTTTGGTAAGCTTTGTATAACCCATAAAACTGAACTGGGCGGTTGGTTTATTTCCTCCTGAAAAGGTTAACGAGAATTTTCCTTTCTCATCAGCCATGCCTGAAACCAGGTTTTTTCCATCCCCATCAACAACAATAATGCTTACAAAGGGAATTTCTGTTTTAGCAGACCGTTCTTTGACCTGTCCGGTTATGGTATGTTTTGGTACCTGCGCAAAGCAAAAAAGCACAGAATAAAAGCTTAAAAGAAAAAGTATAGCAAAGTGTTTCATGCTGCAAGATTAGCACAGGGAAATGCAGTGCTGATAAAAAAACATGTGAACGGCTCTATATCCTTTTGAAATGCGCCTGTAGGGATTATCTTTATGCTACTTTTGATTTATGAAACCCGCCATCATTCTGTTATTCCTTGCTATTTTATGTGCATCGTGCAAGCGACAGGTACTTTATGATGAATTTGATCCTGTTTTTAAAACGGGAGACAGCCTGGCATGGTCGGCTAAAAAACTAGATCAAAAAGGATGGTCGGTTGATCGTGGTTTTACAGGAAAAAATATCTTTTGGTCAAGGGCCAATGTAAAACTGATTTCGAATTCCGGTGGCCGGTTAGGGCTCCAGATAGATGCCTTTGGGGCCTATGAAGTTTACTGGGATGGGATAAAAATAGGCAGTAATGGAAAGCTTGGATCTGTATCGCAGCCGGAAATACCGGGAACCGAATGTATGTACTTCCTCCTCCCCGACTCGCTTTCGCAGTTAGGGATGCATAATGTGGCTTTACGTAGCACACAATTTAGTTACCCAAGGCTGCAACGCGGTATAGGATATAAACTAGACACCTATGCCAATCTGATTAAAAGGCCTTTGGTTATCTCATCGCTGATGTTTATCATGGCTGGTGCCTTTTTTATAGCCTTTTTTTACTATGCTTTCCTTTATTTCAACAGTCATAAAAGGTCGTACCCGGTACTGATATTTTCGGTAATCTGCCTGCTCTTTTTTTCGCTCCTCATTATGGAGTACATCAAATATTATATCGAAATCCCCTATACGGAGTTTTTCGTCCGCCTGGAGATTATTGGCTGGTTAACTTTCTCGATATCATTACTCGTTCCCTTATATTTTAGTATCCAATTCGGCTTAAAAAGAAAATTACTGCTGCTTTTGGCATTACTTCTAACATTGGTTTCGATCTATATTTACTACTACGGGCATTATGATATTTCGGCAAGGTATTACAGTTTAGCGATGTGGATCACCACAATGCTTATCGTTTTGGAAGCCATTTATAGAAAAGAAAAGGGAAGTTTTTTGGTATTGGTAGGGATGCTTGCCAGCGCAGTGATGAACAGTTACCTGGTATACGATTTTGGTATTTTCATCTTTTATACTTTTATTGTATTTGCGATGCTTTACCTTCATACCATCAAAATGCGGGAGATTGAACAAGCGCACGAATCATCGCTGTTACTCTCCTCGCGCTTGCAGCTGGAGCTGATTAAAAAGAACATTCAAC
The DNA here is from genome assembly GCF_003315595.1 of Pedobacter miscanthi. Taxonomy (GTDB): domain Bacteria; phylum Bacteroidota; class Bacteroidia; order Sphingobacteriales; family Sphingobacteriaceae; genus Pedobacter; species Pedobacter miscanthi. The sequence continues at coordinate 151,705 of NZ_QNQU01000005.1, read as the reverse complement.
CACACTTTATCAAGAATACGCTTACCTCTCTGATGGATTGGGTGGAAGATTCGCCCAAACAAGGCGCAGAATTTATCCAGGCACTGGCTGAAGAGTTCGATATTATGAACAAAATTGCCGAAGAAAGCCTGATCCCGATCCGACAGGAGATATCACTTTGCCAGATGCACCTGAAAGTAATGGGTTTTAGAAAAGAAATTGCTTACCAATGGGAAGATTTTGGAATTAAGGATGATGAGCTGATACCTCCTGCAATTATCCACACTTTATTGGAAAACGGAATTACCCACAATGCGCCTCTTAGCAATGGTAAGATGAAATTCAGGTTGGTTTATAGTGAAGATTTACATACGAGAGAATATGTTTTTGAAACGATTGGCGAAAACAGAGAATCATCGGAAGAACGTGTAGGTGGAGGAGGTTTTAAATACATCCGTGCAAGATTGGAAGAAAGTTATCCGGGCAAGTGGACTTTCGATTCTATGGCATCAAATCAAGGCTGGATCAGTAAAATAACGTTATCAAACAATAGAATATGAAGGTCCTGATTATTGAAGATGAAGCCCGGATTGCGAGAAGGATTGAGCGGATGACCAACGATTTTTTCGAAGGAAATGCCAGCATCAGCATTATCGATTCGCTAAAAAAGGGGATCGATTTTCTGGAAAAAGAAGCTATAAATATCCTGTTATTGGATTTAAATCTTAACGGGCGTGATGGTTTTGAGGTGTTGAGCAGCATTACGTCGAGATCATTTCAAACGATCGTGGTATCGGCCAATACAGAAAACGCGCTCCGCGCTTTCGAACTGGGCGTATTGGATTTCGTTCCAAAACCTTTTGACCGCGAACGCCTTTTTATTGCACTTAGCAGGGCGGTTACGGTAAAAAAAGAAAATAACAGTTCGATAAGATACCTATCAATCAGGAAAAGCGGAAGCATCAAACTGATTGAGCTTGATCAGGTATTTTATATACAGGGTGCAGGGATTTATAGTGAAATACACCTTCTGGATGGAACTAAAGAACTACATGATAAAGGTTTAGATACGCTCGAAAAAATACTACCATTGGGTTTTGAACGTATCCATAAATCTTATATCGTAAATATTATACAGGCCGATCGGATCCTTGTTTCGTCGGGAAGCCGCTATCATTTACAGCTTAAAAATGGAGAGGTATTGCCGATTGGACGATCACGGTATAAGGGTTTTAGGGAGCTGTTTGAAAAGAAAGTTGATTAGTTAAATTTATTAACCACAAAGACACCAGGGTAATAAGGCTCTTCTTTTATCATTAAGGAATTAGGGTTATTAATAGGGCTTTGTTTTTGTGTTGTTTGGCCTAGCTCACCGGTCTTCTGACTTTCGAACCTCTCCCATCATCCATTCTTACATATTACATCTTCCATCATCAACCACCAAGGCACAAATGCACAAGATTTTTTACCATTAAGAAATTAAGATCATTAAGAGGGCTTTGTTTGGCGCTGTTTGGCCTCGCTCATCGGTCTTCTGACTTTCGAACCTCTCTCATCATCCATTCTTACATATTACATCTTCCATCATCAACCACCAAGGCACAAATGCACAAAGATTTTTTACCATTAAGAAATTAAGATCATTAAGAAAGTTTTTTTTGCTGCGTTGTCTGCCTTCGGTCATCGGTCTTCTGACTTTCGGACCTCCCCCATCATCAATATTACATTTTCCATCATCCATATCACATTTCCCATCTTCCATCCAAATTGCCATCTCATTGTAAACATGCCTCATTCGTACATTTCGACTAATTTATCAGACTTTTAGACCTTTTATGCCAAAGCTTTGAGCGCGACTTTTGTTTTCGCTTTTACGCTATTCAGATAAGTGTGAAGCGCGGTCAGCTTGCGTTCCAGCAAAGCATAAAATGTATTAAAATGTTAAAGAAAACGATAAAACCCAGCTCAAAAGGCTTAAAAACCGCCATCATCAGATTTCTTGTTTATGGTATCATCATTTACCTTATTGCAGAATTTTTAAAGTGGAATGTTAAACATGAAACAGGGCAAAATAAATTCACCGAAGATTCAATGGTTGAAGCTGTACAGAGTATTATCCTTCTGGCCTGTTCGTTAATTTACCTGCGCGTTTCATTTAAATACAAGTCGATTTTTCCGCTCGCATTTGGTTTATTTGCCTTTACTTTTGCATCACTCATCAGAGAACAAGATGCTTTTTTAGATGAGCACATTTACGATGGTGCGTGGCAAACAGCTGCATTTAGTTTATTGATATTGGCGGCAGTTCTGATTTATAGGAAGAAGGATATATTCCTTTCGAACATGAATGATTTTGCTCCAAAATTCTCATTTGGCATCCTCCTGTCGGGCATATTTACCACTTATATTTTTGCCCGCTTATATGGCAGAAAGGTTTTCTGGATGGCGGTTATGGAAGCACAGTATGCGCGTGATGTAAAAAATGTTTCCGAAGAATCATTGGAACTTTTTGGCTATGCCCTGATTTTAATTGCAAGTATAGAGTTTTATTATTTCGCAAAGGCCAATCATATCATCGCAGTGCGTAATAACGAAGAAACCATAAATCAGCCAAATGTTTATCTGAAAGTGGGTTCGTAAAATCTGCGTATCAATCAGAGTGAAGCTTAATCATTGCACCTCGGAGCTTAATCATTTGACCTCAGAGCCTAATCGTTTGACCTCAGAGCTTAATCGTTGCACCTCAGAGCTTAATCGTTGCACCTCAGAGCTTAATCGTTGCACCTCAGAGCTTAATCGTTATACCTCAGAGCCTAATCAATTGACCAAAAATCTTGATCATTTGACCTCAGGGCCTGATCGTTTGACCTTAGAGCTTAATCGTTGCACCTCAGAGCCTAATCAATTGACTAAAAAGCCTAATCGTAGCATCTCAGAGCTTAATCATTGCACCTCAGAGCTTAATCGTTGCACCTCAGAGCTTAATCGTTACATCTCAGAGCCTAATCGTTACACCTCAGAGCCTAATCAATTGACCAAAAAGCTTAATCGTTGCATCTCAGAGTTTAATCGTTTGACCTTAGAGCTTAATCGCTGCACCTCAGAGCTTAATCGTTACACCTCAGAGCCTAATCATTTGACCTCAGAGTTGATCTGTCCAATAAACTGTGTCAAAAAGAAAGTCGAAAATCTGCGTGATCTGTGTGATCAGCGGGAAAAGAAGGAGATCATAATGTAAGTGATCTGTGGGGACACAGACTATGGATAAGATCCTTTTACCATTAAGGAGTTAAGATCATTAAGCTTCTTATAAGCAATCACCATTGCTCATTGCAAATTGATCATTGGTTATTGATATCCATCTCACATTTCCCATCATCCATTATCATTTATATTCTTTTAACAAAAAAACCTATAAAATCTTTCAGCCTGGTATTTTTAACAAGGTAGTTAAAACTGATAATTCCAATCGTTGCGCAACTGATTCCGGCCAATACATCCAGTGTATAATGGTGACTGGTATAAACTGCTGAAAACCAGATCCCGACCATTACAACCAAAAAGAACAAATTGATTTTACCCAACCTGTTTTTTAAACCATAATAAGCTACAATTACCGGATAGGAAGAATGGAGCGATGGCATAGCTGCAAATACATTGGAACCTTTGCTATAGATCCCCTGAAAAAGTGTGATGTTGAAATAATGATCGAACCTGGCCAGGCCCGCAGTATTACCCGCAGTTTTGGCGATGAATGTAAAGTCATGCTCCTGCACATACCAGGGCGGTGCTGCAGGGAATGCATAATAAACCACAAAACCTAATAAATTTACCCAAACAAAAGTGAGCGAAAAACGGACAAATTGTTCCTTATTTTTAAAGAAAAGATAAGTTGCAAAAGCCAAAGGGACAGGCACCCACATTAAATAGAAAAAGCCTGTAAGCACATCTAAAAACGCGGTACTGTTTAGTTTCCAATACTCGTTAGGGGTAAGTTTTATACCATTATGGTTGATCCCAAAAATGCTTTTCTCCAGTTGATATAAATCTTTGATATGCACCTCGGTAAACAGGTAGTTCGGAAAAGCTTTCATGTAATCGAAAAGGATCCAATACACGATAAAAATGGAAAAACCGAGGATGAAACGCCTTGTTCCTGCAGAAATATAAAACAGGCTGTTAAAAATAAAAATCAGCACGAGCTGATCGGTTTTAAAGCCCACCAACAGTGCTGACAACAATAGATATCCAACAGATATAGCAACTGTTAGATAAATATTCCGAATATTATAGAAACTGTTTTTAAGCAAAACTTCTTGCTGCATGTTATTTTTTGTCAAAATTCGACCTGAAAATATGGTCCCAGAAAGTCCAGCTTACCCCATAACCTTTTGTCGAATCAGAATAATGGTGAAGCATGTGATGGTGTTTTAACTTTTTCCAGAAACCACTTTTAAAATTGGCGTGATGAAGGGCATAATGCACCATATCGTAAAAGAGGTAACCGATCATAAATCCCGAAAAAAAAGGATAAACAGTAGTTTCGGGCAATAGCCAGTCAAAAAGAAAATAAAAACCTAATGCCATAGGAATGCTGGCAGAAGGCGGCATTACCAAACGTTTGGCATCATTGGGGTAATCGTGGTGTACGCCATGGAAAATAAAATGGATTTTTTTGCCCCATTCTGCTTCAGGTTCGAAATGGAAAACATAACGGTGCAGGATATATTCGGTAATGGTCCAGATGGCTAACCCCAACAAAAACCAGCCAGCAAAATTTAAAACCGGCATCTGCAAATCGATAATGGCTTTCCAAAACAGGAAACCGATAACAGGTATATACACAATTAAAGGCACGTAAAACCTTACCTTTGAAAGGCTTTCTAAAAAGTCGTTTTTAAACATCCTGATGGATGCGGTAGAATTTGAAACAAAATTCTTTTTCATTTGGTAAATTATTTTAACTGGTTTTCGGTTACGCTCCGTTGCCATTCGTCTCCCTGAACTTGTTTCAGGATCTTTATACTAAAAAATTGATAAAAGGTCTTCGACTCCGCTCAGACTGACAAATCGAGATAGAAAAGTCGTCATTGCGAGGAGGAACGACGAAGCAATCTTTCATGCTTATGAGCCCTGCTGTAAAGATTGCTTCGTCGGCTGAAAAAGCCTTCTCGCAATGACGACTTTGTCATTCTGAACGCAGTAAAGGTCTTCGACTCCGCTCAGACTGACAAACCAGTGAAAGATAGAACCCAATCCTATATCAAAAGGTTCTTCGTTGCACTCAGAATGACAGCATGAGTGCCCTCCGCTAAACCTTAATCCTTTCAATCAATACTTTCGAAGGCTCCGAAACATCGTATCCTCTTATTTCTACATATTTTACATTCGGGAACCAAAACGTTCCCCCTTCAATCCGCAGGAATATCCGTTCCAGCTGCATTTTTTTATTATTAATGGTTGCAAAAACATGGTATTTTTTGTCTGCTCCTGATTTATTTAAGTACATCGGCAATTTTTTATGCGAGGTAAATCTCAACTCAAACTGACCATTCCCCAGATCTTTGCTAATAATGCCATAGGCAAACTTCCGCTGGATGTAACTTAAATCTTTCTTTTCGCCATTATCACCGTAACGCATCCAGAATACGTTTACAGGCTGATCTTTATCCACTACGCCATGTTTATCTACGTTTAACTGGCAGATAATGGTATTGGTATTCGGATCGCGTTGAAGGTAAAAAAGCTGGTTAGTAATATCTTTTGGCGTTGGAAAAGTAATTGGCGAAGGGTCACTTCCCTGTGCATTTGCATTAAAAGGCAGCATACCACTTAAACTGGTCATTAAAACCAATCCGGCAATCAGTGCAGCCTTATTATTTCCCCTTCTTTCATTAAATTCCTGGGCATCTAACCCTTTTTTAGCTTCCTGCAGGCGTTTAACAGCGGTAATATTGGTTAATATAGCCATTACGGTAATCGGTATGGTAAAAATCGACATGGTTTCAAAAACATGGAATGAAATGCCCGGCACATAAATTTTATAGTCCCCACCGATAAAATGCCCGGCAATACCGCAGGCAATGGCAAAAACACCGATGGTTACCACACGTTCGGGGCGCTGCATTAAACCTCCTTTACACTCAACGCCCAAACCTTCGGCCCTTGCACGGGTATAACTCACCATCATCGAACCGATAAGCGCGATAAAAGCAAACAACGAACTTAAAAAGTAATGATGTGCCACCAGGTAATAACAAATGCCCAAAAACATAATCATTTCGCTATAACGATCGAGCACTGAATCGTACAAAGCTCCAAATTTCGAACTCATATTGCCTAAACGCGCCACCTGACCATCGAGCATATCGAACAAACCTGCAAAAAGCACCAATGCCCCGCCCCAGCCAATGTACGACATGTCGCCACGGTTTGATTTTTCGGCACCAAGCACAAAAATTACGGCTACTCCAATGTTTAAAATCAGGCCAATTGTAGTTACGGCATTGGGCGTTAAGCCTATTTTAATGAGGCCCTTAACAAAAGGATTGATTATCTTGTATATGCCCAGTTGAAGGCTGTCCCTTAATTTTTTTTCCATTGCGTTTTTTTATTAAAAATCAAATTTTACCCTTGCCCTGATCCCCCATTCGGAAACCTCGGGATTGTTAAGGTAATTGAAGCGTTTTACCAGATCTACCCTTAACAGCTTGAAGATGTTACCCACCCCAACACTCCCTTCCATATAAGGATCGTTGCCCAGTGCATAAGTACGTTGTGCTCCGTTTTCGTAAACCGGTAACTGATATAAACCCGTTTGAAAGTTCGGATTATTCTCATTCCTTAAACCACCATATAAAGCTTTAAACGAAACTACTTCCCTTAACTTTAATCGTTTGAGTAAAGGCACTTTGTTAAAAAAGAAGCCGTTAAAATTATGGTCGATATTGATGCTCACGTAGTGATCGCTGACAAACTCGAGGAAATTCATCAGGTTGTACGAATTAAGCTGATAAGCATAAGTTTGGTTGGCCCGGTGTATATCCAATAATGGGAAAGGCACTTTTCCGGCAATATAACTGCCTTCAACGGTTACATCGCTATAACCCAGCTGGGATAAATAAAAACGTTTATCGATGCTTCCCAGAAAGTTATGATAATTATATTCGCCCCCCAGAACACCTTTTAAACCCGCAGTATAACGTAAGGTAAATACAGGATAACGATCGGCAATGGGTACCCGGTAAATTTTCCCCTGGTAAAATTTCTCATTTGGGGCATATCTTAACTGCAAGGAAACTTCGCTGGTGGTGAGCCTATTAACCAGCTGGTTATCCGAATTTAAATAGTTTAATCCTCCGGCAGGCGTTTGACTCCATTTTTTAAAACCCAGGTTGTATGAAAAGTGATTTTCGAACTCCCTTACATAATCCAGACGGTAAAAATCATTGTACAGCAACATATCGTTTACTCCCCTTTTAAAGGATAGTAAAAAGTTGTCTTCCTGCACAAACTGTAACTCCTGACCGGGTATTTTGGTATCGCGCTGAAAACTTGCCCTGATGTAATTCTGCGGGAATTCGTAAATGGATTTATTATTCAGTGAATAAGTACCTGAAAGGAAAAACTTCCATTTTTCATCTCTGATGCCGTAAGCCAGGTAGTTTTCGAAATAATAACGTTTGCTCAGTTCGGGTGTGGTTCTGCCTCCAAAGCGCAACCTTAAACCTTCTACGTTGTTAAAACTGTAAAAAGTATTTACAGGACCAATTTCATAAGGACCCAAATTCTGATAACCTGCAAATAAAAGGGTCACGATTTTCATCGTGCGTTTAAAAGAAGGCAGATTTTGTAGTGTATCAATATTCCCGTAAATTTTCAGCTGGTTTTTGGAAATGGTATCGAGCCTGTTTTTCTCCCAAAACTGATCGTTTCGTTTAGCAGCATCAGCCAGTACCACGGTGCTTTTTCCCTGGAAAATAGTATCAGGCAATGCGGTATCGAACTGGTAATTTTTAAAGGTAACGGTACGCTCCCCGGTAAAACCAATGCCTTTGGTTTTTCCGATACCGAAATCGGCCAATAAATTGCTTTTGCTTAAACTATATTTGCCTTTATTATTGGCTTCAAAATCAAGATCGATTTTTAGCGCACGTACAAAGTTGAGGTTGATATTTTTGTTTACTCCAAAAGAAGCGCCGGTAACCGCATAATGGCTGTCGTTGGTGACATAAATCTTTCCTTCGAATAACATATTGCCAGTATTGCGGGGCGTGAAAGACAACTCTATGATCTCCGGCTTCTGTGTTTTAATGGTATCGGTGATAAAAAACTTGTAAAAGGAAGGTGCACCATCGGCAATCGGGCTTAAAAACTCATTACTGATCACCGAGATATTGTTTTTATAAATATCAATATCCTGGTACATCCGGTCGAAATAAGTTTTCAAACCTTTATTATCGATGTAACGGCTGTCAAATTGAACCTGCTTTTCGCCAATTACAATGGTTTTGTTTTTCTCGGGGTTTTTACTCAGGTAATTATCGGCCAGTTTCTCCTCAATATATACCGGCAAAAGGTTTTTTCCGCCAATTAAAGTCGAATCCTGTTCCTGAAACAAAAACTGGTAATTCCTGAACATCCTTTTGTTTTTAAACTTATCTGAAACATTGCTCAGGCTGAACAACATCTTCTCATATTCCCTGTACGATACGGTATTGTAACTTTTAATGCGGTTTTCGTCTTTATGCGCAATTACCTGGCGGATCAGTTCTACCGCAGGATTATCTTTATTGCGGTATTTTACTTTTTTGCCACCTATAATAACCACTTCATCCAGTGCCCTTGCATCAGGCACAAGAGATACATCAAATTCTTGCGTAGCAGAGGCTACAATATTTTTGAAAACGGTACGGTAACCCACATAATTGAAACTTAATTCACTTTGTGGATTAGGCGAAACGAGTGTATATTTTCCATTGATATCGGTTTGTGTACCGATTTGGGTGTCTTTAAAAAACACGGAAACATTGGGCAGTGTTTCTTTGGTTACGGCATCGCGCACGGTTCCGGAAACCACGGTTCTTTGTGCAAAAGCATTTACCTGCACCATAAAAACGAGTAACGGAAATAATAAAAATGAATGGATAGGTTTCATTTAACTTGTAAAAATAAACTGCCTTTGCATGATATAATTGTAGCTGATGCCGGTTAAAACCGAGCTCAGTACTTTAGCGAGTACGTAATTGAGATTGAAAAAATGGGTGAGGATAAACACACCCGCGGTAACGATGGCCAAGTTGCCCGCCCACACGATAATGTACCTGAATACCTGCCCTTTTACTTCTTTTGACCGACTCTGGAATACCCATTTCCTGTTGACTAAAAAATTAACTACCCCGCCCGAAATGGTTCCGATGATACTTGCCGCCAGGTACCATAAGCCAAAAAGGTTTGCCGCAATAATGGTGATGCCAAAATCAGTTGCGGAGGCCATTAAGGATGATGCCTGTGCTTTTAGGTAGGTAAGCATGTTTAAAAAAAATCGAAAACCACCACCAGCTGGAGAATGATATTTGCGTAAATCCCTGCCAGTATATCATCGGCCATTACGCCCCAACCGCCAGGCAATTCTTCCAGTTTGCGGATGTAAAAGGGTTTCAGGATGTCAAAAAACCTGAAAAGCACAAGCCCGATCAGGGTGTACTGCCATTTTAAAGGCACAAATAACAGGGCAATGCACATTCCAGCCACTTCATCAATCACCACCCTTTGATGGTCTTTTCCCCAAATCTCCTCTACCCTGTCGGCACTCATGATCCCAATCATTACAATGAACATGGTGCAGAGTACCGGCCATAAATAAGGGTTACTATAAGGGCCTTGGAGAAGGTGCCAGCAGATACAGGTTGCTATTGCAGCGTATGTACCGGCACCTTTGCCGATGTAGCCAATGCCAAAGGCCGTTGAAAGAAATTTGTGGATAAACACTATACGGTTTCTATCAGTTCTTCTTCGTAATCCTGACCTAAATGGGTAATCAATTCTTCGCCCATGATGTAACGCAAGGTATTCTGAAGTTTCATCAACTGTTTAAAAATGTCGTTCTCAGCAGGTACGCCAGGGATAGTTTGCGGCGATTTCAGATAGAATGATAACCATTCCTGAATGCCTGACATATTTGAACGTTTAGCCAGATCGATAAACAAAGCAAGATCCAACACAATTGGTGCAGCTAAAATAGAATCGCGGCAAAGGAAATTGATTTTGATCTGCATTTTATAACCTAACCAACCGAAAATATCGATGTTATCCCAACTTTCTTTGTTATCACCGTGAGGCGGATAGTAGTTGATCCTGATTTTGTGGTACATATCGCCATACAGATCAGGGTTAACTTCCGGTTTGAAAATATCTTCCAACACACCCAGTTTCGATACTTCTTTGGTTTTAAAGTTATCCGGATCGTCTAACACCAAACCATCGCGGTTACCCAAAATATTATCAGAGAACCAACCGTTTACACCCAGCGAACGAGCCGCTAAACCTGGCGCTATAATAGTTTTCATTAAAGTTTGACCGGTTTTGAAATCTTTACCTGCAATTGGTGTATTGGTTTCTTTAGCCAGTTCGATCAAGGCAGGAATATCAACGGTTAAATTCGGTGCACCATTGGCAAACGGAATACCTAATTTTAATGCAGCATAAGCATAAATCATACTTGGTGCAATGCGAAGATCGTTGTCTTTTAAACCCTGCTCAAATGCTGCAAGCGATTCGTGCACTTCAGATGGTTCGAAATAAATTTCGGTAGAACCACACCAAACCAGTACAATACGATCGCAGTTATTTTCAGCTTTGAAGTTTTTAATATCTTCCATTACGGCTAAAGCCAGCTCGTAACGGTTATCGATATCTTTTACATATTTACCATCCAGGTTTTTTACGTAATTTCTATCAAAAGCGGCACGCATTGGTTTAATGGCCTGTAACTCTTCACGCACATCGCGTAACAGGTTGGCGTCTAACACACGGGCATTTAAAGCGGCTTCGTATACGTTATCTTCGTACACATCCCAGCCACCGAATACTAAATCTTCAAGATTGGCCAAAGGCACAAAATCTTTAATTTTTGGTTGTTTATTTTCTGTTCTTTTACCCAAACGGATGGTGCCCATTTGCGTTAACGAACCGATTGGTTTTGATAAACCTCTTTTAACTGCAGCAACGCCGGCAATCATGGTGGTAGCTACCGCGCCAAGGCCCGGCATTAATATTCCCAGCTTGCCTTCAGCTGCTTTTACTTGTTGTTTCATGCTAATTTTTATTTAAAATCTTATAACCAATTGTTTTTTTGGTACCAGTTAATGGTTTCGTTTATCCCCTTTTCCAGTCCGAATTGGGGTACAAAACCAAAATCGTTCTGAATATTTTTAATATCACATCCCCAGTTCAGGGCAGTGAGTTCTTTTATCTTATCTACGTTTAATGCCGGAATCTTATTAAAAGCCCCGTAAAAACGTTCCATTCCCCAGGCCAGTCCTTTAATTACCGCCACCGGTACATGTATAGTTAGCGTTTTTTTGCCCAAAGCTTTGCTTACATAATCTGCAAGGGAAGAGCGCTTGTATACTGCCCCATCAGAAATGTTGTAAGCTTTACCCACCACATCAGATGCGAGTGCCCGGATGATGATATTGGCGAGATCGGTAACGTGTACAAAACTGAGCTCCTGCTCCTGCCTGCCGATGTAAAGCTCCAACCCCGCTTTAATGGTTTTAATCAGGATGAAAATATCCTTCTCCCTCGGACCATAAACCGCTGTAGGCCTGAAAATGATCAAAGGCAGATCCGGAACCTGTGCCAGGTAAGTTTCGGCAAGTGCTTTACTGATACCATAACCTGTAACCGGATTTGAAGCACTTTTTTCTGTCAGTTTTTCATTTTTCTGCTTTAAAGGCCCGAGCGCAGCCAGGCTGCTGATGAATATGAATTTCTGTATGCTGTGTGTGGATTGAGCAGCTGCAACGGCTAAATTGCGGGTATAAATGGCATTTACCTTGTTGTAATCATCTAAGTTTTTTGCCTTGGTTACCGCTGCTGCATGGACGATGTAATCGTATTTTTTCTCCTCTATATTTTCCCTCAATAAATAGATCGATCCAAAATCAAGGTCTACATAATTAATCTGAAAATCTTTAAGATGATCGGCAACTGCACTTTTACGTACATTGGCATATACTTCCAGCCCATTGGCCAGGGCAGATTTAATCAGGTGATACCCCACAAAACCAGTCGCTCCTGTAATCAACACCCGTTTTTTCATATCGCTTTTTCTAAAATCCTGTATTTGCGATACAGTTTTCCACCGATATCTTCGATGGGTTTATTGATCAGGTCGTTATGGTCCAATGTCCAGCTCGCCTCCGCATATTTCATTCTTTTAGCTTCAAAATGTTTAATAATGCGACCATACAAACAGGCTTCAATCCCCATTTTACGGTAACCATCAACCACACCAAGCAACAAAATACGGATGCCGTCAATTTTCTTTTTATTGGCCAAAAGTTTGATTAAACCTGTCGGGAATAACCTTCCACGTTTAATTTTGATCAGAATCTGGTTAATATCCGGTATAGCCAGCGCAAAACCTACAATTTTGCCGTGTTGCTCTGCGAGAATACAAAATTCAGGATCGAGGATCATTTTAAGGTCGTTCGCCGTATAATCAAATTCCTTATCCGTCATCGGTACAAAACCCAGGTTTTTATCCCATGCTTTATTGTACACATCCCTTACGGCATTACATTCTTCCTTGAATTTCTTCATGTTGATTTTACGCAGAATGATATCGTTCCGTTTCAAACGATCTTCTATCCTGTCCATCAGCTTCACCGAACGGTCGCTATAATTGCCAGCGGTATAACGGTAAGCCCTTAAATCAACATTTTTCTGAAAGCCCATTTGTTCCAAAAGCGGCAGATAATATGGGGCGTTGTAAGGCATCATGGCCACCGGCGGACCATCAAAACCTTCTATCAGTAAGCCGCAAACTTCGTTGGTAGAAAAATTAACCGGACCTAAAACTTTCGTCAATCCCCGCTCCCTTAACCATGCCCGTGCCGCCTCAAAAAGTTGTTTGGCTGCAGCTGCATCATTGATACAGTCAAAAAAACCAAAAAAACCATCTTTTGATTCGTACACTTTATTATGGTTGGTATTATTGATCGCTGCAATTCGTCCAATCACTTTTCCCTGATCGTAAAGCAAAAAAAGCTGTATTTCAGAGTGTTCGTAAAAAGGATGTTTGCCGGGCGTGAGCAAATCGCGCTGCGCAATAAACAATTCTGGCACATAATTTACGTCGCCAGCATATAATTCATGCGGAAAATCGACAAATGCCGCCAATGCTTTTTTGCCAGAAACCTTGATCAGTTCTTTCATGATTGGCTTCCTACTAATTCTACGTTTACGGCCTTAAAAGCAGCACTTAATTGCGCAATTGCTGTTTCAATCTGTTCGAAACTGTGTGTAGCCATCAGCGAAAACCTGATTAAAGATGAATCTGATGGTACTGCCGGAGAAACCACCGGATTAACGAAAACCCCATTCTGCTGAAGGATGTTGGTAATCATAAAGGTTTTGGTATTATCACGGATGTAAACCGGAATAATCGGACTGTTGCCATGGCCGATATCAAAACCCGCTTCAGTTAATAGTTTTTTGGCGTAATTGGTATTGTCCCAAAGTTTATCGATGCGTTCGGGTTCTGATTCGATAATATCCAATGCAGCAATTACACTCGCTACAGACGCTGGAGGCATACTGGCGCTAAACATTAATGAGCGTGCCCGGTGTTTGATAAATTCGATGGTTTCGGTACTGCCTGCAATAAAACCACCCAACGAGGCGAGCGATTTGCTAAAAGTACCCATAATCAGGTCAACCTCATCGTTAAGGTTGAAATGTGACGCTGTGCCTGAACCGTTAAAACCGATTACGCCCAAACTATGTGCATCATCCATCATGATATTCGCCCCAAACTCGTTGGCAATTTCTACCATTTCGGGCAGGTTTACCAGATCGCCTTCCATGCTGAAAATACCGTCGGAAACGATCAGTTTGGCAGCATCTTCAGGCAAACGGCTTAATTTACGGCGGAGATCCTGCATATCGTTATGCGCATACTTAATGGTACGGGCAAAAGCCAAACGGCTTCCATCAATGATAGAAGCATGGTCGTACTCATCGAGCAGGAGGTAATCGTTACGATCCAATAAACAGGATATTACCCCTAAGTTTACCTGAAAACCGGTGCTAAAAAGCACAGCAGCCTCTTTGCCCACATATTCGGCCAGGCGGCTTTCGAGTTCTAAATGGATATCCAGCGAACCATTCAAAAATCTCGATCCCGCACAGCCTGTACCATATTTTTCAATGGCCACCTTAGCGGCTTCCTTTATTTTCGGATGATTGGTTAAGCCCAAATAGGAGTTGGAACCAAACATGAGCACCTTTTTGCCATTGATCACCACCTCAGTATCCTGGGCAGATTCTATCGACCTGAAATAAGGATACAATCCCTTTTCCTTTATCATAGCTGCATCCTTAAAAGAGGCAATTCTATCTTGTAATTTTTTACGCATACTGAACGCTATTGTTCTTCAGTTTTTTAAAACCCTGTTCTGAAAAGTCTGGAATGCGCTACAATATTGCTGTTGAAACCGGAACCGGCCTTACAGATTAAAGCCACATTAAACCAAACGATTTGATAACACAATTTTAACGCGGAATTGAAGCCTAAAAAAGGTTCAAATGTGGGATATATTGGTCAAAAAGTAGGATCGGCAAATTGTGACATTCAGATGAATTGACCAATTGACAATCTGACTTTTATTATAAAATAGTAAAAAAGTTAAAAACAACGTAAAACGCACTAAAAATCACATAAATAGCTGTTTTTAAACCAAATACAAGACACTAATTTATTAATCAAAAACATCAAAATCAATCAGAGATTAGTCATTTTAAAAAATTTAGCTTGCAAAAATCACCGCGAACACTACATTTGCCACTACAAAAATCCGACAGATAAAGGGCAAAATCCATCTGAAAAAAGATGGCTGGAATTGGTGCGTAAAAGATGATCTGGTCTGTTAAGGAATTATTAAAAAACGCTGAACGATTTTATGCAACAGACTTTACTTAATAAAAGTTTTTCAGAAAAAAACCACGAAGAGGCGCTTTCGCAAAATGATGGTTTGATGGCGAAAATCCACAATAGCAACGATCCGGGTTATTGCGGTTCGGAGCCTTTCCGCATGTCGAGTTATGCCTTGATTTTAATCACCAAGGGAAAACTGAATATCAGGATAAATTTTGTTGATCACGTGATTAACCAAAGGGATATCTTACTGGTTTTGCCACATTCGATTTACGAAATTACAGATAACAGCAGTGTTTCTTTTATCAGCATCCATTTTAACAAAAGTTACCTGAAAAATAAGGGCGTATTTTTTAGCAGTGGCGAAACCTATCGCATGGCGAAGGATATTCAATCCCATAAATTTTCGCTATCAAAAGAGGACTACACCTTTATCTATTACGATATGCTGGCCCTCCACAAAAAACTGAATGTTTCTAAAGATACACCGCACATTAAAAACATCGTGCACAATAGTTTTTTAGAGTTGCTTTACGATATTTTTCTGCTGAAAAACAAACAAAAAGATTCTGTTCCGATTGCCCATAACAGCCGTTCGGAGCTCACCAACCGCTTTTTGGCACTGGTTTCGGAAAACTTTAAAAAAGAAAAACGGGTAATTTATTATGCCAATTGCCTGCGCATTACACCCAGGCATTTATCGCAGGTGGTAAAACAGGTTACAGACAGAACTGCCGGAGAAATTATCGATGAAATGGTGATCAGGGAAGCAAAACTATTGTTAACCAGCCATGTGATGAATATTTCTGAAGTAGCAATAGCGCTACATTTCAGCAATTCGTCGTTTTTTGGCAAATATTTTAAGAAACAAACAGGGATTACCCCTTCTGAATATAAATTATCGAATAATATTGCGGTATAAAAGAAAATTATGGGTTTAATAATGGTTAGTGAGCCTATCATTAGTGGAGCTCTTGTGATGTCAGATGTTACCATCTGACATGCTCACTAGTCAAAGTTGGTAAACTTCTTAGTTTTTTGCCACAGATTCACTGAAAACACGGAAAGATTATTCTCTGTGAATCTCTGTGCATCTCCTCTATTTACCCGGTGGTAAAAACAGGAACTATTTTTTTGCGACAGATTCACAGAAAAGCTTAAATGATCTTATATTACTTATATGGTTAGTAAGCTATAAATGCGTCAAGAATATAATGTATAAAAATTAAAACGAGGCTGTATCATAAATATAAATTATCATCCTGAGCTTGTCGAAGGACCTGCCAATAACATTATTTATGGCGTTTCGACAGGCTCAACGTGACAAATTTATTGAGAAATTAGGTTTTTATGAGATAGCCTCATTAGGAAAACTGTGTACATCTGTAGTTAAAACTCTTTAACCGATAAGCCATTAACTTACTTCGAAAGGTATTTATTGTTAACATAACCCTGTATATCTTCGTAGCTTACCAGGCTCCACTCGCCATCGCGGGAGATTTCGGCAACATGTTCACCTTTTAAAATTACGGGAATCTTTTTTATCTTTTCTGATGCAACAGATGGCCCGGTCCTGAAATTTAAAGCTGTTGTTGTTCGATAGAGGTTTGGTACAATTACCGGCTCCCTGTCTAAAATTACATAACCGTTCTTTTGTTCGCCAGCAATCATTTTTGCCTGCAGTTGCTGCCAGGTATAGCCATAATCGTACTGAAGATGCGGACCATCTTTAAAGCTTACCCAATCGCCGCCCCATTACCAGCCATTAGCCTTAAAAATATTAACTACCTCCATCCAATCGCTAAGCCCATCCTGATCGTAATCTTTCACCATATTCCATGATGTATCCTTTCCATCAATAATCAGCACGAAATCGAGTGCCAATCCGTAATTATGTATCGATTGACCAGCTTTTGCATTAGTAACAATATTACCCATAGGCTTACTGTTTGATCTGCCATCGGGATTAACTACCGTTCGGCCAAGATTATACAAATCCTGTTGCTCCTTAAACGTTCTGAGTGTTGCAGTTACCCGCGGTTTGGCTCTTCCTGTTAATTTAGCTTCCGCCTGAGAAAAGGTGCTTATTGCCAGCTCCCTTAAATCAGGATGCAATAATTGGATTTTGGTTTGGTTTGGTTTGTCCATGATGAGTTTGTTAATTAAATTTTGTAAATACTTTATTTTGAACTGGTTGGCAACCAATTCAATATAACTATAATTTAAATTAAAAAAGCAAGCCGTCTGAGCATCTTACTAAAAAAAGTAAAAAATACTTAATATTATTAAGCTATAGTTGCCGTTTTGGGTCAAGTTTCGTCATCTCGACTGGAACGCAGTGGAATGCCTGCCCCATCTTAATAAATCTGCAGCCTTTTCTGCGCTATCTGCGGGAAACAAAATATGCTATATGCCTTCAAATTTTCCCGCAGATTAAAAAGATAAAAAACGCAGATTAAACAGATACTGGAGTGTTAAGAAAACTATTTTTTAAGATAGATCTCTCAACTACGTTGCACTTCGTTCGAGATGACGATTTTTTTATGGATATTCCACCCCAGTTACCTCCGCGGCATAATCCCACAATTGTTTTGCTACTGTTTCATCAGTTCCATTGGGTGTAACAGCCGATTCGGCTGGATAACCCCGGTAACCACCATCCTGATCAGGGCCATATAGTTTACCCGGAATGGCTTCAGTGGCAACCGCTGCATAAAGAGAGGGTAAAGCGCCCTGCCATGGCTCCATTAGTTCTCCTATGCGGTTAACCGCAGCCTGGTAATCTGCATCAGACATGTGCCTTGATAGTTCGGTTTTATTAGCACCGGGTTGTGCAGCAATCGAAACCACAGTATCACCGGCAGCTTCGATACGGCGCTGAAGTTCTAAAGAAAACAAGATATTGGCCAGTTTACTTTGGGCATACTCACGCATTGGTTCATAATCACGTTCCGATTTAAAATTATCAAAATCAATTTTTCCATGAAGGTAAGCCATACTGCTTACGGTAACAATCCGTGAATGAGGCGTTTGTTTTAGAAGCGGATAAAGATAACCGGTAAGCGCATAATGACCGATAAAGTTAACACCAAACTGAAGTTCAAAACCGTCGTCGGTTTTAGAGGCAGGCGGGATCATTACCCCGGCGTTATTGATTAATACATCGATTTTTTTATGTTTTTTGATGATCTGATCTGCAAAATCTTTGATATCGCCAAGATTGGAAAGGTTAAGCAATGCTATTTCGAGGCTACCTGTTCCCTGCTCAAGCTTTATTCTTTTAGCTGCTTCTTCTGCCCTGTCGAGATCCCTGCAGGCCATAATTACTTGTGCACCTGCCCGATATAATGCTTTGGTCGTTTCGTATCCTATTCCCGAATTGGCGCCGGTAACCAGAAAGGTACGGCCGCCTTGATTGTTGATGTTTTTATTTGTCCACATGGTATTATAAATTAATGGGACAAATTTCTGCAATTAAGATTCAGTAGAAATACGAAAAAGAAATCGATACATACAAAAATCAATCATTTTGCGCTAACCTGAATTTTGCAGGACTTAATCCGCTGTGTGATTTAAAAAAGGCAGAGAAATGATTGGGTTCTTTAAAGGCCAGGCTCCACGCAATTTCGGCAATATTCCAGTCTGTACTCTTTAATAATATCTTCGCTTCCTGCAGTATACGTTCCGAAATCAATTGTGAAGTTGTTCTTCCGGTAATCTCCCGCACACACTTATTGAGGTGGTTTACATGCAGGTTGAGCTGACCGGCAAAATCGGCAGCTGATCGTAACTGCATTACCTGACTGCTAAAATCGATTGGAAACTGACGTTCGAGCAATTCTTTGAAAAGATGTGTCGTCCGGTTGGCTGCATTGCTGCTGTTATGTGGTTCTCCAACTGCTGGTTTCAACTTTTGCGCACTGTGGATGAGTTCGGTCAACTGATTACGGAGCAGGTCATATTTAAAAGTATAATCACCTTTTAATTCAGCAATCATTTTCTCGAAAAGCGCAATAAAATATGTTGCTTCGGTTTCGTTTACAGGAATAATTGCATTTGCAGCATCCTGAAATACAGGATAATCTTTGAGATTTTCGAACCTGTTGAAAAAATCTTCGGTAAATACACAGAGAATACCAGATTGTTCATCGCTAATCCGTTCCCAAAAATAAGGCACCATTGGATTGGTAAAAACAAGCACACTATCCTTCACCTCGATACACTGATCGGCATAATGGATTTTGCTATGACCAACCACCAAACTTATTTTATAGAATACCCTGCGGGAATAAGAAAGTTTGCTTCCACGCGGCGTAAGGATATCCTCGATTTTAAAGATATTGAAATTACCGACATGTGCTGGCGCTTCCTCCCTATCCTTTTCGGGAAAGTGTTTATAAAAGGTATCCAGCTCTACAATTTTCATATTATAAAAGTACAAAAATCAATTATTTTTATAAACATAAAAATCCGCTAAGTTTAATTTCTAGCGGATTTTCAGATCGGTTTGCTTTTAAACAGAGATTTTCAGCTCTATCTTTTAAGCGGTATATTTCTCCAGCCATTTTGCTTTAATAGCAGCTCTTGCATCAATAAATTCCTGATCCGTTCCCTGTGCAATGGCATCCAGTGGGAAACGGAGTGGACGACTGCCGGCTTTCATTTCTATCAATTTTAAAACACCGTCGGCAATGGTTTGGGGATTCATGTTAAACTCGGCCATTTTACCAAATAATCCTGCTCCTATGGCATTAAATTTTGCTGTAGCGGCATCGCCATATTCGGCTGTAATTTCTGGTTTGTCTGAATTAATACCTGTTTTTTCTCCTGTATTCATTTCAGTAGGATAAACGCCTGGCTGGATACTTACATTTTCAATATGGTAATCGGCAAGCTCATCCTGTAGTCCTTCAGTAATGCTCTCTACACCAAATTTAGATGCCAGGTAAGGTACCATAAAAGGTAAAGTATGACCGCTGGCTCCTGAAGTAATGTTGATGATCAGACCATTTTGATGTGCCCTCATTGAAGGGAGCACAGCCTGATAAGTCCTGATTACCCCATAAAAGTTCACTTCAAACATTTGTTTGATTTGATCGATGCTATAAGCTTCAAGTAAACCAAAGCCACTCATTGCTGCATTATTAACCAATACATCCACTTTTCCATATTTATGGAGTACGTGGGCAAATGCTTCTTTTACGGAAACATCGCTGGTAATGTCGATTTCGACAACATCTACATTATCTAATGCCGAAAGTTCTGCGGCTACCTCTGCATTTTTGCCTTTTATGCCACGCATCCCCGCAATTACGGTGTAACCTGCTTTTGCGAGTGTAATGGTGGTTAATTTACCGAAGCCTGTGCTTGTTCCTGTGATAAAAATTATTTTTGACATGATATTTTTTGTTTTTGAATACCTCAAAGTTGCGGCAAGTTTATTTGCTGTGCATTGATCAAAAACAAGAAATTCCATTGATATTTATCAAGAGAAACTGGCTAAGTAAGGTTCGTTACTTATTAACAGGCTTCAAAATACGGGCCTCATCCCGACTGAAGCACAGCGGAACGGAGAGATCTATCGAAGCAGCCCCCTATATGAAAGACCCTGAATCGAGTTCAGGGTGACCGACCGCGAGAGTAAACGCGGAAATGACGTTACACGCCTGGCGTCATCTCGACCGCAACGCAGTGGAGTGGAGAGATCTATCGAAGCAACCCCTACATGAAAGACCCTGAATCGAGTTCAGGGTGACGGACCGCGGGAGGAAATGAGGTGATTACCAAATGTGAGGCGTCATCTCGACCGCAACGCAGTGGAGTGGAGAGATCTATCGGAACAGATTTCCCTTTGCATGAAAGACCCTGAATCAAGTTCAGGGTGACGGATCGCGGGAGGAAATGTATTTAAGTTCTTCTCAAGATAGATCTCTCCGCTACGGTCGAGATGACGGGCTGCGTAATTCTTCTCGACGGGAACACAGTGGAGCCGAGAGATCAATCGAAGCAGATTTCCCTTTGCATGAAAGATCCTGAATCGAGTTCAGGGGTACGGACCGCGAGAGTAAACGCGGAAATGACGCTACATGCCGGGCGTCATCTCGACTGAAGCACAGCGGAACGGAGAGATCTATTGAAGCAGCCCCCTATATGAAAGCCCCTGAATCGAGTTCAGGGTAACGTACCGCGGGAGGAAATGCATTTAAGTTCTTCTCAAGATAAATCTCTCCGCTACGGCCGATATGACCTTATGGGAGAATTTTGTTCGAGATACGAAAATCCATTAAAACTACTTTTTGAGGGCGTTTTTACGGATCCTGCTAAGGGTTTCGGCAGTAATGCCCAGGTAAGAAGCAATCATCCCCTGAGGTACACGCATGGGAAGGTGAGGAAATGTTTCAAGGAATTTAAGGTATTTTTCTTCAGCGCTAGAACTGATAAAACTCTGTATCCGGCTTTGGGAAACAATGAAACTCTTTTCCAGAATCAGGGTAACCATATTGTTAAAGGCAGGAATTTCTTTGCAAAGGAGGTTAAAGTTTTCTTTGGTTATAAGTGCTACTTGTGAATCTTCGAGGGCATCAATATTATATACAGATGGTTTTCCCGAAAACAGGCTTTCGCGATCGCCGGTCCACCAGTTTTCTACAGCGAAATTAAGGATGTGCTCATTACCTTTTTCATCAACAGTATAGGTGCGTACACAACCTTTGGTAATAAAAGCATTGTATTTCCAAACATCGCCTTCCTGAAGCAGGTATTGCCTTTTGCGGAGTTTCTTTATGGTGGTTACTGATTCAATCTGCTTTAGTTCCACATCACTGAAACTGCCTTTTTCCTTTAAATATGTTTTAAATACCTCTATCACTTTCAGGGAATATCATGATGTAAATATAGCGAATGTGCAGATCAAAAACTGATTAAGCCAAATGCTCTTTTTTAAACTGATCTGGTGTTAAACCGGTATACTTTTTAAAGAATTTAGTGAAGTACGAATTATCATTAAAGTTAAGCTCGTTTGCAATCTGCGAAATATTTACCTCTCCACTTACCAAAAGGCGTTTGGCCTCGAGCAAAATACGCTCCCTGATTACTTCTCCAGCCTGCGTTCCTATCAGTTCTTTACAGATGGCATTTAAATGGTTGGGTGTAAGATGGAGCATCTCTGCGTACTCTTTAGGAAGTCGTTTCAAGAGATAGTGTTCCTCTACCAGGTTCTGAAAATTGCGCAGCACCACCATGTTGTGTGTTTGGAAGGCTGGCGATTGAACAACAGGCCTATGCTCTTCTACCAGCATCAAAAGGGATAAAAGTAATACTTTTTGAAAATCGGCATTATGCCCGGTAGGGTTATTAACCTGTGCGTACAGGCGTTTACAGATTTGCTCAACCTCGTTCTTCATATCGGGCGACAGGTTTTTCACATTGGCTTGATCAACCCCCGTGAAAAAAGAGAAATTTTCGAGGTAATCGGGTTTGAGTAAAAAAGACTGAAAAAAATCCTTTTCAAAATTTACGATATAACCATCGGTATCTTCATTAAACTCCCAGGTATGCACCTGCCCCGGCGACATAAAATAAATCTGCCCCGGAACTATTTTATAAGTATTAAAATCAATAGAATGACTGCCTGAACCGGCAGTAAAAAACAAAAAATGATAGAATTTATGCCGGTGCGGAAATACCAGATTCTGGTGTTTATCCAAATAGTGCTGCAACCGATCGACGAGGATATCGGCCTTTTTGTTATCGGTAAGGGTGCAGGAATCTAAAATGGGTATGAGTTCTTTCATTCGCAAATTTATCTGCGAATCTACTCATTTAAGCAAGTTGCACCAACCGATCAGCCGATTTTAGTATTATTTTCTACAATGCGTGATGGATCGTAATGCAAACCCGGTGATAGCCAGTAAAGCAACACCATCCTCGAATACCTGTAGTTAAACGGCGAAAGTAACGCAACACCGGCAAAAATGGCCAATACAAAATACCAAAGGTTTTCGTATACAATATCTAATCCTAAAATGTAAGCGCCAACACTGATGGAAATAATTTCGGCCACATTCATGGCATAACTCACAAACATCGATACGTAGAAATAACCGGGCTCACGCTCAAATTTTAATGCACATACACTGCACACTTCATTCATTTTCTGGATTTTCAATCCGTAAACGGCGCCGGTAAAAACCGAACCCATCCTACACCTGGGGCATTTGGAATGGATAAAGCCGCTCCATTGCGATACATGATGTTGTTCTTTACTAAGTTTTAAATCTGAATATCGATTATTGGTGCTGTTTTCCATAAAAAAAATCGTTTACCAAAGGTAAAAACGAAACGGGGATACTTTATTGTATCAATCAACTTATTAATGGTATTATTTACTTAATCATGGCTCAATACAGATATTGGCAGAATGTTTTCGCTTCCAAATCGTATTTACACCATAAAAATGATGAGAAATTTTGATTTGTAGTTTTAATTCTATATATTGTAGTTTTAAAACTAAGTCATAAATCTAACGTTAAGCTAATCTGACTTATTAGTATTCATAAAACATTAATAAATAAACTTTATTAAAAAATAAAAAATACTTACAAGTCATTAAAAACATACGTTAAGCGAAATACTAACCGTTTCTTTTGAGCCATTACTATTTCAAAATCAATTTTAAGTACATTAATAATCATCCCAAATCGGAAAATTTTTAACCAAATATCAAACCCCTAATCATTTATTAACCAAATTATGAGAAAACTACCTAATCATTTGAAAAAAATGGCTGGCACAATGCTGCTGTTTACTGTACTGGTTTCGGCCTGTAAAAAAACTGAAAAACAGGAAACATCTGTTCCAGCAGATGAAACCGCAACCCCAAGGGCCTTAACACTGGTATGGCAGGATGAATTTGACGGAACCAGCTTAAATACCTCCAAATGGAATTACGAAAACGGAAACCTGGGTGTAAACAATGAAAAACAGTACTATCAATCCAGTAATGTAAGCGTTAGCGGAGGCAACCTGATTATCACCGCACGGAAACAAACGGTTGGCGGCCAACCATACACATCAGGCAGGATCAATACCAATGGAAAATTCTCCATAAAGTATGGTCGGATAGAGGCCCGCATGAAACTACCCATGGTACAGGGCACCTGGCCGGCATTCTGGATGCTGGGCAGCAATATAGGAACCGTTGGATGGCCAAAATGCGGCGAAATCGACATTATGGAGCATGTAAATACCAGTAATTCTGTTTTGGGCACCATTCATTGGGATAATAACGGTTATGTATATTATAGCAACAATACCAATACAACGCCCGGAAATTACCATGTTTATGCGGTAGAATGGACTTCGTTGGGGATAAGATGGTATGTAGACGGCAATTTATATGCAACAGCCAATACAACCAATAACATTAACGGCACCGACGAATTTCATAAACAGTTTTTCATTATCCTTAATATGGCCATGGGTGGAAACCTCGCCGGACAAACGATTAACGACGCTGCTCTACCTACAAGCATGAGTGTAGATTATGTGAGGGTTTATAACATTACGTAATAAATTTTCAGAAAAACCCGTCTTCGATCGAAGCATAGCGGAGTGGAGAGATCTAACGTATAGATTTCTCCCCTTAGCTACCAAAAAAGTAGAGCGGAGAGATCTATCTCGACTGCGTTGCACTCCGCTCGAAATGATTTTATTTTTTGAGTGTAGACGCATTAAATCCTCTGCCAATAATTTCTATTTTCATTAAATAATTGTTCCCCGAAATAACGATAATTTAGATGGAGTACCAACTTCCAGTAATTATCCTCCCCTTTTCTAATCCCGTTTTAATACTAGTATAACATTTGTGTCAGGGTTTTAAAAAAGCCCCAGAAACTGGCTTCTGTATAGTTTAATCCTTATTCTTCCGACATATATTTGTGCTACGGATGATGAATTACCTGAGAAAAAACTTATTAAGGAACATTTTTAGCTTACTGGTGTTAAGTCTGCTGGTTACAAAATTCTTTGCTTTCTCGGTAGCTATATTTTTATCGTCAGACAATACTTATGCCATCGAAAAAAGCAGTGAGGAAAACAAAACGAAAGAGGAAGAATCTTTTGAAAAATTAAAGAAAAAACTGCTCTTATACGAATCTTCGGTAATGGCATGCCTCAATTCACAGCCGGCTAACTGCCCCTTGGTAAATCAATATGACTATCAGCCCAGCGTAGGCAATTTTCCGGCAAAAAACGTCCCTACACCTCCTCCCGACCTGATTTCTTAGCCACCTTTAATCAAAATCCCTTAAAGCATATTATGATGTTAATGGGAATATGATGCACACGTTTATCCACACATTAATTATTGCTCCATAGCAGCTGATAATTAACACCTGAAATTAAGATATCAAATGAAAAACCATCATGCTGCCGGCGCACGTTCGCCATGGCAAAGACTGGTGCTTATGCTTCACCTCGAACGCAAAACCATCAACTATATTTATGTTTACGCCATACTGATTGGCTTAATCGGCTTATCGCTCCCTTTGGGAACCAGTGCCGTATTTAACCTGTTATCCAACGGGGCGATGTACAGCTCAACCTATATCCTGATTGCCGTAATTCTGGCCGGTATTGTAGTGGGCGGTTTATTGCTCATCGGCCAGCTTACCCTGGTCGAATTTCTTGAACAGAAAATTTTCACCAAAACCGCCCTGGAGTTTGCTTTCCGCCTGCCGAGGATTAAAAAGAAAGCACTGGAGGGAGAAAATCCTACGGAACTGGTTAACCGTTTTTTTGATATCCTCACCATTCAAAAAGGACTTACCAAACTGCTTGTTGATATTATTGCGGCCGCTGTACTCATTTTTTTCAGTGTAATACTGCTTTCGTTTTATCACCCTGTTTTTATGGCTTTCGGAACTTTTGTACTTATTGTAATTATCTTAATTCTTGTTTTATATTATCGCCGGGGCGTTGAAACCAGTATTGACGAATCAGGATATAAATATGAAGTGGTTGCCTATTTAGAAGACGTGGCTTCTGATCTGGATAGCTACCGCCAGAGTGCTGTTAAAAGAAAAGAGATTATTGAGCGAACCGATAAAATAACGGCAAATTATATCCAGGCACGTAACGATCACTTCGGAATTTTGAGAAAGTTTTTTATCAGTGCGGTGGCCATGCGCACCATACTGATGGGTGCCTTATTGTTATTAGGCTCTTATTTCGTGGTGGAACGCCAGATGACTTTTGGTCAGTTTGTGGCTGCAGAGGTAATTATCGTACAGATTAGTTACGCCATTGAGAAACTGATGACCAATTTAAACACGGTATTTGATATGATAACCGGAAGCGAAAAGCTGGCTGTAGTAACCGACCTGGAGTTGGAGGAAGGAGATCTGAATCATGGGTAAAACAAATAACAACCTGGCGCAGCTACAGAACTGGGAAACACTTTCGGTACATGCCAACAGCAAAATTATAGACGCAAAAGGGCCAAAAAGATTAGGCAAAATACTCTTGTTTATTATGGCTTTTTTTGTGCTGCTGCTTTTTCTTCCTTACCGCCAAACCATTCCCGGCCGGGGCACAGTAACCGCACTACGGCCAGAAGACCGTCCGCAAACGGTACAGAACCAGATTGGTGGCCGGATAGAACTTTGGGCGGTACGCGAAGGACAGGAAGTAAAAAAGGGCGATACCATTTTACTTATTTCAGAAACCAGCCAGTCTTACTTCGACCCTGAACTGCCCGTGCGACTTAACGAACAGCTTGATGCCAAACGGGGCAGCGAAACCGCAGCAGGACAAAAAATTGATGCCACTAAGGCACAGATGAAAGCCCTTAACGAAGGTTTACGTTTCCAGCTAAAGGCGGCAGAGAATAAAGTGTTACAGGCCAGAAACTACGTGAGTATTGATAGTGCAGATTTGCTCGCAGTACAGAAATTCTACGAAACCACAAAAGTAAGGCTGGAAAGGTATGAAACGGGTTATAAAAACGGGCTTTTTTCTTTAACTGACATAGAAACCCGGCGGCTTAAATTACAGGAAGACAACGCCAAAGTGATAAGTCAGCGGAATAAACTGAACAATTCGGCGCAGAATTTATTAAACGCCTCTATCGAACTCGACAACATCAGGGTAAAATACGAGGAATCGATATCGAAAGCACAGTCGGATATGAGTTCGGCTATTTCGGGCAAAGCCAGTGCGCAGGGCGATATTGCCAAGTTACGTAACGACATTTCAAACCTCAACGTAAGGCGTGGCTTATATGTGGTTAGGGCACCCCAAAATGGCTTTATTGTTAAAACCCTGAAAGCAGGAATTGGCGAAAACATTAAGGAAGGCGAATCGGTGGCTACCTTACAGCCAAAATCGCCTATGGTTGCCGCAGAAATCTATGTAAGTGCAATGGATGTTCCTTTAATACTGGATACCAGCGATGTAAGGCTGCAGTTTGAAGGCTGGCCTTCGGTACAGTTTTCGGGATGGCCATCGGTAGCAGTGGGTACCTTTGCGGGCAAGGTATTTTCTATCGACCGTACCAGCAGCACAGGAGGAAAATACCGTCTTCTGGTAAGCCAAACCAACCCGGTTCCAACAAAAGATGAACCTTGGCCA
Source organism: Pedobacter miscanthi (assembly GCF_003315595.1). Classification (GTDB taxonomy): domain Bacteria; phylum Bacteroidota; class Bacteroidia; order Sphingobacteriales; family Sphingobacteriaceae; genus Pedobacter; species Pedobacter miscanthi. Next base: position 123,933 of record NZ_QNQU01000005.1, on the reverse strand, counting down.
CCTCAGTTAAGACAGGGTTCGGGGGTTTATGGGCGTATTATTCTGCGATCGGTACCGCTCTGGTATGAAATATGGCGTCAGCTGAACGGTTTTCCGCCAAGTTTGGAAAAGGAGCCTGTAACCGGTACGAAAGATAAAAAATAGCTATGGAGGTTATAAAATGAAAATGGCTTTAAAAAAAACATCAATCCTATTGGTTTTGGTACTGTTATTCGCCAAAACTGGTTTTGCACAGCCGCCAACCGGCAAAAAAACTGCCGGCAATGATCAGATTTTCTCACTTGAAGATCTGCAATTAATGGTTTTCAGGTATCATCCGGTAATCAAACAGACTCAGCTATTAAGCGAATCAGCCCGAACAAAAGTACTGCAATCTCTGGGTTATTTTGATCCGGAATTAAAAGCCGGGTTCAGTAAAAAATTATTTGGCGGCACAGAATATTACAACAAATGGAACAGTGAATTAAAAATTCCATTGTGGCTTGCAGGTGCAGACCTTAAACTGGGTTACGACCGTAATGCTGGAACCTATCTTAACCCCGAAAACCGTACCGGTGAGCAGGGCTTATCCGCAATCGGGTTAAGTATTCCTCTAGGTCAGGGACTGATTATTGATGCAAGGAGAAATACTTTGAGGCAATCGAAAATAATGGTCGAATATGCAGAGGCCGATCAGCTTAAACAGATTAATGCGGTTTGGTATGGCATTGTTAAAGATTACTGGAACTGGTATTATGCCCACAAACAGAACGAACTGATTAATGATGGCTTAAATCTGGCGCAAAGCAGGTTTAAAGCCCTGAGTGCCCAAACTTTAATCGGGGATAAACCAGGCATCGACTCTGTGGAGGCTTACATAACGGTACAGGAAAGGATAATCCAAAAAGAAAAAACTGCTATTGAATTACAAAATGCCAGGCTGGTGCTTTCCAATCACCTTTGGAATGATCAGGGCAGTCCCCTAGAGCTTCCTGCAGATGCTTTACCGCAAAATATCGATCAGAAGATTACCCGTCCGCCAGCACTGTTACTGGATACCCTTTTGGGCTTAGCGACTACCCAACATCCGGAGCTCTTAAAATTAAAAAGTAAAGGCGAACAGCTGGCCGTTGAGAAAAGTTACCGGCAGGAGCTTTTAAAACCTAAATTAAATGTAATTGGTAACCTGATTTCGAACCGGACGGGATTGAACAGCAATGTACCCGGTTATTACGATTTTAACTGGAGCAATTATAAATTTGGTATCGAACTTGCGTTCCCCCTTTTTCTCCGGTCAGAACGGGGTAAGCTTAGGGAGGTTAAAATTAAACAGCAGGAGCTGAATTACGACCTCAAACAGTTTGGAAGGGAAATCAGAAATCATGTTATCGCTTCGTACAACGATGTTTCAGCATACTCTGCTCAGCTGGCGGTGCAGTCAAAAAGCATCGAAAATCAACAGATCCTGGTAAATGGCGAAAACCAAAAATTTATGTTAGGAGAAAGTACCCTCTTTTTAATCAACAGCCGCGAAACCAAACTGATTGATATGAAAATTAAACAGGAAAGCATGATAGCAGGCTACCAGAAAGCCCTGGCCGAACTGTATTACAAAGCCGGTACAAGGGAAATGAATTAGAAATGATCATGTTCAAAAAAACTCTTTTTTGAACATGATTTCTCCATGTACTTTACATTATTAGGCTAACAATTATTATCCGCATCATTTACCCACCAGATGCTTCCGTTTTTAGTATCAAATACCGAAAGTTTACCTTCGTTTACCAGATTATCCAACAAGACTTTCGCAGCAGAAAATGAAATTTGCGCAAGATCGGCAAACTCCTTCAGGGTTAACGACTGAAAAACGGCAAATAATGCTTCCCAGCTTTTATCATAATCTTTTTTGGGTATTTCGGGTGCAATATGATTAATAGCGGCTTCATAATCGCTGTAAGGTTTAAAGCCATATATTTTTTCGGTGTTTACGTTATCCTTAAAAATAAAAATGGTTGGAAATCCCCTTACGCCCATCTTTACTGCCAGCCCGAGATCTTCGTCAAAAAGTACTTTTGCCCTGCCGTTAAAATCTATTTTCATACGGTCTGCATCCAATCCCGCGAGCACAGCTGCAGCGGCAATGTTCTCCCATTTGGCGATGTTGATTTTACGGAGAAAAACCATTTCACACATGATCCTGAAAAATCTTTTCGCCTTATTCATATCCTGTAACTCAGCCGCTTTAAAAGCAATTGAAGGCGGATAGGATGAATCCAGGGGATCAATGATCCATACATCTCCATCTATAGGCATCTGGTAATGTGGGCTAACCTCGTCCCAATGCGGAGCCACGTCCGATGGTTTGCTTATGCCGCCACTGTTATAACTCCAGTCCGGTAGCAACCCTCCCATCCTGTATTCAATATCCAGCTCGTGGCCATATTCGAGTTTAAGTTTTTTCAACTGGGCTTCTATCCCCCAGCAGGATGAACAGATCGGATCGGTAAAATAAAGCATGCGTAGTTTTTTTTCCGTAGCCGTTTTTAAATCTCCATCTACCGGAGAATTCATTGCCGGCACTTCACAGATTCCCGATATGGGATCACATAACAGTGGATTATTGATTTTTGCGTCCATAAGCTTTTTTATTTGCACATCTTTTAAAAAAATTAACCTCAGGGCGTGATCAATGCAATATTTTCAATGGCCAGGCCGAGAATGATGTATCTTATCTCTATTTTAGCGCAAATCTCCGAAAGATTAACCTTTGCATCAATAAGTCAAAAAAACATGACCACCAAAAACAGTGATAAAAATACCGAAACCTGCAAAGCACAGGCACTGCTTAAACTACTTTCAGGAAAATTCAGACCGGAGGTTTTCCGCCTTTCGCTAAATGGCCCGTTGAGGTTTAGCAGCCTGTTACGCGATATCCCGGGTGCCAATAAACAGTCGCTCTCTGCTGCGCTACGCGAATTGGAAGAAGCCGGATTGCTTGAAAGGAAGATCATCAGCATAAAACCGCTCCATGTTGAATATTACCTGTCGGTAAAGGGGAAATCTCTTGTGCCTTTCTTCCATCAGCTGGAATCTTTTGGAGAAATTTAAATCTCGCTGGTAAAAATAATTTCATTCATTTTTAAACAAAAGCCTCTTTAAGAAGAACTTAAAGAGGCTCAATAACCAGCTTGATGATTGTCAGACCTGATAATCTTATTAAAGTTCCCTTAAACCACCATCCAGCAATAATTCGGCACCAAGCATAAAAGCTGAATCATCCGAAGCCAGGTAAAGTGCTGCAGCGGCCAATTCTTCCGGCTCAGCCACTCGTTTAACCGGTGTGAAATTTCCCATGGCTTCTTTCATAGCTGCAGCCCCTTCTGCACTATCGGTAACCGAAGCAAACACAGGTGTATCAACAGGTCCGGGTGTTAAAACATTAACACGAATCTTTCTGTCGAGCAATTCTGCAGAAAAACTACGTGCCAGTGAACGTACAGCGGCCTTAGTTGCCGAATAAGCTGCATGATTAGGAATGCCCTTGTTATTTACTGTCGAAGAAACCAGTACTACCGAAGCACCATCTTTTAACACCGGAAGCGCTTTTTGAACCGAAAAGAAAGCACCTTTGAAATTGATATCGCTCACCTGGTCAAATTGTTCCTCTGTGAAATCTGCCAATGGTGCCAGTACATAAACACCTGCATTCACGATCAGCGTGTCTACCTTACCAAAATGTTCTGCTACTGTTTGATAGATACGGGTGAGGTCGTCGAGTTTGGAAACATCTCCCTGGATGCCCAGTCCATTAGGCCCGATCTGCGCAATGGCCTGATCGATAGTTTTTTGATTACGTCCGGTAATGGCAACACGCGCACCTTCTTGTGCAAAACGTTTAGCGATGGCTAAACCAATGCCACTGCTACCTCCGGTAATAATGGCTACTTTATCATTCATTTTTAGTGACATAAATATTAAATTTTATACCACAAAGTTGCAGGTAATGGTACTTTTGAAACGATGAACTATTTTAAGAAAAACAGGTGAACCAGTTCACTTTTTCCGCACTTTATCGTTGCGGATCTTCGACAGAAATTCACGGGTCATATTGAGATAAGAGGCCAGCGCGTATTGTGGTAAACGCTGCACCACTTTAGGATACCGCACCACAAAATCATTATAGCGTTCTTCGGCACTTTGCGTTAAATTGGATACAATGCGCCGTGCCAGGTATGCTGCCGAATGCTCGGCCATCAGCCTGAATAATGTGGCCAGTTCCCAATTGGTATCTTTAAGCTGCTGCTCGGCCTGATGATCGATTTGTAATACAATGCTGTTTTCAAGGGCTTCTACAAACTGCGTGGCCGGCGTTTGATGAACATAACTGTTATAATCAGACAGCCACCAGTCGTCGATTGCGAATTGTATTGTATGCTGGTTTCCTTTATCATCTATCACATAAGAATGAAAAGCCCCTTTCAGTACGTAAATCCGGTACCTGGCAACAAAGCCAGGCTGGATAATCATTTGTTTTCTTTTGATCTTCACCACCTGAAATGCGGTGGTTAGCAAGGCTATGTTTTCAGGCGAAAGGCTGATTTTACGTTTGATATTCTCTAAAAAAGGCGAAAGGTCTTCCATGATATTAAATTACAAATTAAGGCATTTTTAGCAAGTATCTTTTGTAAGTAATCTACCTTTTTAACAAGAATTATTAGTTTTTATCCAGCTTTTCCCTGATCCTCCCTTCCATTTCTTCTTTAAAACGATCATCGAGTTTCAGATCTTTACGAACTGAAGATTGAAACAGGTGATGTACCATTTTATTGATGGCTATACTCTGCTGCATAAAGGTGCGGCAGATGGAACATCCTGCCAGGTGTATTTTCAACTCCAGCTTCTCCCTGATCGTAATCGGGGCAAGTTGCTGTTTTTCTATTAAAAATGTCGCTTTACGACAATTATAGGCTATTTTTTTGATCTCTGATGCTTTCATGTGATGATGCTGTTAAATCCAGTTTTTTTGTAGGCACGACCGGAGGTTCACCTTGGTACGGTGGATAATTACCCAGAAATTTGAAGCAGTAACCCTCAATTCCTTACAGATCACTGCAGTTTCTTCCTCATCCATGTGTTTCATCGTAAAAATTGCGAGCCATAACCCGGGTAACTTTTTCATACATTTTTGTAAAATTTCGGTAAACTCCCTGCTGATTAATGCATCTGGTTCTTCAATCCCCATCTCCTGTGGCCAGTGTTCCACTTTCCAGTTACCCGCTTCGGGGTAGAAAAATTCTTCTTCACCATCCACGTCGTTAGCGGGTTTTATTTCTTCACCAAAGCTTTTGGAACGTTTACGGTATACATCGATAACTTTATATTTCAGGATAGCCGTAAGCCAGGTTTTTTCAGAGCTGTTTCCTTCAAATTTATCCATCCGCTCTAGTGCTGCCAAAAAAGTTTCCTGAACCAGGTCTTTGGCAATTTCTTCATCATTAAGCCGCGAAACCGCATAGGTATACAGGTAATCTGCATATTTTGATACCCATTGATGTGGGTCGGTTAGTTTATTAATGGCTGTTTGGGTTTCAATATTTTCCATTTGTGGGTTTTGTGATAAAGGAAAGATGCAACACACTATTTAAGGTGCTACATCCTTTCTTTGAATCATTTAAATTAAGTTGCTGATAAGGGTTTGGTGGGCCAGCTTATCCTCCTGTTATTGTAAGGTCACTTTGATGAAATTTGCGATATCGGGCAAAGTGGTAAATGGATTGGGATTAGGCACAAGGCTTATGGGCTTGCTTTCGGCCAAAGGAGTTCCGGCCAGGTTAAACTGCGTAATACCTGCACCCGGGAACTGATCCAGGGCGGTTCCGTTATTGTAAAGGGCTATAGCGGATGATGCATCACCTTTTTTGAATGGATCTATCCCTTCGGCACCACTGGCAAAAAACCAGTCATTCGAAAACCCGTACATCGTTGCTATCGCTACGCGGTCACCTTTTGTAACCGACAGTTCCTGCGAAACTTTACCTCCCTGCTGGCCATTGATTACCGGAAGCAATACCGTTGTTGTGGAAGCTGCAAGTACATATACTGATTTTACACCGGTTTTTCCTTTTAAAAATGAAGCCAGAACACTTGCATCGCCTTTTTGGGCAAGGTCTTTCAAGCCCTGGTTACGGTCGATTTCTCCAACTTTGTAAAGCGGGTTATCAATCCCGTTGTAAACCACTACCAATATGGGCGAAAGGGGTGTAAATATCCCTGTAATGCCTTTAATATAAACAGATAAAGGTCCGTTATCGCCGGCTTCTGCAATCCAGGTAAGGCCATTTGCTGTTGGTTTATCTTTAGCGTACAAAGGGGCCGCATTTAGCAGATTTCCTCCAACAATATAAGATACCGACCAAACTCCGGGGCTTAAAGGGGTTTCATTCGCCGTACCGCCAGAAGTATTTTCAAGTGTGAGGGTAAAAAGGGAATTACCGTTATACTTTAATGTGGCCTTTACCAGTTTTGATGCAGCCAGGTAGCTGTTTCCCTGGGCATCGGTTGCATTCACTTCAGTAATATTTTTGCTCTCCGCAACGCCGGGGTGCGAAACCGAAGCACCGGGTTTTTGATTAATACGTGTACCGTTATCCCATAATTTTACCTGCATGGATACGTCGCCTTCGATTGGAGTTCCATCGTTATTGTAAACCTGTATGCCGGGATTTTCGGGTGCAAAAAACAGATCGTTTGAAGCACCGTACATTGTGGCGAAAGATATGGCTTCTCCTTTTGCAGCAGAGAACTGGATTGAAACGGATTGTCCAGGTAAAATAACCGGTGATCCGGAACCCTGGAAAACACCTGATTCTACAAGCGGTTTGGAGTTCAGAACATTTTCTACGGAGATGGTTGTTTTTTCTGTTGCGAGATCCGGCTGCGGAGAATCATCTTTTTTACATGCTGCAAAGGTTGAGGCAAGTAGCGCGAGAGCTGAAAGGGCTGTTATTTTTGTGCTATTCATAATTGTTTTTTCCCCTTTGTCGGTGCACATTTCAATTCCTTACAAAAAAATTGAAGTAATTTTTTTTAAAAGAAATCGGTGTATCCGTTGTAAGGTTTATGAGTGCTGTACGACCAAACAGATAAAAAACATGAAAACAAATGTCGATTTAAGAAAATCAGGATATACGCTGGGCGTGATTTCCGTAATCATTGTACTATTTTGGATTGGACTGTTAAAATTCACTCCTGCCGAAGCCATGGCAATAAAAGGATATGTATCGAACAGCTTTTTTATGAACTGGTTATATCGTGTTACCTCGGTTCAGGGGGTATCCAATATTATCGGGATTTATGAAATTGTTACTGGTATCCTGCTGATCGGATCATTCTGGAACCGCCGTGTGGGAGAAATTGCCGGTTATCTTACTCTAATTATTTTCCTAACCACGCTTAGCTTTTTGGCAACAACACCAGGAATATGGAAATTGAGCGATGGAATTATTGTAACAGACTTTTTTGTAGTGAAAGACCTCGCATTTTTGGCGATTGCCTTGCAGGTGATCGGGACCCACAAAAAGCAATAAATTAAATTGCTTAACAGTGAAGGTGGCATCACCTAAAAAAGCCTGTAAACAACCATAAAATATGCGCTGCATAAAAAAGAGGGCGACCATTACTCATGTGTGCCCTCTTATGCGCTTAGTGAAGATTAATCATCTCATAGCACCTAAATTTTATAGGTACTTTAAAATACATCTACACCTTTGCCGGTATTAATGTAACTGAACAGACTTTTTTCAATTAAATTCTGCCATGCACCCGAACAACCTCCATAACATTCAATCGCAGGAACTAGTCCCCGATGGGTAAAAGTTAACCTGGTTTTTTCACCTTCAGGGCTGATATCAAACACAATTTTTGTATTAACCCACTCTTTTTTATCGGATACAAAATTGATTTCGCTATCTGTTACCAACCACACTACCTTTTTTCCGGGCAAAGATTCAATCACTTTTTGTTTTGAAAAATGAACATCGCCCATCTGATAGGTAAATTCATCATTTACTTTTCCGGTACTTCCGTTGATTTCTCCCTGCCACCATCCGCCAACATTATTGATGGTATTAAATACTTCTTCAGGCGACTTATCAAGTAAGATTGATGTTGTGTAATGTGTTTGCCGTTCCATTTTTATTTCATTTAAAATTTTCAATTTTATATCGTTTTTACGCATGCCGTTGTGCGGAGGATGTGGTACATTTTAACATTTTATTTATCCGGCAATCCCCATTTTTTAACAAGTTCGGCGTTAAGGCCTCCTTCTTTCCCATTCGGTTTTCCAGTTCCGGTTTCAATGTAGGTTTTTAAGCTTCCCTGGATATAGCTGGTCCAGGCGTCGTTACATACCTTGTAACATTCGTATTCAGGCACCAGTCCCTGATGGGTAAATACAACTTTAGTGTGATTACCCTCGGGGATGAGCTCAAAAATCAGTTTGGTACCTATCCATTCTGTCTTATCTTTCACAAAATTGAACTGGTTATCCACCACCAGGTATACCAGTTTTTGATTGGAAATTTTTTCGATAAGTTTCAGTTTGCACAAATGCACATCCTTATAGTGGTAAAAAAAGGTTTCATTGAGCACATCGGTTGATCCCTGGATTTCCTGAGACCACCAGCCCCTGAAATTTTGTATGGCCTTAAATGCTACCTGCGGAGTTTTATCAACCAAAATGTTTGTAGTGTAATCTTTGCTTTTCATAATCGTTTTGATTTTATTGGTGTTTGTTAATGTCTTTTGTCCCGTAAGTTTTACCGTCGGGTTCTGGCAGCTGAGCATTGCCATTAATAGAAGCGGTGCTATCATAACTATAGTTTTCATTTAAAAATCAACAGCCTCATTTTCCAGCTGATATACAAAGTAATACAAGAATCTTCAATTTATCAGGGTGCTAATTAGACATTCTAACGGGTTGATTTGGACAACGATATACCTTATCTTTGATAAAAAAAGCGGCTATGAAACACCTCACCATTATAGTACCCAACGGAGAAAATAACCTGAGCAGCATTACCGGAACCTACGAGATATTTTCGAGGGCAAACCACCAATGGAAAACCATGGCAAAACAAGAGCTGTTTAATATCCAGCTGGCCGGAGTGTGTGAGCAGGTTGATTTTAATGCAGGTCTGTTTTCGGTTAAGCCGCACACCACGATTGCACAAATTGCCAAAACCGATTTAATTATTGTACCATCTCTTAACCACAATTATGAGCTTGCGCTGAAGGGAAACGAGGCTTTGGTGGCCTGGTTACAACAGCAATATCAATTGGGTGCCGAAATTGCCACCATCTGCACCGGCACATTTTTGCTGGCGGCATCTGGTTTATTAGATGGAAAAGTTTGTTCTACACACTGGTCGGTTGCCGAAAATTTTCGTCTGATGTTTCCGAAAGTAAACCTGCAAACCGATCACCTGATTACTGATGAAAAGGGAATTTACACCAATGGAGGAGCCTACTCATTTTTAAACCTGATCTTATACCTGGTTGAAAAATACTACGACAGGCAAACGGCAATTTTTTGCTCTAAAGTTTTCCAGATTGAAATAGACCGGAGCACGCAATCGGAGTTTACGATTTTCAACGGTCAAAAAAAACATGGCGATACACTTGTGATAGAGGCCCAAAATTATATCGAGCATAATCCGGATGAAAAAATCAGCATCGGCGACCTCTCTTCAAAATTTAATGTTGGCCGCAGGAATTTTGACAGAAGGTTTATCAAAGCCACCGGAAATACGCCGATTGAATATGCGCAGCGGGTTAAAATAGAAATGGCTAAAAAAGCCTTCGAAACGAGCCGTAAAACAATTAATGAAGTAATGTACGAAGTAGGTTATATTGATGTTAAGGCATTCCGTGAAGTTTTCAGAAAATATACAGGTTTATCGCCTCTGGATTACAGGGGGAAATACAATAAAGACAGTATAGGTAAATAACACATTATAAGTAAGTTACACAAATAATTTAAATATTAAACCATATCGGCAACAAAACCCCTGAGGGTTAAAAGGTTTTGGTAAGCGTTTCCCATTGTGTTGTTAAAATAAACAAAAACTTCCTTTTTTTCTGATAGCCACTCAGCAATATAACCGGCATATTCAGCCAATACATCTTCCGGGTAACTGCCCCTATAGTTGCCACCCGGTCCATGAAACCTTATGTAACGAAAACCGTTGCCGGTATCATCCAATGGACCCGCTGCTGCACCTTTATCATGGATAACCATTCCAAACCCGTTTTCTTCCAGTAGCTCCATCACCTCTTCCACATACAAGGAAGCATGCCTGAACTCGAACGCAATCTTCCATTTTTTTTCGGGATCATGCTCCCGCAGGCTTACCATTAAGCGCGAAAGCTGGGGAAAATCGTCTATCCTGATACTGGGTGGAAACTGAACCAGCAGACATCCTTTTTTATCGCCGGCATGATCGATAACTTCCATAAAGTTAGCGATATCTGCAGGATTAAACCCCAGCTTTGGAGCATGTGTGATGCCCTTAAAAAGTTTAAAGGTAAAACGGAAACCGTCAGGAACTTCCCCATACCACTTTTTTACTGTTGTGGCCATCGGAATTTTATAAAACGAGCTATTGATTTCGATACTATTCATCAGCGAGCCGTAATAACACAGCCTGGAGCGATCCCTGAATGCTTCCGGGTAATGCAGTTTATTGGGTACCGGCAATATCAACCCGCTGGTACCCGAATAATAACCTTCTATTTCTTTTTCCATGTGTATAGAGGTAACATCATCCAATACCAAATTGTTGTGCATAACCACATTCTGATACGCAATTGTACCTGATAAATCTTTAAAAGGGACGATTTTTGTAAACTCGCCGCCAAAAACCGAATTCTAAAACATGAATGCTTCTGCGGCATTGCCATTGAAGTTGATCCAGGGATTTATGTCTTTCATGATTTTTATATTATTTTGATTCTAAATTTAAAACCATTTTTGAAAGTGGATGGTTAAATTCATTTATCAGCTCATCATAAAATTGTGTGGAGACTTTTTGTATTTGAAATGTCTGTTAAGCTCGGCCAGCTCGATAAATTACCTCCTATTTATTAAGATACGCATTAATAAATTTTCTTAGTGCGCTGGTGGTTATGCAGATTACTGAAGTTCTGCTGAATCTGGCGATGTTAATCCCATAAAAATTACCTTCCCAATCGAAAACAGGAGAACCACATGCACTGGCTTTGATGGCCGCATCATGCGCAAAAATATGGTCAAAACCATCTCGTCTTTCTGATTTACCACCTTCAAATTTCTCTGCAGGATGGTTAAATGCCGGTTGTACCCGTCCATCCAGTTTAATGCTTTTTTTTACCTTAACCGAGTCTTTTGCCCATTCAAATGTAAGTTCATCATCTGCCCAGTATTTCATCATTTCGGGTGCAAATTCGTTCGCTTTTGTTATGGGCTTTCCATTAATGCTGATCAGCTCATCGCCCACTTTTATACCTGCTTTTTCTGCCGGACTACCCTCTTTTATCAGCGAAAACTGAGCCGGACTCGAATTATATACCACCATGGCACCGAGATAAGGCATATTACTGATTTTTGGCAAATTGAATAAGGAACTGCTTAAAATACTAGTTATTACTTTACCATTATGCGCGAGAGTATATAAAAATCTTCCCATTTCCATCTTATTATTTTCATCCGAAGCCGAATCTAAATCCACTCCGCCTGCAAGTTTTTCGGAAGACTGAAGCAAAACCAGGTCATTTTCCTTATCCCTTGTTAAAAGATTTAGCGGGCTATTTAATCCATTACCAGCTATTTGCGGATGTTCTCCAACCATGGTGCTTTTACTCAGCAGAAATTGTTTTTTATCTCCATTGGCCGTTTCTACATTAATTAAAGTGGCTTCAATTTCCTGAATCTTACCTTTAACCGTACTCTTAATTAAAAAAGTGCTGTTCTTAAGCGCTGGTGTTTCAAATACCGGGTGTAATGTTTTTTGTTTATTTTCTTTTTCAATAACCGAACGTAAAGGATCTGTTTTAACACTGTCTTCCTCTTTAGGAAAAGCGGTATACAGTATTTCGCTGTTTAAAGCTGTGTGGTAACGGCGATAGAGATCAACAGGTATTTCAAAATTCATATCTTCTGAAACATCAATAGCGCTGTGCAAACCAATCACCCGGCCATGGTAATCAAACAATGGCCCGCCTGAATCGCCCGGTTCCATTTTGCAGGTTGAGCGGATAAATCCATATTTGTTTTTTACCTCAGCCACGCTGCCCAACCTCAACGTGGGAAATGTTTGGTTTAAACTTTCTGGATAGGAAATACTGATACAAGGTTCGTTTTTAACCAGGCTTGCAGAATATCCCATTTCTGCAAAAGGCCAGTTTCCCTTATCGGTGATTTTCATCATGCCCACATCCGGTATGCCTGGGGTAGCTTTGTTTTCGATTTTACCTAAAGCAATTGCAATACATTCGCGCCCGTCGGGAAAAAAGACCTTATAATTTTTACCTGGTAAAATAGTATGTGCAGCTGTGAGGATGTAGCCATCTGCACTTACCACTACCCCACTAAACTGGGCACTGGTTCTTTGTTGCTGCTGCACGTCGAACCCCCACATCCTTACACTGGCAGGATAAGCTTTTTTAACGGCTTCGTTTATAATTTGCTGGAATTTTGCAACCTGTTTTTTCTGGGCCGCAGCACTGAGGCCGATAAACACCACTAAGGTTAATATTATCCCTTTGATATAGTTATACATGGTTATTTATGGGTTTTTGCCAGCATAATCCGTTCAGAAATTTCTGCCAGAGCGGCATCGTCGGTTCCGGTAAAACCGGTTAGTTTAAATACAATATTACCGGCTTTATCGATAATGAATTTTGCAGGAATAGCACTTACGCTGTAAGCTTCAACGGCGGCATTATGCCCCGAAGCATCTTTCAAATCCATTAGTACCTCGAATTTAAAGCCAGATTGTGTGATGTATTTCTTTACATCGTCAACAGGAGTTTTGGTGGTTTCCCATGTATGAATGAAGAGGAATTTTACGCCAGGATCATTTTTATAGGCATTAACAGCAAGCTGCATGGCGGGAAAGGATTTTTTACAGGGTACACACCAGGTAGACCAGAAATCGAGTACGATAATTTTCCCTTTTAAATCCTTTATCGATACGGTATTTCCGTCAAGATCTTTTAAAATAAAGTTAGGGGCAGGCACAGAAATCATTTCTGATAAAAGTTTATTATGCAGGGAATCAGCTCTGCCAGCGGGCATTTGAGCCCACAATTCAATCGGCATAAATACGCACAGCAACAGGCAAAGCCTTAAAAAAAGTTTCATATTTTACGTTGAAGAGTTTAAAAAACGGCATGGCCATTTTACTGGCCATGCCGGGTGCATAGGTAGCTTAAATGGAGATTTCCAACATTTTCTCTTTTGGCGGATAACATTTGGTTTCATCACAAACCTGGTAATACAGGCCGCATTTAATTTTTGTTCCGGCTTTAGCCTGGCTATAATCAATCAGCAACCTAAAGTTTGCTTTGCCCTCAAAAATAAACATGCCCTCGTTTCCCGGATATGGAATTGCTGCCGTTGTTTTCCATTCTTGATCAGCAATGGCCCCTTCAGGAAGCTCTAAACGGGTTTCGGTAACGATAAAGGGATTATCTTTGGATACATAAGCATAAATATGCCAGCCTTTTAAAATTTTGGCTTCAATTACTAGACTGTCTTTTTTATTGCCATTACCGGGAATAAACCTGGCAGAAACAGCTACGGGATCGGCTGTGGTTGGTTCTCCCCCAACAACTGCTTTTGGTAATTGGTAACTATGCTGTTCTCCAAGCGGAACAGTTTTTCCGTAAGTATTAACCATAAATTTAAAACCGCCCGATTCCGTATAAAATAAATTGTTGCGGTTTTGGTTAAGCCAGTTTCTCCAGTCGGCAGCCTTCGTGAAATTTTGTGTAGTATATCTCTCTAACAGTCGCTGGGCCATTGCCACATCTTTGCCATGCTCTAATAAGCTTACACATTTATCTAAAAGTGCTACTTTACGGTTAGAAATGCCTAATTTTTGAGCATCGCGATCCAACTGAAGTGTATACACACCCGATGGATAGAAATACTCATAATTCTCACGGTAGTATTTGTGGTAATGACCAATATTGGTACCGTAAAGCCTGAATAAACTATCGCCTGCAAAACCTTTTACATAATCTTCAAAAGATTGGGTATCATTAGTCACGGGCATTTTCAAAAACATTTCGTTGCCATGGCCAATATCTTCACCTTTTGCTTTTTTATCTTTTAATTCCTGCTGCATTTTGAGCATGCGGAGATTTCCCTCACGCCTTGATACGATGGCCTGGTTATAAAGGTCTTTGTTTAAACGATAAACCAGTTCATCTATACCACTGCGGGTTTCGATCTGCACTTTTTTAACCATTGCTGCTTTATGATCGAATTTTTTGATGTAGCAAATCGCATTTACAAAAACATCTTTGGCTTCATCAGTCATATAGTCTGGCGAACCCGCAAAACCCCACATAAAGTAATTCCCCTGACGGCCAAGGGCTACCGCTTCTGCATTTTTAAGACAAACGCCACCTGATATCGACTCCGCATCAGGCGAATCGTTAAAGCCTTCGCCATGCGATACCATCCCGATCAGGTAAGGTTCTTTTGAGGAAAAACCCTGTTTTACCACCTGCCACATCTCCATTTCTTTAGGGGTTGTTGCTGCCTGATGACCATTAAAAAAAGAACCTGGAGTTGGTTTCTTCACCATGGTCAGTTTTACGGCATTTGGAGTATTAAAAATGGGATGATCTGTTTTAATATTTAAAGCTTCATCATCCAAACACTGGCAATACCAATCAAATTTCAAACCCAAAGGTAAACCAACATTAGGTGCCATGGCATGCATAAGCACCATCGGGCGGTTAAAGTTTGCAGGCATATTAACCGGACCGGCATCCATAAGGGTTACATCAACCCCATCAGACATATCGGGTTTATAATCAGCTACATCTACAACCTTAACTTCGGTAAAACGCAGCTCCAAAAAGGCTTTAAAATCTGCCATCCTGGTTTTGTAAATTTTTTCGATAATTGCTGGTGTAGTAGAATAGTAAACTACATTTTTGGGCATGGGTTTATCGGGATTATACCCCACATACAAAACCCTGAGGGCAATTTTATCCCGGTATTTTCCATTACCAAATGTGAACAGCGAAACCAGCATCAGGCATAAGGTTAAAATCTTTTTCATAATCTATATCTCTTCAGCCTGTAATTAGTTGAATATTTCAGCAAGTTTTTTATTCAGGGGTTCGCCACGCAGGCCATTCCCGATGATTTTACCCTGCGCATCTACCAGGAAACTGGCCGGTACAGCACGTACGCCATATAAACGGCCCACTTCGTTATTCCAGCCTTTTAGGTCAGAAACATGGATCCAGTCTAATCCATCTTTCTCGATGGCTTCTAACCAGCGCTCTTTTACATTATCCAATGAAACGGATATAATTTCGAAGCCTTTATCTTTATAGGTTTGGTACTGTTTTACCAGGTTCGGATTTTCTGCCCTGCATGGTCCGCACCAGCTCGCCCAAAACTCAACCAATACTACTTTTCCTTTTAAACTGGCTAATGAAACGGGCTTGCCCACCACATTATTCTGCGTAAAAAGTGGCGCTGCGTTTCCAACCGCGGTAATACCACTTGCAGCAATGCGCTGGGCCAGTTCTTTACCCATGTCGGTCTCACGATATTCTTTGCTCAGGGCGTTAAAAAGCGGCTGAACTTTGGCTACATCTACTTTTGCCCCGGCAGCTTCAGACAGGGCCACCAATGCGAAATAAGAAGCAGGATGTTCTTTAGCAAACTGGAACTGTTTATCTGTTCTGTTCTGAATGTTTTTGCGATATCGCATGTCAACCGCCTTCATGTAAGCGGTATCTTTTTGCTGTTCGGGCGTACCACGGTTAAAATCGATGTTTACAGCTTTGGTGAGTTCCATAATGGTACCACCTATAGCTTTGTTATAAGAATCGTACTCCTGATAAACTTTTGAGCCGGCAAAAACAGCATTCTGCAAAGAATCTTTTGAGGTAATGCTTACCTGTTCCTTACCGAAATAAAAGTAAATTACATCACCGGTGTAAACAGCTTTACCTTTACCATCTCCGGTATGATCGAGCGCCATGCGGGCATAGGCATTACCAGAAATATGTCCGGCAAATTTGAACATTCCGTTAACAAGGGCTACTGAATCTTCGTGACTTACGCCATTGTCCATATAATCGATATAGGCTTTCGCCGGAGCGCCCAGCGTGCCGATTTTACCTGTTAAACTAAAATTTGGGGTTTGTGCCCAGGTTAAAACAGGGAGCAAAAAGGCCAATATGGCTAATTGTATATTTTTCATTTGTATTTTGAATTAACTGTTTAAATAATTTCCATGCCCGGGCGTTATTTGCCCAAAGCATGGAAAATGATTATTTTCTGATTACAATATCAACCGGAGCTCCCGGAATTCCGGTAATGGTTTGGGTAATGACCCCGTTTTTACCTACGCTTACATCAAGGGTATAAACAGCCCCTTCGGTACCGACAGTTAAGGTATTATCATCGGCACTGATTTTTAGCATTGATACTTTCTTTCCCCCGAAATTGGCATCTAATGTGCGTAACTCTTCATTTAGCGGGTTATAGCGGTAAATTTTATCATTAGCTGTAAAATAAAACACGTTTAAACTGTTGCGCTGCCATTTGGTATCGGCAGTAATGAGCGATGCACCTTTGAAAATCCGTTTATATTCTGCTTTGATTTTTCGGTTTACCGAATCAAACTGGTAGGTAAAGCCCAGCTCATAAATGCTGCCATCTGCAGCTTTAAAAAATGCATAATAAGTACCTGCAGGTCCAGTTTGCATATAAAGCAGGTCCATACCAATATTTTTGGGATCAAAAGCGGTGCCTGCAGGATCTACCACATAATCTTTGCCGAGATAACTTCCATCACCGGCAAAAGTTACGAAGCCTTTGGTTTTGGTATCGAAAGCAAAGTAAAAGGACCCAACGAATGAAAAATACTTCGACAGGCTGTAATCACCCGCTATTTCGTTTGCAAATTTTCCATAATCAGGGGCAAAAGGGGCAGTTGAAGTTACCCCAACATACATTTTACCATTAATAACGCCTGTTGGCACCGTTCCCTGATAAGCTTCAATATGGCCAGGTGCAATTGTAGCCGGAGGGGTAAAAAACTGATCGTTGAAATAGCTTTTCCGCAATAGCGTACTGGCATCCAGTAAGGGGCTTTTTTTAGTCTGATCGTTACACAATACCCAAAACTGTTGCTGGGTGATGGGTTGGTATGGAAGTGGATCTGCAAAATACAGTTCAACAGGATGATCAGGTAAAGTTTCTTTGTGGAAAGCATTATAAATATCCGGAATAACCGTTTTGTTATCGGGTTTTATAAAAGAGAGTTTAGTAGTACCATTATCGTCACTTAACACAATTTTCCCTTTGGTGAACTCTGTACTGCCCATAATATTAAAGGGAATTTTATATTTTAATCCGTTACGTTTATCGGTAATAATCAGTTTTGCCGTGCGTAAACCCGGACCGAGATTATAAACAATCCTTAAGGGAAATCCCTGATAAACCTCTGCCCTTAGCTCTTCCTGAACGGTAATTTGCCATTCGTATTCTAAATCGGTTGATGGATTGGCATCAGCAAGCGTAATTTTTGGATTAAGGATCAGCGAATCGCCCAATAAAGCGGCGAAGGTAGAGTCTTTAAATGCACTAAGCATGGGCGCTGACGGCGGGTGATAATCATAATTACCCAGATCCTTTTTACAGGCCGTATATAAACCGGCGATGATGGCCAGTATAAAAATCAGTTTGAATTTCATCTTCATTTTTTTTATCAACGGTTAGATAATAATCTGTTTGCCGTTCTCATCCACAAAAAAGTAAGCGTTTACCAGTGAGAAATATTTAAGGGTGTAACGCTTGGTTGGTGAGGCCGTATTGTAGAAATCGAAGTCTTTGCTACCATCAGTTTTTGGCGTTAACACAAAGTCTTTGCCGGGGTTTTTGGCAATCCATGCGGCGGGATCATTTAAGAAAACACGGAAATTTTCGATGTAATAAAGCGAACGTGGGATCTGTAGATAAGCATCCGGCTTCGAAAGGTCTACCAAATCAACCGTACCCGATGAGATCAGGAACAACTGGTGTTTGATCCTTCCATATTCTCCCAACTGCGCCCAGTACATCCACCAACCCGGTTTTTCCAAACGGTTAGAGAAAATCACTTTTTTACTGCGCAGTACAAGCGGAAGGTTGGCCTGAAAATCGCCACCTTTTACTGTACTGATCCCCAGGATTACCGATTTATTGGCCAGGGCTTCGTCGGTATTTTTAATGATTAACGGAATTTTAACAGTTCCAGAATCTGCCGGCAGGGTATAAAATGGCTTTAGCGCTTCATAATGCGTTCCCTTTACCGCTGTAGTAACCGAATCAACAACAGTTAAGGCAAACTGCCTGCTGTGCGATACCCTTGGTCCGGTAACCACAATGGGGACCCATAAAGTATCCTGGGCCAGGCCCGGATTAAATGCAAACGAGTAACTAAGGGTGGTGGTATCCTGATTGCCATTCTGATCCAGATAGCGCAGATAAACGTTGTCATCAGCGATATATGGTAACATTTCGTTCTTTTTGCAGGCAAAGAAAGTAATGCTCAAAAGCAAAACATAAATTATATTTTTTTTCATCTTTTGTCTGTTAAGGTTAGTTTCTATAAGCTTGTTCATCAACCGGAAGCGGAAACACAAAAAGTTTATCCGAAGGGGTATAAATAAAGCCTGAGGTGGTAACCACGGGTAAATTCAGTCTTTTGTGCATATAAAAGTTCTGGCTTTCTCCGTAAAATTCCTTGCGGTACTCTCCTTCCAGTTCTTTTATAAAATCCGTTTTGGAAATACCTACTGACAATTGCGTGCCTATTCCACGGTGAATCCTGAGGGTATTAAAATAATCGGCCGCTTTTGTGACATCAGTGTCAAAACTGGCTTCAGCAGCAATCAGGTACATTTCGCTTAAACGTAACGCGGGCATTACCATTGGATGTAAGTTTACAACCGGGCTTGAATTAACCACATATTTTTGCAGGTAAAAGCGATCTGCAACATTCGCAGCCTTTACTAGCCTAAACCATTGTTTATAACGCCAGTCATCAGCCCCAACCGTTCCTAAATTATAGATGGTATTGATCTGGTCAGCTGTGGCAGAATAAAGAGGGTTATCTTTTGCAAAAAGCCCATTAGCCTGATCTATTGCATCCTTCGACGCATACCAACCGAATAAAATTTCATTGTAAAAAATCCTGTCGCGCTTGGTTACATCAGCAGCAAAGAAATCTTCTTTAACTGTCCAGGGAAATTTCAACGATTCAATTACTTCTCTGGCATTGCTTAAACTATTGGTATTGTCGCCTTTATAGAGGTATACCCTGGCCAGCTCCCCTGCAACGGCATAATAGTTAATGCGGTGTCTTCTATTCTGTAAAAACAATGAAGCATTTTTAAGTTCGGTTGTTTTTGTCCCGTTTGGATAACCTACCACATAAGAAGCCGGAATAATGGGATCGGTAGTTTTAAGGAGTGCTTTTGCCTGTTGCAGATCGGAAATAACCTGGTCGATTACCTCGCTCACTGTAGAATAAGGTGTACTTTTGGTCGAAACCGTCGTGACGTAAGGCATGGCTTTAAATGTTGGATTATTCTTATATGATGGTCCGAACATTCTCAGCAAATCGAAATGCATATAGGCCCTTAAAGCAAGTGCTTCGCCTTTAATAATGTTGTAATTACCATCTTTAAACAGGTTTTTCCGGTCGTCAATAACTTCCAAAATCTGGTTTACATTACCTATACTTTTGTATGAATTGTTCCAGATAGTGCTAATCTTGCCCATCCAATCCGGTAGGGTATAATCGAAAGTGGCTATCTTTTGCAGAACACCGTCGTTAAACTGGTAATTCTGCGCAATAATATCCAGATTGCTTACGGTTAAATTGCCCCCATACAGATTGGGGCTGGCCAAACCTACATACGCACCATTTAATGCTTCTTTAAAGCCTTCCTCGGTAGTAAACAACTCTTCTTTCGATATATCAGATTCGGGCTGGATATCCAAAAACTTTTTACAGGATGTAAATGCAATGAGCGTGATGATTATTAATAAATATTTTTTCATTTTCTTAATGTTAGAATGAAGCCAGCAATGAAACAGTTAAACTCCTGGCAAAGGGATAGCTTGTACCCCTTTCCATTTCAATACTCGAAGTCCTGAAAATATCGTTCAGGGTTAAGGAAGTACGAAGGTTCTGGAAGCCAAGCTTTTTGATCAGTTCCCTTTTAAAATCGTAAGAGAGGTAAACAGACCGTAACTCCATCAGGTTATCTTTCTGTACAAACCTTGATGAAACATTGGTGATCGATAAATCGGCAATATTTTTAAAGAATGTCTGGTCGCCGGGTTTAATCCATCGCTCATTTAATACCCTGCTATCCACATTAAACCGTGGATCGGCATTTTCAACTCGGTCAACCAGGGTTTGATTGTAGGTATAACCACCAAAACGATAATAAAAACTTAAACTCAGCATAAAATTGCGGTAGCCAATATTGGCCGATACATTACCCTCGGCTTTTGGTGCACCATCTGCCACCGGCATAATGTCTTTTACATCCCAGTTGTAAGTAATGGAACCATCTTTTTTCACAAAAATCTCTTTACCGGTTTGTGGGTCGATGCCTAAAGATCTCACCGCATAAATAGAAGAAAGCGACTGCCCTTCGTTATAGCGCAACAATGGTGTAGACTGTGCTTTTTTATCTGGATTGGTTTGGTATTGGTCGATTTTATCGTTTAATGTTTTCAGCGAGTTGGAAAGTTTCACCAAAGTATTAACGTTGTGTGCCAGGTTTCCGGTAATGTTGATGTTAAAATCTTTATTCCGATAGGCATTAGCTGTTAAATAAAGCTCATAACCTTCGTTGGCCATATCTCCCAGGTTTTCTTTATAGGTGGTAAACCCGGTAGAAGGCGAAAGATCGATATCCGTAATCAAACCTTTGGTTAATTTGTAATAATATCTCGGCGAGATGACAAAACGGTCCTGAAAAAGGCCTAAATCGATACCTACATCATAAGTTTCGGTTTTCTGCCATTGTAAATTACTATTGCCATAACCCAAAACCTGAGCACCTAAACCGGTAGAATACCAGTTGGAAGGATCGTACTGATAAATTGAACGTGATAAATAAGCCGGAAAAGAAACAGACCCAACAATACCTGTGCTCGCTTTTAACCTTAACTGGCTGATGACTTTAGAATCGGCCAGAAAAGCTTCGCGGTGCATATTCCATCCAATACCTGTTGACCAGAAAGGCGCAAAACGTTTATTTGAACCAAATGCTGATGATCCTTCGTAACGGAAAGAGGCATCTAAGAGATATTTATTTTTGAAAGAGTAGTTTCCGGAGAAAAATGCACCGGCAAGCCTGTTTTCGGATACATTACCCCCCGGAGCGGAATTTTCCTTGTAAATACGTGCAAAACCGATATTGGTAAAACGATCGTTAGAAAAGCCCTGCGCTTCAATCAGTTTATCGTCGGTACGGGCGGTTACCACATTTGTACCCAATACAAGGTTAAAATACTGGTCGCCAATTTGTTTGTTATAACCCAAAGTTGCCTTACCATCAATTGCCAAACGATCGCTTTCGACCAAAGTATAAGAGCCTTTGTTATTCAGTTTATCCGCCGCGTAGTCGTAGAATACATTACTTAACGGCGAAACAAACTTATCCCCGGAGGTTTTACTTTTGTTTAAACTGATCTGACTTTTAAAAGTTAAACTTGGACTTAATTTCCAGTCGACAGAAAAGGCGTCGATCAATTCCAGGTTTGAAGATTTATCAAAACTGGCCAGTGTGCCTTCATAGAGTGGATTAAAAACATGAGTTTGCTTAATCTGCTGACCATTACTGTTATCATGTGTATCCACCTGCCAGGTAGCTAATTCCTGTATCATTTCTCCATTTGCATTGGCTATGGGATAATATGGATTCATCCTTACATAAGTTGAGAAATCCCCGTAAGGCGAATTATTTCCATCTACCTGTGTGATCGTAACTTCGTTGCGGAACAATAATTTTGAAGTTGGATTGTAAGTAAAATTCATGCCCCCACTGTAACGGTTACGGTCTGATTTCAGCATCACACCCGGTGTAGTTTCGTAACGCAGATCCACTCCGTACCTGAATTTCTGGTCGCCACCTTGTACATACAATGAATGTTTTTGCCGGTACGCGTTGCGGAGCGCCTGAGATAACCAATAAGTATCTACCCCGCTGGCAACGTTTTTTAACCTCGAAAAATATTCAGCATCCAATTGATCAGCGGTATACGCAGTGTTTAAACCCGAATCGTACAAACCAGCCAGTTTTTCGTAAGCAAGTTTATCTTTTGCATTTAAAACATGATAATCGGTTAAGTCAGGTGCATTTACGCTCAGTTCGTAGTTATACGAAAGCTGAAGCTTACCCGCAACCGGCGCTTTAGTGGTAATTACAATTACACCATTTGCCGCCCTTGATCCATATACGGCAGTTGCCGCAGCATCTTTGAGCAGCGTTACCGATTCGATCCTGTTGATGTCTAAATCGGTTACCTTTTGCAGGGTAACTTCGAAACCGTCGAGCATAAAAGCAGGCAGGTTATAATTGCTCGACAGGTTATTCCGGTCTAATATATTTTCGGTATCGCTTATCGAAGGGAGTGCTGTTGCTCCCCTGACATTAATTTTAGGCAGTGCATTGGGATCAGAGCCAAATAAGTTATTATCCAAAACTTTAAATGAGGGATCAAAACTCTGGATACTCTTTAATAAACTCTGTGGATTGTTTTTCTTTAAATCTTCGCCTTTGATGGTGATGGCATTACCGGTGTAGGTATCTTTTTTGATGGTTTGATAACCGGTAACCACCACATCATTCATCTGGGTTAATTTGGCACTAAGCTTAATGTTCAATGCTTTTCCGCCTGTAGCTTTTGCCTCAGATAAATCGTAGCCCACATAACTAAAAACCAAAATGCTTCCTTCATCAACGCTTACTTTAAATTCGCCTTTATCGTTGGTGATACCCACGCTTGCACCATTTTTAACTGAAATATTAACGCCGGGAATGGTTTCGCCGGTGGTTTTATCAATCACAACGCCTTTTACTTCAATTTTTACGGCTGCGTGCTGGGGAGTTGGCGGTAAATTTTCTTTACTGCTGATTACAATGGTTTTGTTAACGATATTATAGTTAAGGTTCTGATCTTTTAAAGCTGTATTCAATGCCTCTGTTAACGATGTTTTTACAAATTCTACCGTAACATCAGGTTTATCCTGCAACAACTGACCTTTGTAAAAGAAAAAGTAGCCTGTTTGCTTTTTTATCTCCTTAAATACCTGTTTAAGTGAGGTTTTTCTTCGAGAGAGCGTTACTGTTTGTGAAAAGGTGGCCGCCGACAAATGCAGGGCGCCAACCAGCAGTAAAGTTGTAGTCAATTTCATGACCAATAAAAATTTAATCTTTACCCTCCGCATGTCGCACACGGGGTTGTAAAGGGTAGTTAATTTCATACCTTTGTAATGAATGAGGTTAAAAAATAGCAGCTGGGTTTCGAAGCAAGCTGCTTGTCCAAATTTCTACCGGAAGCGTTGTCGCGCTTTCGGTTTTTTTAAAGGTAGGATGCTAAATTTCTGGTAGTTTTTTCATCATAAAGTTTAGTTTGTTTGTAATTGGTTGGTTGATTTTTTCGGCTGTTTAGAGAAAAGCCATTCTTGTTTAATTTCCTGATACCGTAAGTACCTTTCCCTTTACATCGATATGAACATGGTTAAGTTCTAATATTTTAAATACCTCTGCCAGGTTGCTGTTCCTTGGAATTTCGCCCACATATTTTTCTGATGGAATTTTGCCCTCATAAACCACATCAACATCATACCATCGCGAAATCTGCCGCATAATGGTCTGCAAATCATCATTATCAAATGAAAATATATTATTCTTCCAGGCCATTTCCTTATCAATGTCAACCTGCTGGTCGACAATTAATTTGGCGGTGCCGTTATTTAGTCTTGATTGCTCGCCGGGTTGGAGTTTAACACTGCCCGAAGCATTGCTCACTTTCACTGCGCCCTCTAATAAAGTGGTTTTCTCAGCGGCTTCATCATGATAAGCGTTGATATTAAAATGCGTGCCGAGTACTTCTACCGTTTGCGCATCTGTTTTTACCCTGAATGGCCGGGTATGATCTTTTGCAACTTCAAAATAAGCTTCCCCGTTAAGTTCTACTACCCTTTCATTTTTAGCAAATGCATAAGGATACTTCAAGGTAGTAGCTGCATTTAACCACACTTTAGTACCATCAGGCAAACTTACCTGGTATTGTCCACCACGTGGCGTACTAATGCTGTTCGAACCTGTAACCGGTGCGTTAGGGATTTCTTTCACCACATATTCGAGCTGACCGTTTTTTGCCTTGCGGATCAGAATACCATTCTGGCTGGCTACCTGACCGTTTTTGGCATCGTCCAAGTTAACTATTGTTCCATCTGCCAGGGTTAATGTTGCCTTATGGCCTCCCGGAAGGATATCTTTTAATTCTGTTTTGGCCGTTAACGGTTGCGTATTGCGACCTGCTATTAAATAAAAACCCAGGCCAAAGCATAAAATGATGCTGGCTGCAATGGCGATGCGTTTAAAAGTGATCAACTTGACAGACTTTGCACCCTTGCTTAACCTGCGCCAAACTTCTTCCTTACTGTTTTCGATGGCCGGATGATCAGGCGAATCTTTTTCGAAGGGCAGTTGATGATACCAGTCTTCAACAGCGGCATTTTCTTCGGGCGTACAATTGCCTGCAAGATATTTATTTAAAAGCTTCTTTGCGTTTTGCTCCATTAAAAGGAAGTCTAGTTTGGTTGATTAATATATATACGGCAAAGGTGGTACACTGGGGGTATTGAAAAATTATTTTTTTTAAAATAATTTCGTCAGGGGTATTTTTTAGAAGAAAACGGGAATTAATTTTGACAGAAAAGCAATTAATGATAGGTTTTAAAGAGAAAAGCGACGTAAATCACCAATCCAAGCCTGGTTTTCAAAATCCTCAATGCTTTTTTAACCTGGGTTTTAACAGTTAATTCAGAAAGCCCCAATTGCATGGCAATTTCTTTATGAGATTTATTCTCTTTACGGCTTAATATAAATATTTCACGCATTTTTGGTGGCAATGCATCAATCTCCTGCTCGATCAATAAAGCCATTTGCTTCTCTCGTACGCGATAATCAGTTAGTATATGGTCCTGATCAATATAGTCCTGAAGAGAATCTACATATTTGCTTTCCACTTTCTGATGTGCAAATACATCCAGAATCCGGTTACGTACGGCGGTATATAAATAGGCCGATAAATTGCCATCCGGGGCTACATGCGTACGTTTAAGCCATAGCGACTCGAATAACTGATGAAGTACATCTTTTGCTTCTTCCTCATCGTTTAAACGTTTGCTTGCGTGTATAAAAAGTAATCCGTAAAAGCGGTTGTAAATTTCGGTAAAGGCCAGTTCATCACCCTGGGTTAACAGGAATGCCAATTCGCTATCAGAGTATGAACTGTAAACACGCATGGGGACAACACAAATATAATATAAACAACGATATTTATCATGTATTAATATGCCCATTCCGGCTGCCTGAAAATAATGCAGGATGCGTATAAATTTCTTATGAAGAGCAGAAAGAGCGCTCAAAAGAGGAAATTATCACAAATCCTGTTTAGCACTCAGAGAGCTTAACAAGCTTAAAATGGTTTATCAGCCGGGGGGACTCATGTGCTGTACATAACAGCTTCTGTTAGTTTTTTACCCAACAAAAAACCCCTTCAAGTTGTCCTTAAAGGGGTTTAAAGCAGTGGGCCCACCTGGGCTCGAACCAGGGACCAAAAGATTATGAGTCTTCTACTCTAACCAGCTGAGCTATAGGCCCGGAAAAAAGGTACTCCTTTTTTGCGAGTGCAATGTTACAAATTTGAATTGAATTTTCGAAAATGTTTTTGGCAAATTTTCGCTAAAAACAGAATATAAACTCATTTTCAACCGCTTAATCTTGATTTTTATTTTCAACATTGCTTATCCTCCTTTTCAAAATGTGGATAAAACGGCCCTTCAGCAGCCCTGAAATCAATCCCGAATAGGTTATTTTTGTAATTGATATGAATACGCCCGATCCGGATAACCAGCTTCTTTTAGATTTTTTAGCCACAACCAATCAGCCGGTTTTTTTAACCGGTAAGGCAGGAACAGGAAAAACCACCCTGCTGCGCAAAATCAGGGATACCACAAAAAAGAATTTTGCAGTGGTAGCACCTACCGCCGTTGCTGCGATAAATGCGGGTGGTGTAACCCTACATTCTTTTTTCCAGATCCCTTTTGGCCCCTTGATCCCAGTTGTTGACGAAAGTGCAGAAACCGGTTTCAAATATTCAGACGAAAAAACAAGGTTGCTGCGTTGCCTTGATCTCCTGATTATAGATGAGATCAGTATGGTCCGGGTTGATATTATCGATTTTATCGATCGTACCTTAAAACGTGTTAAAGGATCAAACCTTCCGTTCGGTGGCGTTCAGGTTTTAATGATTGGCGATCTTTATCAGCTCTCTCCCATTTTTCATGATGCCTGGCATATCCTGGGCGCGTACTATTCAAGTCCGTATTTTTTCGACAGCATTATTTTCCGTTCCACTCCGATGGTTACGTTTATGCTCGATAAAGTTTACCGCCAGTCGGATCCCGTATTTCTGGATATCCTGAATGGCATGCGCGAAAACACACTCGATAGCAATCTGCTAGAAAAACTTAACGAACGTTACGATCCATCTTTAGATCAGGAATGGAAAGATGATTACATCACGTTAACCACGCATAACCAACTGGTAAACGAAATTAACCAGGGCTGCTTAGAGAAACTGGAGGGCGAAATGTTTGATTTTGATGCCGAAATCAGTGGCGATTTTCCTAAAGATGCCTACCCTACCGACGAAAAACTCCAGTTAAAACTGGGCGCACAGGTGATTTTTATTAAAAATGATTCATCTGGCAAAAAGCAATATTATAACGGGAAAGCAGCAAAAATCACCGCAATTGATCAGCATTCGATAAAAGTTGCTTTTTCTGGCGATGGTAAAGAGATTGAAGTGGAGAAAGAAATCTGGCAGAATGTAAAATACAGCCTTAGCGATGAAGACAATAAAATCGACGAAACAAGTACAGGTTCATTCTCCCAATATCCGTTTAAACTCGCCTGGGCCATCACTGTTCATAAGAGTCAGGGTTTAACCTTCGATCATGCCATTGTTGATGTAAGCACCGCTTTTACCCACGGACAGGCCTATGTGGCATTAAGTCGTTGCAGAAGTTTGGAAGGATTGATCTTAAAATCTCCGGTAACTGCCGAGAGCATCATAACCGACGCAAAAGTAATCAGTTTTACAAAAGCCAGCCACCAGGATAAGCCTACACCCGAATTACTGGAAAAATATAGCCAGCAATATGCCTGGAGTTTGATCCACGAATTACTGGATTTTTCGCTCGTGGCCAAAGACTGGGAAAAACTGGGCCGCTCGAAACTCATTGATAAAGATGAAAAAAATGCTTTTTTATCTATTTATGAACAAGCAAACCAGATCCTGCAGAACGAAGTTTTTAAAGTAGCCAGAAACTTTATAACAAAAGAATTTTCAAAAATAAGCACTTCCGAAAACCCTGCCAATGCCGGTGCTTTTATGGAGCGCGTGAAAAAAGCATCCGATTATTTCATTCCAAAACTCGAACAGGTAATGGTATTGATGGCGAAGATTGTCGCTATCAATTTTTATAACGATACCCACTCGGATAAGTTACTTACGGTATTGAAAGATTGTAAAGATGCGCTTCAAACCAAACTGGCTTTATTTAAAATATCGTGGAATCCTTTTTCAATTAAAGATTACATCGATACCCTGCATGCCGCAGGTAACAAACAGCCCGAGAAAAAGATCATTAAATCGAGTATCAAGCCAAAAGAAATTTCCAATCCGCAGGTATACAAAAACCTGGTAGAATGGCGTAAAACCATAGCCGCGCAAAGGGGAACACAGGATTATGCCGTACTTTCCGATCTCGCATTACTTTCGATAGCTGAGCGGATGCCCAAAACTACCGATCAGCTTGCGGCCATAAAGAGTGTAGGTATCGGAAATGCAAAAGAACTTGGCCAGCAGATTACCCGCATTGTTAATGCCCATTTGGGCACAAGTGAATTATTTTAAAAACTTTAGCTTCTTAAACCATTTTTTGATACTTTCGCAGCCCCATTTCTTAGCTACACCCACAATACGTTAAACCCATGAGTAAGTTTTTATACGGAATCGATTTTGGAACAACCAACTCGGCATTATCGATTTATGATGAAGAAAAAAAGGAGATTATCGATACAATTTCTATCCCTTCGTTAATTTATTTCACAGAGGTTAAAAGCATTATTGATGGCGAAAACCATATTGTTGGCGAAAAAGCAATTGAAGCCTATTTAAGCGATGGCATGAAGGGCAGGTTTATTAAATCCATTAAACAGATTCTTTCGCGTACCACCTTTACCGAAACGCGGATCCACAATAAACGTTATACCGCGTCAGACCTGGTTACGCTGATCCTTAAAGACTTAAAACAAAAAGCAGATAAAATTATCGGCGAAGATTGCCAGAAAGCTGTTATTGGCCGACCTGTTTTCTTTGATGATGATAATACCATGAAAGATACGCTTGCGCAAACCAGGCTTAAAAAAGCAGCAGAAAGTGCTGGTTTTAGCGAAGTACGTTTCCAGTTCGAACCCATCGGGGCGGCTTTTGCCTACGAGAAAACCATAAAAAAGAAGGAACGTGTACTGGTTGCCGATTTGGGCGGAGGTACTACCGATTTTACCTACCTCATCCTCGATCCGGATAAAGTGGGCAGTAAAGACCGTAAAAACGACATGATTGCATCGGGCGGTATCTATATCGGTGGCGATAGTTTAGATTCTGCTTTTATGTGGGATAAAGGAACGCCATATTTTGGGAAAAATACCATGTATGAAGCTACGCCGGGCAAAGTATTAAACGTACCCAAATCACTATTTGCCAATATCTGTACCTGGGATAAAATGAACTTCTTTAATGGCTTAAAAATCCAGAAAGAAATTGAAGAATATTATTATTATTCTAAAAACGACCCGAAATTTAAAAACCTCATTACGCTAATCGAAAATAACCTGGGCTATTCACTTTTCAGGTCGATTGAGAAAACCAAAATCGAACTTTCAGACCAGCCTGTTTCTACTTTTGAATACCATAATATGGAGATTGAAATTGAAGAAAACATTTCGCTCGGCCAATATAATGCCATCATCGAAAAAGATATCAGTAGAATAGATACTTACCTGGATCAGTTTATGGAAACCTACAACATCAATCCGCAGGATATTGATTGTTTGTTCCTAACCGGCGGAACTTCGATGGTTTCGGCAGTGCAAAACCTTTTTAAAAATAAATTTCCGCATATCCCTTTAAACTCCGGCGATAACTTTAAAAGCGTGGCAAAAGGATTAGCCTATAGTGGTTACCTGTTTGAAGATTAACGTGTTATAATCTAACATCCAGGTTCAGGCAAAAACTCAAACAAAAACAGATAACACCCGAATGTATAACAAATACTACACAAAACGAACTGTATAGAATCATATTTCTTTAAAATTTACTTTATTCCTGTTATGTTTAATCCTTATCCATTATCTTAAATCTTCGATGGCAGTTGAAATAGCAGATAAATAGCGAGAAACAGCCATGTAAACACCTGTATACAGATTTGTAAAAGAATTGAGATTTTTTTTTGCTTTAAGCCAAGATTTCATATTTTAGCAAAATGAAAAATTGGTGCGGCTGATAATAGATCCAGTGAGCAAAGCCTTACGCGTTAGGCGCTAAAGCAATTAATGTGGTGAGGACCGGAAAGCCTGTTTTTAGAAGAGATGAAATCAATATGATGGCCATTTTTTTGCCAGACGCACCAATTTTCATCTTTCATTTATACCAGTTTACAAAACTGAAGTACCGATATTCCTTTATGTCTTTTAAAACTTTTTGTAAAGTTTACAGTTTGTTCAAACCCTAATATAGCCGCTATCTGATCAATAGAAAAATCACTGTGCGTTAATAGTTCTTCTGCTTCCCGCATAATCCTGTCTTTTATAAGCACGGTTAAGCTTTTCCCCAATACACGATCTAAAAATTTATTCAGTTTCCCTATACTCATCCCCATACCTTCCGCATAAAACTGAATGGATCTTTCTACCCTGTAATACTGATCTAAAATGGCTTTAAAACGCAAAACCTGCTGTAACTCATCCAAAGTTAAAGCTGCCAGATAACCGTCTAATCCTGCTGTAAAACCAAGAAAAAGTGATAAATACTGTGCAAGGAAACGCGTATCCTTTTCTTCAACAATCTCCCTTTTAAGCTGATCGATCAGACTATAGGTTTTTACAGACTCCTGTATGCTTAAATCCCTGAACGATAAATTTAAAAATAGATTTTTGGCCAATGGATCCAGGTGCTGGAGCAAAAACTCTGTATACAGCGTACTGCTAAAATTTAACCAGTAACCAGCTGTAATACGCCCTTCAAGCCTAACCAATCCTTCTTCAGGAATAAAAAATATCCTTTTGTCGCGCAGTTCGTAATCGCCGGAATTCATGCATAAAAAGCCATCAGCCTGCTTTACAATCAACATCCGCATCGGATATATTGCCTGCAATGCACGTTCTCTATTAAAAACCCCGCTAATTGGCTCTAATTGTATCATAATAAACTTAAAGGATAAACATCACTAAGACTGAAACAGCAATATAAGGTTACAATACCTGAAGTATTTTTTAGGCAACCTAAACTTTTTCAGCGTGCAAATATTATAAAAAACACTTTTAAAAAAACAGGAAAACGAATTTCGGATTCAGTTAGTCAACCTTGTAGCTTGCAAAGTTGATCAACAAACTGTTTCGAACAGTCAACCATCACCGCCATCCGAATCACCTACCTGATTTTAATGGATATCTAAAAAATTATGCCAATTGTTAAAATGCTGCATTGCGGTTATATATTACAGCATAAGGTAATTTATAACCTCTATTCTTGCGACATTTGTAGATATATCTCCTCAAATAAATGGGTAAATTATTCAACACAAATTATTTCAAATTCTGAATTAAAATCTAAATTAAACTACACATTAACAACTATAAGTTGTAATAGTTTAATATTTTTAGTAATTTAAACGCAGATTTCAATCATAAGATTGAAGAATAAGCCTGGTCATCTGTTAAAACATATATAAGTAAAGGATGTTACTAATAGACATTATACTAACAAATATGAAATACTTATCGAAAAACAGCACTAATGAGGAACTGGAGGGTATTAAAAAGGGCGACACCATTAAAGATGATACCGGAAAACAGGGTGAAGTAACCCAGATTGAAATTTTAACCCGTCGGCAGGAAAAACAGTATTATTACAAACTTAAAAATGACGGTACCATTCTGGTGATCAAATAATTCAGCAAAAAAATCTATGCTATCAACAGGTTTACCAATGTATTAAATTTTTCGTTTATATTTATTTAGTAAAACGTTTTATTAAATACCTGTCCATGATGAAAATCAAGCCTACTATCAGCCTAATTTCTATACTTGCAATTGTATTGATCAGCGGTTTTGCAAATAAAAACACAGTTGACGGAGATCACATTTCTTTTAAAATAGATACCCTGGCAAGCAATCTTACAGTACCATGGCAGATCGTTTTTTTACCAGATCGTAGCATGCTGTTTACCGAACGCCCCGGCCGTATACGTATTTACCGCAACGGAAAGCTTCAGCAAAAACCAATTCTGGAAGTTAACGATGTAAAAGCAGAAACCAAAACGGGGCTATTAGGGATGGTGATCCACCCGAATTTTAGCAGCAACCATTTTATATATATCGCCCATAATTATGGTCAAAATAACAGATTGTGGCTTCGAGTGGTCCGTTATGAATTAAAAAATGATACCTTGATTAAGCCTAAAGTATTGATTGAGCAGATTCCTGCCGCACGCAACCATACCGGATGCAGATTGGTTTTCGGGCCTGATCAAAAATTATACATCACAACCGGCGATGCCGATCAACCTATCCTTGCTCAGGATTTGAAAACCTACAACGGCAAAATATTGCGGATAAACGATGACGGGAGCATTCCTGCCGATAATCCTTTTATAAAAAATGATACTGCCCGTAAAGAAATCTGGTCGTATGGTCACCGCAACCCGCAAGGTATGGCGTTTGAGCCACAAACAAAGCTGTTTTATGCTACCGAACATGGTCCCACCGGTGGAGATGAAATTAATATCGTTAAAAAAGGTGCTAATTATGGATGGCCGATAATCCACCATCAGGAAACCAAAACCGGAATGCTTAATCCATTACTGGAATATACACCTTCTATCGGGCCTTCGGAAGCGGTATTTTATCAGGGCAATGTTTTTCCACAGCTCAGGGGAAATTTACTGGTTGCCTGTTTACGTGGAGAATCTATCCTGAGGATTGTAATGGAGAAAGATAAAATCATTAAACAGGAAATATTATTGAAAAAACAATATGGAAGAATCAGGTCCTTAGTAGTTGGGCCGGATGGATATCTTTATATATCAACCTCAAATTTCGACCTGCCCGAAAGCAAAGGCGAAAGGCCATACGATATGATCCTCAGGTTGCGGCCATCAGCTACAAAAACCGATCAGGTAACGCAAACCATATCGTCCAATAATAAAATGCCAAATATGGAAACAGGTCCGGCCGCCATGTTTAAACAGCTATGCGCATCTTGCCATGGCGATAAATTACAGGGTACCGAAACCGTTTATAGCCTTATCGGAGGAAAATTTAAACATGGGGCAGATAAGCAATCGATCATCAACAACATCACTAACGGCATCATAAACAAAGGTATGCCGGCCTGGAACGGAGCCATCAGCAAAAAAGAAATAGACAATCTGGCCGATTATATTTTGAAGGTTACCAAAAGTAACTGATAAATTTTGATGTTATTAAATATTCAATCATTTTATCATAAAATTCAACATTTCTATCCTTTACGGTTAAAATCCGCATAATTTTTGATACAATACCTCATTTTTTAAAACTTACATCTATATTTATTGAAAATCCCTCAACCAAATAGATGAAAACAACATTTACCGTATTGTTATCAGCAAGTGCATTTATACTGATTTCCGCAACTACACTAACCAAAAAAAATTACGAAAAACATACTTTCGATTTTTCTAAAAAAAACAGGATTGATACACCCGATCAGGACCGCTTTGTTAAAGCAACCCTGGCCCAGGGAGAATTTTTCGAGCCTACAGAAATGGCCGTACTGCCCAACCTCGATATTCTGGTGGCTCAACGCCGGGGAGAAGTATTGATTTATAAAAACAGTACAAAAAAAATCAAAGAAGCCGGCAAGCTTGACGTTTATTTTAAAACCAGCAATCCGGATGTAAATGCCGAAGAAGGTTTATTAGGAATGGCTGCCGACCCAAAATTTGCCGTTAACAAATACATTTACCTTTTTTACAGTCCTTTTGATAAGTCGGTAAACCGTTTATCAAGGTTTAAGCTCGTTAACGATCAGGTTGTAAAAGAATCAGAGAAAATCATTTTAGAATTTTACTCTCAACGCGAAATCTGCTGCCATACCGGTGGTTCGATTGCTTTTGGCTCCGATAACCTGCTGTATGTTTCTACAGGCGATAACTCTACACCGTTTGATGCGCCAAAGCAGGAATTTGTGAACAAAGGATATGCCCCCCTTGATAACAGAAAGGGTTTTGAGCAATACGACGCCAGAAGATCGGCTGGAAATACCAACGATTTACGCGGAAAAATTTTAAGGATTAAAGTGAACGAAGATGGCACCTACAGTATTCCTGATGGTAACCTTTTCCCAAAAAACGATCCTAAAGCCCGTCCGGAGATTTATGTAATGGGCGATAGAAACCCCTACCGTATTTCGGTAGATCAAAAAACCAATTATGTATATTGGGGAGAAGTTGGTCCTGATGCCTCTAATGATGATGCATTAAGAGGCCCAAGAGGTTACGACGAGGTAAACCAGGCAAAAAAAGCGGGTAATTTCGGCTGGCCTTTATTTATCGGTAATAACTACCCTTACAAGGCTTACGATTTTACCAATGGTGCAAATGGCAGTGCTTTCGATCCTCAGGCACCGATCAACAATTCGCCAAATAATACCGGTTTGCAGCAGCTTCCACCGGCACAACCGGCATTTATCTGGTATCCTTATGGCGAATCGGCCGAATTTCCCCAGGTGGGCGCAGGCGGACGTACAGCAATGGCCGGACCGGTGTTATATCACAAAACCAACTCACCCTACCCAGCTTATTATAACGGAAAACTGATTATCTACGAATGGGTACGCGGATGGGTTAAGGCCGTAACCATGAATGATAAAGGTGATTACCAGAGCATGGAGCCATTTTTATTTAAGGTTTCATTAGCTGCACCAATCGATATGGAATTAGGTCCTGATGGAAAATTATATATTCTCGAATATGGTAAAGGCTGGTTTAGTAAAAACCCTGATGCAGCCATCTCAAGGATCGATTACCTGAGCGGAAACCGTCCGCCAAGTGTAGAAAAGCTGGATATCGTAAAAACCAGCGGGTTGCTTCCTTACAAATTAACCGCAAAAGTTACTGCAAAAGATCCTGATGGAGATGCGTTAACCTATGTGTGGAACCTGGGCAAAGGAATTACTAAAACCACTACTACTCCAAATTTACAATACACTTTTACCAAAGCAGGCGAATATCCGGTAAGTGTTACTGTAATGGATAAAAGCAAAGCATCGGCTAAAAGTGCTGTTATCCCTGTTTTTGCAGGTAACGAACATCCTAATGTAACAATAGATCTTGCCGGTAACAAAACTTTCTATTTCCCTAATAAACCCGTTGATTATAAGGTTTTGGTGAGCGATAGAAGCTCAAAAGTAAACAATAGCCGCATTTATATTTCGAACACCTATACCGAAGGAAGCGATATGGCCGGGGCACAGCTAGGTCACCAGCAGGCCGCTCAAACCATGATTGGTAAAGCATTGATGTTAAAAGCAGATTGCAGCACCTGCCATAAAGAATCAGCTGTTTCTATCGGTCCTGCTTTTGATAAAGTTGCAGCTAAATATAAAAACGACCCTAAAGCTGTTGATTATTTAGCATCGAAAGTAATAGGCGGTAGTCAGGGTGTTTGGGGCGAAGTTCCCATGCCTGCCCACACAGCCATGAAAGAAGCCGATGTAAAGAAAATTACCGAATGGATTATGACATTAGACAATAAAGAAGCGGTTAAAGCATCATTACCTACTTCCGGCAAAATTGTTCCACCTGCAAATACAGATAAAAAGAAATCGGTTTTAACTTTAAAAGCAACCTATACCAATGCAGGTGCCAAAGGTTTAAAGCCTTTAACCACCACCAATCTTGTTAACCTGAAAAGCAGTGTAATTGACGCTGCAGATATTAAGGACTTTGCAGGTTTTGAAAGAAAAGATGTTTTTGGAGGTGAAAAAATTGTACTTAGCCAGCAAAGCGGCTGGATTGCCATCAAAAATGTGGATTTAACAGGTATTGCTGGTTTCGGGTTCTCGTTCTTAAACCTTGCTCCGGGCAGCGATGGCGAAATCGAAATCAGACTGGATGATAGCAAAGGCATCATGATCGGAAAATCTACTTTCAGGAAAAGTGTGCCGATCAGTATGATTTCTGACGGAAAGTTCCATTCGATTTATTTTGTTTTCAAAGAACTTAAAACTGATGATCAAAAGAACCGCCCGATTATACAATCCATCACGGTAGAACCCAAATAGGTTTAAAATACAAAACAGAACCCGGAACCCCATCTTAAAGGTTTCGGGTTTTTTATTGTAAAAAATAATGCTTTTACATCCTTCATTAAATCAGCAATAATATCTTTGCAGCAAATTCAGCGTATTTATGCAAAACATTAAGAACATTATTTTCGATTACGGAAACGTCATATTTGATATCGATTTCAAGATTGCCCAGGCATCATTTAAAAAGCTGGGGATTACTGATATCGAAAACTTCTTTGCACATAAAGCACACAACCAGTTATTTGATGATTTTGAAACAGGTGCCATTTCTCCGGCAGAATTCAGGGTAGGGATCAGAAAGGCAGCTAACAACCCCGATTTAACCGACCAGCAAATCGACGATGCATGGAACAGTCTTTTAATCGGTACCATCCAGGAAAACCACGATTTATTGCTTCAGGTTAAAGATAAGTACCGTACCTTTTTGCTGAGCAACAATAACGAAATCCACTACAATTGGATTATCGATTATTTAAAAGCCACTTTCAAAATCAATAATTACGATGCTTATTTCGAGAAGGCTTATTTCTCGCAACACATGAAATTGCGTAAACCTAATACCAATATTTTTGAGCAGGTACTAAAAGAGAATAATTTAAATCCTGCCGAAACTTTGTTTATTGATGATAGTCCGCAGCACATTGAAGGTGCTAAAAAAGTAGGATTAAATACCTTACTCATGACCGAAAAACCTGCGCAATTAGCCTCATTTTTAAAAGCAAACGGAATTTTGTAAATTAGGGTATGACAGAGAAAAAGTATAAATCGCTTAAAGAGTTTTACCCTTTTTACCTTACCGAACATAGCAATACCGCCTCACGCATCCTGCATTTTATCGGAACGGGTTTAGTGGTACTGGCCTTTTTTACCGGATTTCTTTTCCATAACTGGCATTTCTTTCTGGCCATGCCCATATTGGGATATGGTTTTGCATGGGTGGGGCACTTTTTCTTTGAGAAAAACAAACCTGCTACCTTTCAATATCCGGGTTATAGCTTAGCAAGCGATTTTTATCCTGTTTTATGATTTACTTACCGGAAGGCAGCCTTTTGTGGTGAAGAAATAACCCCGGCAAACACTTTCGAAGTTTAATAAAGCCACGAGCGGAGGGAGAACTTGGAAGTCTGAAGTGTAGATAGCCTATCGTTTTATCACGATAAAATCGTGCAGTTATTGATGCACCCGTTTGGAAACGGGCGCAAGCGTTGTGAAATATTAGTTTTTGCGTGACCAATATTCTTAAACAGTCTTTTTGTTACTAAACCCGATTGAAGCGGGCATACCGATTTTTCATCGGTATAAAGCGAAAAGCGGGACTGCATCCCCCAAGAATTACTGAACAATCATTTCCAAAAAAAATCGTCATCTCGAGCAAAACGGAGTGGAACAGAGATCCTTCGACAGGCTCAGGATTGACAACTTAACCAAAAAAGTCGTCATTTCGAGCAGAGTGCAGCGAAGTCGAGAACCACGTAGTGCTCAGCGAAGCTAAATCTGTCTCGAGATAGATCTCTCCGTTTCGCTATGCTTCAGTCGAGATGACGACTCTATTAAAGGAAAACTGTCAACTGGAAACTTTTAACTGAAAACTGTCAACTGGAAACTTTTAACTAAAAACTGCCAACTGAACTAAAGTTTCCTTCTCTTCAATTCCCTTTCAATCAAGCCCAATTCACGGCCTGTTTGTCCGGCAACCGAGGTATTTTCCTGTGCCCTTCTGAATAAATACGGCATTACCGCCTTAATTGGTCCATAAGGCACGTATTTGGCTACATTATAGTTGGCATCTGCAAGGTTAAAGCTCAAATTATCGCTCATACCCAACAATTGGGCAAAATATACATGCGGATGGTTATGCGAAATATTTTTTTCTTCTAAAAGATAAGTTAATAAACGGCTGCTATCTTCATTATGCGTTCCGGCAACAATGGCTATTTCTTCGATATGATCAACGCAGTAGCGTAACGATTCATTATAATCACGGTCTGATGCCTCCTTATCCGGTTGGATGGGCGAAGGATAACCCATTTCAGCAGCACGTTTACGTTCTTTTTCCATGTAGGCACCACGCACCATTTTAACACCCAGAATAAAGCCGTCAGCCTTTGCAATTAAGTGGTCGGCTTTCATATCGGCCAGTTTATCATGGCGGTACATCTGGTAAGTGTTATAAACAATAATGCGCTTGCGGTTAAATTTACGCATCATATCCAAAGCCAGTTCATCAATGGTATTCTGAATCCAGGTTTCTTCCGCATCGATCATAATCGGCACACCTTTATCAAAAGCAGTTTTGCAGATCATTTCGCAGCGAAGTTTCACTTTTTCGTATTCTGCTTCTTCCGTAGCGGTTAATTTTTCTTTGGCATCAAGTTTCTGCAACAATGCAAAACGGCCAATACCGGTAATCTTAAATACGGTAATCGGGATTTTCACATCACCATCGGCACGCACAATGGTGCGGATAATTTCGGCACAGGTTTCATCAAATACCTGTTCTTCTTCCTCTCCTTCTACCGAATAATCCAAAATGGTACCCACACCGCCTTTATCCAGCTGATCGATAGCCTTATTACATTCGGCAATGGTTTCGCCACCGCAAAACTGCTGAAAAATGGTTGCTTTTATGGCACCCTGAATAGGCAAACCAATGTTTAAAAAGAAGTTTGTAATTGCCGGACCAACTTTGGTTAAAAAGTTACTGCCGATCATTTTAAAAAGCCAGTATGCTTTTTTTAGTTCCTGATTAGATTTTTGGCGGAAAGCGATTTCCGTGTTGTCGAAATTAGGTTGTTTATTGGGGGATAAATCCATTTTTATCTATGTAATAAGTCAGAATGGTGCAAAATTATAAAAAGCATCGGTTGTTAAAACTAAAAACCTCGAAATAATCGTATTTTTGCACAAAATGATACAATTCAAATTAGAAGGCGAGTTTATTCCATTAATCCAGCTGCTAAAAGCAACAGGTTTGGTGGGCACCGGAGGCGATGCACAAGCTGCCGTGATGGACGGTTTGGTAAAATGCAACGGCGAGGTAGAATTCCGCAAACGCTACAAGGTTAGAGTTGGCGACATCATCACTTTTGAACAAGATAAAATCGAAGTAATTTAATGGAAACCTTAACGAGCGCAGGCCATTCGCTTTATTTCGAAAGCAATTTAGACGCCTTAAAAACACTTTTAGAAAGCAATAAATACAGTAAAGTTTTTGTATTTGCAGATGAGCATACCAGTGAAATTTGTTTGCCCCTGTTTCAGTCACTTTTAGATGATTTTTCTGAATTCGACCTGATTGAAACATCCGCGGGAGAAGAAAATAAAAACATCGATTTTTGTATAGGCATCTGGAAAACCCTGCTGGATTTTGAAGCCGACCGCAAAAGTCTGATGATTAACCTCGGCGGAGGTGTAATTACCGATATGGGCGGTTTTATTGCCTCAACCTATAAAAGGGGAATCGATTTTATCAATGTGCCTACTACGCTATTATCTCAGGTCGATGCCTCGGTAGGAGGCAAAACCGGCATCGATATCGATAACGTTAAAAACATGGTGGGTACGTTTACCTTGCCACAGATGGTTTTTATTGAAACCGCATTTTTGAAAACATTGCCGGAACGTGAGCTTTTATCAGGCTTTGCCGAAATGATTAAACATGGTTTGATTTACGATAAACCTTATTACGAAAAGCTAAAGGCAAGCAATTACCTTACCCCTTCTGCCGAAGATATTTACCGTTCGGTGGAGATTAAAAACGAGGTAGTAACCATCGATCCCCATGAGAAAAACCTGCGGAAGATTTTAAACTTCGGTCATACCATTGGTCATGCTGTAGAAGGTTATTCGCTGGCAAATGATGAAAATCCGTTAACCCATGGCGAGGCAATTGCCATCGGTTTTGTTTGCGAAGCCGCATTATCGATTAAAAACAGTACACTATCAAAAGAAGAGCTGAATGATATCAGCAGCTATATTTTGTCGTTATATCCGAAATACCACATCAAAAAAGAAAGTTTCGATACCCTTTTAGAACTGATGCAAAGTGATAAAAAGAATGAAGACGGAAACATTTTGTTTTCACTTTTAGAAACAACTGGCAAATGCACGTTTAACTGCCGTGTAAGCACTGCCGATATTTTAAGCAGTTTGGATTATTATAACAGTTTATAAAATGAATTTTACCGGAAGTGATATTTCTGTAATCGGGCTTTTTGGTTTCGTAATCGTTTTAACCCTGGTTGAAATGTATTTCAGTTACCAGCACGACAGAAAATTATATACCAAACGCGATACCTGGACGAATATTTACCTGATGACGGCAGCTGTGGTGATCAATTTAGGCACAAAAACATTCACGTTTTTCTTGCTGGCATATTGCTACCAGTTTCGTTTGTTCCAGATTAGTAATGTTTGGGTTTATTGGCTGGTATTAATTCTAGCACAGGATTTTCTGTACTGGTTTTTACATACCGTTGGCCATTACGTGCGCTTTTTCTGGGCCATGCATGTTACACACCACTCATCAGAACATTTTAACTTAACTACAGGTTTCCGTTCTACGGTTTTTGAGCCGATGTACCGTGTATTCTTTTATCTGCCTTTGGCATTTATGGGTTTTACCGCGGTTGATATTCTTTTCGCCTACCTGGTGACCCAGATTTATGGCAATCTGGTACATACACAGTACAGTATCAAATTCCCTAAATGGTACGAATATATCTTTGTAACCCCGTCGCACCACCGTGTACACCACGCCAGCAATGTGCGTTACCTGGATAAAAATATGGGCATGGTTTTAATTCTTTGGGACAGGTGGTTTGGAACTTTTCAGGCAGAACTACCAGAGGATGTAGTAAAATACGGTTTAACTACCCAACCGAAAGATACCGGCCCTGTAAACATCATTTTCCACGAATTTATCGCTTTAACCGCTGATGTGAAAAAAGCGCCAACTTTTATGGATAAGGTGAGGTATATTTTCAACCCACCAGGCTGGAGCCATGATGGAAGCACCAAAATTGCTAAAATTATGCAACAAGAGCTGCGTGATGAAGAAAAGAAAAACTTCGAAGCCTTACAACAAAACAAAGTAAAAGGACTTAACGATCGTGGGGAATTAAGCTCTACAGGATAAAAAATTAATCTTTTAGATAAGGAATGGCTTGTGGAAACACAGGCCATTTTTGGTTGCTGATGTTTTTTAGCCACGGGTGCACAGATTAACACGAATGATGTTTGCGTATTTGAAAAAATTCATTAAAAGCACCGTCATCTCGACTGGAACGCAGTGGAATGGAGAGATCTACCTCGAGACAGACTTCTCCACTGCGTTGTACTCGCTCGAAATGATGGCTGTTTTGATATTTTTAAATCATATCTTAAACAAAATATAATTTGTATTTTTGATATAAATTTACTGCGATGACAACATTAACCATACAAGTTAAAGATAACGATACTGAATTTCTTCTGGAGGTAATCAAAAGAATTAATGGCAAAGTAATCCAATCTTCTAAGAAAGAAAACTTGCTGAATGGTATAAGGCAAGGTTTAAAAGAAGCTAAAGATATAAAAGATGGTAAAATTGCTTCACTATCGTTAAGTGATATATAATGGCAGAAATTAGAATAATCTATTCCCCTATTTTTATAAAGAAAGCCAAGCAATTAAAAAAGAAACATCTATCATTAATTAACGATTTATCTCAGTTAGAATCAATATTATTAGAAACCCCTAACACAGGTACTCCATTAGGTAACAATATTTTCAAAATAAGACTAGCTGTAAAAAGCAAGGGAAAAGGAAAAAGTGGTGGTTATAGAGTGATTACCTATTTACAGGTAGAAGATGAAATTAATATGATTTACATATACGACAAATCGGAAGAGGCTAGTATTACTAAAAAAGATATACAAAAGATTATCGATAGTCTTTAATACTGATCTATCTAAACAGATTTCCCTTTCACTGCCTCCAACCACATAAAAATCTGTTTTTAACCAATTCTCATCCACAAAAAGACAAATAACAAAATCAGCCCATTTTTAACAAAATTTAATTTTATTTAAAATATTTTCATTTTTCTATTGACAAATTAAATTTTGTTACTACATTTGGCTCAACAAAAAATAAATGCAAAACAAAAACACATATTACTTTGGTTACTTTTACTATTTTAGTGAGAGCCGGGGCTAATATGCAAAAAGATATATAACAATATTAAAATGTATAATAAAGTCCCGGCAAACAGCCGGGACTTTTTTGTTTTAACGCAAAAATGGAAACGACAAAACGTGTAGCAATTCAGGGTATTAAAGCATCTTTTCACGAAGAAGCCGCATACAAATTCTTTGGCAAGGAAATTGAAACGGTAGAGTGCAATTCTTTTAAAGAAACCTGCGATAAGCTGGAAAACAGAGAAGCTGATTTCGTGGTAATGGCCATCGAAAATTCTATTGCAGGCAGTTTATTGCCAAACTACACGCTCATCCGCGATTACGGTTTTGCAGTGGTTGGCGAAGTTTATCTTCCTATCCAATTGCATTTAATGGCCTTACCCGGTGTAAAGTTTGAGGATATTAAAATCGTTACCTCACACCCTATTGCCATCCGCCAATGCATCGATTTCTTTTACGATTACCCACACATTAAAATTGTGGAAAGTAACGACACCGCTGCATGTGCCAAACGTATCCAGGAAGAAAAATTAACCGATACCATGGCCATCGCAAACAGTTTAGCCGCAGAACTTTACGGTTTAAATATTCTAGAACGCCGTGTAGAATCCAATAAGAAAAACTATACCCGTTTCCTGATCCTTAAAAAAGACAAAACCGACGAAGGGAAGAAAATCAATAAAGCTTCAATCTGTTTTCAGGTTGGACATAAAGCAGGCTCGCTGGCAACCGTTTTAAATGTATTTGCCGAACAGGATGTAAGCTTAACAAAAATACAATCTATGCCGGTATTGGGTAA
This sequence comes from Pedobacter miscanthi, assembly GCF_003315595.1. Lineage (GTDB taxonomy): Bacteria > Bacteroidota > Bacteroidia > Sphingobacteriales > Sphingobacteriaceae > Pedobacter > Pedobacter miscanthi. The sequence continues at coordinate 80,741 of NZ_QNQU01000005.1, read as the reverse complement.
AAGAAATGAGTATTACTTTTACGTCGACTTAGAATGGCCAAGCACCGAAAAATATGATAAAGCCATCAGAAAAGCATTAAAATATACATCGAACTTTAATATACTCGGCGAATATCAAAAGAACGATAAAGTATAGTTTGGTTAACTGTATAAATTGGTTAACTGGTTAATTGGGAAAGTTAACTCTACAATTAACCCCCTGAGCGTAGCCGAAGGGTAAACAGTTAACCGATTAACCCTAAACAGTTGGCAATTTTCAGTTGGCAGTTTTAATCCAACAATAAAAACAATACAACAATTAAACAATAGAATTACAAAATATTACAAACTCAGCATCATGAAACTTAATTTGAACATTCAACCTTTAAACACCTGGTTAAACGTAAACAACGAACCATTAATCATTTCTGGTCCTTGTAGCGCCGAAACTGAAGAGCAATTATTAACTACAGCACATTTATTGGCTGCAACCGGTAAAGTATCGGTATTAAGAGCTGGTATCTGGAAACCACGTACCCGTCCGGGAGAATTCGAAGGTATCGGAAGCATTGGTTTAGAGTGGTTAAAACGCGCTAAAGCAGAAACAGGTTTACCAACAGCAGTAGAGGTTGCAAATGCAAAACACGTTGAAGAGGCTTTGGCAGCTGGTGTAGATATCCTTTGGATTGGTGCACGTTCTACTGTAAACCCTTTCACCGTTCAGGAAATTGCTGATGCTTTAAAAGGTCATGATGTTCCTGTATTAATCAAAAACCCGGTTAACCCTGATTTACAGTTATGGATCGGTGCTATCGAGCGTATCAATGGTGCAGGTATTACTAAAATCGGAGCTATCCACCGCGGTTTCTCTTCATTTGAGAAAAGCTCTTTCCGTAACGAACCCATGTGGGAACTTGCTATCCAGTTAAAAACACTTTGCCCTGATTTGCCGATCATCAACGATCCAAGCCACATCTGCGGTAACCGCGAACTGATCCCTTACATCTCTCAAAAAGCATTGGATTTGGATATGCAGGGTTTAATGATCGAATCGCACGTAGATCCTTCTGTTGCTTGGACCGATGCTAAACAACAGGTTACCCCTGCTGCATTATCAGAATTGGTAGGCCGCTTAACTGTTCGCGAACCAGAAGTAGCAAACGAAGCTTCTGCTGATAAATTGGCCGAACTACGTAAATCAATCGATAAAATAGACGATATCTTATTGCAAAAATTAGGTGAGCGTATGGCTATCGTTGCCAAAATCGGCGAATTTAAACGCGATAACCAGGTAACTATTTTACAGGTTAACCGTTGGGATGCCATCATTCAAAAAGGTCAGGCTTTTGCAAAAGCTTTAAAATTAGACCTTAACTTTACCGAAAAATTCTTAGAATTGGTACACGGCGAATCAATCCGTAAACAAACTGAAATTATGAATGCCGGCAAAGCTGAACAAGGTATTGCTGCAGAACAACATAACGAAGTAAAAGCATAGATAGCTTAAAGCTGAAAGACCAAAGCTAAAAGCTTGTCTGGCAGCAGTGTCATCCTGAGCTTGTTGAAGGAATATGACGATTAATAATATAAGATGTGGTGTCAGGTGAAAACACCTGACACTTACATTTGAGAATAAAACAGAATAAAATGTCGAAAAATGCCTTAGTTTCTTTTAAAGGAACCAAGAATATTAATACGGAAATCCAATTAACAGGCTCAAAAAGCGAATGCAACAGGGCCTTAATTATTAGCGCTTTAAGCAAAAAACTGGTTAAAGTTGAAAACCTATCTAATGCGGCCGATACGGTAACATTAAATGGTATCCTTAATAATCTTGAAGAAGAATTAGAAGTAGAAATTGAAGAATCGAAAACAGTAGACGTTGGTCCGGCAGGCACGGCGATGCGTTTTCTTTCGGCCTATCTTTCTGCCAAAAACGGAAATTTCCTCTTAACCGGAACCGAGCGGATGAAACAACGCCCTATCGGAATTTTGGCCGAGGCTTTAAAAACAATCGGAGCTGATATTTCTTATGCGGAAGCTGAAGGTTTCCCACCATTGAATATTGTTGGTCCCTTGGATCAAAAAACTTCTCAGGTAAAGATTAAAGGTGATATCAGCAGTCAGTATATTTCTGCTTTGCTGATGATTGCCCCTATCCTGCCACAGGGTTTAACACTAGAGATTGAAGGTGAGCTTACTTCCAAACCTTATGTTGATATGACTTTGGATATGCTTGCAGAAGTAGGCATTAAACATACCTGGAACGGAAACTTAATCACCATTGAACCCCAGGTTTTTAAACCGGGCACTTTAGTGGTTGAGCCTGATTGGAGCGCAGCTTCTTACTGGTACAGCATTGCAGCCCTGGCCGATGAAGCTGAAATTGCTTTACCTGCTTTAAAAGAGAAAAGTTTACAGGGCGATAGCCAGATCAAAAATATCATGAAGATTTTTGGTATTGCCACCAGTAAAACCGATAAAGGCATTGCCATTAGCAACTTAGGACTTACTTTAGACACCAATGAAGTTTTAGACCTTAAAACCTGTCCTGATTTAGCACAAACCATTGTGGTTATTGCGGCTGCTCTGGGCAAAAACATGGCTTTTACAGGTTTAGAAACACTAAAAATCAAAGAAACAGACCGTATTGCGGCCCTTCAGAACGAATTGGCCAAAATCGGTGTTACTTTAACTGAAGATAACCTGATTTATACCTTAAATACAGATAACCTCCACTTTCCGGAGAAAGTTACTTTTGCAACCTACGAGGACCACCGTATGGCAATGGCTTTTGCTCCACTTGCATTATTAATCAACGAAGTAGAAATTGAAGAAATGCAGGTAGTAGAAAAATCTTATCCTTTTTACTGGGAGGATTTGAAAAAAGCGGGATTCGAGATCGGCATTAAGTAAGGTAAATATCGAGATAGAAGTACTAAGTATCAAGATTAAAGTGTTAAGTATCAAGATTTAAGTATCAAGACTGACAACAACATTCAATCATTAAAAAATCAACCATTCACTCATTAACATATGGCAGGCAACTCATTCGGGCAACTATTTCGCATTACAACTTTTGGAGAATCTCATGGCGTAGCCATTGGGGTAATTATTGATGGCTGTCCGGCACAATTGGATATTGATATGGATTTTATTCAGTCAGAACTGGATAAACGCAAACCGGGTCAATCTAAAATCACCACGCAGAGGAAAGAAAGCGATACCGTTCAGGTTTTGTCGGGCGTTTTTGAAGGAAAAAGTACGGGTACCCCGATTGCGCTTTTAATTCCGAATGAAGATCAGCGATCGAAAGATTACGGACATAATGTTGATGTTTACCGCCCCAGCCATGCCGATTATGTTTATGATGCAAAATACGGTATCCGCGACCACCGCGGTGGCGGACGTTCATCGGCGCGCGAAACCGCTGCACGTGTAGCCGCAGGTGCCATTGCCAAGCTGTTTTTAAAACAACAGGGCATCGAAATTTTTGCGCATGTAACTTCAGTAGGTACCATCGAAGCTCCTAATTTAGAAAGCAACGATTTATCAGCTTTGCTGGATATCAGGGAAGAAAATATTGTACGTTGTGCCGATCCGGCAACTGCTCACGAAATGATCGAATTTATTGATTCAGTTAGAAAAGACGGCGATACCGTAGGCGGTAAAATCGGTTGCGTGATAAAAGGTTGTCCGGCTGGTTTAGGCGAACCTGTTTTCGATAAACTACATGCCGATTTAGGCAAAGCCATGTTAAGCATCAATGCAGTTCATGGTTTCGAATATGGTTCTGGCTTTGCAGGAAGCGAACTACGCGGATCGCAGCATAATGATATCCCACAGCCAAAGGCTGCAGATTCGAAAGTATTTAAAACCACTACCAATTATGCAGGTGGTATTTTAGGTGGTATTTCTAACGGAATGGATATTACTTTCAAGGTAGCATTTAAACCCGTAGCCACCATTATGCACAACCAGCAAACCATCAATGCAGCCGGCGATGCCGCCGAAATTAAAGGAAAAGGCAGGCACGATCCATGCGTGGTACCAAGGGCGGTAGTAATTGTTGAAGCCATGGCAGCATTAGTATTGGCCGATCAGTTTTTAAGGAATAAAGCAAGTGTAATTTAAATATGAAAATCATTACTTTTCTGTTCCTGTTCATCAGTGTCAACGGCTTTGCACAAAGCTATCAGGAGCAGATTGCAAAACACCGGGAAAGCTATAAAGAAGATTTTATTAAAGACAACCGTTCACCTTTAAAGAAAAGCGATCTTCAAAATCTTCATTTTTATGATGCAGATAGTGCTTACCGGGTTTCGGCTGAAGTAGTGCTGTTAAAAAACGAAAAGGTTTTCAAAATGCCAACTTTTAATGGAAGCAGCAGCGATTATTACCGATATGCCCATATAAATTTCAGTTTAAATGGGAAAACTATCCAGATGACTTTGTACAGAAGTGTTGCACTAGCATCCAATCCTACCTATAAAGATCACCTCTTTTTACCATTTACAGATGAAACCAATAATAAAGAAACTTATGGAGGAGGACGTTACATCGATCTGGATGCTAAAGAAATTAAAGATAACCGCATAGAAATCGATTTTAACAAAGCTTATAATCCATATTGTGCCTATAGCGATGGTTACCGTTGTCCGGTTCCACCAGAAGAAAACGACCTTGAACTGGCTGTAAAAGCAGGCGAAAAATTATATACTGGCGAGAAGAAACATCAAAAGTAGAATTAAGACTACGTTTATTAAAAAAGTGTTGACATAATTCTTTTTTAATACCACATTTTAATTAAATTACAAACATTAATTAAAATCTCCTGTTCCCTTTAAAATCCCTTCCCTGAATGATGTATAGCTGCATAATTATTGATGATAACGAAATTGAAAGAGATGCCATTGAAATGCATCTTCGAAAAATACCTTCGTTAAACATTTTGGCAATATGTAGTAATGGTATTGAGGCTTCGCAGATCCTTTCGACAACACCGGTGGATATTGTTTACTCAGACATCGATATGCCCGAACTTTCGGGCATGGAACTTTTAAAAAGTCTTAAAAAACAACCTCTTTTTATTTTTATCACTTCATTTACTGAATATGCAGCTGAGGGTTTTAACCTCGATGCTTTAGATTTTATTGTAAAGCCTGCTACTTTCGAAAGGATTTTTAAGGCAACAAATAAAGCGATCGAATATCTTGAATTGAAAAAACTGGTAGGAAAAGAAGTTCAACAGGCTGATAATTCGACAAATGAGGATGGTGATGATCATTTCTTTTTCAGGGAAACCAAAGGCATCACCAAGTTGAAATATGATGATGTAATCTACATTGAGAGTATGGGCGATTTTTCTAAACTGTTTACCCGCAATGATAAACACATTGTACTGGTTGGCCTTAAAAACCTGGAAAAACAATTGCCGTCAAAAATTTTTTCGAGGGTACATAAACAGTATATCATTAATATCAACCACATCACTACCTTAACCAATCACGAGGTCCATTTAACGCATAATTTTATTGTTCCGATCAGTGCAGCCAACAGACAGGAATTGCTTGAAAAATCGATTGATAAGAAAATTCTTTCAAGGTTTTTGAAGTAGTTAAAGCTTGATTCTTCGTTTCGATCTTCGACCACTGACAGACTAAATAAGAAGGCTCGTCATTGCGAGGAGGCTTTTTCAGCCGAGGAAGCAATCTCAAAACGATCGCGAGATATGAAATTGAATTAACATTTTTACCCACCCATAGCAGTAAGATTGCTTCGTGCCTCGCAATGACGATTTCTTGCAGACAGTGCTTTTGGTAGTTAGTGCAATAGAATGCAAAGATTTGCTTCGCAGAGCCTTCGGGTTCTTCGTTGTATTCACAATGACAAACTCAACTACTAACTCTTTAATGTAATGATAAAGCAACTGCCCCCACCGGGATTAGCCGCAGCGCTGATTTCTCCAGCCATTAAACCGATAAAAGTTCTGGAGAGCAACAAACCTAAACCTGTTCCTTTTTCTTTGTTTGTGCCCAGCGTACTAACTCCAGCGCCAAGATAGCCCGGTTTATTAAAGTGGTTTAACTGAACCTCGCTTAAGCCGATACCCGTATCAGAAATTTTGATTTCCAACCGGTTACCTGAGCTCGCTGAACTGATTGCTATGGTGCCACCAACAGGTGTAAATTTAATGGCATTACTAACCAGGTTTCTGATTACCAGGCTTAACATATTTTCGTCGGCCTTACAAAAGGTTTCGTTTGGAATCAGATTTTGGATATTGATCTGTTTTTGATCCGCATTGTTTTGAAGGGAATGGATTACTTCTATGGTTAAATGCTTAATATCGAGATTTTCTAAATAAGGATTAAAACCCTGCATCTGGCTTGCTGCCCAATTGAGCAGATTCTCCATCATGGTAGAAGTATAAGTGAGGTTATTTTTTAACGATGCCGCATAACGGTTCAGTTTCTCCTGCTCTATGTTCCCTCCTTCCAGTAGCTGCATAAACGAAATCAATGAGTTTACCGGCGTGCGCATATCATGACTCACCACGCTGAAAATGCGGTCTTTAACCTTGCTCAACTGTTCTAATTCCTTTTTTTGGTTATTGATAATTTTATTCAGCCTTGTTGTTTTCCGCTGGTTAAAAAAGATAACAACCGCAATAATTAAAATTAAAACGGTGGCGATGCTTAAAAATATCTTTACACGCCCGTCAAATTTAATCTGTTGGTCCTGTTTACTGATCTGCTTATCTTTTATACTTGCAGCCAGCTGTGCCTGATACCTGGCACGGGCATATTTGCCTTCCTGGGCTAAACGCTGAATATCAAGGTCGGCTTTGGCTTTCTGAAAAGTAAGCAGATCCAGGGCTTTTTCTTTAGCACTAAGCGCCAGTTGCTGTCTCTTCAGGGTAAGTTCCTGCTGCTGTCTTTTAAGTTCCCCTTCGGTAAGTTTCTGCTTTAATAAATAATCGCGCTCTTTTACATTAAAGTCGAGCTGCATTTGTTTTCGGGTAATTTCTTTTTCTTTATCCTCATTAAAAATCTGATCCCTTACCTTAATATATTGCCTGTAATAGGCTAAAGATTTGTTGTAATCTTTTTGCTTTTCGTAAACCGAACTCAGTCCTAAACTGGCATCCTTTTCTATTTCCAAAAATCTGTTTTCTTCGGCGATTTTTAAACTGCTGCCCAAAAAGGAAGTGGCATTTTCGAAATCATTTTCGCGCTGATAAAAATTGCCCAACGCATATAAATTAGAAGCATAAGCCTCCTTATCGTCGCCATTTTTGCTTAATTCGATGGATTTTTGATAAGATTTAAGGGCGGCATCTTTTTGTCCTGTTGAACTATACAATTCCGCCAGATCGCGTTTAGCGGTTGCTATAATACCAACATCATTAATGGCTTCTGCAACTTTAAGCGACTTATTATAATATTCTAAAGCCAGTTTAATTTTTTGCCCCGGCAAAACATTCATCTGCATCAGCTCGCGGTCTGACGCTTCAAAATAATTATTCCCCATCAGGCCATAAACAACAGCTACCCCCCTCGAATTTTCACCTTCTTTAGAAAAAACCTTTAAAGCCATTCTCATATATACCAAAGCCTGGCTCTGGTCTCCCAAACGCTGATAAATGGTAGAAATATTGGTATAACAACTGGCCATATCAACCTCATTGCCCATTTTTTCATATATTGTAATGGCTTTTTGATTAACTTCCAGTGATTTTACATAATCGGGAATGGTGCTGTAAAGCGCTCCAAGATTGAGGTAGGTACCGGCCTCCATATCCATATTGCCAATTGAAGAAAATTCGCTTACCGCTATTACATAGTTTTCTTCTGCCTTTTGATAATTAGATCTGCCATGATACATCAAAGCCCTCCGGTAATAGGCCATTGCAGAAAACTTTTTGAGATTTTTTTCATGCGAAAGCTGAATGGTTTTATCCAGGTACTCTTCTGCCTTCTCTACATTCCTCATTCTCATATACTGGCGGTAAACTTCCGTCAGCACCTTAATCTTTGTTGAATCTGTTTTCTGGTTCTTCTGATTAACTGCTAATAAACTATCAAGTTTCTTTTGAGGCGCATTGGTTTGCGCAGAAACAGTTATCCTAAAAAATAAAAACAACAGCAACACTGCACTCATTTTAAAAAGCAAAGCACAGGCATTCATCTGTTTATCAACAACGCAACATACCATTATCCTATAAAATCTATTTGTTAATTTTATTGGAATACGGGTACAAAAAAGCTTGAAAATTACAGTGTTTCACAGAGGTGATGATATAAAACATACTGAAATAAAAAATATTGTTTGGATGTATAAATGTATATAAAAATTCCATTACTAAGTAACCGGATTTTTACTCAACACACAAAAAAGCCATTTTATTTCTCTTATTCAAACAAAAAAAAGGCTTAAACACCTATAGAATAAGCACTTAAACCTTTTTATTGAATTTAATATATTTTACACTATTAAAAAAGCGCAGGATATTTTGCAGGATTAGCATCATGCATCATCTGGTAAATGGTTTCAATTACATCATCAACAGATGGTTTACTGAAATAATCGCCGTCTGAACCGAATGGTGGACGGTGTGCCTTAGCAGATAATGTTTTTGGCTGTCCATCCAGGTGGAAATATCCTTTTTGCTCTTCCATCACTTTTTGCAGGATATATGCTGAAGCACCTCCCGGTACATCTTCATCAACAACCAGCAGTTTATTGGTTTTAGAAAGGGAGTTCACACAGATCTGATCAATATCAAAAGGCAAAAGGGTTTGCGGATCGATAATCTCAACCGAGATACCCAAAAGCGCCAGTTCTTCGGCCGCTTCCTGAACAACCCTTAAAGATGATCCATAAGAAATAACGGTAATATCGGTTCCTTCTTCCAGAACTTCAGCCTTTCCTAAAGGAACAGTAAAATCGCCCACATTTACCGGTAATTTTTCTTTCAGGCGATAACCATTCAGGCATTCAATTACAACTGCAGGTTCGTCGGCCCTGAAAAGGGTATTATACATGCCGGCTGCCTGTGTCATATTACGTGGTACACACAAGTGCATTCCTCTTAACGATCCCAATAACATGCTGATGGGAGAACCTGAATGCCAGATGCCCTCTAAGCGGTGACCGCGGGTACGCACAATTACAGGTGCTTTCTGGATCCCTTTGGTGCGATAAGCAAGCGAAGCAAGGTCATCGCTTAACACATTCAGGGCAAATATCAGATAATCAAGGTATTGAATCTCGGCGATTGGCTTTAAACCACGTAGGGCTAAACCAATCCCCTGACCCATAATGGTCATTTCCCTTATTCCCGTATCGGTAATCCTTAATTCGCCATATTTTGCCTGTAAACCGGCAAAACCCTGGTTTACATCGCCAATATTCCCTAAATCTTCGCCAAAAGCAACCAAACGCTGGTCGCGGGCAAAATTTTCGTTAAAACAGGCATTAAGGACTTCCCTGCCATCAACCATTTTAGAAAGATCGTCGTATTCAGCAGCAACTACAGGAATATTTGCCGGACTTTCTTTTCCATCGGTATGGAGTTTAGAATTATATCGGTCATAATTCAGCAAGCCCTGATCTTTATACCAATTTAACAGTTCGACGCGTTCGGCAGAATTATTGCCTGCTGATAAACGGATGGCCTTGCGGGCTGCCGCAAAAACTTCCCTGCGTTGGGCATCAGTGGTAGAGGCCAGGTTAGCTGCAATTTTAGCCAGTTCGGGCTGATCTTTAGCTACTGCATTGATTAAATCAACAGCTTGTTTCTGTTCTGGTTTAATGCTTTCCAAAAATTCATTCCAGGCCTCTTTTTGGGCATTACGCACAAAAATCTTTGCATTTTTTTCAATTTCGGCAATTTCTTCTTCCGTGGCAACAGCCGAATCGAGCATCCATTCACGCATTTTCACGATACAATCGTGTTCTGTTTCCCAGCTAAGGCGATCTTTGGATTTATATCTTTCGTGCGAACCGGAGGTGGAGTGCCCCTGGGGTTGCGTAAGTTCGGTTACATGGATCAGCACAGGAACATGCTCATCACGGCAAACATTGATTGCTTTTTCGTATACCTCGCACAAAGCCGGGTAATCCCAGCCTTTTACCTTATAAATTTCATACCCTGGTTTTTCAGCCTCACGCTGGAACCCTTTTAAAACTTCGGAAATATCTTCTTTTGTGGTTTGATATTTTGCCGGAACAGAAATTCCATAAGCATCATCCCAGATTGAAATGGCCATCGGGATCTGCAGCACACCAGCCGCATTAATGGCTTCGAAAAATACTCCTTCTGAAGTTGAAGCATTGCCAATGGTACCAAATGCCACCTCGTTTCCATTAACCGAAAAATGTTTTAAATAATCGAGTTCCCTGTTTTGTCTGAATAATTTAGAGGCATAGGCCAAACCAACCAAACGGGCCATTTGACCACCTGTTGGCGAAATATCAGACGAGCAGTTTTTAATCTGTGTAAGATCGTTCCAGCTGCCATCTTCGTTAACAGATTTTGTTGCAAAGTGGCAGTTCATCTGCCTGCCGCCCGAAAAAGGATCGGCTCCTTCGGTTGGGTTTGCATAAAGCTGCGCAAAAAATTCTTTTATAGTAGAAATACCCGTTGCAAAGGCAAAAGTCTGATCACGGTAGTAACCCGAACGCCAGTCGCCGTTTTTAAAAGCTTTGGCCATGGCAATCTGCGGCACCTCTTTACCATCGCCAAAAATACCAAATTTAGCCTTCCCGGTTAATACTTCCCTGCGGCCTAAAACACTGGCCTGCCTGCTCTCACAGGCTATTTTATAATCGTTTATAACAATCGATTTAAAATCATTAAAACTGAGTTCGGAAGCATCAATCGCGTTGGTCATCAATTTTTCATTCGGCATAGTAATCAAAGATTGGTTGTGGCAAATATATACAAAATTAAAAGTTTGCCTTTATCCTCGATTGTAAAATTATATATGGAATAGGAAAATAATATTTGGAATAGTTTTTGTTTTACATTGAAAACATTAAATTTGTTTTAGATATTTTAAAAAATAAATTACACCCAAATAACATGAAAAAGATCTTAGTATTATTCGCTTTTGTATTAGGTTTCGGTATTGCTGCAAATGCACAGGCTAAACCTGCTGAATTTAAATTCGAAACTGAAACACATGATTTCGGTAAAATTGTTTTAAACAAACCAGTAACTTTCGATTTCAAATACACAAACGTTGGCGAAGAGCCTTTAATTATCAGCAAAGCTGAAGCAAGCTGTGGCTGTACAGTACCAAAATACACTTCTACCCCATTGAAAAAAGGTGAAACAGGTGTAATTTCAGTAACTTTTAATGCTGCTGCCGGCCCATCTACGTTCTCTAAAGCGGTTACCATCACTTCTAACGCTAAAACACCAATCAAGGTGCTTTATATTAAAGGTGAAACCGTAGCTTCTGCTTCAAAGTAATTTTTTAACCGATAATATTTAAAAAGTCCCGATTTTCATCGGGACTTTTTTATTTTTGTGCCATGCCGAAAATTTCACAAAAAGGTGTGCAGATGCCTGCTTCGCCGATCAGAAAATTAACTCCCTATGCAGATCAAGCAAAAAAAGATGGTAAAAAAGTTTACCACTTAAATATTGGTCAGCCCGATATAGAAACACCCGAAGGGATGCTGAATGCCATTAAAAACATTGATTTTAATGTTTGGGCCTACACGCCATCAGAAGGTACACTTGCCTACCGTTTAAAACTTACCGAATATTACAATAAACTGGGTTACAACATTACACCCGAGAATATATTGGTTACCGTTGGGGGCTCTGAGGCGATTACCATTGCCATGCAAACCTGCGTTAACGAAGGTGATGAAATTATTATCCCTGAGCCTTTCTACGCCAATTACAATGGTTTTGCCTGTATGAGTAACGTGGTGGTTAAACCGATCCTTTCGTATATCCAAAATGGCTTTGCCCTGCCTCCTATTGCCGAGTTTGAAAAACTGATTACCGAAAAAACAAAGGCAATTATTATCTGTAACCCTAATAATCCGACCGGTTATTTATACTCGAGGGAAGAACTGGAAGCTTTAAAAACACTTTGTGTAAAGTACGACCTGTTTCTATTCTCGGATGAGGCTTACCGCGAATTCTGCTATGATGGAAGGGAATTTATTTCTCCGATGCATTTAGATGGATTAGACGAAAATGTAGTCATTATGGATACGGTTTCTAAGCGTTACAGTGCGTGTGGTGCTCGTTTGGGCTGTTTGATTACCAAAAACAAGGAAGTAATTGCATCAGGATTAAAATTTGCACAGGCCAGGTTAAGTCCGGGTATGGTTGAGCAGATTGCCGGTGCAGCTGCTGTAGATACGCCTGATAGCTATTTTGAAAAGGTAAATACAGAATATACTTTACGCCGCGATACTTTGGTTGGCAGGTTGAACAATATTGAAGGTGTTTTCTGCCCTAACCCGGGTGGTGCATTTTATGTAGTTGCTAAATTCCCGATTGATGATGCGGATAAATTCTGTCAGTGGATTTTAGAAGAATTCAGCCACGAAAACCAAACCGTAATGATGGCACCTGCCACAGGTTTTTACTCAACAGCTGGCTCGGGTAAAAACGAAGTACGTATGGCTTACGTTTTAAATACCGATGATTTAAATGCAGCAATGGATTGTTTGGAAGTAGCCTTGAAACAGTATCCAGGCAGACAAGATTAGCTCAATAGGTTAATTGTATAAACTGGTTAATTGGTTAACTGTTGGATTTACTGCATCAGTTAACCGATTTAAACAATTAACTAGTTAACTGTATATTGGTTAATTGTTAAAACTGGTTAATTGTTTAATTGTTGTAGTTATGGCATCAGTTAACCGATTTAAACAATTAACCAGTTAACCAATAATTTTATTATATTTGTAGTCCAGTTTTGCAATTGATAATTGATAATTGTAAACTGAAAACCGGGGCCGTTCTTGGATTTGACAGGGTGGCGAAGGTTATGTTAGCATGCAGTGCGTTGTTCGGAGAGCACTTAAAGTGAACGATCAAATTTTAGTTGGCGAAAATACTTACGCCTTAGCTGCCTAGTTTAGAACTAGCTTAGCTTTTGTCCCTCTAACTGCTGCATTGTTGGGTTAGAATCCGGGGCATCGAAACAACAAAGCTGGCTTTAAGGAGATGCGACTTAAAGTGAGATAAAGTATCTAAGGTTATAAATTAGGTCGGTTTTCAGCCCGTTTATTTCCCGAAAATCAATTGAAAAATAAGCATGTAGAAGGTATAATTTATCTCACAACTGGACAAGGGTTCGACTCCCTTCGGCTCCACTGGAATCAGTATCAAAAATCACTGAAAAACATTAAAAGCCTGCAAATCAACGATTTGCAGGCTTTTGTTTTTTAGCATTTAGTGGCTTTTTTGACCAAATAACGCATATAAGAGGTGAGTAAAGAGGTGAGTCAAACTACGAAAGTTTCGGACTCACCTCTTTCACACTTAACTAGTTGTAATACAACTAGTTTACTCAGTAAACATCTTGACTTTTTTTGACTGCAATCTTAACTTTATTTCACCTTTAAGATTACTTTTATGAAAAGAAATTTCAGTTTAATTTTCTTTCTCCGGAAAGCAAAAACAGATCAACAAGGATTATCCTCTATCTACATGAGGATTACCGTCGAAAAAAAACGTTGTGAATTATCCACAGGGAAAACCTGTCCTGAGAAAGAATGGGAGAATGGTAAGGTAAGCGGCAGCTCATCAAGAGCGAAAACACTAAATCTATATCTTCATCAGTTGGAAACGAAGCTCCATGAAGCACACAGACAGCTTCTGCTTATGGATGAACTAATCACCGCCCAAACCCTGGCTAATCAATTCCTGGGCAAAACAGATAAGCCGCGAATGCTTACCGAAGTATTCCAAGACCATAACGATGAAATGGAAGCATTGGTAGGTATCGAATTTGCACCAATGACTTTGTTACGCTATCAGACCGCCTTGCGACATATCAAGCAATTTTTAACAGAAAAACATAAAATCAAGGATATCGATATCAGAAAAATTAACCATGAGTTTTTGACTGACTATGATTTCTTTCTCAGGACAACAAGAAAATGCAACAATAATTCAGCGGTTAAATACATCAAAAACCTTAAAAAAATCATCAAGCTTTGCCTGGCAAATGGGTGGATTAACAGAGACCCATTTGCAAATTTCAAAGCCAAGGTGAAAGTAGTTGAAAGGCCATGCCTTTCACAGGAAGAGATAAATAAATTAGAAATTTTGGAATTTGGAAACGAGAGGCTGAACCGCGTTAGGGATATATTTCTATTCAGTTGTTATACCGGCTTAGCCTACATTGACATATATCAGTTAAAAAGGTCAGAAATTATTATTAGAAATAGTAATGAAAGGTGGCTTATTACAAGCAGACAGAAAACTGGTACTCCTACCCGAATCCCGCTGCTACCAAAAGCCATTGAATTACTTTCAAAATACGAGAACCATCCCCTCTGTGTCGATTTTGATAAAGCCTTTCCAGTCAGTTCAAACCAGAAAATGAATGCCTACTTAAAAGAAATCGCTGATTTGTGTGGAATAGGTTTCGTATTGTCCTATCATATTGCCAGGCATACATTTGCTACTACAATTACTCTTCAAAATGGCGTACCCATTGAAACGGTGAGTAAAATGCTAGGGCATAAAGATATTAGGACGACACAGCACTACGCAAAGACGCTGGATATAAAAGTCGGAAAAGATATGGCCGTTTTACGCGAAAAACTTACTACAGCGCCTGTAAAAACCACCGGTGTAAGCTATAACTACACAATAACAAAATAATGGAAAACAGCATAGAAGACTTAATTACCGAAGAAGCGGTAACAGGTAAAATATATCACATTAGAGACCAAAAAGTAATGCTGGACAGCGACTTGGCAAATCTTTATCAAGTGGAAACCAAACAGCTAAAGCGGCAGGTAAAAAGAAACCTCCTTAGGTTCCCAATGGATTTTATGTTTGAACTTAATGATGATGAACAGAAAATCCTAAGGTACCAATTTGGCACCTTAGGACATGGAACATATTCAAAATATGGGACTATGGCCTTTACAGAACAGGGGGTTGCGATGCTTTCAAGCGTATTAAACAGTGAGCGTGCAATAATGGTAAACATAGAAATAATCAGAATTTTTACCAAAATCAGGCACCGGCTCCAAGAATCCAGCACATTACGTATGGACATAGAAAGGATTAAGAACAGGTTAAGCGATCACGATAAAAATCTCGAAATTGTCTTTAGTTATCTCGATGAACTCATGGTATCGAGTGAAAATGAGAAAAAACCAAGAACAAGAATTGGGTTCAAACCGGATATATTATAAAACCTGATCCGCAAGTGATCTGAAGCTTAAGAAATTCTGTTTTCAGATCATTTTTGTTTAAATTTAATTGTTCACTTAAAACTTAACGCTCCTGTATATGAGAAATGACCTCTTCAAATTCAGGGAAAGATTTGACTTTTCCCCGAATCCATTTGAAATCGGGCGACCTGTTTTCAGGGACAAGGGTTCGGCCGACAACTTCTTTTTACTCAAAATCTATGACTTGCCCCAGACTTCCTATGATGAATTTTATTGCTATCATCTCAAGTATTTTATTGACAAGTACCCCGGTGAAGAAAGATATTTCCATGAATGTGTAAATGACATAGTTACCACAAGGATTAAATATTATCAAAGCCAAAATCCCTTTTCCAAAAAACACAGTACCAATATAAGGTCTTTAGAATCCCTTGGTTCTTTCAGAAACATATTTTCTAAACATGACAAATGGAACAGTTCAACACCTGTAAGCGATCTACTAATAGAGAAAGATTTTGAAATAGAACACCTGCGTACCCGAATAAAGGAACTGGAGGGGCAAATCAAGGAGTGCCTGAAATATGAGCCTAGCGAAAAAATTAGCATAAGCAGAGGCAATCTGGCCACTTTTATGGATCTGCTCAGGCAGATCAGAACATTGCAGCTTCCAAACGGCACCAAAATGCTTACCGCCCAGGGATATAGTTCAGCATATAAAATGGTATCGAAATACTTTGCACATGGGGACAAAGATATTCCTTTCGGCACCGCACAAAATTACCTTTCCCCCGATACATCTTCAAAGTATATTGAGATAGCTGAAAAGGATAAAATTTTTCAGATTACTTTAAAACACCTCTAATCCAAATGCCCAAAGCCAAACTTTGGCCATTTTTGTTTAGCATTCCCTCTATAGTTTTACCTGTACAAATCGGTGAATAACTATAAAGAAATAATGCAATGAACTTAGAAATCATAACAAAAGAAGACCTTCAGGCTTTTGGCAGTGAACTGCTTAATGAGATTAAAAAAATTATCAGGCTGGATAAGCCAGTTAAAAAAAAATACATTAGAGGTCATGAGGTAAGAAAATTACTTGGGATATCGCAGGGTACGCTTCAAAACCTCAGGCTGAACGGAACCTTGCCATATTCAAAAATTGGAAGTATTTATTTTTACCTCCATGACACGGTTGAAGAACTTATGATTCCAAAGCCTAATGAGAATGATATTGTTAAAGAATTCACATCCTTTAGATCTGGTAATGATGAGGACTGAATTTAACGATATATCGATACTGATAGAGAAAGTCAGTAGGGATAGCAGGCTTACGACAGTTGATTTCGGACTATTTTCAGCGATGTTAATTTGCTGGAAGAAAAATGGATTTGAAAATCCATTTTCTATCAGCAGAAGCAGGCTTATGTTGATCAGTAAGATCTGTTCAACTAAAACTTACCACAAATGCCTAAGGTCGTTGCAGGAATGTGGCTATATCATCTACCGCCCATCCTATCATCCCACCCTGGGAAGTAAAGTATTCCTGGGATCCATAGGCTTTCAGGACTGAACACTTAGCAGGTGGAAATTAGGGAGTCACTTATTAACATGCTTAACCCTAAGTAGTCATTTTTAAAGTTGCATAAGAAGTTAGCTCTTATGATTTTTTTTTAATCAAGTGTGTTCCCCTGCGTTTAGAAAAAACGGCATCAAAGCCGTTGGCCCCTATTACGCTTTTAATAATATTTTCTGCATGGCGGATGCGCACGGCATCCCCTGCTGAAATCTGCAGGCATTCAAGTCTCTGAAAAAACCTCAGAGTTTTTGCGATTTCGTAAAGCGCTTTTTTTTCTGTTGTATCGGCTAATATGCTCATGGTATAGTTGTTTAAGGGAGCGGATAACCGCTCCCGGATAGTTAATTCAGTTGAAATGAAATGTTTTCGTTTCTGCCTAGACTCAAGCACAGGTCAAAGGCAGACTGTCCCCGTTGTTTGGCAGTTCCCTCCAATATGGATTTAAACTTGGATTCTCCGTCTTTGAACCTGCGCACATTCTGATAGTAGCCCGTTACGGCATTATACGCACCAAACAACGTGCCTTTGGTGGTATCCAGCAACTGCGAGGGATTAGCCATTGCATAACTATAAACATCATCAACAATATTTTTATACACACTTGATGCTTCATCAACAGTCCCGTTTTTCAGTTTGCTTAACACTTCACGGTTTGGAGCCATTGCAATCTGTATGAGTTTCTTTACTTCTTCATCGGAAATACGCACGGTTGCCCAATGGTTAAATAGCTGCTCCATTTCATCCCCTATCCTGCCCGAAATACCCATAAGCGTGTGGGCCGTTTTCAGCCTGTCCCCTGCACCCGAGGAATGACGGATTCGGATGGAATTTGTAGAATTTTTAAGGGCTGCGTTCAAAGTGTTGTTGCACACAATCCGTACGGGTGTAAAAGCTGCTGTGATGCTTCCAAAGCCATCATGTGAGGTAGTTAGAAAAAGATATTGCTCGATCAGGTCATCCTTTCCCACTTTGATATAGGAGGGCAATTTTGCGGTAATGAAAATCCGTTCCCCCTTACCCAAAGCCCCGGCGGTTTCGTAGAGGATGCCCTCGCCCCCGCCAACAATGCTATCGAAAAATTCAAAGGCTTCGGTATTCTGTACCACGCTATAATCCTTGCCCACCACTCCCAAAACCGTATCGGAATCGGTACGTACGGTAGCAAAATAATTCGGGACTTCAATGTCAGAGGATGCGCCCAAAATGATCGCATCGGGATCAGGCTGATTGCGCAGGCGCATATTCAGCGCATCCATTGTAAAGAGCGGCCTTTTTTCGACCGAATAATCAAGCCCCGCAAATTTTAAGGCTTCCGCTGATGTGGGATAAGCATCTACAATTTTCCCCAGGCCGTGCCATGCTTTTTCACTTACCGAAAAAAAACTGTGTTTCTGTGTGTTCTCGTTATAATTTAAGTTATGTGCCATTGTCGTAAAATCTAAAATGAATAAGTATCAGCTAATTATTAAAACGGAAGATCGTCTATGCCCTGAAAAGTTATTTTTTCGTTTAGGGTCTGCTCTGGTGCATGTTGCATAGAATCTGAATAGGCTGCCACTTCGGAGCGTGTAGCGCTGCCCAGTAGTTTAATCTCTGCTGTATGAAAGGTCAGTGATGCTTTAGCCTCACCCGAACTGCTCAGGTAGGCATTAACGCCTATACGGCCATACAGTTGAACCCATCCACCCTTTTTCAGGTAGTCCGCTATCCCGGTATTAAGCCAATACGAACAGTCGATAAATGTAGTCACCTTTTTCTGCTCCCCGCCAGAGCGGTAAGTGTCATTAATTGCAATTGAAAAGCCTGTTACTTTTCTGTCTCCGCTTACCGTTCTTACCACTGCATCAGCGGTCAATCTTCCTGTAATTTCCATTTTGTAAAATTTTTAAGTTTAACTTTTTTGTCTCCTTTCCTTTTTTCCAAAAAATCTTTTCAAAAGAAAAAACGGAAAAAAAGAAAGTACAGAAAAGCGGGTGTACAGGAACGGAGAGCTATAAGTCCCGGAGGGTGATGGGGCGCAGCCACAACATTATGCGCTCGCAGAGATCGAAACGCCCGAATTTCGCGCCCTTTTTTACCGTTTTCTATTGTGAAGTTTTATAATATAACCTGTAAGCAAAGTGAGGATTAAACCAATAAATCACTTGAAGAATCTAGCAGAAACTAACATAAAGGCTATTTTAAGCCGACCATAACATATCTTAAAAGTTCCAAGGTGCTGGTCATTGAAGACGCCAGTGTATTACTCTTTCAAATTGCAGTCCTGCATAAAATCTAAACGCTGCACATCCTTCTGCCGAGTTCAAGCGCAGCCAGGATAGCGCTGGACTTTGCTATTCCAATTCCTTTAAACCTGGAAAGTGATTTATGGTCTTCGGCAGCCAGCAGATCGAGCCTGCCTCCAACAGCTTTTAAAACATTTGCTGCCAGGTCTACAGCACTTACATCACTATGGCCTGAGCCGATCAGCATCGCGATCAGTTCCGCATTACTCATCTGTTCCCCTCCCAGAGCAATAAACTTTTCTCTTGGCCTTAAATTGACATCCCATGATTTGATCCCTTTATTTGCACCATGGGTCCTGAGGTGAACCAGATCCGCCACACTGAAATTATCCTGATGCAGGTAAACCGCTGAATGGAACAGTGAAGACATCGCTGATATCAAAAAATGAAAGTCCTGCTCAAAAACCACCACAGATGATCGTTTATAGCTTCCATCATCCAGTTCATCACTCCTGGTAATGCTCAGATAACGGTTATCATTAACTGCCCTTTTAAAATCCAGAAAATAATTCCTCCTTCCTGAGGAAAAGTTTTCAGTAGCGAGATTACAATTTTTCATATCTATCGAATTTAGGAATGAACAAAATTATCTATTGGATTCCGCCGATTCGGTTGTATCTTGTATTAGCCGATCCAATCGGATAAAAAACGGATAGACAGAAGAAGACAATTAAGAATGAAGCAGGCTAAAGAAACCGGGCGGACCTGTGCTTACCGCTACTGTGAAAATACATTCGAAGGGAGAAGTGACAAGGTCTTCTGCAGCGACCAATGCCGTAACCACGCCAGGCGAGACCAGCTAAAAACCGAAAAATGGAATGCCCCGGCTTTTTATCTCAAAATATCAGAGATTATTAAACATAACCATAAAATCCTCAAACACCTGTTTGATGATAAGGGAGATAATACGGTGATCACCAGTTTTCTGCTGAGGGATAGCGGATTCAATTTCGAATTCCATACCCGCATCCTAACCACATCAAAAGGTATCTACAGGTTCTGTTTTGATTATGGCTGGCTGGAACTGGAAAACGGAAAAATCCTTATTGTGAAAAACGATAGAATGGTTGAGATCTGAACTATAAATTATACCAACTTAAAAGCTTACAACCGAAAAAGTTTACACGCGATAAACCAGCAAGGCCGCTGCCCAATCGGACAGCGGCCTTGCTGATATTTCCCAAAACAGATTTTCTTTTACTTTGTATTTTTCTTTTCTGTCACCTCAGCCCTGATCTCCTGAGCAAGGTTTTTTAGATCCTGCATACCTTTGCGTACACGTGTACCCGCTGCGCCATTGCCAGCATTATAAAACTTTTCTACATCAGCTTCAACAGAAGCGATCAATTCTTTGATTTTACCGAATTTTTCCATCCTGATTATAATTTAAGGGGCAAATATATCCATTAACATGAATTCAGCAAATTTATAAATCCATAAAATGCTTGAAAACATCTCATTACCAAAATAAACCTTAAAAATTTTAGGCATGCGCAAGCACGGAGGCAAAAGCCTCCGTGCTCAAAATATACTATTAACCATAAATAACAAAAGTTCTACCTGCCTCTGCCCTTTTTATCTTCATCCATAGCCTCGTTGAGCAAAGCATCCTTATTACGAGTCGATCCCATAGTTTTTCCATAAACAGTTTTTCTATCAATTAAGTGACTGGGAACCGGCTCAAGATCGTGATCATAAAATTCAATCGTTTCGAACTGGGGGTCTACAGTAATAAACCCCTGTACTTCCCTGCCACTAGTAAAAAAACACATTCTCTGAAGATCTCCTCTCTTCAGGCTTTTCATCAACCGATTTTTTAAACCTTCCTCTTCCATTTCAGGAAAAATAAACCTGTCAACTGCAGCAGCTAAATTAAACTTATAATTTCCGCCGTAACTTCTTATAGCATAACCATTTACAGCAAGATACTCAGTAAAGCTGAGTTTCAGCCATAAATTGGCTGTTCTCCCGTTTTTGAGCATGACATCTTTATTTACCGCACGCCCGGAAAGCATATTATAGCTTTCTGTTGCCGTTATCCCCTTACCATTATTGATAAAAAAGCGTTGATTTATCATTTCGTAAGGCTTAATAGCCTTACTTAGATATAAGTCATACCAAATAAATGAATATTTATCATTATCACTGTCTTTTGATATTTCAAGCTGGTATTCTATAAAATCTTCATGGTCTGGCCAGTTCTTGGGATTAGGAACAGGCATTTTCAAGTTCAGTGTCATCCGAAACCGTGGAAGTCCAAATTCGATACAATACCTTAATGATGTATTTAATTTTTTTCCGAAACCCAGGTATTCCAGATTAGCCTGCAAATGCCTTAAATTTTCTTCATTCATATACGACAATTCAAAATGTCATTTATCCGATGAAATCAATTGATGTAGTTTTCCCCCACCAGATATTTCTTACCTGGTTTTGAATAATTAAACCGGGGACCGAAGTCCCCAGTTTCAGTAGCTAATACTACATCCGATTACCTACCCCTTCCCGTTTTTTTTTCAACTGTAGCCTCTTCAACTACAGCTTCCTTATTTTCCACCGGTGCCAAAGCCTTAGCAGCGACCTCTTTCAGGTCGACCGCTTTGCTGTAAACCGAAGCGAGGTTATGATCATAAAAATCAAGGGTTTTAAACTGCGGATTGACACTAACAAAACCCTTCATTTCTTTGCCATCCTTTGAAAAATTCACCTCATGAAGATTGCCCCTTTCAAGGCTTTTAATCATTTGTTCTCTAAAACCGGGCTTTTCGATCTCTGGAAGAATAAACTTATCAATCGTCGAAGCCAGGCTGAACCCATAGTTTTCACCATAATTTTTGACCGTATACCCCTTTTCAGGGTCATGCTCTGACAAATCAAGCTTTAGCCACATGTTGGCTTTTTCACCGCTTTTAAGTACGACGTCTTTATTTACCGAACGCCCTGAAAGCAGATTGTAACTTTCCTTTGCCGTCACCCCTTTACCCTTATTAATATAAAAGCTCTGATCAATGGTACTGGACTGCCCTGGCTTTTGAAGGGATGCACTGTATTTATTAAAAAAATACATGTCCGTCTCTTTACTCTTCGAAAAGTCCAACTCATAACGCATGGCATCAGCAAGCTCAGGTTTATCCTTGGCATTGGGAGCTGGCATATTGACTTCAAACTGAAGCCTGATATCCGGAAGCCCTTTTTCGATAGCTTCTTTTAATTGTGGATAAAGCGACTCGCCAAATCCTAAGTACTTCAGATTATTCTGAAGATACTCCAAATTGTTTTCATTCATAATAAATGGATTAATTTAATGGATAGAATATGAACCATAACTACTGATACGGTTCAGTTTTATTGATTTAAAAATTCGTGCAAAAAAGAAATTTTAGATTTCGGGATATACTGCCTGAAAAAAGGTCTAATCTTCGCCAATAAGAAAAACCGCCTCAAGGAAAGTCCGGGCTGGGAAAGAGAAAAACAACGTTCGGCAACTTTAAATACTACCTGTTCATTTTCAGTAAGAAACTGCACTTGAATACCTTTATAGTCCATACAGAATTTTATAGCCCTAAGGTTATCAATCAAGTCGTTGCCGAGAACCAGATTTACCCTGACCTTCCCCAGGCGCCGGACTATACTTTCCGGATAGTTATAACATGAACTGATCGCTATAAAAAGTAACCCATCCGGCTTACTAAACCTGGATGAATTGAAATGTATAAATGCAATGGCTTCCATCGCGCTAGAGCAGATATAAATATGAGATATAATATTAAGATCCACTAATCTACTGCTCCAGAAACCGCCGTTTAAGGGTACCAAATGCACGTTCTCCCCGAAATGCTCAGACTCGCCACTATTATAATCAAATATCAAACTGCCTGAAATGTCGGTCCTAAAAGAAAACCTATATCTTTCGCATATTCCCTTGGCGACAGAAACAGCAGGAAACATCTATCTTGATGTTCCGGAACGTGTATAGCCTCTGCTATGACTCGCGCCTGCACTTATCTTTTCAGCAGTCAACATATCCCCGAGCCTTGACATCTGTTGCTTCTCATATTCCTTGAATGCCTGCTTGTATCCGTTGTTTTTTTCATTAGTCTGGGCAAGCATACCTTTTTCTCCGATCAATGCTTTAAGGCCAGTTAACAACAGGTAAGAGATCCCGCCGTCCATTAATACAGAAACAACAAGTGCAAGCCTATTAGAGCGAATGCCCTCCGCACTTGTGCTACTTGCCTGTATCAAAGTACCATCTTCGAGTTCGATCTGCCTCCCTGCACTATAGCGTTCTTTCTGATATGGACTCAATTGAATACCGTTCACCTTTTCGGGCGCTTTGACCTTGATCATATCGGTAACGACAAATTCCTTAGTATCCGAATCGTACTCTATAAGTAATGATTTTTTCTCACCATCTCGTTCAACTTCTTTCAGGATATTGGCTTTTTCTCCCAAAATGAGCTGATCAGCCTCCGTTTGGTTAATATAAGATGGATTTAAAGACTGTTTGTACACAGGATGTACCAGAAGGTCTGGTTTACCCGATACTCCTCTAACCAGAGAGAGTTTGACTTCCATTTCCTTGATTTCGATACCGCTACGTGAGATATTATGCAGCTTGATGAGACTGGTTCTTCCTCCGGATAAGAGTGCGTGAATATCTTTCCTCTGGATCAAGAGCTCTTCATGTTTGACGAGTCCGATCTCCTTGAGCTGCTCTAGGGGCAGATCCTTTTCATTTAAAATTTGTGTATTCATAATAAACTTCCGTTAAATGTTAATTCATGTTCGTTTTTTGATAGTTGGATCCAAACCATTCTTGTAAATCACACTTAATCTGACAACACAGTAAGGAGTGCGCGTTCTTCCAGGTTGGCAAAGAGATAAAGAAACCGGAGCGGATCGATGAACTTTCCATTGTGCTTTAACCCAAAGTGAAGGTGCTCCCCTGTTGACCTGCCCGTATTCCCGGATATTCCAATTGCGGAGCCTGAGCCAACAAAATCCCCCTCTACTACCATAAATTTTGAAAGGTGCCCGTAAACACTGGTAAATCCACCGTGGATAATTAAGATATAGTTTCCGATAAGGGGATTAAAAGAAACCCTGACAACTTTACCCGGCAAAATGGAAAATACACTATCAGATCTGGCATGCAGATCAACACCACTGTGAAAACTGTTCTTTTTTCCACTTACCGGATGGGTCCTGTTACCAAATCCAGAATTAATCTTAAATTCACGCAGTGGAAGAGACAGCCTCAGTTTATCAAAAGATTGCGCATGTGCAACAGCAGAAAACAGCAGCACTACCTCAAGCAAACTTAGCAACCATAACCTCAATTTCCCGGGTGATGCGCATAAAGTTGCTACGGAGTATTTCCTCCTTATTATCTCCAAAATCATAGTAAATAGGCAGGTCGATAAATCCATCTTCTTCTTTTTTGATTTCATCCATATCCAGGTTTATCCTGCAATTGATTGCCGAGGTCTCATACTTACCAGAGAACGAACTCTGAGCGTCCGCTGCAATTACCCCAACCATTTCGCCCGCACCGAGTGATGCGATTTTGCCCGCCGGGATCAAAACTTCCAGTTTTTCACTCAAGGAAACTGAAACCTTACTTCGGTCAATCGACAGGCTTTCGCCCAGCTGTCTGGATTTTCCAAGGATCCTTTCCAGCCAGTCAAGGGTTTCCTTATTACGCGCAGAGCCGGAAAGTACGTTTCCGACCACCGAAATAATCGTAGAAGCAGTATCTTTCCCGTATTGTTGTTTAAACTGGGGCAGTTCCTGAAGCCCAATAAGCACAGCGACCATATTTGACCGTGCAGTAGCAATCAGGTTTTCTATCTTATGAACAAAAAGAGTGGGCACTTCATCTACAAGGACTGCCGAAGGAAGATTTCCTTTTGAATTAATCAATCTGGTAAGCCTGTTCAGCACCACGGAATAACATGCTGAATTTATATTCTGTGTATTTGGATCATTCGCCAGTACCAATATCCCGGGAGATTCCTTGCTGGAAATTTTCAGGTTGAAGTCATCGGCTGAGAACACCCAGAAAGTTTCCTTGGTAGCCATCCGGCTCATAAATATCTTTAGTGTTCCGATCTGACCTTCCAATTGATCAAACGCTTTGGCTACGAATGCAGATTTAAATGGAGAAAGCAGGGAAACCAGTTCGGGATCGGTAAACAGTACCGCGAATATCTCCGCATAAGATCTGTTCAAAAAAGCCATCACATGTGGGAGGCTTGAATGTTTCCCATTTTCATATCTGCTCAAAAAATAAATAATGGAGGCGAGAAAATTTATTGCAGACTGCGTAAAAAAAGCATCACTCCCACTGGCCTTATCTCCTTTTTTCAGTGCTTCCACTGTCGCTTCTGCGGTTTCGGATGCATCTGCCAGCGTTGTAATATAATCCGCCCGAAGTGGATTTATCCGGCGGCTTTTTTCTACCTGGTTCAGATTGATCACATGAAAATCAAATCCTTCCAGTAGCCCATTTTTCTTTGCGGCCAAAAAGTGGAAGTACGCGATTTTTCCAAGGTCAGGAAACTTAAAATCATACAGGCATACCGCAAAAGATTTGGCTATCAATTGTCTGATAAAAGGGTTGATGATCGAAAAGGATTTCCCGGACCCCGGCGTACCGATCACCATAGTTGCCCGAAAAGGGTTTACCAGATTGATCCAGCCCTTTCGTACCTTTTTCCCATGATAGAAAAGCATCGGTATATTTATCGAGTACGGCGTCTCTACCTTGACTGTAGGCTGCATGAAACTTTCAGCCTCCACATTCCATTTATCTCTACCTAAACCCGAACGGATGATCTTGGAAACATTGTCCATAGATACGCTGATCATTACCGCACCGAATAGCGAACAGATTATATATCCCAGATTGTACCAGGAAGTGTAAGCGAATACCAGGGCAGACGGTTTTCCAAAGAAATAGATACTTCCAAAATATGATACCAGCCCGAGACAGAGCGGATAAATAATTTTACTTTTCACATCTAAATCCGGCTGCTTTTTGGATAAGGTACCGATACTGACCAGACAGATCAACAGCAGTATAGCCAGCTTACTATAAATGAGCTCACCATAGATAGGAAGCATTTTTATTTTCCAAAGTCCGGCCGAAAAAAGTCCCCAAAAAGGTGCATCGATGTATACGAATATAACAAACTCTAAAAAAAGACAGAAATAGATCAGGCATTGGAGAAAGCCGTGCAGCTTTTGAATCTCTTTTGACTCTTCCATAATCGCATTGGATTATTCTTCAAGGGTATCGGCATCGAGCAGGTCACCATACCGTATGGCAAAGGAAATTGTCCGTCCGGAGACCTGCTTTTCGGATAGTGTTATATTAAGCACCTTGTTTCCCGGAAAGGTGAATTTTCTAAAAACGAAAACATTGCGATAATACTTTCTAAAAGATGATACCCGGGAGAAGATGTATTCCGGTATGAGTTCAATTGATTGGCTATTCGAAGCCCGGATGAGCTTTTTATCATCGATGCTAAACCTGATCTCATCTATGTCTATTTTAAGGTTAGTTTTGTTCAGGTAACTGATATCGAGAAACACATAATCCCCCAGACTTGCAATGTTGTTCATTACTGCTTTCATTCCATATCCTTTTGCCCTGACCGACCCACCTGAAGAAGGTTTTCTGAACATAGTTAGCGCATAACCCTTCGCTTCTGATTCAGATAGCGCGACATCGGGCAAAGAGATGGGCCGCATATCCGAAGCGCCAACATCGAGACTGGACTTAAAAAGACTGTCTGACCTCCCCATATCATAAACCAAGCTGAACTGAGAGATGTTTTTTTCTCCTACTATCGTAAGTACCGCTGAAAAAGCAGATGCACAGGAATCCGACATTTTTAATCTCAACAGGTTTGCCACAGGGATATCACCATGAACTTTGTGCGTTGAAATATCAACATAACGGATGTTTTCCGGTGAGAGGATATGTACCGTCATATCTTTTTTAAGATATACGACCGACAGCGGCCTTTCCGAAGGAAAAGTCTGGGCAAAAGAATGCCAGATGGCCAAAAAGCTTATGGCCAATAGAAGTATTTTTTTCATAATATTTATTTTAATTGTTTCTGGAAGGATTGGGGATCAACAATATAAACGCGGCTATTGTACTTCACCTTTGCTTTATTTTTTCTGATCAGCCCGGAAATTGCAGAAGATGTTGAAGTAAATATCTTATCAACCGCACTCATCAGGAATTCCTGTTGATCCTTGGCGCTACCTTGGGTAGAAAAGCCCTGGACTGATTCGGTGCCAAGGTTACGCGAAAATTCCCTAAAGTTTGATGAAGGAACATATAAGCCCTCAAGACCGTCAAGATCATATATTTCAAGCCTGACAGGAATAATTTTATCTTCCCTTGCAATGGAAGTAATACTGAGTTTCACACGCTGCTCCGAAAACCCGGTGATCTGGGCATAGAGATAGCTCCCTGTTTTAAGTGGCATGGCCCCAACAAAAAGATCTTCCAGAATACGGATCCTGATCCTTGAACCGGCATAACCTGTTACACTTTCGTCGATCACTGCAGATATCAAAGATTTTTGCTTTTGTGCCATAACCGTATTGAAAATTCCTCCTATAGAGGACCGTCTTATGACTGGCTGAACATCTACAGCTGGAGCAGCCAGAGCCGGTTTTAATTTTTCTTTCCTTCTAAGTTCCGCCTGATATTCCGGATCATTTGCTTTCCCCATACTGTCCATATAGGACATCTGCTTTTTGAAAATATCCATCGGATCCCGATCAGGCTCTTTAGCTATTCTATCCATAACCGGCTGCCGCATAGGTTTCCCCCTCTCGGCCAATGCTGAAAGTGCCTCCGCCATTGCCCTCTCTTCTGCCGAAAGTGAAGGTTTGAACCTCTTACCGGGTTTAACGTTCGGAGGTGGTCCAGTATCCGGAGCCTTCACCACTGTTCCCCTCCTTTTAAGTATCCGGTCTATAGAATCAAGTTCATTTTTCTGATTTTCAGATTTAATTACATCTGCGGTTTTTTCATCCCCCTCAATATTATTTATCGCGGTTGACCCTTGAGAATCTTTGTAACGGTCGCGGTAGGCATCCAGTTTATCGGTAAGGGCGCGTTTTCTGACCTGGTCTGAAATATCTGCAACGTTACTGTTTATCCCACCCTGGATCTCAACCGGTTCCTTTTGTCCGGCCGAGCTTTGGTAGACATAAAAGAAAAGACATAAAAACGGTAGTGCGAGCAAAGGCACCACATATCTGGGCTGTTTAAGGTTAATTTTCATGGTTGTTGGATTAGTTTAAGTTCCAGCAGTGCATTTTCCAGAAAAACAGAATCAGCCTGCGATAGCATTTTTTTATTTAAAACAGAATCTACCCTTTCCCTTATAGTTATTATTCGCTTCAGATCGCCTGCCGCTCTGGAAATGGAATTTAAGCCCTTAGCAACTGCCGGAGGATTTTGAATACTATAATCCTTTTTACTTTCAACAGCAATGCCTGTCTGTGCTGGATCTTGTTTAGAAATGAATGGCCATAACACCGAGAACATTAGCGCAATGATCATGCAGGTGAATATCGTTTTTGGAAACCTGGAGGAAACATTGGATGAAGAATGGTATATTTTTTTGATATAAGGTGCGAACTCATCCATGAGATCTGCCCATACCGTTTTTTCAGGTGGCCTGTTAGAGTGAATTTTTCTGAACATTTTCGATGTCTTTATTTTCAATGGTTTTCCAACCGGTAATCAGTACCCCATGGGGATTATTTTCACTTCTTGGGATATCTTTCAGATAACCCTCTGTAATAAGAGAGCGGAAAACCGTCACGCTACGGCGGTCGATTTTTTGTTTTCCATAATACCTGAAATACAGATGAGGCAGATCAAGAATGATAGAATCAGTCTGCAGGGTCAGTACAGAACTGCTGGAAAGAACTGAACTGAAATAGCCTTTTTCCTTCAAATCATTGTATTGCCGGGCACCGGATTCATCAATCAGGTACATTGCCCGTTTCATCTGGTATTCAATAAACCGGTCATCCGGCGTGAGTGAGAAGAAAATTGAATGGAACAGGTCGATATGGGCCTTATACTCCGCTGGCCGGTTCATCTGCACATCGGTCTGTTTAGCAAGGATGGGCACATCATTATCTAGTATATAAATACTCTTTCGGGCCGAAAGCACCTGCTTATAGGCAAAAACCGAGACCACAGTGCATACAAAAAACGCAAACAGCAGACTACCAATAGATACAAATGTAGCCAGACGGATTTTAGATTCGATATTTTTGATGATCATAACAAAAAAGTAAATAGATAAATAATCAAAAGAATTTTCCTGTTACCTTTTTCGCCATTCCCATTACCGTCTGGGAACCGCGGCCAAAATTGGATGCAGCAGAACTGATGCCTGAAGTGGAAATGATCCAGGTTGAAATGCTCGGCACGGTAAACATACATATCGCCCCGATCAGAAAACTAAGGATCACCGTTCCAAAAGAGAGGATTCCGTTTCCGGCAAACCAGGCCATTTTTTCCATGTTCAGCGCTTCGCCGTTTTCTCCAATAAGTTCTTTATATCTGCTGATCTCCATGGTCATGGCAGTTTTTTGCAGAAGGGCAATGATGTACATCACCAGATAACCGATCCCCAGGTAAAGATTCACCGAAACAAACCTTGCAATCCATGTACTTAAAGAATCCCTAAAAGAAGGCAATATGCTCGCGGCCACAGCAAAAGGCCCGAGGATAATCAGGATCGCAGAATAAATGATCTGGATAATAAAAAGGACATAGACCGAAAGGCGCAATATCCATATACCCAAGAGCTCCAATAACTGCGTTAATAACAACTGCATACCGATCTTAAGACGGTTTTTAAGCTCGATCACCGGACTGATTACTGTCGACATTCCTTCCTTGACCGAACTGGTGACCGAATCCCAGGCCTGACCGATCCAGGTATCAGATTCCTTTTCAGCAAGTTCTGTCTCAGCCTGGAAGCTGTAAAGCGAATTGGCCACCTTGATCATATAATCGGCTCGGATCAACCTCAGGTTATTGACATTAGCCTGCTCGCTCATGTACATCTCTTCAGTTTTCATCGATATCAGATCCGTGGGAAAAGCAATCACCTTGGTAAAAGCGCCCCACCATAAAATGATCATCACCAGCCCGAACGGGCGTAGCAGCGGCATAATCTCCAGTTTTTTATCGCCGGAAATCATCTCATAAGACTTGATAGCAAATAATATGATCATAAATATGGCAGACAACGCTTTTGCATCGGTAATAAACAGATCGAAATGTTCCCAAAGAGAATTTTTCATTCCTTTTAAAAAGGCCATCACCCCTTCCTCATAAACCCCGTTGCCCTGCAAGAACTCAAATGAATGCCGATAGTCTGTGGTCTGGGCAGATGCCCCTGTGGCTAAGGCCAACACAAGAAAAAAAATAACCCCTATATATTTTTTCATAATAATCGGTTTAGCATAACATTAATATTTACGATTGCGAAGTACCTCCCGGGCTATTTCGACATCACTGTTCTCATTCCACTTTTCAATGCGGGTTTGCTGGGCTTTAAGTTTATTGCGGATACGCTCCTGGGAAATAAAGCGTCCTGCAGTGGAGATCCTTGTGGACCAGATTCCCATCAGCTTACGGTAATCCATTAGCATCCCATGGTAGGAAAGAATCCTTGCGCCTCGGTCCTGATTACTTTTTCTTGTCAGATCGAGCCTTTCAGCAAGTATATCCATTTCACCTTTATACCAGTCATAACTTCCTTCACTGATCAGCTTGGCTTTGGTACCGGCTGGTAAACCATTGAGGGCCAGCATCGGATCAAAATCGGTGACAGGCCTTAACTGACGGCCGTAATAAAGGATCCATAGTGGATCAGCTGAGGATAATAATCCAGAATGCCCAAGGATTTCCTCTGTTGCTACATTGCCCAACGAATCGGAATGAAGTTCATAAGACCGGTCGGCATCTCTTTGAAGCCCGGTTAGAGCTAGCCGTTGCAACTGTGGCCCGGCACCACCCAGTGGACGCAGATCCGTTTTAGGATAGTTGGGGTGCAGACCCCATGTAAGCCAATAGTAGGGATTGATGCCCAGCCATCCCGAGGTCGGGGTAAATTTAGAGCGGTCCCATTGTTTGAAAACCATGCGCTCCTGCTGATTGACCATACTCTCGTCACGGATGGATTTTTGGGCAACACAAAATAATGCTGGAAGCACCAACAACACTACAAAGGGCATAACCACCATCTTTATATTGAAATTTATTTTTTTCATCTTTTTAGGTATTTAGCATTTCTGATAATATCTTCGACCATTGAACGGTCCTGGTTGATAAAGGAAGAGAAAGGATTGCGGGAAGAAAACACACCTTTTATTTTCGCATAATACATTACCTTCCAAGCCCCATAGGTAAGTCCGGAAAGAATGTGAAGTTCAGTACTGATCTTCCTTAGAAGGGAATCCCTTGCCGCATGGTCCATCAATAAATCACTGCCACTCTTAAGTACAAACCCGGAAACCTCGCTAAATAGCCTCAGCGCGCGCGAATTCATCTCGCGGTACATGTCTTCTGCAAAAAGAAGCAGGTATGGTTGCGATTTGGCCAGTTCGGCTATCTGGGTAGAGTAATTCAAGATATCCGCGCAGACCGCGGTCATATTTTTGACCATCAGTCCTTCTTTCAATGCTGAATTAACATTGGAAAGGCCCTCATAGATAATTGACTGTGCGGCAACGACGGTGGCGCAGTTCAGATTGATCTGTTTCAGGCTGGTATTTATCCTGTCCAGAAATTCATTATGGGTCATTTCCGCGGAACTTCTAACAGCAAAGTTCTCATTTACGATACCAAAGTGCCTGGAATCAAAGACTAGCCGCTGTGCGTATACTCCCAAAGCGGAACTTCCCAGTACAAGCAAAGTAATCCATACAGAAATCATCTTAAACAATTGCTTTTTCATCTCTTTAAATATTTGGCGTTTCGTATAATGTCTTCTATCAGCGAACGGTCGGTGTTGATATAATCTGAAAATGGGTTTAGCCGCATCAACAGCGCTTGCATGTTCCCATAAGAAATCATGTTCAGCAGCCCGGAGGACAGTGCCCGCAACCTGGAAAGCTCAGCAAGGAAAAAATCAAAAAGTATTTTCCTGTCCGAAACCTTCATCTGGTTGACCGCCCCTATACTTACCGTCAGGCCTATCAGAAAAGAGAGCAAATCCTTGGATCTCAAAAGGAACTCAGCCTCGGTTTCATACACCAGTAAAAGCAAAGCGGGGTTAGCTCTGGCCAGTTCATAGAATTTCACCTGATCACCTGTAATGCCCTGCACGATTGGAACTGCTTTCAAGTCGACATCAAAAGCAACCATTGCCGTGCCGATCACATTAAAACGGCCCTGAATTTCCCTATAGCTATTTTTCAGCTTGGCAAGCATGGTCCGGTTCGCCTGTTCATTAAGCAGGTTTACGCCTTGTCTTTCCCTTGCCTCCCGTTGTTTTTCATTTTCTGTCTTTGAATCACTCACAAGCTGGTGGATACCGGGAATATTAAGCGCTTTCTGCTGGGCCTGGATACCAAAATAGCATCCAAATACCAAATGGATTAATAAGATAAAACCTCTCATTTTTTTAAGTATTTTGCATCCGCGACAACCTGGTTGGCGATTTGCACGTCCATATTGATCCAACCTGCCCAGGGATTAAGCGCAGCGAACAATCCTTTCATTTTTGCCCAATACATCGCACGGTGCATCCCGTAGGCAGTTCCGCGGAGGATCCGCATCTGAGTTGCGATACCATTGAGCAGTTTGGAGCGCTCACCGGCATCCATCAGGTTTGCTTTGCCGCCTTTGAGTACAAAGGCTCCTACTTCAGTCCCAAGTGAGACCGCCCTAAGCTTAAACTCCCTTGCGCCCTGTTCCGCGAACAACAACAGGACTGGATTAGCCCTGGCCAGCTCTACCGTTTTTTCTATATCACCAACGATGTCAAGCCCGATATCCCCAATCTCCTTTACCGATACCAGATTGTTCATTACCGAAGCGACCTGACTAAGCCCCTGGTAGATCCGGTCCTGCAGATCGTTCACAATAAGCAGCTGACCGGTTACCGCAAGCTGACCTTTGGAGATCAGGCTCAAATTGTCGTTTGTACGGCTTAATTGCCCATTGATCACAGAAGCATGGCCTGCTATAGCGCTAGAAGTCAATGGATCGACATAGAGCGTCTGGGCTGAAGAATAAAGGCATGGCAAAGCCATTAAAAACATAATTATTGTTTTCATATCGTATTGATTGATAATAAAGTTTAACTGATTGATTTTTGCGCACTAACATTTACCGAAGTCACGAACTCCCCAAGGGATAGTCCACTGGACTTTAGATCTGAAACAAATGCATCCAGTGCCTCGGGGTAAGACCCAAACCGCGAAACATAACTTTCCACAGCCAGTTTTTCCGGTTTTTCTGTGGTATAGCATAAATATTGTTCAAGGGATACCTCTACCCCATAGACCTCACCGACCGCACCACGCCTGAAATATACTTCTTTAAAACGCCCCCTACCGGACCGGTTATCGAGCTGGTTGACACTAAATATCTTCTTCTTTTCGGTTTCATTGATCGAAAGCAGTGCTGCAATCTCCTTGTAGCTATCTTTAAATTTGGTCTGGTCCAAAAGTATAACCGTATCGGAAGAACTGATAATTGTATTTTTCACAATCTCATTTCCGATGATATCTTCCAGGTCCTGGGTAATAGTGATATTCTCCCCCCAGAATTTACGGGCTGTTTTATAAACAAAAACCAGAAATCCTGCCATTAAAGGAGAAGAAATAGATTTCCATGCTTCTTCGATTGCCAATAACTTCCTAAATCCGTTTCTATGCCTTAGCTTTTGGATATAAAGGTCCATAATAATCAGCGTAACAAGGGGGAACAATATTTTATGTTCCTTTACATTATCGATCTCGAAAACAATAAACCGCTCATTCAAAAGCGAAGCATCACCGGGCTTGTTGAGTATCGTACCAAATTCCCCACCAGCATAAAATTTCTTTAAAATAAACCTCGCCTCATCAAAATCAAAAGGAATCGATTCTTCTTTCATGATGAGCGGGATCTTATAAAGCGCAAACTCATAAAAGGAATCAAAGCAAAGCGCAGGGATTGCCGGGACGCCCTCTACCGGGCTAAACCAGTTTGCATAATAGGCGCCGATCACATTTGACCAGACATCCCTTTCCAGCTGTGTGGCCGTGCCGTCCTGACCTTTAACGCAAAGGATAACCAGGGTGGAGAGGAAATCTTTTTTCTCGATATTATATTCCTGCTCGCTTATCGCAAATGGATTCATCGTGATGGGCTTTTCTTCGGAATACGTAATGTATTTACCCCTATAGTAACTGCAAAGCCCCGAGTAGGAATGTCCGGTATCAATGATCACTACATCCATGTTGTAAAGCTGATATTGCTCCAGAAGGGAATTCATCAGAAACGATTTACCTGTACCCGAAGGTCCCAGCACAAATTTGTTACGGTTGGTGAACCTTCCTGTTGTCATGGGCAGGTCTTCCGGGTCTATTGCAACCGGTACTCCATTTCTATCTGTAAAACGAACCAAAAAGTTAGACTTCTCATCTTTCCCGGGCGCTTCGGCTAAAAACAGGCAAAGAGCCGCTTCAGCAGTTGTCAAAAAGAGATCATACTTTTTAAGCTCAACGGAATTCCCGGGTAAACTGGTCCGAAAAAGTTCCATTTGGTTATAGGCATTTTTTGAAGGCACTATACCCAACTGAAAAAGCGCGCTTTCGATAAAGTTGCAGCACTTTGAAGTATGTTCGCTACTGGCACAGACCACAATGTTGAAATGTGCATTCACAAGCATCTGGTTATTCCTGGCCACATCATCAAGTAGCATCGAAATATCCTCTACGCAAATGCTGTTGACCGGGTCGGGAATCCCAGAATGACGTTTCCTTTTAAGTTCCAGTCCGGAAAGTACCTTTGGCTGGGAAGGGATTTCAATGACCTGGTTATAAATCAGACAGTCAAAATCTGGAACCCGGAAAAGAAAAGAAAGCATATCGACGGGAAAATCCCTGATTCTGCCGCCTTCTGTAAGATTTCCAAAAATGGGGAATTCCTGCGGAAGCTCGATCTGATCGATATCAATTAACGGGATGCACCGTATAGTCTTTTCACCCAGCTCGATCCCGGTGTCTCCGGATTTATAATTTTCCAGAGCTATAGGGCCATCAGAAAAACCCATTGCCATTGTGCGCAGGATGTGCATATTGATTTCCCTTTCCCGTAAAACAACGGGCGTCATGCCACCGGCAAGCATAATATCCATGACTTTAGGTATCATCTGCCTGAAATCCCGCAAAGCCGTTTTATCATACTTATAGAAACGCGAAATAGTGGCCTGCCTGGTGATCACTACATAAGTTTGCAGCTTATTTAAGATACGGCCTGAAAAGTGATTATTATAGCACTGCTGCAGGTATTCTTTTGCCGGGACAGGATCGTAAACAACCTTTGAAACCACATCTATTTTTTGGACGATATGCCCTTCCCCGATAATCCCCACCAGGTTCATAAAAACGGAATGGAAATTTTCAAATGCCTCCGCGTCGGCTGCATATTGGCTGACCGGGTTTTCCATTCTGATGACCACTGAAAACTCCCCATTCAACCCATAAAGGAGATCCTCACTTATCCCGGTATCCACCCCCAGATAGGGCAGCTTAAATTCGTTCTTTCCTGACATATTTATAGATTTTTTGAAGGTTAGAAGGATGCAGATAAATTCCTAGTAACTTGTTTTTATCATGGAGCCCTTTTTTCTGGCGGGACCCAAGCCATAAGAAACCGGAAATGATCATACCGATCATGATAAGTGCTCCAACATACATACTCACTGTAGCCATCAATAAAGCGCCGGTAATCAATGAAAAAAGCAATATGCCCAAGCCCCAGTAGATAAACCTGCCCTTGAATCCTTTATAGGTCAATGGGCGCTGAAGGCCCTTATATACTTTGAATCTTTTGGCTTCCATATATTAGAGTCCAAAGAATGCTTTAACGATCAGAGAGGAAAGTACCAGAAACAGGCACGAACCACCCCATCCCATTAGCTCCTTATTAATGTCCTGGTCCCCGCTATTCCATTTCGAATACACCCTAATCCCACCGACAATACCAACAATACCGCCGATGACCAATGCAATATTGGTTGCCGGATCCACATAGGTCTTTAATGTAGAAGTAGCTGTGTTCAGCCCGTTTACGCCACTTTGTGCCGAGACGTAGCCAAAGATTGTTGTCAGATAAAGAAAGATTACAAACCTGATGTTCTTGATTTTTTTCATAATGATTTTGATTAGGGAAAAAATGGATGGAAATAAAAAAAGCCCTGACAGGGCTATATAAATAATAGTAGAAAACAACTTTAGATACCAAAGAGGTGTAAAAGAAAGGTCCAGGTCAAAAGCAAAAACATGGATGAGAAAAACCAGGCTGGGATATCCATGCTTACATCTTTTCCCATCTGCCATTTATGGTAGACGGTCACTGCACCAACAATGGCAACAAGTGCAGAGACGATATATGAAAAGTCCCTCATCGAAAAAAATGATTCCCTGATGAATGAACGTGCCTGCTGCATTTCAGCAAGGCCGGGCTGCGCCAATGCAGCCAGCGGACCGGCAACCAGTACAATTATTTGTACCAGCAATAGCATAACCGTTAACCTTCCCATGATTAAAAACTGACCGCTCTTGTAAATTCAATAGATTCATCACGGGCAAGCTCGAAAAGTTCCCGGATCGAAATCCCACCAGATGATACAATCGGCGAATCCACCGGATCACTATCGGTATCCCCAACAAAGTAATCAATTTCTGAAAACCCCGGGTCCAGATCCTCCATTGCTATTTTTCTGGGCAGGTCAGCAGAAGAAAGTCCGACGGAAATCAAACCCGTATCAATGGAATCTCCCGTGCCGGCAGTCCTGTAATAATCAAAAAATAGATTGGCACCATAATAAAAGCTGTAAGCGCCAATGAGGTAGATAATAAATTGCGTCCATGTCATAGCTCGAAATTTTCTAGAGATTGTTTGATATAAGTTTTTAATTCAGGATGCTGCTGAAACAGGTAATGGATAGAAAAAGCGATGAAACGGTTCATATCAATACCGGAGGCCAGCTTAAAACTATTCAGAAGTTTTACCGTCCGTATATCCAGCCTCGGATGGAGCATATGGGTATTGCCTGTACAGTCAAAGCCGCTCATCGCCTCCAGTATTGCCCCTGCAGTAGGAATTGTTTTCTTATCCCTGGCCTGTTTACCTGCTGGCATAACAGAATTTCCATTAACGCTCTTGTTGTTCGGCTTTCCATCGGAGGGCATTGAGATTGATCTTCGCAGTTCATCTGCGATCGAAATAATTTTCTTTTCCATAATACATTAAATAGGCCAAGGAATTAGGTACCCGAAAGGCCAATATGGCTTTCATAGATTGTTTCAAATACAGGAAGAATGATAGGGTAAAGTGCCAAAGGAGTCTGAAAAGTACTCGTACGCTGAAAATCTACCCGGTCAGAAATCGGTGCGGTCAAAGATCCAAAGCGGATCAATTGCTGTTCTACCTCGGTTTGGGTTTCATACTTCACATTTCCCTTCACCCTATTGGGCACAAAGAATACCGGAACATCCTTGTTGATTTTTTTTAGCACCACCGAAAAAAGTATAGTAGAATCAAAACTAAGCTCATCGTAAGAAAAAGGGCAGAATACTAAATCCGCAGATGCAAATACCGGCATCAGTCCATCATCATCAAGTTTTCCGGGAAGATCAATAATTACAATATGCTCAGGGCTCTGACTGAGTACAGCGAACATAGATGGGAAATGTTCAAGGCCCGCGGCAATTACCTCATAAAGTTCTGTATTGTCCAATATTTTGGCCTTCTCATATTTCTGGGCAAGGGACTGTTGATAGTCCATATCAATGACAGTAACCTTTCTTTTTTTCACTAGCGTGAGAAAATTTGCCAACAATAATGTGAGCGTACTTTTTCCAGCACCCCCTTTTTGGTTTCCTATAATAATTAGCATGATAAATGATTTAAGTTTAACGTGTATTTGTACGGGCCTTACCCTTTCGTTGCCGGTTTCGGCCGAGAATGGCCTCATCATCAATATCTTCTGCTAGGTTAGGCAGGCTTGGGGCAGGGATATCCAGATCTGAGGCTCCTGTCCAACATTCCAAAGATGTATCCTGGAAATTTTGATTTTTGTGCTCACTTAATGGCCTCATATCATTAATAACCTGGCTATCTGCCGTCCCACCGACCAATATTGCCATTTTCATTACATTTGATCCTTTAAATACATTTTGTTCTGCATGATCTATGATGGTATATCCATAAGGAATCCGGTCGCCTGAATAATGGAAGATCAATTGTATACCAAATTTTGAGTGAAGAAAGTCACCCAGTTCAGAACGGTAACGCAATACATCTGCGCGCTCCATTTCATGGAGCCTTCCGTAGTCTATTAGTACCGGGCTGTATCGGTTTTTATATTTTTCAATGATTTTGGAAATCTGCGCCGCTCTTCTGAGGTCATTTTTATTTATCGAAATCCAATTTTCGATTTCTGAAACCCTAAACCGTGACTGCTGGCCATTGAATCCGTCAATTTTTAAATCCCCATCACCTAAAGAAACCTTCAGTCCTCTCAGCTCAAATAAAAGTTTTAGCTGGGCCAGTGTAGAAAAATGGTATTTAAGAATTCTATTACGTTCTAGGTTAATATCAGTTTTATTTTCCTGGTCTAGAACCTGCGAAAGCATCCTGATTGACCTTAACTTTTCGAAAGCAGAAGATATTTTTTTCCCGGCTTTATCAATCCTTGTGGATACCGCATGTACGTGATTATTTTTTGTGTCATTATGAAAAACAAGCAGGTAAGGATTTTTTCCATAGCCCATTTTAGTCAGCCAAAGCTGCGCGATCCTTGTCAGATCCTCCTTGAATGTTGATTTTCCTTTAGCAGAAATAACCGCGTGGAACTGCGGTTTAGCTACCCTTTTGTTCATTGCGGAAACCGCTTTAAAATAATTAATATAATCTGAAGGCCGGAGCTCCGAAAGAAACTGGAGCACTCCGAAGTTGGAAACATTTACCAGTTCACCCTTTCCCTGTTCAATCTTGTCTGTATTATAGTTCACCCCGGAAAAGCTGGCCGATGAAGAAAGTATCTTTACAATCATATTACTTGTTATTTAGTTATCCAGTTCATCAGCTATCCGGTTTCACTGTTATCTACCCCACAGTATAACTAGCTATTGTGCAACCTGAGTAACTAGTTTCCATGTTAACTTCATAGCCTTATAACCATATAACTGTTCACTAAGTAACGCAGGAAGCTAAAGAGCGATGGAACCCATGAACTATGAATCAAGCTAAAGGGTTAACAATGAAACTGGATATTCCTATAACCAGTTATATGCTTAGCAACATAGATACAAACAACCAAAGATTTTTTCTTTGATCTGCTAACCTAAAGATATTGCGGTTACTTACCCGCGAGCCTGATCACTTTGCGGAGCAGCACTTCAAGACGTTTCTGGTTGTCCTGATAATTGGCCAGTAAAATATTATACCGCTCGGCAACAACCACTGATAGGATTCCTTGCCTCTTAAGGGCATTCGCATATCTGGCCAGCTGGTTAATATTGTTTCCGGCCCTGCCCATTTCAGTTCCCAGAAGATCGAGCGCCAGTATCAGTCGTTCTGCATTCACGATCACCCGATCTGAACCTGTTAATACTTTACTTCTGATCAGGTCTGCTTTACTCATTCCCAAAGCCGTCTCCAATTTTAAAATCAGATCAAACTCCTCACTCGTAAAGCGGACATCTACCTTTCTATCCCGTTTACCCTGAACCATTTGAGGTCTTCCAAGCTGCCTTTTATTCATAAAATACTTCAGGTAACTAAAAAAAAGAAAACGAGCCGCGAGTTTTCCCAACCCTGAAGGTGGACGAAGCTCAGCGGTAGGCCAGTCTTCAGGGCAAGAGACTTTTTGACCAAGAGAAAATGCCGCAGGGGTTTTCGTCGGACAAAAAGACATCTTGCGTGTATAAAAAGCAGAAGCCACCCGAGGATATCTTCACTGACCCTATAAATATCGGATAAGATTTTTTGCCTTATGGACTGCTTCGATTTCCAACCACGCTATGTGCCAGGATGCGGAATGGTCTCCATCCCTTACGTTCCGTGACCAATCCCTGCGAGATCCAGTGCTCAACATTTCGTCTTCCATATAACCTGAAAGCTTCCGCCTTTTTAAGATATGGCCCTAATTTGCCGATTCTGGATAGTGCGTCCTTGACGCTTTCTTCTATCCTCCTGCAAAAGCAACTTTTCCATTAATGTCCATCTGTATTTCCCTAACAAAAAAAAGGGGCCAATTGGCCCCTTAATTACCTAAACTCAAACACAAAAACAAGTCTTCGGTGGATCGGAATTACTCGCGTCAGTCCATACGGACCGGGCCCCCGCCTGCCCCTGCGCTTTCGTTATATTGATATGATCTCAACTTCGCAGGATTTTCCGCTCCTCGCGGAATAATGCTTCATTCCAGTATGTCAAAGAACAGATGCCTAAAAGCACCCTAACGTTCTGCCATTGGCAGATAACTGATTAATGCTCTTTAAGGCAACAGCCTCAAGCTGAGCTCTAAAAATAGATTCCGGGAAATTCAATTGTCACCAATACTGGCGACAATAAACCTTTCGGTGATCCATATTTCTTGATGTGTCCTCACATAGAAAGCATCAGATGCTGATGAGGAAAGCCATGGTTTCAAAAGCACTCTATCGCGGAAACATATTTCCGATCCAGTCCTAACGGCAGATCGAAATAGGGTGAACAGCTCTTTTGTAGAAACCATAATAGCTTTAAAACCAGTTATATTGGATTGCTCGTACAAACGTATCTATGAATCAAAAAAAATGGAATTTTCCGACTGAAATGGGCCAAATTGGGCCAGGAATGAGCTATAAATGAACCAATAGGATCACGAATGCGCTAAACTAGTTCGTGCGGCGCTGTCTAGACTATATCTCCAAATCCTTAACCCAGCATCATACTAGAGAACGACTAGCGTACATTATGATCTGAAATTAAAAAATGCGGGAAACTGCGTGAGATAGCAGCAAATAGAAGACAAGTGCATTTTTTTATTCAACATGCAGAAAAATAAGTTTTTAAATCCTATAGTTGCAGGCCTAAGCAATCCCATAATTCAATGGATAGAATTGCTCAGTACGGTCCAGTTGATATGAGTTCGAATCTCTTCGGGAACACTAATTAAACCTTGCCACATCAATTGGTGAGTTTTTTTGTTTCTGGAAAAACCTATAAAACTTGTTCAAATAAGTTCTCCCAATAAAATACTGAGGGCCTACCAGCTGTACGTCAATCAATAGAGCCTGCCCCCCTTAATTCAATTTTGTTTTTTTAAGTTGCGTATTTCCCTGCAAATTTTGAAGTTTGAAAATAAATTAGGAAAAACCATGTACATAAGCCCAACTGAAAGAATGAAAGTAATCCATCTATGGATGGGAAATACTGCATTGGACGAAAAGACATATTATGAATATTTTGAGCAGGAGGAAAAAATCAGTCATTTTGGAAGGAATATCGGACTTGATGAGGAGTATGATGAAGATATGATCGGGATCTTGCCCATATTTGAAAAACCAGTCACGGTACAGGAAGTATTGCAAAAGAAGGTACCCATTGATATCAGCAGTATCTCAGCGGCAATAAAAGCTGCAGGACAGGCAGGCATCAATACGGTTAATGCCGTATTCTATATAACAGATTCATCAATAACGGTTAAAGAACCCCATCAAGCAGATTATAACGGACTCAGCTACATTGGTGCTTTTAAGAGTGCGCTATAGAGGAAAAATACACACACTATGCTAAATATTCACATAATTGAGATTGCCAACTTAAAGATAATTTAGAATTTCCCGCCTTCAACCTTTTTTACCGGAGAACAGAAGCAAACCGATACCTACAGCAATACCAATGCCGAGTGCAAGTTTTGTTTTCCCCGATGGTACAGGGATAAGCGTCTCCCCGTAAATCTGGTGCGGCGGACCTGAAGGGTTGAGCACATTTCCACTGGTCGGTTCGCCATCTTTGATTTCCATGAGCAGGCGCATGCCGGATGAGGCCGTATTGACCAATAGCTTTGGAAATACGCTGTGCATAGTCTTCAATGCCCAGGAAGTGAAATCAGGGAATTTATCTTTTTGAGGCCGGATGGCAAGTTTAAGCAACTGTTTTGCAGTATCCCTGGGATCGGCAGCAAATGGCGGGATCTTGAAATCCAACCCTGAATATTTAGCAGAGTGCATATTTCCGGTCGAACGCTGGATCTGTGGATATAGGTTGCAGATGTGGATATCGGGCTGGCCTGAAAGTTCACCCTGCAGGCATTCCATCATCCCCTTGATGCCGAATTTGGTAGCCGAATAGACTGCACTGTACGGAGCTGGCATAAATCCGCCAATGGAAACATTATTGATCAGCACACCATATCCCTGCCCCTTGAATATAGGAATAACGGTATGCGCACTATTGAGATAACCCAACAGATTGGTTTTCACGACCTGATGGCTCACCTCTATGGGGATCTCCTCAAATTTACCACTCGCCATCACCCCGGCATTGTTCACCCAGAAATCGATCTGACCGGTGATCGAAAGCGCGCGTTCTGAAAGTGCCCTGACCTGCGCCTCTTCCGAAACATCTGTCTCCATACCGATAGCAACTGCCCCAAGGCTTTTGCAGTAATCAACCGCCCGGTTTAAAGCTTCCATTCCCCTGGAAGCTAGCACAACATGACTTCCAGCCATGGCAAAAGCTTCGGCAGTGGCCAGTCCTACCCCGCTGGATGCTCCGGTGATGACAACTGTTTTATTGATCAGGCTGGGTATTAATGTGCTTTTCTCCATCATGGTAATTGCTAAATATCATATTTCATGCAACAGCAGATTCGTTAAAATGTTTGCGGAGCAACAGCTATATCGTGATTTAACTAAAGTGCAAGTATCCGTAGATATACAGAGAAAGAACTAAAACTTTAGCAGCGGCTGACTGTTAGAAAAGGAAATCAAAGCCATCAGAAAATGACAGCAGATAAAAAACAGCAGGCGATCAGGTTATTAAGGCTGGGACTGGAGACCATTCAGGACCGCGCCTATACCGAAATCGCAGAAATCCCCACCGAAGATCAGGATGATTTTCAGGTCAAATATAGTTATGTGCACGATAAGTATCGAGGGTATTTTTACTGTGATCGGAAAAGCCGCGCCAGCTAGACAAGAAGACGCGGAAACCAGGTTTACCCTGTTGAGCGAATTTGCCGAAGATTCCCTGCACTATGAATCAGTAAATGCAAAAGAACAGGTTGAGAATGATGTTTCAAATGCCGAAAATTACTTAAACGAACACATCAACGAGGGCTAACTGACCGGTTATGGACAAATCCAGGTA
Source organism: Pedobacter miscanthi (assembly GCF_003315595.1). Taxonomy (GTDB): domain Bacteria; phylum Bacteroidota; class Bacteroidia; order Sphingobacteriales; family Sphingobacteriaceae; genus Pedobacter; species Pedobacter miscanthi. Next base: position 36,865 of record NZ_QNQU01000005.1, on the reverse strand, counting down.
TTAAATTTGACTACTTAAAATATGCCTGGAAACGGGAAATTGACTACCGGAAAAATTCCCTGTCATACCGTGGGCAAAGGTGATCTGGGCGCTATGATGTGAGCTTTATAAAAGCGAGATTGGTCAAAACCGGCATTTTAAAACGCAGGAAATAGCTATAAAAATCAGTGATCAAATCGACGACTTGTGTTCTTGCCTATTTGAAGGAAAAGGATTTCTTTGACGCAGACATGGGGAGAAAATACGCAAATGGGCTTTGACCAGTCCAGGCGCTATGTTAATTTTAAGGACAATAAAATATACTACGACTGGCAGAATTACCACCAGCTGGAAAGCGGTACGGGTGAAGAATAAAAAGCACTCTCTGCTTCCGTATTCTATCATAAGTGGAGACTCGATGAAGCAAATGCAAAGTATGCAAGCTTAAAAAAGCAATGGAAAAATGAAAGGGGTTAAAAAGCAGCACCTTCCTGAAAAAACCTGCATCACCTGTGGGCGCCGCTTTAGCTGGCGGAAAAAATGGGAAAAGGTATGGGATGAAGTTAAATACTGCTCGGATAAATGCAGAAGAAATAAGATGAAGCCTCTGGTTCCATAAATATTTTATTTGTTAGTTATTCATTATCTAGAACCAAAGGTTCAAAAGGAAAAAACTGATGGTGTTTCCATGGGCCATCCAGATAATACGAGAGCTCAAGTCCATTTAATACAACTTGAAAAGGCTCAAAATCTGCTTGCAAAGTTTTCAATTCTTTCCCTGGCGTACGCAGGGTTAACCTTGTTTTGAATAGTGATGTGCGGCCTTAGGCCTTGCAGGTCCTAAGCACTTAAAACAGAAAGGAACTGATGCTGCAAGTAACCATGGAGATTGGATTGTCCATGTACAATTGTTTCAACAATAGCTGATTAAGTTTTAAACTTTTAAGATCTTCTTTGCCCCCTTGGGCGTTGTTATGCGATTGTTTAATTACCTAAAGGCAGGTTTCGCTAAACTGTACAACATCTAATCCGTCGGTATAATGGTTTATCATTTACTACAGGAATAAACTTAACAACCCTTTCCAAAAGGTATTACTTAATTTTGCATGGCCTTGCTCGAAAGACCAAATGGGATTCAAGGGAGGGGCGAAAACTTCAATTGTCTCGAGGTTAATTAAATATCATTAGCTCCAATAACTTCCACTTCGAAATCTTCAGTGAAGGCAGCATTATAGACTTTGAAATTAACAGGCCATTCCTCTTCTACCAGTTTAGAAATAAAAATGCTGAACAGAAACCTGAAGGCACCGAAGTCAGCGCCATCCTTACAGATGACCAGATAACTACCGTCCTTTTCCATGACTACTTCCTCCACCTCTTCCGCCCATTGAGCTTTGATCTTATCAGGCAAAAGGTTGAAATGCTGGCTGTCTATAAACTTTCCGATTGCCGTTATGCGCTTTTCATCCAGGTTTTCCCCATTTGCAGCTATCCAGATCCCATCCACTTTACTAAGGCTTCCCAAAAGAAAACCGTTATATAACACATTCCAGCAATTGCCGTCGGCAAATCGCACCAGCTGGTAAGCATCCATGGCCCTTCCCTCACCAAAAAGATAATCCAGTTCGAGCGTCCTGCTGGCAGTGACATTGTTCTGTTTAAATATATTTGAATACTGTTCCATTTGGCCCGAAATAATTGACCTTAACTTTTTACCTATTGACCTGAAAATCTCCATTGATTTTTTTTATCATTTATTGATCTGAGCAAACTTAGTCCAGACACATACAACGAGTACATAGCTGATGCAGGGTGAAAACACTGTCCCCGTTAATCTCTCTTTAAGCTCTCCGTACAACCCAATTTCATTGGAATAAACGCTGCAAGGAAGAATTTGTTTGCTCCCTCCATCACTGGGTTCAAAAGAATGGAAAGCTTGGCGAATTGTTACAAAAGCATAACAACGTTATTACGAAGCTGGCCGATAACTAAAACCAGATGTAAAAAACAGACTGCCCCCCAGCCCCCGTTATCATATTCAGCTCGAACCCTCTTTAAAGCACTTGTTTATAGTATGCAGCAGCGAGCTGTCATCATATGGTTTTTCAATGACCGCATCCGGCTGGCACTTTATGATAGCAATCTCATTATAGCTAAGACCGGTGAGTAGCATAACAGGAATGTGTGAGGTATGAGTTTCGGCTTTTCACTTGTCAAAGATGTTTTCAACAAACCTCGACTTACCGCTATTTTTTATACTTTTAAATAAATAAACTTACAAGAGAAGATAAAATGACAACACATTCATTCTGGGGAAAGGTTGAACAGGACTGGGCAGGTTACTCTGCCGAAATCACCTTCTATCATCCATTCTTTAAAAACAGCGGCGTGGAAATTTTCCTGGGAGAAGAATTTGATGAAGACGGCGAGGAAATAGAATCGCCGCCCACAGCAGAAATGTTATCATCATTTGCCCGTACCTACCAAAACTTTTTGGACAATATCGAAAATAACCTGATTGCCATTCAACAGGCCGGATTCGACCGCTATCAGAAACTATACGCCAAATACTATGAAGACCCGCATCGATCGGGCCAGCCAGCCCTCAAAATAGACAGCACGTTACGCCACAATCCCCATATCAGGGAAATCCTATACCTCCGCGTCCTGGATGAAAATACCCTCAAAATATCCATACGCTATGCCCTCGATACTGAACAGGGGCTTGAATTTAAGTTTAAGGACGGAAATATCATTGCGATCGGTGGCATTGCCGAAACTTAACATTAACTGATAAATATCATTTAAATTTATTGATAAGACCGCGCTCAAGGGGAAATAGCGCCTACCATACCCAAATGAGCTTATAACATGATTTGGATTGGGTTCCGGGTTGCTCTTACCAAACCTGGGCGTGTTGACGCTCCCGGAACTTCTAGAGATTGACGAAATCAAAGTTAATATTGAATCTGAACAAAATCAAAAGATTAAAAAGCGGTTGCTTTTTTTTTTCAGACAAGCCTCAAATTTAGTTTCAGAACCCAAGACAAAAGCTAAGGTTCACTTACCAGGGATCCGAACTGCAATCAATTGATGGAAGAAAGGTGATAATTAAAAATTCCTCCAATCACATTCAACCTGAAAAAGAATTCGAAATTATTTTTCACCCAATTAATATATTCCAGGGGAAATCCTTTGCTCCAGTATAGTGGAAAATATTCTCATGACGAACTCGACATATTTGCCAGGTCATTCAAACCGGCAACTCCCTGCAATTGATAATTGACGACACCACGCACAACTTATTTTTTATCGATATTATCTATTATAAACACGGCACTTTTCAATTAAATTCTTAATTGAAGAAAATGGAGTAAAGTCAATGTTTATTTCAGTTTTCCGTGCATGGAACAAGAAATTCACAAAGATGATCTATTGAAATGGCCTCTCGCTAAATGTGACCTTATACCACAGAATAATAAACCTCGCCGGTTGAAATAAACCTAGGCCGGATTAGGGTCGTACTAATTCAAAAGAGCAGTTTTGAAACAATAAGTGAAGCTTCGAATTATTGATAACAATAATTACCTTATGAGTATGCATGCACCACCCCCTGGCGCTAACTTAACATGCAAGGTATCCTGAGCAGCTATATCTCTTTCGTTTGTTTTATAACTTTCATTCGAAGTTCTGTAATCAGAATTATCACCATCCTGGATTACAAGCGCCCTATAGGCACCTTTGTTCAAAAAGTTGAGGGGTATATCAAGTTCGCGAGACTGTTCATTGGTAGCCGCCCCGATTAACCAAGCCCCGTCACTAGTTTGTCTTGCCATGACGACAAATTCCCCAATTTCGCCTTGGATTGTTTTGCTCTCTCTCCATGGCATCTTCTGTGAGGCTATGAACTGGAGAATTTCTGGATGCTTTTGATAATTTTCCGGAATATCAGGGATTACAGTTACCCCAGAGAAGGCTATTAATGTTCTGGCAGCCTCCCCTGTCAATGTAGTATTGGCTGGGTAATTGGCCCCATGCGTTCTTCCAAATTGCATAAGATCAGCAAGTCCGTTATTCATATCCAGAGGCCCAGCGACCATATTTACAAAAACTGAAGTTACAAATGTTTTAGGCTGTAAAGCAGTACCGGCGTCCAGCTGAGCCTGACAGTACTCACGCGATAGCGCATTAGGAAAGGTGCGCATCTGGCCATAGGGGTGCACAGGACCGTCATGAAAATTGCACAATAGCCGGTTTTTTGCACACAATTCGGTTATCATCCGCGTACGTTCATTTTTTTCCTCAGGACTACCAGACATAAAGCCGTATTTTATGCCGGCTGCCCCCCAGTCGCCATACTGTTTTAATGTTTGCGCTATAGGAAATTTGCGTCCGCCTACATCATTAAGATAAAGCCAAATCCCCACACCTTTTGCCTTCCCGTATCGTATAATTTCATGTACCTGAGCAACTTTCCCGCCTTTGAGTGGATCTGAATTTTGGCCGAATTCAGGACCATACCAGTCTGCATCCAGTGTTAAATAACGAAAGTTGTTTTTTGATGCAAAATCGACCATTTTTTTCCACGAGACGAGCGACATATCATACTTAAAACCATCTACTTGTGCTCCGGCAATCCGCCAGTCCCAAACCGTGACTCCAGGCTTCACCCATGAAAAATCCATTGTTTTTGCTGGAGGCGGATTCAATAATTCCAGAATATGTGAGTCCACAAGTATCCCGGGCTTAGTACCGTAGATAATAACTTTCCAGGCATCGCTGGGCTTTGATGCTATAGCAAACAGGGTTTGACCTTTCCGAGACTGTAGTACAAGAGGTTCACCCCATGATAAACTAGCTTCATGAATAGCCAGATAATTATCATCGTCCACCTTTATTGTCATTACAGGTAACCGCTTGTCATCGCTCTCCGTTAATTTTTCTGGCCCAATGTTAGCATTTTCGCCATTATAATACCAAGCTGTATAGTTTCCATTAAAATTAAATTCGGTAAGATCTTTAGTCGCCTTATTTTTAGGTATTTGGTATCGAAAAGCAATCCCATCATTGTATGCCCTGATTATAAGTTTATAGGTAGTAAAATCTATCACACACTCATTGTATATATCTGGAACAATTGCCCTTTTGCCCCATAACGGTTTCCAGACAGATTTTTTAGAATTGCGAGAAGAACTGATCGGCATAACAATATCCACTCCAGCTAAGCCAAGTTTGGAATTGGAAATGATCTTTTTCGAATTGGCAGTAAAGGAATATATTATTTCATTAGTTCCATTTTTGTTTAATTCAAGACATAGCTTGTTATCTGGCGAAGCAACGGTTAGTGGAAATAAGCCAGTGCTTGCAGGACCAGTCGCTGATTGAACTTTGTCTACAGCGTGCAGTGAAACAGAGGTAATTAAGAAGAAAATAATAAGTATTTTGATTTTCATATATCAAACTTTTGGGTTTGTAGATCAACAGGAAACAGCTTTATCCGATCTGAGTTGGTTTATTATTCTCTTAACTGCCGAAGATAAAGTTATTATATTTTATTTTCGACAAAATATTAGCGGAAATTATAATCTGAAAAGTGGCTAAAACAACTAAAATGGCCACATTTGTCAGTAACCTAGCGCCAATGTGAAGCGAAATGCGGTGTCACTTTGAAACGGAACGACCGGCCATTTCCCCTGAAATACCCAAACAAAAAAAGATTCGCCAGGCGGATTGCTCACCGCCTGGCAAATTACTAAAGCGCCTGACCGTTTTTGATCTCATCGTTTGCAGGCGAAACGATCTTTGCTCCTGCTTTGATTGCGCCGAAAATCTCGGTCATGTCCGTTCCCTTCATCCCTTCCTTGATATCAATGAGCTTCGCTTTACCATTTTCCACCTCGACCACATATTTCCGCTCCGTAGACCGGACGATAGCTGAATTGGGCACAAGAAGCGAGGTAACGCCAGATTTTAGGGGAATTTCAACCTCAGCATACATTCCAGCCTTTAAACGGCTGTCTTTATTGGCCACATCAACCTCTATAATTTCCTGGCGCATATTTCCCAATGAGTTTGCAGAACGGCTGATCTTTGCCTGGTGCTGTTCCCCCGGCAATGCATTAAAGTGGAACTTGACCATCTGGCTTAGGTCCACCTTGTCCACATAATCTTCGGGGATAGACACCTCAAGCCTCATGTGGGTCAGGTCTTGCAATACAAGCATTGGCAGGTCCGAAGATTTCCCTGCTGATACCAAAGCTCCCGGTGATACATTTCTGTCTACAATCACCCCATCAAAAGGTGCATATACTTTCAAGTAGTCCTGCATGGTACGTACAGAGGAAACATTTGATCGCTCGGCTTCTGCAATGGCCTTATCTCCTTTCATCCTGGAAAGGGCATTGTCCAGTTCTAGAGGAGATACCGAACCTTCTTCTTTTGCGGCCTCTTTAAGGCGTCTGTATTTTTCACTGCTTGCCGATGCCGTCTCTTGCGCCTGCAGATATCGGGAGTTTGCCGACTGCAACTGCGATTCGAGTTCTGGTGCTTCAAGTATCATGAGCAACTGGCCCTTGTTAACTTTCGACCCTAAGTCGACCAGTATCGCTTTTACAAAGCCATTGGCTTTTGGAAAAATGTTTACCTGGTTAAAGGGCTTGAGTACCCCGGGAATACGCGTAAAAGTCGAAAGAGCTTCTTCTTCAACCTTTGCGGTTTCATATTTGGCTTCCTTGCCGTTTTTTTCCGGACTGATGTCCACGGGCTTTTGGTTTCCGCCACAAGCTGCCAAAGAACTTATCATTATTATAATGGGGATGAATTTTATTTTCATGTTGTTTATCTATTAAATGTTTGTTTTTCTGGGCATTAGGTTGGGTTCTTTTAAGCTACTTTTTTTCTGTACCCATGCAAAGACCTGCGGAAGGATGAACAGTGCAGCGAGGGTTGAAAATAATAATCCGCCGATAACAGCTCTACCGAGCGGTGCGGTCTGTTCACCGGATTCGCCCATTCCTGAAGCCATTGGGATCATACCTGCTATCATGGCAAAACTGGTCATCAGAATCGGCCTTAAACGGATCCCGGCACTCACCACTGCCGCCCGGGTAGAATCCTTATAATCCAGCCTGAGTTTTTCGGCGTTGGTAACGATCAGTATCGCATTGGCAACCGAAACCCCTGTAGACATAATCATCCCCATATAACTCTGCAGGTTAAGTGTAGAGCCTGTAAGGAATAGCGCAGTCAGTGAACCCAGGATTACTGCCGGAACAGTCGAAAGTACGGTCAGCGAAAGCTTGAAAGACTGGTAATTGGCTGCAAGCAGTAAGAATATAACAAGTATCGCAAAGCCAAGTCCGCCCTGAAGTGAAGATAGGGTTTCGGTTAACAAACTTGACATACCTTTAACTTCTGCAGTAAGCCCCTTTGGGGGTGTACCTACAGACTTTAATGCCTTTTCTACATCAGCCGTTGCCTTTCCAAGGTCCTTTTTATGGATGTTTGCGCTCACGGTCAGAAAGCGTCTTGGCCCCGAGCGATCATATTCCCCGGGATGATAACTGGTATTGAAAGTAGCGATATCGCCCAATACCGGACTGCTCTGTCCTTTAACCAAAGGGATTTCCTTCAGCTCATCCATCGTGTTCATTACATATTCTGGCACCTGCACCTGTACCTGGTAGGTATAGGCAGTTCTCTCATCAAGCCACTGGTTTTTTTCGGTAAATCGGCTGGATGAGGTACTTGCAGTAACTGACCTTGCAATATCGACAACATTAAGGCCAAACTGCGCCGCCTTTAACCTGTCGAGGGTAATGGATACCACTGGAATGTGCAACGGCTGGGAAATCTGAATATCACGGAGATATTCTATTTTTTTGAGTTTTGTGATTACCTTATTAGCGTAAGATTCTATCTGATCCATATCTTTTCCGGCTACCCTGATCTCGATCGGTGTAGCGGCACCCTGGCTCATAATCTTTTCCGTCATGTCAATCGGCTCGAAAGTGATTCGAAGATCAGGAAGTTTATAAGCAATGTTCTTCCTGAGGGCATCTTTGAGCTCGTCCATATTCACTTTGTAATCTTCATCCAGGTTCACCTGCAGTACAGCCTCATGAGTACCGGTATTAAAGATATACAGGTTACTTGTTCCGTAACTGCTTGGGATGAGTCCAACGTAGCCAGAACTAACCGCAACATGGTTATCCACTGTTTGGTTGATAATGGAGAGTACCTGCTTAAATTTTTCTTCGGTTCGCTCTAACCTGGTCCCATCAGGAGCTTTGATGCGGATCTGAAATTGTCCGTTATTGAGCTTGGGCATCATATCCTTTCCAATAAAGACAAAGCCGAGGCCTGCCAAACCAACTACCAGAACTAAATAAATTCCGACAATTCCTTTTTTCATCGGCATCCACCGCTGGATGATCGCCATGAATCTCACCTTCACCCGTTCAAAGAAATCGTTTTTTTCCGGTTCATCCTTTTCGTTTTCCAGGTGCGTTTCAACCTGTTCCGCCTCCCGCGAGTCCAGGGCTTCCCCTGCATGGGCATGGATCTTACCGTGGTCATAATGTTGGTAGCGTTCTTCCCTGATCATCCAGTTGGATAAAATCGGAACCAGGGTCTGGGCCACAATGAAAGATACAATCATGGTAAAACCAATCGAAAGGGATAGTGGCAGGAACATCGCCTTTGGTATCCCGTTCATCATAAAAGATGGCGCAAAAACGGCGAGTATACACAATAGGATGAGCAGTAGCGGGAATGCGATTTCCTCGCAGGCATCGTAAATGGCTTCGCGTTTGGGCTTGCCCATTTCCAGGTGCTGGTGGATATTTTCTATCGTTACCGTCGCCTGATCGACCAGGATCCCAATCGCAAGTGCCAGACCGCTCAGGGTCATGATGTTAATGGTCTGGCCAAACATGCCCAGCAATAGCACGCCAATTAGGATCGATACCGGAATGGTAATCACCACGATAAGACTGCTCCGAAGGTCACGCAGGAATAACAATACCATAAGACCTGTTAATAATGCACCCAAGCCACCTTCAGTGATCAGGCTTTTTACCGAGTTGATAACCGCTACAGACTGGTCAAATTCATACGAAATGTGGACATCGTCAGGCAAAAGACTCTGCATTTCAGGAATTTTGGCCTTTAACGATTTTACCACCGACCAGGTTGATGCGTCTGCGGTTTTTACTACTGGGATATAAACCGACCTTTTTCCGTTGATCAGCGCATAATCTACGGTAACATCTGCTGCATCTGCAACCCTTGCCACATCCCTTACCAATATGGAAACGCCGTTTTTTGTGGCAATGGGAATGTTGTTGAATTCATCCACGGTTTTTACCAGTGAGTTCATGGAGGTCACCATCATGGTATTGTCCAACCTCAGGTTTCCTGAAGGCGACATTACATTGAATTTGGATAAAGCCCCTACTACCTCGTCCGGAGTCAGATTGTAGCTCCTTAGCTTGCTCGGATCTACGCTAATGGTAATCGAGCGTGAATTGGCCCCAAATGGCGGTGGTGCTGAAAGTCCGGCAACCGAAGAAAACATGGGCCGGATACGTGTTGCCGCCATATCATAGATTTCTTTAAGGCTCCTCGACTTGGCCGAAAGTACAAGCTGGCCAACGGGCAGTGAAGAGGCATCAAAGCGGACTACCTGTGGAGGCAACGCTCCTGGTGGGAAGAACTTCATGGCACGGTTAACCTGCAGGGCAACCTGGGCTGAGGCTTCGGCCATATTGGTACTTTCATAAAAACTAAGCTTGAGCATCGTCAAACCCTGAATGTTCTTGGCGGTAATATTCTTTACACCGTTAACGTAAAGGAACTGATCCTGCAGGCGGGTAGAGAAAAAACCCTCCATCTGCTGAGGGGACATGCCACCATAGGATTCGATAACATATATAGTAGGAGAATTAAGCTGGGGAAAAATATCTATTGGGATCTTCAGCGCACTGAGCACTGCAAAGAGCAGTAAACTCGCGGTGATCACCACTGTTGTAATCGGCTTTTTCAGGGCCGAGGTAACCATTGACATATCTTTATTATTTTAATGCGTTTAACAGTGAATCTACTTGGTTGGTGGCAATAGCCTTTTGAAAAAGTGCCCGGACGTACAGGTATTTTGCGTTAACAAAATCAGTTTCTGCGCGGTAGAGGATATTCAGGGCTGCATTGAGCTCAATGATATCGGTCAGCCCGTTTTTATAAAGGGAGAGCTTTTGCCGGTACCCTGCGGCGGCGGCCTTTAGCTGATTGGGTATTTCTTCGAGTCTTTTATGCGCGGTACTGATTTCAAGACCCGCCTGAAGTGAGGCATTTGATAACATTAGCCGCTCCTGCTGAAGCTCCTTTAAATAAAAGTTACTGCTGGCCTTCTGGGTCCTCAGCTTCAACTGACGCCTGCGCAGATCAAAGAGGTTATAGCTGATCCCAACGCCCACAAGGTAATTTTCCCGCTGCCATTGCAGACCATTGGATAGGCTATTGAAATTGTCATTGGCATCAATGCTTGAACCCCTTGACCAGGCCGCAGCCTGCAGGCTCACCTTAGGGTTATAGGCTTTTTTAACCAAATTTTCCTTCTCAATGCTGCTGAGGTAACTACTTTTATAAAAATCAAGCAGCGGATGGCTTGAACTGTCGGTCAGGTTTACAGATAGGTTTACCTCAAGCGATTTCAGTCTGTCAAGGATTGTACTGTCAGCCACAATACTTTCCGGATGTAGCCCGCTGATTGCTGCAATATCGAGCTGAACCTGTTTATAAGTATTGTCCATTTCGATATAATTCAGCCTTGATTTGGAGAGTTCTGCACCCGCGATACTGGTATCTACGCCCGGGCGCACCCCGCTTCTGGCAAGTGAGAGTATGGAGCGGCTAATCTGCTCATTGCGCCTGATGTTGCTTGCCTGAATAGATAGCATGTCCTGAAGCTTTAAAAGGCTCAGGTAATCATCAATGGCAATGGCCCTGGTCTGGTAGCGGCGCTGAGCAAAACTGGAACGCTCAGCTACAAGTTCTGATTTGGCTACCGCATTCTGGGCCTTGTAAGCACCAAAATTATACACCTCCCAATCAAGGGAAACAATGCCAAGATTGGTCAGTGCAGCCTGGGTATTGCTTTCAGTCCTAACGCCCCTGGAATTAGAAGGAACGATACCAAAGGCCATATAAGGCCCTGCCACGTTATTGTTTGAGCCCAGATCTGCCTGATAATTAAGCTTCAGGTTTGGAAGCGCATTTGCCCCGGTCTCTTTTAACTGGGCCGCACGGATATCTACTGCTGCCGAATCAGCGGCCAGAGAGGGTGAAAAGGCGGTCACGTGATCAATCAGATCGACGATCCCGATGGGTTTTGGGGAAGATTGGGCATGGCTTTCCAGCCCCATATATAAAAAAGGGAACAAACAGAAAATCTGTTTAATACGGATCATGTCTTTAAATTAAAATTTAAGGAAAAAGATTTGACGGATTTCGCGACAGGTAACACGGTGATTAAGCGTCCGTGGTCACCTCATATGAAGTACCTGCCAATAAAAGAAAGTTGGAAATAAATCTCAGATCCGGAAGACCTGGTTGGAAATATAAATTGGGACTGATCCTAAAGTCAGGGATTTGCGCTCAAGAGAATACCTGTTCAGCTTAGGAGCTAGAAATGAAAGGCAAAAAAGTAAGATCACCCCGATAATAACAGCTTCCTGAACAGGAAGCATGTTTTTCTTTCGTTCATCAAGGATGCACTTAAACTGCCTGGTAATTTTAGAATCTTTTCCAAGCGGTGAAAAGCTGCCGTTGTTCTGGGTGGCTGATTTTATTCCCTGGACGGGTTCTAAAAGGGAGAGGTTGGATAAAAGAAAGATATTGCCTAAAGAGATCATCAGATACAGCAATACAACTCCGATTATAGAGCAATTGGGCACCTGCTTAACTTTCACATCCATCAAATTTAACAACCTAAATAATGATGCTAAAATCAATAATAATTTAAAAAGATGAGAGAATAAGCGGCAACAAAACCGTTACAAAACATCAAGAAAATCTGAGCTTATGGTGATTATACAACAGATAGGCAGACCAATTTTCGGCAACACCCATTAATGTATCAAACCTAAAAAGCCATCTAGCTGTGCACTCAGACAGCATCAGAATTTTTTTTTATTTGCGGCCCATTCCAAAATTATACCATGCTAGAAGTGCTAAAAAAATATTTTTAAACTTTTAAGCTTCCCGATCGTCTATTTTGTATGAAAGAAACACAGGAAACCCTTAATTTTACCACCATGCCCCTGATCAGCGGCATTTTGCTTTTGATTTTCGGCACCTTTATTTTCATATTCGCACGCTGGCGTAGAAATAACCGTCGCAAACTGGTTGGAATCAATGAATTCTCTTGTCCAGACAGGATGGTCAATACCAAAGGTACAGAAAAGATACTGCGTTTTCTGGCCATTATACTTCTCCTATCCGGATTTATACTTGTCACCTTCGAAGCACTAAGAACTGAAGGTAGCGCGAGAGATGAAGTCACGGTAAGCTAAAAAATCCAGCCGATCACTGGGCGGGATATTTTTGAAGCCTTGGGGAAAAAACCCGATAAAATGTTGCCATAGCGTCATCATTCCGTACCAGGTTTGGATTTTTCCGGTTAAAAAGCGATATTATCAAGACCATCTTGATTCAGCGCTCCAGCAAACAGAATTTTTCATTAAAACTTTTCAAATTTGGCATTAAAAAAAGCAGGATTTTACAGAGGGCCACGCTTGCCCTTCAGAAAGAAAGAAGCAGAACACAAGATAAATGAATTTATCACCTCGCCTGAGGTTCGCCTGACAGGAGATAATGTTGAAACCAATATCTACCCCCTCCAAGAAGCCCTAAAAAAAGCCGGCGAACTGGATTTGGACCTGGTTGAAATTTCCCCGAACGCATCTCCACCGGTCTGCCGCATCATAGACTACAGCAAATTCCTTTATGAACAGAAGAAAAAGCAAAAGGAAATTAAAAGCAGGGCAAAACAAACCATCATCAAAGACATCCGTTTCGGACCAAATACCGATGACCATGATTTCCAGTTTAAAGTTAAACACGCAGTTTCTTTTCTGGAGAACGGAGAAAAGGTCCGTGCTTTTGTGCACTTCAAGGGGCGCTCAATCGTATATAAAGATCAGGGGGAAATCCTGCTCTTAAAATTCGCACAGCGCCTGGAAGAAGTTGGCAAGGTAGAATTATTGCCCAAACTGGAGGGGAAGAGAATGTTTCTGACCCTGGCACCGAAAGTCGCAAAAAAATAAACTTAAAGCTTAAACTTTTAAACCAAAAAAAAGCTCCCAGTTTTCTCAGCAGGGAGCTTTGTTTAACAATTTGGCTAACATCAGGGGCATTTGCCCACCCGGGTTTAAAATGGCCAGCGGGTAAACCCACTGTTCTGTTCAGTCCCCTTTGGGACTAGTCCAGCACCGGCGCTAAGGGCCAGTCAACCGGAACTTCTGTCATCGCATGTAAATAGTTAGTGATTATTTTATCACCAATCACCATTGTCACATCAATTAAGCTTGCTTCAGAATAACCCGCAGCGTAGAAATTTTCCAAAACTTCAGCCGCTACCCGCCCGCGGTTTTCAGTAGCAGCCTTAACAAACTTAGCCAGAGCATCAAGTTTAGCATCAAAGCTGATAGTAGCCCTGCGGATTTCAAGAACCTGCTCATCTGTAAAGCCATTCATTTTGGCAAACTGGGTATGCGCACTAAGGCAATATAAACAGCTGTTTACCTGGCTAACCACCAAATTGATCACCTCACGCTCTTTCGCCCTGAGTGAGGATTTTCTGTTCTGAAGTGCCAGGTAGTCATTCAATGCAGTTTCAGAATGTGCAAAAATTGCATATAGGTTTGGCACAAAGCCTACCATTCCATTCAGGGTTTCAAAAACTGACTGGTTAGCTAAAGACACCTGCTCTATTGTTGGAATCGGGAAACTTTTCATGTTTTATTTTTTAAATGTCTGTTTTATTTTAACAGTACAAATTTGCAGCAAACACATGAAGTGGCGAATAGAGAGAGTTCCCGATTGCATGTAAGATTGACAGTTTAAGCAAAATAATGGAGGATGTCGAAGACCAGAACCCGCACAACAACGTAGCGAAAATATATGACTCCCCAAAGTACTGAAAGGAGCGGAAAAGCGCGAAGCCAACTTTTTGTGGCTGAGACAATTTTTAAACACCAAAAGTAAGTAGCGAATAATTATCTTGCAGGAGAAAATTATCCAAGCAGGTTTTCAATAAGGCAATTTTAAAGGAAATACCATTTATTTCACCTTCATGTGCAACTGAAACTGGGAAAGAAAAACCACGCCCCCATCCATTAGTTGCTTACCTTTGAGAAAGGTGATTTGAACCTGAACTGCGAAAGGAAGATGGAGAAACACCAACCTGCTTTTTAAAAAAATTACTAAAATACGCTGCATCATCATATCCGAGGACATAAGCGATTTCTTTGGAAGAATTCTCAGTATACATCAGCAGTCTTTTTGCCTCAAGAATGATCCTGTCCTGAATAACCATAAGCGGGGATTTATGGTTGTAAAGGGCAAAAGCGTTTGCCAGGGTCTTTGGTGATTTATTGAGCTGCCCGGCGTAGAACTGGACGGTATGATTCTTTCTATAATTATTTTCAACCAGAAGGTTAAATTTGCGCAGCAAGTCCAGCTTATCTTCAGTCAATTGCGGCTCTTTGAGATACTGTTGTTTTGCCAAACGGGTAACGATTATGATGAGCCGCTTGAGCATAATCTGCAGCATGTCCCGCTGTATTACATCCTTATCGCCAAACTCATCAATAAACACCTCTATCAACAGCTTTATTTTTTTCTGCTGCTGATCATCCAAAGCAATAAACATGGTCTCAGCCGAACCGTAAAACAAAAACCCAACACAGCTAACCTCCCTGTCGTGGTCTACAATACAGTAAAAATTCCGGTTGTACTGCCAGGCAATAATCTGTTGAGGTTTTGTAAAAGTAAAGCTCTGGTTAACCATCAAAGGCAGTACTGTATTTGCAGGAAATTCATATTCTATCCCGTCGATGCTCACGTATTGCGAGGGGCCATTATTTAGGGCTATGGTCAAAAACATGTCCTTTCGGTCCCGTTGAAAAAATAAACGGTCAAAGTTAGCTTCGTTTATTGTGAGGTGGAGTTCGCCCGTTGTAACAGAATCAATATAACTTAGCTTCATAGAAAGATTTTAAGTCCTGCGCAAATATAACTATCCTAACCATGAATTGATTTATTTATCGGAGCTGCTATCCTCCACTGTTTGCGCATCACTTTGGAGGTAACATACCAATCCATTCCAACACACTTTTCATTTTACTGAGCAAATTCCCGGACCGATCTGGACGCTGGCCTGTTTATGCAAATCATATCTTGGAAAACCATTTGCGCTTTAAAACTTTTTTGATTTATTAAACTACTTTAATTTTAAACCCGGGGCTGATCGATAATTTTGGGCATGAAAAATATGACAGAAACAGTTGAGCGCTACACCAGCGCCTGGAACGAAAAAACATCAGCAGAAGTTAAGGCTGCCTTTTCCTCAATTTTATCCAGCGAAATCACTTACCAGGACAGACAAACACCTTTGGTAAGAGGACTCGATGCCTTTGTTGAACTGGTAATGTCCTCGCATGAAAAAGTGCCTGGCCGTTCATTTTCGCTATTGGCAGAGCCGGAATACTTTGATCACCATTGCTATTATATCTGGAGCATCAACATACCCGGTAAGGGCCAGTTTACAGGAAAGGACTATGTTGAGTATGATGATGAAAACAAAATGACCAAGATTATCGGATTTGTCCCTACCTTGTAGCATGCCTGTATTTGATCGCCTATTTGAAAACTTTGCCATGCATGTTGATCTTAATGCAGCAGAACAGACGCACATCAAGTCTGTTCTGCAACATCAAAAGTTAGAGAGAAACAAAATGCTGCTGGAGGCCGGTGAGATTTGCCGGAATTTTTATTTTATTGACAAAGGCTGCCTGCGTGTTTTTAACAGGGATAAAGAGGGCGCGGAACATAATGTCCTGTTTTGCCCGGAAAATTGGTGGGCAACAGACATCAGTAGTTTTGCAGATCAGCAACCCGCATACTATAATATTGCCACTCTGGAAAGCACGGAATTATTTTATTTTACTCACCACGCGCTGCAGCAATTGTATATCGATGTGCCAAAAATGGAGCGGTTTTTCCGGATTCTGGCCCAGAACGGGTTCAGTTTATATCAGCGGCGAATTAACTCAATTATCTCCAGGTCTGCAGAGGAACGCTATCTGAAATTTCAGCACCTCTATGCGGAACTGGAAAATCGTATCGCACAAAAACACATTGCCTCTTATCTTGGAATTACACCCGTGTTTCTAAGCATGATCCGTAGACGGAATGCATAATAGGTAGTTGAAAATTTTTGTTTCCCCAACATCATAAGTGCTCATATCCATTCAAATCAATATACTGAAATAGGTAAGAAAAATCCCCCCGGATCGAAGAAGGAAAATTTGATTTGAGAGCAAATCGTAGATCCCCAGATGAATGACAATAGATTTGAACAGGAGTTTTTAACCTTTTCATAAGCCCTAAGAGAATTAAACCGATGGCTGAACCTTAACCGGCAGGATATCATGTTTATTGAAGATAATAAAGATGACATCAGATCATTACCGCCAGCGGAAAAGTATTTGCTTTACCATACCTTAAAAGCCATACCGGCAAAACTTAATACCGGATATTTCATACAAAGCCATTGGTCTTATGTGGTAAACAGGCTGTTATTGCGCGCATCTTTTAGGGAAACTTGATTTCGACCGGCCAGCAATTCTTACCCATCGGGAATTCCTATGAGATACAGCTGATGGAAAGGCTTGGCACCTAAAAAATTACCCTTTAAAAATTTGATTATCCCAGCAGGAAATACTCTCCATGGAATACACCTCTTTTTTATTAAAACCTGACTGTTAAAACTCCCCTGATGTTAAAAGGCGTACCCGGGGTAAAATGTATTTCCTCTGTGGGCTGGCTTTCTCCGGACAACCTGGACTCGGTGGCAAACTGAGTTTCGTTCCATGCCCTGTTAAATATATTTTCGGTGATGATACCCAAAGTGAAGCGTTTCCAGGTATAATGGATATTGGCATCGGTAATAAAATAACCTTTGGCAATGATCGAATTATCTTCGTTTGCCGGACGAGAAGCTAAATAGCGGGATTTGATGCTGCCCGAAAAGCGGCCAAGGTCCTTTATGCTCAGGCCGCCAGTAAAAGTAAAAGGAGGGGCCAACGGAATATAGTTAGCACCACCGGGCTCATCAAGCGCCCTGCCGTGGTTATAGGTTATATCGCCGTTCAAAAAAAGCCAGTTATTGAGCTGATAGCGAACACCAAAGTCAACCCCCTTTCTGGAGGTCCTGCCACTGGGCTCAATCACGCCTTCGTCGCCCACGTAAACAAATTCCTGCTGCAGGTACAGGTACCATAATGCAGCGTTCAGGATCAGCCTTGGCGCAGGTTTCCAGCTTACATCCAAATCCGCGCCATAGGCAGCCGGTAGAATGTCGCTGGTTGTTTGCGCGATAACCACCCTCGAATCGTTACTATGAAAACCTTTCCCCAGCTTCAGGAAAAACTGAAGGTTTTTGTTCTGGTTGTAAAGAAAATTAAGCTTCGGGCTCAATGTGGCCTTAGCAGTTGATCTGCGAAGGTTACCCTTTAAATGATCCGTATAGGCGAAGCTGAAATAATCCAGCCGTATTGCCGGGTTGATCAGCAACTTGCCGAGTTCAATCTCACTATTGATAAAAGCATAAGGGTTCCATTCACTCACGTTTCCAAACTGGATCTGCTCCAATGTAGCACTCCTGCCAAGGGTATGGCTTAGTTCAATATCATTGACTACATCGCCCCCTACCCCTGCCCCAAACTGCAGGCCAAGGTCTGCACCACCGCTACTATATTTTTTATCCAGTACAGACTGAAAGCCAAAAATATTACGCCCCTCTTTCTGGCGGATCTGGTCGCCGTTCACCGGATCATTCAGGAAAAAGGTAAAATTGCTATAAAGCTCAAAGTCGTAACGGCTATAAAATGCGCTGCTCTTAAGGTTTGTAGTTTCGTTGACCGCGTGGTCATACTGCAGATTGACATTCGTCCGGCTGGTCTTACCACCCTCATTTGGATCAATAGCGCCAAAGCGGCCGATCAGCCCCTCATCTACTGCCCTCTGCGGGATCTGACCCGAAGCCAGCCAAGAACTACTGAAGTGCATGGCCGAAAGCGATAATCGGTCAAGGTTAGCAAAACTGCGTGTATACTTACCCATCAGGTTCAGCCTTTTGAAATCCTGGCTTGCCTCAAATGGACCATCGGTTTTAATGTAACTTCCTGCCAGATAAGCAGACTGCCGGCTATCATTGACAAGGTTGATCATTCCAAGTCCCTTAAAGGTATTAAACCTCCCACCTTCCAGGTTCAGCGAACTGTTTTCCAGCCTGTCCCTGGTCTGAAAGGCAACATAACCAGCGGTGGCCAGGTTTCCCTTATCCGCATGATATGGTCCCTTGTCAAAATCAATTTTCTCTACAAGTTCAGGAATCAGAAAGTGGAGGTCGGCATAACCCTGGCCATGCGCATGGCTGACCATGTTTACCGGCATACCATCAACGGAGATATTGATATCCGTTCCATGGTCAAGGTCAAAGCCGCGAAGAAACAGTTGCTCCGCCTTCCCTCCTCCGGCATGCTGGCCAATAAACAGCCCCGGAACTTTCCTTAGCAATTCCTGGGCAGAATTTACCGGCGTGGTGGCGATATCTACAGCAGCTACCGAAGAAAGATGGTTAACCCCTTCGGATACGACCACCTCATCAAGCCGGATATTTGAGCTCGACAAACTAATGTTCATCTCTGCTCCCTTTACCACTACCACGAGCGGCCGATAGCCTAATAAACTTATGCGGACTGAGTCTCCGTGTTTGACCTCTCTCATCAGGAAAAAACCAGCTTCATTGGTATGTGCATGCTTTCCGGTACGCTGATTCTGCAAATAAACATCTTCCAGGGGGAGATTAGCTGCTGAAAAGATTTTCCCTTTTAAAGTTTGGGCACAAAGGGCTGTAGTGAAAAGGCTGAGCAGAATCGCGTAAAATATCTTCATGGCGCGAAACTAACAAAATGGCACAAAAATAATTCATAACATTTGGCGCCAACGTTAGAAAAATGCGGATCCTGGTCTTTTTATAAGCTAAAAATCCACAGCCTATGAAAAAGCCTTATACAAGTTACCAAACAGGAATAACAACATTTTCGTTAAGATTTGCACTACAGCTAGTGCTTCCTGAAAGGCCCTTTCTAAGAAAGCATAGCTTACCGGAATATGCCAAACTTTGTCTACCAAAAGCTGTTAAGAAATAAATTAACATTTCATGACCACCTCAGCTCCTACCGTTATTTTTTTTAAGGAATCCGTTCCCCAGTTTGAACGGGAGCTGATATATGGGTTAAAGTCAGCTGAGGCCGGTTCTTTTAACAAGCTTTACAAAATGTACGCTTCCAGCCTGTTGGGATTTATCATGCAGGTTGTAAAACAGCAGGAAACCGCGGAAGACCTTCTCCAGGAGTGTTTTATTAAGATCAGCCGGAATATTCAAAGTTATGACCCCGATAAATCCAGGCTTTTTACCTGGATGCTCAACATCGCCAGAAATAGTGCAATCGATCACATCCGAAGGCGCTCATCACAGAACGAAAAATATACCTTTGGGCTTGAAAGTATTGGCAATGAAATTGAAAACCGGTTTACCCATTACCCCAACACCGATACCATTGGAATGAAAAACCTTGTTGCAACCCTTTCCCCAAAACACAGGCTCATCGTTGACATGGTTTACTTCCAGGGATATACCCATAGTGAAGCCGCCGAAGCGCTTGATATGCCCTTAGGCAGCATAAAAACATCCCTCCGCTACGCAATGCTTACCCTTCGAAGATTTTTTTGCATGCCTAGGGAATCCGCAGCATAGCAAACCTCTAACTTATTTGTCTTTATCCGCCACTCCACAAAATCTTTCCCCCATGATATGGCCAGTTATTAGCCTATTGATAATATTTGCTGGCTAAGCAAAACCTCCAGCTTAAACCAGGACAAATATCCGACCATCAGAACTTAAGAAACTTTCCTTTATTCCAGAACGACTTTAAGCTTATCTGACCGAAGCCTCGCCTTGAGCCATTTCTCCACCCTGTTTTTTTCCGCATCCGGCATTTTCCCGGAGAGGGTTGCGGTAAACTGAAGGACCGTATCGGTTTTAAGGGTATCGGTATTGATGAATACCGTACTGGCCACACTGTAGCTTTTAATTACCGGAAACAAACTTTTGATCTCTTCTCGGATTTCCGGGATTTTAACTTCCTTTTTGTTTTCAGATACATTTTTTTTTGCAAGGGAATCACGGCTGAATACATCCTCCATAATACTGGCCTTAATCTGCGAAAAATCCACATTTGCCCTGGCATCAAGACCCTGGCGGATAATGAGCTGAGTGCCTTTGAGTTTATATGACGCCAGTTTTGATCGGATGCTGTCGATGGCAGGCTTGGAAAGTTCCGCCCCAATTAAAAGTAAATCAATTTCGCTTGAATTCCTGGAATACTTAAAACTCTTATTGACCACCTGGGTATTGCTAAAGCTAAACTCCTCGCGAATAAATTTCTGGGCACTGTTTTCAAAAATACTTTTCTGCACAATGCCATAAGCGAGGTAAATGCTTGGAATAATGGTTACCAGAACAGTGATCAGGATATACCTTGACACTTTTTTTTCCGTATTTCTATCCTCAAAATACTTTTTATTAAATTTCAGAAAACGGACAATCAGGTAGGTAGAAATGCAGATGAATAAACTGTTGATGAAAAACAGGTAAATTGCCCCGGCAAAAAAAAGCAGGTTGCCCGAGGCTAATCCAAACCCCGCAGTACACAGCGGCGGCATCAATGCAGTTGCGATAGCCACCCCGGGAATCACGTTGCTTTTTTCCTTTCTCGTCACCGCTATTGCCCCGGCCAGGCCACCAACAAAGGCGATGAATACATCCCATATCGACGGGGTTGTCCTGGCCAGTAGTTCACTCTGCGCATCATGCAGCGGCGTGATATAAAAGTAGAGTGTTGAGGTGGCGATACTAATCAGGGCCGCGATGAGCAGGTTCCTTCCGCCCTGCCGTACCAGCGCAAGGTCATTGATCCCTATGCCCAGTCCGATACCAATAATCGGCCCCATGAGCGGCGAGATGAGCATTGCCCCGATGATCACCGCCGTCGAATTTACGTTCAGACCTATCGAGGCAATGAATATTGCAAAAATAAGTGTCCAAAGGCTCGACCCGACAAAAACCGTATTGGCCTTTATCGCCCTCACCACCTCTTCTTCATTGGCCTTATCCAAGTGCAGGTTAAACCTGCGCTGGAAAAACAGCCTGATATACCCACCCAGTCCTGATTGATGTTCTGTCATACCACTATTTTTTTGATTTAGTTGGATCTGATGCAGTTCCTTTTAATACCACCGTGCCCAATAAGCCTGCCAAAACAGAGGCAATCAGTATCCCATACTTGGCCTGCTCCACGTATTGCGGGTCTGAAAAGGCCAGGCCGCTGATAAAAAGGGACATGGTAAAGCCAATTCCGGCAAGCAGCGCAACCCCGATCATGTGTTTCCAGCGTCCCCCCTCAGGCAATCTGGCAATACCCAGCTTAACCATCACAAAACAAAACAGCAGTATGCCTGAAAACTTGCCCACTACCAGGCCTGCCGTCACCCCAATCGAGACCGGGTTGAGTACCGCTGAAAAAAAATCCGCACCAATGATGATCCCCGAATTGGCCAGTGCAAAAAGCGGCATAACCAGAAAAGCCACATAGGGATGCAGCGCATGCTCAATCTTCTGGAGCGGCGTTTCCGCAGCCAAGCTGAGGTGTTTCACCTGTTGTATGGTACGGTGCTGATCTGGCGTGGTTAAAGTGCTGTTGCTGGGAATCTCCCGGTCAAAATCATCAGTGAGTTTACGCAGGCTGTTAGAATAAACCTCTTCATCAATTTTAGTCCTTGCCGGAATGGTAAAGGCGACCAACACCCCGGCCAGGGTGGCGTGAACACCTGAGAGTAAGAAACCGATCCATACCGCAATACCTAAAATGAGGTAAAACGCACTGCTTCTGATGCCCATCGCATTACCGATCACCAGCACCAGCAAAAAAATCCCTGCAATGCCAAGCGCCATAAAGTTGACCTGCCCGGTATAAAAAAAAGCGATCACCAGCACCGCACCAAGGTCATCTGCTACTGCCAGAGCCGATAAAAAAACCTTGATGCTGCCCGGAATGTGTTTTCCGGCCATAGACAGCAGCGCCAGTGCAAAGGCAATATCAGTGGCCATCGGAATCCCCCAGCCATGTGATGCACCGGTATTGCGGTTCAATATGTAGTAGATGGCAGCGGGCACGATCATTCCGCCCAGCGCAGCGGTCATGGGCAACATCGCCTTGGAAAAAGTGGAGAGTTCTCCCTCCATAAATTCACGCTTGAGTTCAAGGCCAATAACAAAAAAGAAAAGTGCCATCAGGCCATCATTTATCCATATATGCAGCGGCTTATCTAAAAGGTGCTCCCCCAGACCGACCATAAAATGGGTTTCCCATAAATGATGATAGGATTCGCCCCAAGCTGAATTTGCCCAAATGATCGCAAAGACAACACTGATGAGCAAAACGATCCCGCTGGTATATTCCAGGTGAACAAAACGACTAACCGGTGCAATTATCTTTTCTATCGGGCTTTTTGGCAGGGCATTCATCAATTAACTTTATTTAAATTTTCGCAAGCTGCTAAAATAGCTTTTTAGCCTGATTAACCCTATTGAAAAATCCATAAATCGTCTCGTTAGATGCAAGCAGACAGCCGTAAAATTTAACTAAATATTCCTTTTAAAGTATCAATATCGGTCGTTAATGGGTTGATCTGCATCAACATCCCCGCTCGGGGTTTTGCGAACCTGTAATATAGGAATTATAAATGCCAAGCACACATAAGCTTCTTATAACCGTTCATATTGAAAATTAGCACCCCATAATGGAAGACCTTAAGCCGGGCGAGCATCCAGCTAAAAAAAATAAACACCTGATATTTAGACAGATAAACACAATCAATCTTATCGGAATGATTTTGGCTTCGTACATAAAAAAAATAACATGAAACGATCTTATAGTTTTGAAAAGAAAAAGGTGACCACTGGTAGCGCTAAAATTAAACCGTTCCATCTTTTAGTGCTCTTCTATGCTACTATTGTACTGCTTGGTATCCCCATCCGCTTATTACAAGTCGATGCGCTGACCGTAATATCCGCTTTACTTTCCCTAATTGTAGTAATCGTGGGATATGCCTTTTATTCGGGCAAAAAAAAACGGTAAAGAGCCGCAGATTAAAAAACAAATAGGCCCGGGCGGCTCATATCATCCAAGCTAAAAAAATTAGCTGCCAGCAAACAGAATGATCGATACAGGAGTAACAACTCAAACACCAAAAACCAAAACAGGTCGGCAGTTAAGTGTCAGGCCTTAGTTAAAAACCAAAATGGAAATTGCCGATGATAGCAACGATGGAAAAACCCTGAGCAGGATTATCCAGGAATATGCAGACCTTTGGGCGGACGTAATGCTGGATAAAAACCTGATGAAAGCGCTAGAGAAAATCAATAAGGACATCAATGACCTGGACCGATTGATCGTACGAAGGGGCACGCAGGGACTAGATACGGTTATCTATAGTAAAATTGCCAATCAGCTATTGGTGATGGAAGAAATCATCAGGGAAAAAGTTAATCATCCCGGCCTTTAATCATCATCCGGCAGGCTACGATCATAGAAATCACGCGCTGAAATGTAAAAAAACCTTCCCGCCCCGATCATTGAAAAAACATTGATTTTAATTTTCACCATCCGCCAGCTAAAAATCTTCAATATCACATTACACTAGTTGGTCATATACTTAGAAGAAACCAGCAGCAGCAGGATCCGGTCTGCTTTAGCCTCCTCATAGTTTTCCTTCAGCAACTGGCTGATATGTTTATTCTTCAGCTTGACCGCTGCCATCTGCAAGACCTGGAAAGAAGCCATTTCAACGCTCTCGATATTCTGCAGGTAAAAAATGATAGAAAGGTCACGAAGTTCAGGCTCACCGATCTGCTCATTTATCGCTTCAAAAGCATCCTGGATAAGACCCGTTAACCCGTGGATACTTCCCCCGGATACTTCAGCGTCCAGCAGGGAATACATAAGCTCCATTCTCGCGATCTGTTTTTCAACATCAGCAACAGTCTCCGCAATAGCGTTCCTTAGGTCTGCAAACCCTGCTTCGCCCGCAAGACCGGGTAGCCTGGAAACCAGGTGCAGCTTGGCACCATAAATACGGTCAAGATGCTTAATAAAAAAAACTTTTAATCTTTCGGACCCCAGGTTTATCTTTTTCCAGGAACGGGATTTTTCAGGCTTTTCGGACATCGTGGAACATTATGCCGCTAAGGTATAAAATGTTTCACTTTTTCAAGAAGTTTATTGATGTCAAAGGGTTTGTTGAGGTACCCGTTCGCCCCGCATAAACCAGCCCGCTGACGCACATCGGCCTCGGCAGAAAACAGCAGTACCGGAATAGCCGAGAGTTCCAGCTCCTGTTTAATCTCCGCACAGATTTCATCCCCGGTCTTGGAAAACCCGTTAATCCTGACATCAAGCAGGATCAAATCCGGGCTGATCAGCTTAACCTGGTCTGCAGTAGTGCCTGTATTCTTCAAAGTAACCTCATACCCTTCCTCCCCAAAGATGATATCCAGAATATTAAGGATGTCCTGATCATCATCGATTACCAATATACGCTTAGCCATTTATCCTGTTTATAAAAATATGAAATACTGTTAAATTTTGTGAAGAGTATTACCAGCCGCTACAGCAGCTCGGCTACATGTATCCCATACACCTCATAAAAGAGGCGGTTGAAATGCCCCCTGGAACTATAGCCAGCAATGTTTGAAATCTCTTTTACAGTGCGGTACTTGCCCGAACCGATCGCTTCCCAGGCCAACTGCAGACGAATTACCCTGACCAGCTTATTTGGGGTAATCCCCAGTATTCCGTGCACCCTGCGGAATAATTGCCGCTGGCTGATCGCAAGTCCATCGCTGATCAATTCCAGGTTAAGGTCTGCTTTACCGGCATGCTCACGGACGATCTTTTCAAAACTGTCCAGCCAGAGCTGGTCCGACTGGGAAGGCTCATCAGCTTTTCTCTGGTCGTCATCCGACTTTAATGCAGCAAAAGTCCTGTCCACACCCGACTTTTCCTGTCTGAACCTGGATTGATGGTCATCATTGATCATCCCCAGAATTGAAGATATCCGTTCATACTCTTCAAGCTGCTTGCGGTAGGTAATATCCTTTGCAATAGCAAAGACCAGACTATCCTTCTGGATCGGCACCGAAGTCCAGCTCAGCCAAACCACCGCACCACTCTTTGTCAAATACCTGTTCTCAAAATTAAATAACGAGCGGCCCTGTAACAACGCCGTCCTTTTTTCAGCAGTCCTGTCCCGGTTATCGGGATGGATAAAATCACTGATCGGGGATGCAAACAACTCCGCTTGGGAATAACCAAGCACCCTGCATACAGCGGGATTGACCTTCTGGAAATATCCATCAAAGCCAGCGATGCACAACAGGTCCGGCACAACCTCAAAAAAATACTCCAGGTCAAAAACCTGCTGAGATTTCAACTTGACCATTTCCCATCCTGATTCATATCCCTGTGCGTAAAATTATTGTTGATTGCTGACATCATTGAAATACAAATCTTGCCCAAATTGTTTTGACTTTCATACTAACGCATTGATTATGTCAGTTTTGGGCACACATTCGGCAATTCTGTGACTATTTACCCCGGGATTAATTGAAAACCCAATGCCACGCCATCACATTTTCTCCATTGACACTACGCTGAGGATATATTAATCAACCATTAAACCGAGCGATCACGTAATTCCTGAGACCTGAAATCCCCCAACATCTATTGTGCCCTCATAAGGATTTGACCCAAGCCTACATACTTAAGGAAGTTAGCGACCGCAGGAGTATATGGGACTATTGTGATTTGATTTATAAACTGCACTTTCTGTGTCGCTGCCAGCAGGCTATACCTTAGCACATTGGAACCCGGTATATCATTTTGCTTCAAAGGCATTTCTAAAAACAGATCGAAAACAGAATACTTAAAGCAACAATCTAAACGCCCCCTGCCTTCAGGCACTGATTGATCGTGTGCAGCAGGGCGCTATTGTCATAAGGCTTTCCAATAATGGCATCTGCCTGGCAATCGATAAGGGCGATCTCATCATAACTCAAACCCGTCAGGAGTATAATAGGAATATGCGAGGCCGCGTCTTGAGCTTTCAGCTGGTCACAAATGATCCTTCCGTCATCACCATCCAGGCGGATATCCATCAGAATCAGGTCAGGCCTAAATTCCTCAACAGCAGGCCCAACCTCCTGCGCCTTGCCAACCGCCAATGTTTGAAAATGTTCATGGGTCAAAAAATTATCCAACGCAGCGCGCAAAAGCACATCATCCTCAACTACCAGTATTTTTTTTTCCATGATCAACAGCCTCACCAAACAAGTATGGCGATACTCAAATCTACAAATCTTTTCCGGGCACTCCAAAAATCCGTTAGTTCGATAAAACGATCCTTCTCCTGAATAAAGTTCAACACTAGCAGGAATATATAACAAACTTGTCACATGCAAAGGCAATTAAGCCGAAAATAAAACCACAATTTTGATATACATCATTGAAGTATATCCATACAATCTGTGTAAAGATTTAACCAATAAAAGTTATGAGACAAAATGTTTTTCACCAAGCCTTGCGCACGCAGGTACTAACTGCATCCGGGATTGAATCAATCAGCTTGGAAAATTGCAGGGATATTTCCATTCAGATTTTCAATAAGGATAAAAATTACCTTTCCCAGAAGACCTTGCAAAAATTTTTCGGCCTGATCCCCCAATCCGCTGATCCATCACCATTCCTACTCGATAGCATGGCCGGGTTTATCGGTAAGATCAGTTGGGATCAATTCCAAAAAGAGTTTAATGGGTATCGTATATCCGGCATTTCAGTGACATCCCTTGACTAAACCACATTATTAGCTATCCTACTTAGAAAAATATAGCCAAAGAAAAGCGAATCCCAATGCAGTATCCCCAAAAGAATATAACAGAAGCGAAAAACCAGCAAGATGACCATCCATTTGATAACGATGAAAAGAATTTATCCAATACCATTACTGCCCGCTACCCGGAAAACGGTACTTTGGAGAGAAAAAATCCCTCCAACCGAAGCCGGAAAACTTCAGCCGAAAAACAGCTTCCAAAACGCTGTACAGCTGAGGAGCTGGATAAGATCAGGATTGGCGACCATATCCTCACCGCAGATGGAACTAAAGGAGTTATAGCGGATATCGAAGTGAAGAAGAAGAACTCCGAAAAGCATTATTATTTCAGACTTCAGCACGGCAAAACGCTGCTCTATATCATATAAACGCTCGCCCCCCACTAAAATCCAGCGTAGGCTCACCCCTCTATACTCATACGAGGTGTTTTGCCGTGATCGATAGCTACCTTAAATCCAGGCCGTGTAAAGCAAATTAAGCTCAAATTCCCGGATAAACAGCGGATTTAAAGGAAACATGGCTTATTTCCTTTCTTGGCTTTAAGGTTTGCTGATCGCGCCAATGGGAAAGATCAGCTCATCTACCTGGGTTCCCTGACCGGCAACACGGCACCAGTTGCCTGAGCGTTTGTGATACACCTCAAGGCGGCGAACCCTGATATTCATATCGCGGCCATCAACAAGGATATTAACTTCAATCAGCAGGTTAACTACCGCTAAGCTCCCTTCATAAATACGGATAAACTCCTGCCCCGCTACCGGCCTGACCGACTTAAATACCAGTTTCTCTTTTTGCTGTGCTGCTAACCACTGCTGCCGGGAAAAAGAAATATCCCCCTTGGGGCCTACCGCTATCATATCGTTACAGTCCACCAAAACCCCTGGCCGCTGGTTTCGCAACAGTGCCCTGATTTCCGCCCGCTCTTTAGGGTAACTGGTGGTATCAATCTGAGCAGATACACCAAGCGAGATTAATGATAAAAGAATAAGTAACAGAGGTGTTTTCATAGCTTTGTTTTTGCCAAATATAAAGGCACTGAACAAATGTGCGCCGCAAAATAGACCAGACAGGCCCTGCCGAAAACAGACAATAGCCCCAGTACTACCAAATCGATTCATCGACGATGAAACGATTTGGTAGATCACATTTTAGGTTTAGTCGAATAAGTAAGGGCCGGTAGTGTTCAGCAAAAATTGATTTGTATCTTAGCTCAACATCAAAAGCACCGAATGCAAAAGTTACCATTCATTTACTCCAGCGAAAGGGCATGGCGTCTTAGCCGGCACTTTGCCTTTTGGTCACTCTGGTTTATTTTCCAATTGTTGCTATACTCCTTTTCGCCTTCGCCAGTACTGCAAAACCAACCTTTCCTTCATCGCATCCTCATCACCCTGCCAGAGGCCGTGATTTATATGGTTCCGAGTATATTTTTAGCATACAGCTTGATGTACCTGGTCATTCCGGGACTAGTGCTACCGGGTCATTATCTTTTGGCAGCCATTAGCTCGCTTTTTCTCCTGCTGCTCACAGCGGGATTATCAGCTGGCTTATCAATGACAGCTGTTGATTACCTTCGGCATAGAAATGCTTCAGGATTCTCCCCGAGAATTGCTGCTGAAGAACATCCCGCTCTTTATATACAGCTGGGCATTGCGATGCTTGCCGGCCTGCGCGGTAGTATCACAGTCGGAGGTACAGCTGCTGCCATTAAACTAATGAAATGCGTTTATCAGAAGCAGGAAACGGCACTGCTGCTCGCAAAAGAGAAACTCAACGCAGAACTTCAAATGTTGAAAGCACAGTTGCATCCCCACTTCCTATTCAATACACTGAATAATATTTATTCCCTCACCCAGGATGTCCCTGGAAAAGCCTCAGCAATGGTCATGGGCCTATCTCAGTTGCTCCGTTATATTTTGTATGAGTGCAACAGGCCCCTGGTCCCCTTGGAGAAAGAGCTCAAAATGGCCGGCGATTACCTCAGGCTGGAAGCGATGCGTTATGATGAAAAACTGGATATATCCCTCCAGTTCCCAAATGTAAGCGGATACCTGATTGCCCCTTTGATGCTGTTGCCCTTTATTGAAAATGCATTTAAGCACGGGGCAAGCCAGATGACAGAACAACCGTGGATAAGCCTGGGCATAACGATGGAAAGTGGTCTGTTTTCCATGAAGCTGATTAACGGGAAACCACAAGAGGCTGAAACCACAACCTGGGGTATCGGGATAGAAAACGTCCGCAAAAGACTAGCGCTTATCTATCCAGAGCAGCATACACTGGAGATCAGCGACTTGCAGGAAATATACATTGTTAACCTCAAAATTAAACTTAGCCATGACCGGGACCAACAAAAAATATAATTGTTTGATTGTTGATGACGAACCCCCGGCAAGGGAAGTCCTGCAGCGCTATATCAGCCGGGTTCCGATGCTGCATATGGAAGCAGCATGCGGTAATGCCATACAGGCGGCTATGATACTCAAGCAGCAAGATATAGATATTCTCTTTCTGGACATCCAAATGCCACAGCTGAGTGGACTGGAGCTCATAGGTACCCTGCTGAACCCGCCAAAAATCATCCTGACCACAGCCTTCGAACAATATGCCATAAAAGCATTTGAATTAGGTGTCTCCGACTATCTTTTAAAACCAATCCAGTTTGAGCGGTTTTTAAAAGCAGTCATGAAAGTTTTACCTGAACAGCATCCAAAGCCACAGT
Organism: Pedobacter miscanthi; assembly: GCF_003315595.1. GTDB lineage: Bacteria > Bacteroidota > Bacteroidia > Sphingobacteriales > Sphingobacteriaceae > Pedobacter > Pedobacter miscanthi. The sequence continues at coordinate 6,813 of NZ_QNQU01000005.1, read as the reverse complement.
CCAATCCCCTTTCCAGTGTCGGTCTTAATACACCATTCCTATATTTTCGCGCTGAGCGCAAAATGGTCAAAGTCCAGCTGGATGAAATCGAATACATAGAGAGCCTTAAAGATTATGTTAAGATACACACCACAAAGGGTACAGTGATCACAAAATATGCAATGGCTTCACTCGAAGCCATGCTTTCCACGACTACTTTCATCCGAGTGCACCGGTCCTACCTTGTGGCAATCAGCAGGATCGATTCCTACACACCAGAGGATATTTATATCGCCAGTAAGGTAATACCTATTGGTAAAAAATATCAAATGAAAGTAATCGACTCCTTATCAAATACCAATACTGATTACCCCTAACATATTCCCTCTTTAAACCCGGTTACTAAAACAGGCCTGATAAACAGCACCGACAGCACCATTTCACATTTTCAAAGCATCCCGATAAGGCTAACCCAGGCATTGCAATACCCCTAAATGCCGGATATTTTGCCAATAAATCCCCTAAAATGCGTATCCTTGCAGCATAATACCGTTAAAGAAAATTACCCTTTGAGCAATGGAACTGACCAGGCAGCAGAAAGATATCATCAACTCCAGTGGTAATATAAAAATAAACGCAGTAGCAGGTTCAGGCAAGACCAGCACCATCATTGAATACGCCGCCAACAGGCCAAAAGGCAGCCGGATTTTGTACCTTGCTTTTAACAAAGCGGTAAAAACCGAAGCCGCAGAAAAATTCCGCAGCAGGGGATTACCAAACGTAACTGTAGAAACTGCACACTCGCTGGCTTTTGCGCAGGTGGTGATGAGAAGTAAATACCAGGTGAAAACCAGGGATTACACAATCGATGAAATCATCAGTATCCTCCAGCTGCAAGGCACAGGAGTGCAGCACAGCCAGCTCCTGATTGCCGGCCACATCCTTAAACTCACCTCCTATTTCTGTAATAGCGATCAGCCCAAAGTCCAGAATTTAGACTACATATCTCTCCTGAGGGATGATGAGGCAAAACAATTTGTCAGCAGCAATTACGACTACATCAATACCAAGACCAGGACCTTGCTTGGAAAAATGGATAAAGGCGAAATTGAAATCACCCATGACTTTTATTTAAAAAAGTTCCAGCTCCGGCAGCCACAGCTCGGCTTTGACTACATCCTCTTTGACGAGGCGCAGGATGCCTCCCCTGCCATGCTCGACATCTTTTTAACCCAAAAGGCAACCAAAGTCATGGTCGGTGATACCCATCAACAGATTTACCGCTGGCGCTACGCGGTCAATTCCCTGGAAAAAGTAAACTTCAAAACCTACCACCTCTCCACAAGTTTCCGCTTCGGACAGGACATCGCTAACCTTGCCATGGAAACCCTCAGGCTGAAAAACCTGCTCGAACCCCATCCCCCCATGACCATACTGGGCAAAGGCAGGGAAACAAAAATCAAAACCAACGCCGTAATCGCCCGAACAAACCTTGGCCTGCTCACCAAAGCCATAGAATATGTCACCGAGCGGAAAAACATCAAACATATCTATTTTGAGGGCAATATCAACTCCTACACCTATGCCGATGAAGGCGCATCGCTATACGATATCCTAAACCTATACAATGCAAACCATGATGAGATCCGCGACCCGGTGATCAGATCGATGCGCGATATGGAGGATTTGGAAACCTATATCCAGCAGACTGCCGACTCAGGCCTATCGATGATGAGCGAACTGGTCCGCCTGTACGGCAACCGCATTCCCGGCATGATCAAAGCCATCAAAGAAAAACACGTCAGACAAGAAGAAAAAGCAAAGGCAGAAATCATTTTTTCCACCGTCCACCGCTGCAAGGGAATGGAATATGACGCGGTGCTCCTTGCCGATGATTTCGTGACCGAAGAAAAAATCAGAAGGCTCAGGGAAGACAAAAATGCCCGGCCCGCAGAGTTCGAGCGCATGAATGAAGAAATCAACCTCTTATACGTTGCCATCACCAGGGCCAAACAAGGCCTTTACCTGCCCGAGTCACTGGTCCCTAAACACTTTCCAGCCTCTGCCAAAATATACCTCATTGCAGCCCCAAAGCCGCCGCAGAAAAAGGACAGCAACACAAAAACCAACCTGCGTGAAAACCATACCCCTTTAGCAAACCAGTCCTGGACAGTAGCGCTCGACAATGAACTCACCATTATGTTTGCAGATGGTTACAGCCTCAGCGACCTCTCCCAGCATTTTGGCCGCTCGAAAACCGCCATCAGCATGAGAATCAAAAAACTAGGGCTCGAAGATCTGTATTACTGATTGAAGCGAAATAAGACTCCTTCACCCCTCATCAAACCCTGCCCCTTCGCTTACTCTCCTTAAATTCACTCAATAGCTGGCTTTTATAATACTTATCCCCTCCGGGCAGTTTCAGCGGCTTTAGCGCCCCTTCTTTAACCTTCCGTTTATAAGTACTCTCACTGATCCCCAGATAATCCTTCACCTCCTGCCTGTTCATTTGCGGATCCTCCTCAAAAGCAAGGTTACCATGGTATTTACTGTTATAAACCAGAACCAGTATCTGGTAAATCTTGGACAGCACATCCAAAAGCGCATCAATCTTATTCATCCTGATAGGTTTAATGTCAACACCGAAGCTTAATCCCTAAAGCGGAACACATGCCACCGGATCCACAACCTATTCAAAAACAAAACGTTACTATCCGGAACACCAAAAAAAGCATCTATTGCGGCAAATAAAAACAATTTACCAACACTTGTCAAGTTGCTATAGGGTTGCTGAAAACAGCAACCACCCAACTTTCAAATACCGGGAACTGACTGTGCAAACCCGGAAACATCAGCCGATAGCCCGCTGGCTTTGCAGCCAATACTTATCATACAGCACACTAACCATTTGATTTCATCACAATTCACGCCTACCAGCGATTACAAATGGCGCCAGATCCTCAGTCCATTGATCTGAAACATTCGCGAGGACGTTTAAAACCATCCATTTCCTCCAACTTAAAATATGAAGTAAAAAATCATTTCACCACGACAAACCTGCGTTTCACCAAGGTTATGCAATAAAAGAAATGGAAATATATAAGTTAACAATAACCAAAACCGCAAGAAATGAATGATGAGTTAATCAATTTCAGGCGCGAAATAGACGCAAGACTTGGTGAAACCGGTAAGGGAAAAATTGATCCCGCTAAAGTTAATGCCGCTCTGCAGGAAAAGTCAGCCGCTGCTATTGCTTCCCTCCAGCAACAGGTATCGGAAATGAAACCTGCTAAAGGCAGGCTTTACCTCAGGCACCATCAGCACGCGCTAAAACTGATCTTAGGGGATTTGGAAAAAGCCACCAGAAAGTCCCCACCGACCGAAAAGCAGAAAAACGATCTGTTAACGATTTGCATGGACAATACTGAGCTACTACTATCCGCTCTGGAGCGACATTTCCCTTATTACTTTGATTACGCTACCACGGCACATCAAAGCAGAGTCAACAGCTACCAGCTAAAATTCAAAGAAAAGTCAGATGAAGTCCTGTCATTACTGGCAAAACGAAATCTTCAACCAGACACCCTTAAAACATTCAGCCAGTTGCTATCATCGATACAGGATCATGAGCCTAATCCCTCCTATCAAAGCATCACCTACCTCGAAGATTTTTTCAAAGTGCTTATTGCCAGCTTAAACAATCCTGACGGGGCACTGGAGACATTGGATATTATCCTGACCCTGATCTCACTTAACTTTAACCATCCGGCTTTCTACCACTTCGCCTGCGTATATATCAACAGGGAAACTGAGAAATGTGAGAACATCACTGCTCAGTACCAGACACTGCATTTCCTGAAAAAACGGATCAGACAGGTCTTAAATGTTTCCCGGATGCCATACAACGAAAACCAGCCACAGATAGCCGATTCCCTTCAACGATACCTCGATGCAGAAATAGACTACCTTAAATCCATCGAGCTGACCGCCGAGGACCTCAGTTCGGGTGGCCTGCTTGAGAAAACCTTCAAGGTAACCTTCACCGTCAGGCAGCTTGCCCTATTCATCCACCTTCAGGTAGAAGCAGGGATCATTATCGCCCAGAGCCCAAAGGCGCTCCACCATTACGCCGCAAAACATTACAGCACAACTGAACAAACCACCATCTCTGCCAAAAGCTTTAAGAATGCCTACTACGGGAACACAGAAAGTGATCTTGAAAAAGTACTCGAAAAAATAGCCGGCATGCTGGCCATCGGAAAAGAAAAATATTAGCTGAGCAGATAAAGCAGGTCCTTGCGCTTTAAAAAATCAACAAACTCAAAATACCAGTGCTCCGAATAGTCATCCCTTTCATGCAGCAGCCTCTGGTTTTCATGAAGAATGTCCTGAAGGGTAAAGAAACCCATGAGTTTGCTCCTTAAGATAAAAGACTCCGATAATGGCAATTCGTTGATCGGAAGGTTCAAAAGAGATAAGTTATTTCCCTGAAATTGGTCCATAAAAAAAGCGCAGGTTAACCCGATATCCGCTTTAGAGGCACCGCGAAGAGCCCAGACACAAGATAAACAGGCACCTACGCTATAGCGTAGGCAACCATCTATTTTTTCCTGTGTCTTTCGAAAGTTCGCGGTTTTCTAAAACAGTAAAATAGCTATTGCTACAATATCAAATATGTTAAAATTTTTATTTCATGCCCAAATATAGCTCATTCCTAACATTTCTCCGCGGAAAACAAAAAAATAATAGGGTTGCTCATGGTTGCTCCCCCGGCAACTTGACAAGGCAGCAAAAGCGCATTTCTTTGCGCTAAAACAATTAAAAATGGAAACAAAAAATTACTTTCAGGCCCTCTCCCATATCGATAAAATACCCGTGGGGATGAGCGCTTACCTGATGCATTCGCTAAAGGAATACAGATTCAAAAGACAGGGAAAGATCCAGGCGGCAGATCCGCAGGCCATATTCCTTGCCTACCTGCAGCATGGTAGCGCAAGGCTTTACGCAGTAGACCGGGAAACCCACGAGCAACATACCGTTGATTTCTACCTGCCGGGCAATTTCCTTCCACTACCGGCCCCGGCCGGCCACAGCTTTCAGGCTGATCTGTATATCGAATTCCTGGAGGAAAGCACAGTACTTGCCCTCAGCGAAAAACATTTCCGCTACCTGCCCAAACTCTTTTCAGAATGTACACTGCTCTACCATAAAATGTACAGCAGCCACCTGCTCTCACAGATCAGCCGTATGATTGCCAGGGAAAACAGCAGCGCAGACGAACGTCTTATGCAACTCAGCACCAGCAGGCCTCACCTGTTCAATGTTGCATCCGTTAAGGACCTTGCTTCCTACCTGGGTATGCACCCCAATACTTTAAGTAAACTAAAGGGCAACCCGTAATAATCCCAAGCACTTATCAGCCCTATCCCAATAAAGATCCCCTCCAGGTTAGAAACTGGTTAAACCAAAAGTGCGCATTTTCTAATCCCCGTATTACCAGGCAAATGGCATACAAGCTGAGATTTACCAAAAAATAAAGCCGATGAAAATCTCCAAAAACAGCACGCTGATCCTATCACTGGTTTCCGGTATACTGATCCTGCTCTGGGTTTATACCTCCCTTTCAAAGCTTTCAGAAATTGAAGATTTTAAAAGACAGCTAAATAACCAGGTCTTTTCAAGGAAATTCACCCCCGTCCTGCTTTGGGCAATACCCGGAATCGAGATTACTGCGGCAGCGATGCTGCTCTTTAAAAAAACACTGAGGGCCGGCCTGATCCTTTCGGCAATCCTGATGGCCCTTTTTACAGGCTATATCGTCCTGGTGAGCATGAACATTTTCAACAGGGTCCCCTGCTCCTGTGGCGGGGTACTTAAAAATATGGGATGGAATTCCCACCTGATATTCAATACAGTCTTTCTGGCGATCTCTTTATTTGGCGTTTACAAGTCAAAAAAGGGATACCCGGACAATGATATGATCAATGGGAAAGCGTAACCCTTCCCGCAGCAAAATAACCAGGGCAGCATGCAGGTTACAGGAAAAGCATCAAGCCACCGGGCCGGGTTAAGGCCGAAAACATAAACTAATATCAAAAATGAAAAAATTTTTTAACCGTATCCACTTCGGTGCTGTAGCAGTACTGTTGGGAGCAACTTTAGTGATGACGCAAAGCGCGTTCAAACCCGCAAAAACAAACCGTGCCCATGAACAGTTCGGCAGGCTGTCAGGAGCCTGGGTAAAGCTGTCCAGCTTAGATCCGGAACAGTACGAGACTGGCTGTAACGCAGTGGCAAACCCGCCGATCTGTAAAGGATATTTCGATACAACGGTAAACCCGAGCCCTTCCCCATCGGATACCCCGTTGACCACCGAACCAATTGACTATGGAATATTCTACGCCAATCCGGTCCAATAAAAAAAGCCGGATCATCACCAGTTAACAGACGAAGCGTTGGCATCCAACGCTTCGTTTGTATTTACCAAAACTAATTCTGCTCCATCCCTGACCTGAGCACTTCTTCCTGCGGGATGGGAAAGACATAACGGGCATCACCCGGCGGCAGCGCATAAGCCGTTCCACCAACCGATCTGCTTAAGGTAACCCTGAAGCCCTCCTCCTGGTTCAAACGCCGGAGATCAGCAAGCCGCTGCCCCCTGAAAGGCATTTCCTTTCTCCGTTCTTCCAGTACAAGCCGCAAAGGATCAATGGCCGTCCCAACCGAATAAGGCACAAACAGCCCCGTCTTAAACCGGTTCACGAGCAAAGTGTTCAGGTCCGAAAGCCCTTCGCTCACCCTTCCCAGCCTGATCAGCGATTCCGCCCTGATCAG
>NZ_QNQU01000049.1 GCF_003315595.1 Pedobacter miscanthi | reverse complement strand
CTCACCCTTCCCAGCCTGATCAGCGATTCCGCCCTGATCAGATAAACCTCATCATTCGCTATCCCGCCAAAAAGCCTGCTCACATTATTATAGTTACCCTTGAAGTTTTTTCCCGATGCATTAAAAAAAAGCACCTTGCGCAAATCATTCCCATCATAACTCGAATAAAGCATCGGATTGACATTTACCGAAGAGCTCATGAAGCCCATATAGGAATAGGAAACCTGGGCTGCATAAAAAAGGACCTCATCGTTGCCCCGTGGCAGCACAGCAGGAAAAGGCCTGGCGGATGCAGTGTTTAAAGTATTGTAATTGATCAAAACCCCGTACAGCTTAATCGAACGGTCCGAATATTCATAAGCCTTTGCATAATCCTGCATCAGCAGAGAAATCCTTGCCAGCAATGCCAGCGCAGCAACTTTATTCGGCCTGCTTTTAAACTCAGATTTTTCAGGCAGCAGATCAGCCGCCAGCGTCAGATCGGCAAGCATAAAATTGTAGGTTTGCAAAAGTGTAGCCCTGGGCGGATTTTGGTTCACATCCGCTACTTCCCTGATGGGAAGCCCCTTATCACCTGCAGCACCTGCAGGAGAGAAAGGACGGGTAAACATCTGGCAGAGCTGATAATAAGCCATCGCCCTGAAAAAAAGCGCTGCCCCTTTGATCCTGCGCAAAGGCTCCTGCCCATCATCTGATCTCGCCCCCAGCGCATCCAGTACGATATTGGCATAAAATACCTGCTGCCATCCGGCAACCCATTCTGCGCATGTAGGCGAGCTGAATACCTCTTTTTCCCACACATATACATTGCGTTCGTCCGAAAAACTCAGCGAAGCAAAAGCGGCATCCGAAAGCAGAAAATCATCCGTTGCCAACTGCGGCAGGCCCGGGGAAACGTTCATGACATCAAGGTTGTCCAGCAGCGCCTGCATGTCCGCCGGGGTAGTAGGAACAGTGAGCGACCTGCTCGGTTTTTCATCCAGGTAACCTTTTTTACAGGAAGGAAAAACCGCGAAAACAGAAAACAGCCCACAAAAAATCACAATATATTTCTGATACTTTTTCATCATTAAACAATTTTAGTTAAAGGTTTATTTTTATGCCTGCCGCAAGCGAAACAGGTTGCGGGATCCCCTGAAAATCCGGATCTATCCCTTTTTTGTTCGCCCGCCAGATGATCCCCAAATTGGATGCATAAACATAAACCTGCGCAGACCTCAAAAAACTCACCTTACTCGCCTCAAGATCATAAGACAGCCTCACATCCTGCAGGCGCACATGGTCACCACGCTCTACCAGCACATTACTCAACAGGTACATATTATCCCTGTTTGTACTGGCCGATTCGGGTAACCGGGGAACCTGGGTAAACGCCTCATCACCCGGATGCTGCCATCGCAAAGCAAAGTCCATATTTCCTCCCTGCCCCATAAGGATTGAAGTATAACCGACAGAATTCCGTTTAAAATAATATCCGAGCCGGTATGAAATATTTGCAGAAATCCCAAATCCTTTAAACCTCAGGGTATTCATCAGCGAACCAAATACCACCGGTTTCGCCGGTCCGCTATAGATCATATCGTTAATCCCTGTGGAAGCAAAAATGGCCTGATAATCCGTAGAAAGCACGCCGTTGAGATAACCCATCGGCTCCCCCGAAGCATCAAGCCCTGCATAAGGATAAGAATAGACCCCATACAGGGGATACCCTTCCCTTGGCAGCGTACCCGCATCAGCAGACTGGGCGTAATTGCCCGCAGTGGAAAGTGAACTCGGAAAAAATTTAGTCACCTTCTCACTGGCATAACTCATCCAGAACCCGCTGGTCCAGTACCATTTCCCCGCAGTGTTCACCGTATTCACATTAAAGTCCAGGCCCTGCACCCGCGTATTGGCCATATTTCCCCTGAAAAGCGTCACCCCTGTAGAAGGCGCAAAAGGCATATCGGTGATCAGGTCAAGACCGGTTTTGCGGTATATCTCCAGGGTCCCCGAAACCCGGTTCCCTTTGGAGCCAAAGTCAATACCCGCATTAAAAATCTTTACCCGCTCCCAGCGCAGCTCAGGATTGGGCGGATTGAGTACCACCGCATAAGGCTGCCTGGTAAGGGTCGTCTGTCCGTTAAAATACCTGGCAGTAGTCAGCGCGGAAAGGTTTTTATCAATATTACCGTTATAGCCGTAGCTTAAACGAAAGCGCAGCACCGGCAAAAAATCGGCACCATAAAACGCTTCTTTCGCCACATTCCACATCAGCCCCATAGACCACAGCGGCACCCCTTTCAGGTTGGCACTCACCCCAAACAGGTTACTTTTATCCAAGCGCACACTTCCCGATAGCGTATAGCGGCCTTTATAGGAAAGCGCAGCATTTCCATAATAAGAAAGAAACCGGTCCGCCGTACCCGAAATCCCATCCGACCCCGGGATCACACCGGTCAGGGGAGGATAATAAGACTGCGGGTAAGATCCCACATAATCCACCGCCGCACTGGTTGCATTCAGGGGGTTATACCCGTAAAAACGGTTTGTAAACGACTCCCCCTCTAAATCCCGCCATTCATAACCCGCAAGGCTGCTTAGCTCGAAATCCGAAACAGAAGCCCTGTAGTTCAGCTGCCCCCTGAAATTAAAGGTCCTTAAACTGCTTGCCGACCTGTCCATAATCCCGCCCAGCGGCAGAGGATACACCGAGGTAACCCCCGGCGACACCTGGGAAAACCTGTTGATCAGGTTACGCGCAAAATAACTATCCTGCGAAAAAAGATCGCTGCCCGTTCCGGAAAGCTTACCGTACTGAAAATTTGCTTCCGCCTCCAGCCCCTTTATGACCCTGTAACGCAGCACCGTATTGAACCTGTAATCCAGCCCCTCGCTCCGCTTATCCCTGAAGCCCACATCCTCCACAGGCCGGTAAGCCCAGTCGAGATAGCCGTTTGCCACCGCAGTGTTCACAAACCCCGAGCGGAAATCCTTTACCACAGCAAGCGCCTCGCCATCATCATTCGCAAAGTGCGCATAAGGATAAATCAGCTGCGATGGCGACATCCGCAGCGAAGAAAACCCATCATTCGGCCTCGAAGACACCGACCTTGAAAACAGCAGCTTTACATCCAGCACCAGCCTGTCGGATAAAAAACCGAAGCGGTCCGAAAAATTCAGGCTCATCCGCTGATAACTGTTCAGCCTGTCAGAAAGCCTGTTATCATCAAGACCAGCCGAAAAATAATAACTGCTTAGCCCTGCTGAACCCGAAAGGTTCGCCGAATACTGACGCGAGAGCGCCGAGGTCCCCAGATGGTCCATATATTCCCTTCGGACATCCACCCCCTCCAGCGCCGCAATCTGTGCATCGGCATCAGCCGCAGAAATTTTACCGTCCCGCCGCGCGATCAGCAGCTCCACCACCGGGGTCAGCGGCGCACGTACCACTGAACTTTCAGTCCCTGAATAAAAACCCTTTGCAAACAACAGCTTTTCCACCAGGATAAAATCCGCAGAAGACATCGATAAATTCCGCGTCAGGTCAGCCTGCGGGGAAAATATGACATTCGCCACCGCACCTACCTGTAAAGCCTGCCCCTTACGGGCACGTTTCGAGGTCAGCACAATCACCCCGTTACCCGAACGCGCCCCCCAGATCGAAGCCGCAGCCGCATCCTTGAGCACCGTGATACTCTCAATATCATTGGGATTGATATTCGATATATCCCCGTCATACGGAAAATTATCAAGCACGACCAGCGGCTGCGAATTCGCAAAAAGCGTACTCTGCCCACGGATCCCGATAGAGACCTCACTGGCCGCAAGACCCTTCGTCCGGTTAAAGATCAGCCCCGGCACCACATCACGGAGCCTGTCCGTAATGTTCGTACTCACCGAACGCTCCAGCAGTCTGTTATCCACCTGCACAAAAGATCCTGTAGCCCTCTCCCTTGGCAGCCTGTTATACCCCGTACTCACCGTCACCTCCTCCAGGACATTCTCCCCCGGTACCAGGCGCAGCACCAAACTATCCCTCTGCACCCCATCCAGCACCCTCACCAAATCCGCATAACCCACGCAGCTCACCCTTAACACCGCCCGCGAAGAAACAGCCCCGGAACGATCACGAGCCGGCAAGCGAAGCACAAAGCCACCCTGATCAGAAGAAACCGTTTTCACCTCCCCGACCGCAACAGTCGCCCCCTTTACCGCCATCCCCGACCCCGCCGAAACCACCCTGCCCTTCAGCAACACCTGCGAAAAAACATTCCCCGTTCCCAGAACGGAGAACAATATCATGTAGATACATAACCTCATTATAAAAGATTACAAAAATTATTTTGAACGAGAACCCATGTCACTCACAGGAACATCCTTAAACACCAGCATCAAAGTCTTAAACCGCTTGTCCACCAGTTTAAGGTTATATTTCTCCAGCGCCTTATTTATCGAAGGCACGCTCGAAAGATCACAATCCAATTGAAAGTCCACCGGAAAAGTAATACCCGAACCATCCACCACCGGGTAAGGATGCTCCTGCAGGTATATCATGTCCAGCCTGCTGGTCAGCGAAACGATCCCCATCGCCTTCACCGCGATTCCCATATTGTCGATATCAATCGAACGCGCCGAGCCTTTAGCCCTCATCGCCGAATTATCCCCCGTACTCACCAGCACCGTACACATCGTCTCCATTGAAACCGTATCGGCCGAAACCCAGGGAAAAAGCCTCCTTAAATCCCCGACCATATGCGATCGCAGCATCGCACCCTGCCCCTGAGGCAAAATGAGCTCATAACAGAACATATTTTTCCTCATCCAATCCTCACTTTCCTGGTTATCCCTGGTGTCATGAGAATAACGGATCAGACCGGGATCCTTCATATCAAACACCATACGGTGTTTACCAATAATAACCCGCTCACTAAAAGCCGCCGCATACATCTCCTTCACCCCAAGGTTCTTCACCGAAGCTTTACCAAGCGCCGGATTAACCCATGAACCCATCTGCAACCCATCCCCCCAACGCGTCAGCATACTGTGGAACAAAAGCCCCTTACCATTACCACCGTTCCCATCGAGAAACATCGGCTTGTTTGGGTCATAAGCCACAGCAAGATCCCTTTTTTGACGGATCCCAGCAGCCGATCCCATAAGCACCTTTTTGATCTGCCTGCCGCTCACCTGCTCCAGCGCCGTGATGGCAACCACCACACCATCCCCATCAATCCACACATAATGCGGCAGCAGACGGTGCGGAAAAGCAGCCTTAAGTACTTTGTCAGCAGTCACAAAAGGCACCACAGAACCAGAAGGATTCAACTTCCGCAAAAACGGCACCGCCACCTTCTCCGGCTCATCCGTCACCGAAATAAACTGCACCTTCCCATCAAAAACCTGCTGCAGCGAGTCAATCACCGGCATCATCCCCACGCAGGCGCCACACCATGTTGCCCAGAAATCCAGGATCACCAGCTTCCCCCTAAAAGACGAAAGCTTAACAGACGACACCGCCTTACCATCCCCACCTACATATCCGTGGAGATTCTCTATCAAAAGATCCGGCACCTTCTCCCCGACCGCCACACCCCTAGCCGTCAGGTCCACCACCTCCCCCTTATTCACCCCCTGCGGAAAGACAGGCAACACCGCAAAAGGGCTATACAAAAACGCCCAACAGAGAAAAAAGAGCGGTAAATATTTATCATAAATTTTCATAATCTGGTTACTGGTTTAGTTAAAATTGATTGACAAAAAAGCAGAGACCACCCCGGAACAAAATCCCGCAGCAGCCCCGCCATTCGCTGCATTACCCTTCGCGGACGATAACACAGCAGGAAGCCCAGCCCAAAAAATCCGGACACAACACTCCCCTTACGGCAAAGCCGTTAATTTTTTAAAAAACAGAAATCAGGAAAAAAATTCTAAAGCCAAGGCAAAACCCAAAGGCAAATGCAAAAAACCAAAGGCAAAAGCCAAAAGAAAAAGAACCAAAAAAAAGAAACAAAAGAAACAAGGCAGGCTGCATTATCAAAGAACCCATAAGAATCATTAACCATTAGGTCCCGCCTGCCCTGCCCCCCCTCAAACAGGATTCTTCGGCTTTAAAGCATACAGCCAGTCAAAAAGAAACTTTTCATTTAAGCCCATACGCTCCGGTTTATATTGATGTTAGAAAAAAAAACAAACAAAAACCAGCCCCTCCACATAAAAATATGCAGATACAGTAAACCGTATTGCGTATTAGAAAAAAGATACCTACCTTGGGAATGCGAATAACCATAGTAATGCACCCTTGCCTAAACAGCAATAAAGGGCTGGCACCAAGCTAAATTAACCCACCGGGAATCAGTGCGCTCTCATCACACCAACCCCTGTTTTCTTTGGGCTATTTTATACTCGGAAAAATCCAGCGCGTATTACGACGGAGAACAAATAACGTTCTTTAAAAAGAGTTTAAGGGAGAACCGGAGTACCCCTTCCCCGAAGTGGTACAAACCAAAGGCGCTTAATTTTTTCGTTTTCATAAACGGTTGTTTTTATGTAAAACGATGCGTACTCAACAAAAGCAGAATCAAACCATATTGGCAAAAAACTAATAGGGCGAAACCCAATGCTTTTGAAAGAGGTACCGTCAAGAACCGCTTAAGTCAAAGACTTAAGTTCCACAAAAGACTTACATGAGCGTCGCCCTATTGAATATAAGATATCACGAAGATAGCAAAACTCAATAGATACGGCGAACTCACGATCACCTCATGTGGAAAGTTTGACGGTTTTCTTTCATGAGTGACATCGTAAAAGCAAGATATATCCCTTGCTTTCTTTGTCGCTATTAAACTAATTACTAAACAAATATAAATATTACTTGACTATTATGCAAGTTTTTTTTAAGATAAAATGTCTGATAAAATAAATAATATCGCAAAATCCGTTAAGAATTCTCCTCTTCAAGTTGCCGCGTTGGCATTATATTTAGACGTTGATGATACGACAATAAGCAAATGGAATTCAAATATTGCTCAACCCAGTTTAAAACGTCTAAATGAATTGGGAGAAATTTTAGAAGTTGACAACAAAGAGTTGCTTACTTCACAGTCAAGAAAACAAACAGGACTTCCAGCAGCATTGCAAAGCGAATATAAGAGGCTGCTTGCCACAGGACTTACAAAAAAAATTAAAGTGACAGACAGTGAAGGTGGCTATAAGGAGGTTAATAATCCTGAAATGGTAACGAAACTAAGAGAATTTGTTAATAATTACAAAATGAGATTAAATCTGAAATAAGCTTGGGATTTTTTTTGTTTAATATGATTTAAGCCTAAGGTCCAAGAAATATCCCAATCAGAGAATAATTGAAGGAAAAAAAAATAGCCTTTTATGAGATCGTTGCTATAGAAACACATCCCTATCTTAAAATGTATATTATTGGTTATGAATTAAATGCAATTGCGTAAACTGGAAATTTAGTTTCCTAAAAGTAAGTAACTCTGATTCAGTATCGTAATTCATACCGAAATTGGTAACAAAATCTTTTTCCGAAGCCTTAATCAAACTTTCTCTTTTTAAAAGAAATAATTCCTGATCACTATTATTGAAATGCTTTATTAGCTCTGGTGTAATAAAAATGTTTTTTAATCTGTTTTGAGATGTACTTTTAATGAAGCTATTGACATTTATTTAAAATAATATTATTATCATAATTTTTATTAATTATGATAATAATATTCGCCGGGGTGCGATCTTTTCTGTTAAAAAATAAAAAGTTCCATGAAAATTTCCCTATGCCTTGTTCCAAAGCCATATCTAAAACGGATAATAAATAGCTGGAGTGCTTTGGTTTTTACCCCTGTAAAATTCAATTTGCAAGGAAATTTGACAGCGACAAATTCGTCATCATAAGACAGTTTTAGAATTCCATCGGGATATTGTTTATGAGAAAATTTTAAGAAGACCTTCGATGATTTAATTTAACCAACGGGATTCAAATGGCACTTTGGCAAATATCATAGATCTTATAAGTGTTGCAAAAACTAGTAATTGCAACACTTGAAACTTTTAAATATACCTATCCAATAAACTCCAAAGACAAACATTTTAAAGGGAAAGAGAAAAATGGAACTAAAGAATTCCAACAGCTTTTGGCACAGTTTAGATAAAAAGTTTCTAAAATTTCACATCGATAAAAGTAAAAGGACAAAAACAAATCGCTTACTTTAACAGTATCTTTCACTTACAGGAAAATATTTTTAGCGTATAAAGTCAGAACTTCCTCCCTAAGTAAAAAAAGTTCTTTATCTCGAATACTGCCTTTGTCTATTTTTAATTCTTTCAATCTATTAACCACAACATGCTTCTCGCTACAATTATGGTTAATAAGGACTTTTGCATAGTTTATATATGCATGTAAAAGCAAATTGCCACTCTTCAGTTTAAGGGCAAATTCAATCGCATTTTCATATAATTTCTTCCCAAATTCAATATTACCCATCTGGAACTCAATAAGACCATTCGTAGCTAGAAATGTCACTTTCCAGTCATTCGGTATTTCGCTTAATTTAATTTTCCTATATTGGTCAACATAGTTTGAACACTGATGTAGCCGATTATCTAATGCATAAGCATAAATCAAATTATTTAGAATTGTGAAGTCATTTGGATTAGCTTTAAGACCAGCCTTACATAAATCAATTGCTAAGTCTTGCCTCTTTAGAAAATAACTTGCAATATAAGAGCCCATCAATACAGGTCTAACAGTATATGGCAAATCAAAGAACCATTTTAACGTATTTACAAAAGCACCTTCCCAATCACCTTTTTCGTTCTGCTCGATGGCGAATGCTTCGAATGTGTTATTAACATTTTTAAAATTTGATAGGTTAAAATCAAACCTGCCATCACGTTTAGAAATCCATTCCATTTGTGCTAACGAATTATCATTTGGAGATTTAATTGATAGATCGAAATTGGATCGAGATTGCTTGAACGCGCCTTCGTTGAATTGAAACGTACCAATTGAACTTGCTAATTCAGTCAAGTCAAAATTTGAAAAATTTTTAGAAGATATAATACCTTCACCTTTCTTTAACAGAGGTGAATATCTTTTCATCAAGGTAGACGTTGCGATATGCGCAGAAATTAGCCATGGATCATACTGTGTGAGTTGACTTTTTCTCAAATAATACAACGCCTTATCATAATGTTTAGGATGGGCCCATAATCGAGTTGCGGATCTTAAAACAAACCTATTGTTTGGGGCCAGCTGAACTGCAATAATCATAGCACTATCAGCCTTGTCAAAATGCCCAAAAATTGAATACAAGCGTGCAAGTTCAACCCACGGTATTGGATTATGTAGCTGTTGTCTTGCTTGAGTTTTAGTTTTATTGATTAACCTGTATAGCCTAGAATCCTCTGGATATTCTAATTCATCGTAATTGGCGGAGTTTATTTTGATATTATTACCCAGAAAATCTTCATTACCTCGACCTTCCTTTGTAGCACCATTAATTTCTTTCGCAAGGGTTATTAGAGAGGTACTTTCACCATTTTTTATGACAAATTTTATAGCCTCATCTACCTCTGGAAGATTTGTCTTGCCGGAAATAAAAGCGGAACTCACTAAGTCGGCAGCAACACCAATATTTTTTTCGTTTCTCCAATCATTGACAGCACGTGATATATTTATATCGATTAAAGGCGCATGAGAAGTGTTCGCTAATTCATTTAGCTTTAATGTTCTGGCAAAATCCCTCCAGTTTGGAACCACCGTGCGGTCTTCTTCTTCAAATATCAGCGCCATAAATCTAATTCTGCTTTCCTGGTTAAAACGTCTAGTTTTGTTATAATCCTTTCGAAATCATATTGACTGCCTAATTGCGAGATACTACGGGGATGACCTCTTTTACTAGGGTATGGATAACATGAAATTGATAAAAGTGTAGCAATTTCATCTCCTAAATTTTTATTTGAAATTGATGCTTTTACTTCTGCTATACTTTTGTAAAATGCGTCGACCAGATAATCCTTTACACCATCAAAAGAACCTCCCCACTTATCCCACCTGAATTGAATATCAATGTTTTTTCCAATTAATGCAGTCATATTTATCCCAGTGAAATAAAAAGAAACTAAGCTGCCAAATAAGTATAGATCAGTTGCTCTTATACGCTTATTCCAGTCTGGTTCTATAAAGCCATACAAAAATTCTGGCGGAGCATAGGAAAAGTCGCCCGTAAAATTTCCAAGCTCTTCATGAGGGGCTTCAATATCGTCACACAATGAGCGCCCCAAGTCTCCGATCTTGCTCGTTATTCCTGTTTCATATAAGAGGACATTAGACGGTTTAAGATCTTGATGCCCTATTTTAACGCTATGTAATTGTTTCAATCCTATACTTACATTATGTAAAGATCTTAACTTCCAAGCCAATTCCACTTCGTTATTAAATGTAATTCTTGATCTAAGATCTCCATCAGCCATCTCAAATATTAGATAGGGAACATTGTTGATTGTAAATCCCTCAACAAATTCCTCACCTTCATCTAAAATGGTTGAAACTTTAGAAAGATTTTTTGATTTGCAACGAAGAAGGAGATTTTTTTCAAAGTTAAAGGCATTGGTTTGTTCAGCTAATATGTCCATAATGCTTCTCCCTTTAAATATTTGAAAGAAAGCTACGAAATTGATAGCCTTTAGAAAAGCTATATTCTCCCCATCAGACACTTTGTAACAAACGCTAAAAAAGCCTCCCGTTGAACCCGGTTTCGATTCGATTCTTTCAGTTACTTCCCATTTACCTTTTAAAATCCTACCTTTTAGAGCGTATGCTGCATTGTCATTGATTACCATTTTTGAGCGTTGTTAATTTCCGGAACAATTATTAGCACCTAATATAAAACAAATTTTGCACGTTTCTACCATGGAAACAATTGCCAAATTTTCTTAAACTGCATTTGTTTAAGAATCCATTTTTTTTTGAGACAAGTGTTTAAACCGTCAGCATCCTTTCGGCATTCTGAAGAGATATTTTTAATTAGCCAAGTTTTCATATTTCGACAAAAGTATACACACCTTTCGCGTGTATGCTTATATCTTATTCACAACAAACTGCCGCGCAATGGCCGCGCATTTCGCTTTTAAAGTGTCCCCCTGTTTCGCTCCATCGTGGCCGCCTGTTTCGGAGCAAACTGGCCGCGCTGATCTCTTGATCTGATTTTCTTCTCAAAGTATTTCCTAATCAAGTATTTATTTAGAGCTAGTTCAAAGTCATAGGTTCGAAAAGACAAGCCTCAGCTAAGCCTTGGGTCAAGAGACCATTCTGAACGCCTTTGAGCACTTTTTTAAGGTGTTTCGGATAGATTCTTTGGTAGGCTGAAATTTAAAGGGATGAGCATCCCTGAAAACAGGCAGTCCGGGGAACTTGGCCTTGAGGAAAAGTTGAAAATNGGCAGTCCGGGGAACTTGGCCTTGAGGAAAAGTTGAAAATCGTCAGCCTATATTTGTTCAGAGGGAAAGGAACTTTTATGCTACAACCCGGTCATCAAATTGGCGGCCAGTTTGGTCTAAAACGGAGGGGGGACTTTCGCCGAAATACGCAGATACGTTGGAGTATTTTATAAGCAAAACTCCAACGTTCACATTTTCTACGTTAATATCCAATTAACACATTCTGCAATTTCTGCATGGTCGTTTGGCAAAAGCGTTTGCAAATTTGAGGCATCTAAATCATCGATAAATTTTGCCCATACAGACTCCGTTTGGATTTAAAATTTTGAATTTTTATGTTACTTAATATGTGAGGCATTAATTTTTTGATTAGTGATAATAATAAATACTTCTGAACTATCGATTTTCTTGTCAACATACTGTATGACCCTTTTTATAACCAACTTATTAATTGCTGAAGCGAAAACATTCATTAGCTCATATTTAGGTTTGTTATTTGCAGCGGGTAACGAAACCACATCGCTCCGTATCTTCGACTTACTAATACTATCTCCCCAAGAATATTTATAACCCAAACTTTTTTCTATGCAAGTCGCTAAATACAACTGATTCAATTTGTTTTTCTTTTTTTCTTCTTTCATATCCAAAACTAAATTATGACTATCGTTCGAATAAAAATCATTTTCTTGATATGTAACAACGAAAGTCTTTCCTCCAATGAATACGCAGTTACCTTTATCTAAATATTTTGGGTCATAAGAAATATACGAACTTACTGCGTTGTTATCTGCACTAGCACACAAATAAGGAATATCTCCACTATTTTCAATAATATCACTATAAAGTATATTTTTTGTATTTCTTACATGAAAAACATCTACGACGCTAAAGTCTTGAAATTTTTCATTTGGGAAGTCTATTAATGCATTTTCCTCCTCCGGTGCAAGAACGTAATTATTTAAACCGGTTTCTAATAGATATTTTTTTAGTCTGGTAATGCGACCTATTTCCAGATCTATAGGATTCCCCGGGAAACATGCGATTCCGGAACTATATATCAAGTTTGTTAATAATATTTTTGTAGTTTATGTAATTATCCATTATCTGCAAATCATATTCCAAAATAAAAAAATCATTTACTTTAGGTTTATCTATAATATGTAATTCAGGTTCCTTAATTTTTTCTCTAAGCTCCATTAACAGTCTACCAAGAGCATTAACGCCTTCATAATAATCACCACAATCAACGGCACCCCAAATTTTATCAGTATCAGTATATTCTACGATAGGCAGATTCCCCGTTGAAGATAAAATGTCAGAAAATTGTTTTAAATTTTGCTGAAGTTTTATTTGTAAACAGAAGCGCATTATTCTGAATCTAACTAAATTCCAATCTGGTCTCTCGCATTTAATATGCAGGCGCGATATTTTTTTAGCATACATCGGGCTTGAAGAACCCAAAATTCTTTTTTGAATATCAAAGTACTTTGGGTATTTACTTGCCTGGTATAAATTTTCTATATTACTTATAATCAGATTACCAATTCTTACAGGAAAACCTGGTGCCATGTTAGATAAGCCACCAAATTCACCTTTAGTACTACGAAAGGTAATACATTCTCCTTTGAGGTATCTTCTAGTTTGATTCTTATTATCTTCCACGGTTTGCTACAGAGAACAAAGGTATCCAATTATGGTTTTCCCACCAATAAATTATTGGACATGTGTTAGAAATATTCCTCCATGTGAATGCATGGCTTCCAGTTCCGAAAGTTTTGTAACTGGGATATCCTAGTCCAAGCGGACGGGTAGATGGGCTCAAGTGTTCAGCTCTTGATAAAATTTCGATACCTTTTTTCAGTATAATTTGTTCATAACGATTTCTATTTTCGGGTGAAGAATAAAAATCTTCTCTTCCCGGCCTCCTCTTTTCACGATAAGCATATGTCTCATGGTTTGCGGCTTCCAGTGATTGTAAATATTTCTCGAAATAATCGCAGTCATCTGGTTTTATAGGATAGACATGATTAAATTTAGGACTGCTATTATAATAGTTTATTCGTGGATCATTTTCTATTTCATAAACCCTATGGAAGGATAATGAGTTAAAGACTCCCCCGAAATTCTGAGAAAGACTATATTTGACAACGTTATATCCCCAAGTGTGTAAAAAGAAAAAGATTGGTATTAATTCAATTCCTTGGTTTTGAAATTCCTGGTTTCCATAGGCTAATATCTCTTTATTTATATCTCTTTTGAACGTACCCCCTGAAGCCAGCACATCATCGACGTAAATCCAAAACTTAATATTTTCACTATTGCTCTGGTTGATTGAAAAGCCAAATTGTTTCATGCAAATTTCAGTCAGGAATTCCAATAACTTAGTTTGACTTTTTTTTTCTGACTGACAACTTAAGAACCTCGAATCTTTAAGGAACGACTTGATATCATTGTATTTATTGTGTTCGGCTAAATATTTGAAGATTTGTTCAAATTCTCGAACCACTAATGCTCTCGAAATATAAGATTTAGGTAGAATGTGATAAAATTCTTCCAACATAAATTGTCGATCATGCTCGTCAAATTGATTTACCCAACGAATAACATGGTCCTTATCTATAAAAATTTCATCATCGTTGCGATAGTCTTTTATTAAATCAACTATGAGAGCTGCTAATTCATCCATTTAACTTACATCTTAGATTTTAACAATAAATCATTGGTTTCATTCAGAAACAATTTTGAATTACAAATAACAATATAAACAACTATAGCGGTTTCCATCGAAATGGCTCGCTAACATGGATTAGTTATACTTTTGACACTCCTACTTCTGGTATAAAGTTTAATGATCTCATCTAGATTTGTTCCGGGCGCTTTATAAACCTTAAAGGTATTGTCAACAAGTAGTAAGTATTCTAATTCAACCTATTTCATTGTTCTTTATATTATTGATATATGTAAATCTAAACCTTTCATAATGACCGTTCTTACGGTTTTCCGTATTCAGCATTTATTTTAGGTATAGCTTTCATTATGAAATCATTTATTGGGGAAGAAAGCCAATATAAGTCTGAAAAACAATACTTACTTTTAGGTATATCATTATACGTTATTGCCCAGCCTCAACCCTATATATCACTCCGGAACTTCATAAGAGTTGAACAGGCCAGAAAGAAGATGCATTGGATTCTGACATCATACCTTGAAGTCTTCACCCAAAGCGCGTGAGCGGAAAAAATTCCGAGAATTGATTGAAAATAAAACAGGCAGTGAATTGAATGCGTGGATTGCAGAAGCTAAACATTCAGTTATTGCAGAGTGCAAAGTTTTGCCACAAGGATATTTCTGATCTTCAATCCATTGTAAATGCTATCAATCTACACTGGAGCAATGGCCCAGTCGAAGGCAATGGTAACAAACTGAAACTATCAAAGGTCAAATGCACGGAAGGGCAAGCTTCGATTTACTCAGGAAAAGATTGGTGTTAGCACCGGATTGACCACCAAAATTGAGGAAGAACCCAAAAGTGTACGACATCATTCAACTATAAACATTTTCCCTCCGTACTAGATATAGCCAACCAACTATGCCGCCATGCCGTTCATGAAAGTATCCACAAAACTTTTAATACGCAATATAATCCTTTCCCCCAACTTTTTACGTTGCAAGAGTGTGGGTTTTTCACCATCAATAAGTTTAAGTACCTCATCCAGAAGCGGCTCACGTTCCGCAAACAGATAGTTTTCAATCAGTTTTTCCGTTTTTTCGGCCGAAAGACTTTCCTCTTCCACCAATTTAGAAAACTCTTTTTTTTGTTCCTCCCCCCAGAATTTCTCAAACTCGGGAACAATATCCCCCGTGTCTTCGATCTTTGGTAGGTTTTCTGAAATAAACCGGTCTATCAGCTCACGTTTGCTGCGCAACGATACCTGGGTACTCAATAAATTAGATATCTCTTCCTCTATCGATTTTCTGTCCGCCTTGTTGTTCTTGGATTTTAGCTTGATCAACAGCTGTACAATGTAGGTTACATTTATCGTATCCCTTCTGATCAATTCCAGCTCAAAATCAATGTCGTCGAGTATAGATGCCTTTTCACCTGGGCTTTTGTGAACAATTCGGTCTTTGATATCCTGATACTTACTGCTGTAGTCCGCAAACAACTGTTCGTCAATGCACAGATCCTCCCAATCAAACTCACTGTAATGGCTCATTTTTTTATGCAGGCGCATGATCGCGCGGAATGCCAGGATGAACTTCATCTGATCTTCCTCAGTGTAAAGTTTATCCACGTCCTCAACGCTTGGCACAAGCTCGAGCATTTGTTCTCCTATACTGTTAAAAATCTCAACATAATGGCTATAAGGCTCAACTATGATTTCGTCTATCGCATCCTTGTTGCTGAAAAGGGTAATTGCCTCATCTGTTCGATCCTTTAGGTTACGGAAACATACGATATTTCCCTGAGTCTTATTCTTGTCGAAAGTTCTGTTCGTTCGACTAAAGGCTTGTACCAGGCCATGATAGCGAAGATTCTTGTCCACATAAAGTGTATTGACATATTTGCTATCGAATCCGGTTAGAAACATATTGGCGACCAATAAAATATCGAGTTCGTTGAATTTTGCCTTCTTGGCAATGTCGTTGTAATAATTATAGAAACTTAGACTGTCCTTTGTGCTATGCGAGGTGCCAAATAATTTATTAAAATCAACAATGTAATTATCCAGGAGCTCTCTGCGGTGCGGCTTGATACCATTCACTCCAGATTCCCTTGAATCAGCAATATCAAAATTGATTTCTTCTTCGTTCTGCGCAAAACTGAAAATGGTTGCCACTTTCAATTGATGCTCACCAAGTTGTGCCTTCTTCCTAAAAATTTCATAATATTGGATGACCGCATCAATATCCTGCACACACATCATCGCACAGAAGCTGCCCTTCTGGCTCTTTTGAGGATGATACTCTATTATGTAATCCACGATCGCTTCTTTGCGTTCCGGCGCCTCAAATACTTCTGCCTCGTTAATGTCTTCAACTTTGAGATCTATGATATGTTCCTTCTTCTTGAAGGTCTGGACATATTCCACAGAGAAACGCAGTACGTTCTCATCCCTTATTGCATCAGTGATGACATATTTGTGCAGGCATTTGCCAAACAGACTAGAGGTTGTTTTTTCGCCATCAGCATTTTCGGCAAGTATTGGGGTACCGGTGAAGCCGAAAAGCTGGATATTATCAAAAAACGACACGATGTTTTTATGTGTATCTCCAAACTGTGACCTATGGCATTCATCAAAGATAAATACCATCCGTTGATTGCGGATTTTTGCCATTTTCGCAATGTTACGACCGGAAATGGCATTATTTAGTTTCTGTATTGTTGTAACGATGATTGGAATATCGGGATCGTTAAATTTACGTATAAGGTCTTCCGTATTATCCGCCGCACTAACACAGCCCTTACTGAATTTATCGTACTCCTGATTGGTCTGATAGTCAAGGTCTTTTCTATCCACGACAAACACAACCTTTTTAATTGCGGGTATTTTGGCAAGAATCTGACTGGCCTTAAAGCTTGTCAGCGTTTTACCGCTTCCTGTTGTATGCCATACATAGCCGTTCTTTTGAATATCATAGCCATTGAGTACAGTATTATCAATAACTTTTTTAAGAATATTCTCAACCGCATAATATTGATAAGGCCTGAGCACCATTAGTCTTTTCTCGGTTTCATTTAGCACGATATATTTGCATATCATCTTACTGACGTGGCACGGTTCCAGAAAGACATCTGTGAATTCATTCAATAAGTTATTCAGCGGATTATTGTGCTCATCTGTCCACTGAAAAGTCTGCAGGTATTCTTGTTTATGGATGCCGAAGTTGGAGAAATATTTGGTATTAACCCCGTTGCTGATTACAAAAAGCTGTACAAAATAAAACAGTCCCTGGCCTGCACCGAAACTGTGCTTCTGGTATCTGTTGATCTGGTTAAATGCCTCCTTCATTTCCAGCCCCCGCCTTTTGAGTTCAATCTGAACCATTGGAAAGCCATTAATCAATATAGTAACATCATATCTATTTTTATATTGCCCCTCCTGACTTATCTGATTAGTAATCTGGTATTGGTTCTGGCACCAGTGCTCCACATTGAGAAATTCGAAATAAAGATTATCACCATTATCACGGATGATATGGTGTTTCTTTTCTCGCAAGAGTTTGGCTTTTTCAAAAACAGAACCTTTGTTCAATATATTCAGTACCTTTTCAAATTCGTCAATTGAAAAAGTAATCCCATTGTGCCTCTCCAGTTGCGCTTTCAAATTTGAGAGCAATGATTTCTCATTGGCAATGGAAATAAACTGGTAGCCCAGCTTTTGCAACTGTACCACAAGCTGCTCCTCTAAGATCTGTTCTGACTGTTTTGACATATGTTGAAAGCTTGAGGTGAAAGTAAACATACTATTCGAGGATTGGAAAAGAAATGTATAAAAAAGGCTGGTAGGTCATTCATACCCAGTTCCAATCCTCGAAAATTACTTTCATAATAGACTACCGCAGTGCACGGAACATCTGATCAATACATTTCTTTTTCTGTTCATGATCTGGATGCACATATAGATTCAATGTTGTGCTGATATTGGAATGGCCAAGCAATACGCTAACAGTTTTATAGTCGCATTTGCTTTCAATACACCTGGTCGCAAAACTATGCCGCAACCCGTGAAATTTCAGTTTAGGCATATTCAGTTCCTTCATAAGTTTCATGTAATAACTCCTATAGGTACGAGGTTCGGTCGGCTTCGCTTCATTGGTCAGCACAAAAAAAGTACTTTTGACAATCTTTTTCATTGGCTTCAAAAGCCGCAAAAGATCCCGGCTCATCGGAATATCACGTATTGAATTCTTGGTTTTTGGGCTATCCAGGATTAGTTCAGTCCTCCGCTCACCCTCATCAATAACATAAATACGTTGAATGGTTTTTCTCACCCTGATAACGCCAGTGTCAGTATCTATATCTTCCCAAGTCAACGCACACAGCTCTCCAATACGCACCCCCGCACTGAGGCTTATAAATATCCCCAGATTCTTAAAAGTAAAATTATCCTCGACATAGGCCATCACTTTCTTCTGATCCACCCTATTGAGAACATCTGCAGTTTTCATCACCCGGTCAACAGGAAATTGTATATCAAAGGGCTTATATTCCTGAAGTCCCAGCTTGGCGCCAAACTTCAAAATCATTTTCAGTACGATCAAAATATCTTTAATTGATTTCTGACTTAACCCATGATCAATTTTCTGTAACACAAAACGTTGAACATCAGCCTCGGAAATATGATAATATTCTCCAAATGATGGTAAAAGATGGTTTTCAATAAGTAATACATAGGCTGAAAAGCTAGACTTTTTGATGTAATGTTTTTTGTCAGCCATCCATAGTTTAATAACTTCGGCGATTTTGTTTTTTGGTGTCATCATGTTTTATAGGTTAAAAACCTAAAAGGTAGAAAACAGAAATGAATTAAAAAGTCCCCAATGTTCCAAATTTGAGATTTCCGGG
>NZ_QNQU01000048.1 GCF_003315595.1 Pedobacter miscanthi | reverse complement strand
GATGAAATGGAACGGTACGGAATTTATTCGGTACCGTTTTTCTTTACGGATGCCCTTAAAATTGTTACCCTAAACCCGTAGATGGGCTGCATATTTTATTAATAATGATCAGTCCTTTTCGTTCCAAACTTTACGTGAATTTGGCTTCCGGATTTTTTGCTAATTCATTTCTTTCCCTCTGAACGCATAGCGGCTCGGCTGCTGATTTACTTCTTCTCCTAGGCGCTCCACGGTTTCACGTTCGGGGTCCTCATTTCCCACTTTCCTAGAGATCACCATTCCATAATTCTTCGGATGAAACCGGAAAATCTGTCAAAAAGATGCATTGAAGAGCTTAAATCCATTCTGATGGATGTAAGATCACACCAGGTATCAATTTACCTCTGGGGTTTAATTTGACCTGAACTTAAAAATATTATTGGAACTGCTTGTTTAAGAAATCCTAACTTTAGGATTAGGGCATATAGTTTGGAACAAAACAGGCGTTTAATTTAGAGCGAAACAAGCCGTCCCACCTACTTTCCTGTAATTTCCTTTCTGTGCTGCCTTCCCCACTCTGCTAGATTGTCTATTATGGTTTTTAATGTCATTCCATAATCAGTAAGCTGGTACAAAACCGTAACGGGTTGTGTATCCAGAACGGTGCGGGTTATTAATTTGTTTACTTCCAGATCTTTCAATTCTTTACTCAACATCTTATTCGAGATGCCGTGAACATCGTTCAGTATGTCTGAAAAACGTCGCTTGTTGAAATAACAAACAGAAGATATGATGGAAATCTTCCATTTACCGCTCAATACATCCATTGCATCATGTACTGCCATAACCTGTTTTTTACTTCTTTCTGCATCAGGTGCTAAACAATGATCTTCCATAATTTGTTACTTGGTTACCCAAAAGTTACTGTTACTTTTAGTTACAAAGTTACCAAAATAAATTAATCCCTTATACCTTTGTCGCTATAATTAAAATAAATAGCAAATGAATTTTTCAGAAAAAAATATCGTAATTACAGGGGGTACATCCGGAATAGGATTTGCAACTGCAGAAGCTTTTATTCATGCAGGGGCTAATGTCTGGATTACCGGCAGAAATTTAGAAAACCTTGACAAGGCCGCGAATTTGTTAAAATCCGAACGTCTATTTACCGTTGTGTCTGACACTTCAAACCTCAATGGGATTGATGACCTTGTTAAAACAGTTGCCCAAAGCGGTAAAAAATTAGATGTCCTATTTTTAAATGCCGGAATTGCAACTTTTGCGCCGATTGCAACCGCAACTGAAGCTGATTTCGACGCACAGTTTAATACTAATGTTAAAGGGCCTTACTTTACGCTGCAAAAACTATTACCCTACCTAAATGATGGCGCATCTGTAGTATTCAATTCATCAACAGTAGCAACAGCTGCCCAAATGTAT
This sequence comes from Pedobacter miscanthi, assembly GCF_003315595.1. GTDB lineage: Bacteria > Bacteroidota > Bacteroidia > Sphingobacteriales > Sphingobacteriaceae > Pedobacter > Pedobacter miscanthi. Next base: position 20,886 of record NZ_QNQU01000048.1, on the reverse strand, counting down.
GGTAGCGTTTATTCAGCAACTAAAGGTGCACTGAATAAAATTGCCCAGGTTGCTGCCAACGAGCTTGCAGAAAGAAACATCAGGGTCAACATGATCAGTCCCGGCCCTACCCAAACGGAGGGTTTCGATAAAGCGGTACCGGATGAATCCTTAAAACAACAGTTTGCTTCGACAACAGCTCTGCAAAGAATGGGCAGACCTTCAGAGATAGCTAAAGCAGTTTTATTCCTCGCTTCAGAAGATGCAAGTTTTATAACCGGCGCACAATTGTTAGCCGATGGTGGTTATATCGGCTATGCACTGAAATAACTTTTTACTGGTATTGTGATGAAGAACCCTTCGGTGGGTCCGTCATATCTTGATCCAAAACAGATTTTAAATTTTGATCCGATTTGTTAATGACAAAATTAATAGATCGGATTTTTTTATGTACACACACAAACCACTGAACCGAAGACTAAACCACTCCTTTCTCCGCTTGATATTAGCAACGGATTGACCACCAAAATTGGGGAAGAGCCACTTTTTGAATAATCCGCACAATATTCTCTAAATGCAAAAAAAACTTATTTATTTATGGTGCACAATTATTTGCGTTACGATAGTCAAGGAAATCACCAATAAACCTATTCGTGCTATCCCTAGTTGCTTGTGGCAGATTTACGTTAAATTCCTTATCTTTTGTATCAATATAGAATATTCTGTAATATCGATATTTTTTTGCCAATTCGGCACTACAAACGGTATATGCATATCCATATTGTTCATCGGATTTATTCAGCTTCATGCACTCACAGTATTGTTTTGCTGCTCCCGCTCCGTCCATTTGATTTGTGCATGACAGCAATAGAGCTGCCAATACAAAAAGAAGAGATAATTTCATAATTTGGTATCTTATATGTGCGGCTTTATTGTCCGTTATTTCTGTTTCAGAGACTTTTGTGTCTTTTAAAAGGAATTTATTAAAGCTGTAGCCACTTGACAAAAAAATCATAATAGAGGCTATTGATAAAAAGTCTTATCTATAATACGACAATTACGCTTATCCACTTTTATTTGTCCACCACCACCAGTTCTGTATTTTACAGTATCGGTATACTTTATCAAAAAAAAATCTTTATCCCCTCTATTGAGGTCACATATTGCACGACTTTAAAGCCGTATTTTTTCATTTCTTTATCAGCTATGAATTTAGCACGGATGCTGTTACAGATAATATTATTCCTTTTTACAGAATTACATCCCACAAATAAACAAAACACAATTAGTATGTTGACTCTTTTCATAACTTAAAAATGAAAAAAATCGAGATTAAATGGATACAGATCGAAAAATATTGAATGTTGGCAACGAGGTAGTATATTGATAAAAACTGGTATATATATTCTATAAAATTTTGTCCTTACTTTGTTCTCCAAAGTATTCCAGCATTAGTAATCACCCAAACTGAGAATAGGTGAATTAGGACAATAAAATGATATCCTTCTGTGTTTGCGATTAGCGGCATCAATCAAGGTACAGTCCTTGAGCAGGCCGTCTTGATTTTGATGAGCTTGAAACTTTCAAGTATTTTCGTTGCAGGCCTATGTGTGACTTCCCTCTGGATATTTTTTTCTTCAAAAGTAATACTGATAAACCTGCTTTCAAGGTTTTTTATTCCGATATGCCTCCTAGCGTGTATCTCGGTGATATGCCCCTTTTGAGTTATCCTCATCCAACAAAACGATACTAGAATGCCTTATTAAGGTATTTGTCATTGCCTTCACCTCCATCCCAGTCAAATGGAGTACCTGTAAGCGGATACTGAATATGCTGAAAATTGGATTTTTCGTTCTTTTTAAGCCATTTTCTATAAATTGCATAAATTTCTGCGATTTTCTTCCTTTCCCCCGTAATATTCTTGCCGGTTTTTCTTTCGATAAGGACAGGCAGCATCCTCGGCATATCGCGGGTGAGCATCCTGGTAAAGGAATATAGCGCTTCAACTTCTATTGTAAAGTCCTTCGATTCGACATTCTTCCATCTCCCCCGGATATAGAAAAGTTTATTGCTCTTTACTGTATCATTCTCATAGCTCAATAACTCTTTCAGTACCTGTATACGCATTTCTCTTGTGAAATTCAACGTACCCATTATTGCGCGGTCATCTTTTGCGATAAAGTCGTCTGCCCAATTTTCTGCAGGTGGTTTAATCAGAACTATGCTTTGACCATAAGCCCTCTTGTCCCGGATAAGTGCGGTTTTTTCTAAATATTTCTGCTGGCGGACATTGGACCCCACTTTGTTTTTCAAACGACATGACAATAATATTACTGGGACTGTAAAACATAAAAAAAATAAAATCGTTCTCATTATTTCCCTTTCTTTTTATCGTGATGGCCTAGCACATTGCCGTCATCAAAACCATCATCATTTGAGACATCACCGAACAGCGGTATAAAAAACTAAAGCCCAATGCTTAACTACCGGACTATGGAGCTTCAACAGGATGTTCCTCTGACTTAACCCGCTTATAAATAGTTCCATCATCCACATCTTTCAAACGAATAACAAGATTGTTTTTATCATAAATAATTTTCAGGGTCATTACCAGGCGGTCCCTTTCTTTAAATATGACCACACCATTTACAATTTCCACATCATAGTAATCAACCTTAGTGATTAGTTTTGGAATTTTCCGTTCTGTATTTTCCAGGCCCGTTGTAGATTTTTTAAAGGTAACTGCCTGTTGACTATAATAACCGTTAACCTCCGTTTTTTCATAGGTAAGCCTTATCACTTTTTTAAACTCGGCACCTGGTTTAAGCGTGGTATCTGCATTAATTTCCCACTCGAACAAAATGGGGAATGAATATGGCTGAAGTTTAAATGGTTTTTCCGAAAACGCTATTAAACTTTCCTTCGGTGGTGGTGGTGGTTCAGCCCTTGCTTTTTTCTTTTGGCTGAAGCTATTGAAATGCAAGAATATTAAAGATGTAAACAAGAATAAAAATTTCATAGGCTAATTTTACGCTAAAAATCTAATAATCGTAAATGTCGGTGATTTAAGATAAGTTTTAACTCCGAACAACAGATTTATTATTTTGCCTGAAGAAATTATGGAAGGAAGGATGAATATGCTAATTGACTGCCATTTTTGTGAAATGTCCAGTTTAATGAAGCTTTTTTACATAAATCTTCACCTAAAACCTTTTGAATTTTAAAGATGTTCTGAAAAGAGCCACGATGATCCCAACTTTTTTAATTTTTCTTTATGGATGCGTTTAAACCTTTTGATTTTCATAGGATTTTCTTCGGCGATCTTCCTTCCGGTTTTTTATTGGAGATTGTCTTTCGAACTTCAGTGATGTGTGCCTATACAATCATTTTGCTCAGGCTCCTAGGTAAACGTAGCATGGGTCAAAAGGAGTAGAGATTAGTTTTTCTACTCCTTTTTTTGTATTTTAAAAATGTCTCATTATTGGCTTTAAGATGCTTTTCAACTACAAAAAATCCAGTTTACCGAATTTTTCAAGTTTTATGACGGGGTTATCCTAGGGACAACTTATTACGAAGATTAATGAGCTGATAGATTTCAGCTTTATCTATGATAAATTATTGTACAAATGTCCAGTATCTGTTATATCATCTGCTAAACCAAATCTTTCGAGAAAAGGTATGAAAAGGTTATTATAGAAAAGCAGGCAGCCTTTTGCACTGATCTCTTAAGAGGGGATCGGATTGCTGTAGTTCTTTGAAGTAAACCATTGGCTAAAAACATACCGGATGCTATATTTTTCCGCATTGTTCAGGATCTGAAGTGCCTTGGCTGCCAGCGCGCCCTTTCTTTAAAGCTGATCAAAGCCATTTTTTAAATCGTCCTCAACATAGTCCCTTAGGATATTTGCCTCATACATTTTAGTCTTTTAGTTTTTGATCCTGTTAAAATCGATATCATAGCTGTTACCCTCAAAAGTTATGATATACTTTACAAAGCATTTTGTAATGGGCATGTTGTTCTTATCTTTGTAAGCAATTTCAATATTCCTATCATATAAAAACATTAACTCATTAAATCACCTATAAGTAATGTCTGACGAGAAAATAATCTTTTCAATGGCCGGTGTAAATAAAATTTACCCGCCACAAAAACAGGTTTTAAAAAATATTTACCTTTCTTTCTTTTACGGGGCCAAAATCGGCGTAATCGGTTTAAATGGTTCTGGTAAGTCATCCCTTTTAAAAATCATTGCCGGTTTAGATAAATCTTACCAGGGCGAAGTTGTTTTCTCGCCAGGTTATTCTGTAGGTTATCTGGCACAGGAACCTATCCTCGATCCGGAAAAAACGGTACGCGAAGTAGTTGAAGAAGGCGTTGCAGAAGTAACTGCCATTTTAAAAGAATATGAAGAAGTAAACGAAGCTTTCGGTTTGGAAGAAAACTATTCTGATCCTGATAAGATGGATAAGTTAATGGCCAGACAGGGCGAGCTTCAGGATAAAATTGATTCGTTAGGTGCCTGGGAAATCGATTCGAAACTGGAAAGGGCGATGGATGCTTTACGTTGTCCCGATCCTGAAACTAAAATTGGTGTATTATCGGGTGGTGAGCGCCGCCGTGTGGCCATGTGCCGTTTGTTGCTTCAACATCCTGATGTATTGTTACTGGATGAGCCTACCAACCACCTGGATGCCGAAAGTATCGATTGGTTAGAGCAGTTTTTACAAAATTACGAAGGAACTGTTATTGCAGTAACCCACGACAGGTATTTCTTAGATAATGTTGCGGGATGGATTTTAGAGCTTGATCGTGGCGAAGGTATTCCTTGGAAAGGAAATTACAGCAGCTGGTTAGATCAGAAAGCGAAACGTTTGGCACAGGAAGAAAAAACTGAAAGCAAACGCCAGAAAACTTTAGAGCGCGAGCTCGAATGGGTACGTATGGCGCCAAAAGCACGTCATGCAAAATCCAAAGCACGTATTGCCAATTATGATAAATTAGCTTCGGAAGATGGAAGAGAAAGAGAAGAAAAACTGGAGCTCTTTATTCCTGCAGGTCCGCGTTTGGGTAATGTGGTAATCGAAGCTACTAACGTTACCAAAGCTTATGGCGATAAAGTATTGTTCGATAACTTAAACTTTTCTTTACCTCCTGCAGGTATTGTAGGGATCATCGGGCCAAACGGTGCAGGTAAAACTACTTTGTTCCGTTTAATTACAGGACAGGAAGAAGCTGATGCAGGGACTTTCCGTGTGGGCGAAACGGTTGAGCTGGGTTACGTAGATCAGATGCACAATGACCTGGATGCCGATAAAACCGTGTACGAAAACATTACCGATGGTTTAGATAACATCCAACTGGGTACCAAAGCCGTTAACGGACGTGCTTATGTTTCTAAATTCAACTTCAACGGCGGCGATCAGCAGAAAAAAGTAGGTGTACTGTCTGGTGGTGAACGTAACCGTGTACATTTGGCCATCACGCTAAAAAAAGGTGCAAACGTATTGTTACTCGATGAGCCAACCAATGATATCGACGTAAATACCTTACGTGCATTGGAAGAAGCTTTAGAAAATTTTGGTGGTTGTGCCGTGGTGATCAGTCACGATAGGTGGTTTTTGGATAGGATCTGTACGCACATCCTTGCTTTCGAGGGTAACTCCGAAGTTTATTTCTTTGAGGGTAACTACTCCGATTACGAGGAAAACCGCAAGAAACGTTTGGGTGATGTAACGCCGAAACGCATCAGGTATAAAAAATTAGATTAATACAAAGTCCCGATAAAATCGGGACTTTTTTGTCTGAGATGCGTTACTGACTTCCGAAGTTTAAAGGCTGTGTGCCTGGCAAACTTCGGAAGTCATTCAAAGAGAAGTCAAGTTTTTAAAACTTGACTTCTCTTAATTAAACAGGCTGTACAAAAGGATTAGGCCTTTGATTTTCTTTCGCTTTGCGTTTACCCCTGAAGAAAAAATACAGGTTGATGAACAACATAATGCCGAGGTAAATAGCAAATCCGCCTATTTTAGAGCTTAAAGCTTCGATTAAATTGCGGTAATCGTTTTGATAGATCGTAATTTTCATAATCAGCAATGCAAAACCGATATTCAACAGGTAAAAACCCGTTTCGAAAAGTTTATTGGTTGCATTTGCAATTTCTTCCCTTCCTTTAAAAATATCGAGCATATATACTTTACTGTTTTTAAATAGTGTTTTTGAAACATAAAAAGTCAAAAAAAGTGCAATTGGTAAATAAACTGCATAGCCGATTAAAATTTTTGTCGTTTCCATAATGAAAAGTTTAGATTGTTATTTTATTAATTTATGTATGGTTTTGGTAAGCAGATAGATGTTTAAATAGTGAAGTATAGATAGGATGCACACGATGGTTGCCACTTTTATCGCCATTAATTCTACCAGTTGCTGCGAAGAGGTAATGGTTTCCCACCCTACCAAGGTCATGGCGCAGTAACCAATATTGACCAGGTAATAGGAGACCAACAACGATTTATTGATCTGTTGACAGAGGTCGAGGTGATCGGGAATGAGTTCGGCCACAAAGATATTTCCGTTACGGTAGCATATCTTCCCTACTACTATGATAATGAACACGATAACCGTGATAAAAACGCCATATCCGAGTATATTGTAATCCATAACCTACGATTTAGCTATATCAAATTATTTAACTTTCAGGAAAAAATGAAAATACAGATTAAAAAAATACGCCTCGCTTGAGGCATTCTTTAAAAGATGATTCGCTATTTCCCTTTCACGAAGTAAAAGTAAATTAAATTTATTAAACTTTCAAATATTATTGAAAATTCATTAATAAAAATCTCTCGTCATCTCGAGCGGAGTGCAACGAAGTCGAGAGATCTGTCTCGAGGTAGATCTCTCCCCGCCTGTACGGGCANCGAGCGGAGTGCAACGAAGTCGAGAGATCTGTCTCGAGGTAGATCTCTCCCCGCCTGTACGGGCAGGCATTCCGCTGCGCTTCAGTCGAGATGACGATGCTTTTGTTTGAGTCCGGCAATGATGGCGGAGGCGAAGTTTTTTTTGAAGATTGTTCCTGCACCATGCTAACCAATAAACTAATGGCTAATGAACCAATGAACTTTTCAGCCACGAATTCATGGGAAACACGGCGTACTCCACGCGGTTTGCATCCCTCCTCTATCGTCATTTCGAGCGAAGTGAAGCGAAGCCGAGAAATCTATCTCGAGGTAGATCTCTCCCTGCCCGATGCAAGCGGGCATTCCGCTGCGCTTCAGTCGAGATGACGATGCTTTTGTTGGAGTCTGGCAATGATAGCGGAGGCGAAGTTTTTTTTGAAGATTGTTCCTGCACCATGCTAACCAATAAACTAATGGCTAATGAATCAATGAACTTTTCAACCCCGGATTTATGGGAAACACGGAGTAATATACGCGGTTCGCATCCCTCCTCTTCCGTCATTTCGAGCGAAGTGCAGCGCAGCCGAGAAATCTGTCTCGAGGTAGATCTCTCCATTCCGCTGCGCTTCAGTCGAGATGACGAACTTTATGGAACATGGCGTCTCTGCATCATGCTAACCAATAAACCAATGACTAATCAACCAATGAACCTAAATTAATGCCTGTTTTTCAACGCTTTTTTAATTGCTTCATCAGTTACCACTTCCATTATTTTGTAGCCTGCAAGGTTGGGATGAACACCATCAACCGTTAATTCGGGGCGCTGCCCTTTCCGGTCGTCAACCAGTGGCGTCCAGTAATCCAGAAGCGTATAGTTTTTTTCTTTTGCATAAGCCGCAATCATTTCGTTCAGGGAAACAATAATTTCAGCAGGTTCAATATCCTTGTTCCATGGATATTGATAAACAGGCAAATACTTACACAATATTACTTTAATGTGGTGTAAGCGGGCTAGCTCTGCCATCGATTTGATGTTGTTCATGATCTTTTCGTTGGTAACATGACCGGTATTGCCCGAAATATCATTACTTCCTGCTAAAATGATTACCACTTTTGGTTTAAGGTTAATTACGTCCTGCCTGAAACGGATCAGCAGCTGTGGCGAAATCTGTCCGCTTATTCCCCTGTCTACATAAGTATTACGGCTGAAATATTCCGGGTCTTTCTGTTTCCAGAATTCGAAAATCGAACTTCCCAAAAACACTACCCTTTTCTCTTTCCGTTGCGGTGGCGGTAAAAGTTCGTTCTCTTTCTGGTATTTTGTTAGTGCAGCCCAATCGTCGGCAAAGTTTTCTTTTTTAGGTTTATTGTTTAACGAATCTGTTTTCTGATCCTGTGCGAACAAAGCACCGCCAGAGATCAATAATATAAAAAATAAGATTTTATTCATTGGATAATATGGGTAATACAGCGAAATACTAAACTAAATAATTTGAGCTTAACTATTTATTCTTCGGTATTAATGTTACTGTTTATTTTGCTTCTTTTATTCCCAAACTGGCTGAGGTTGTAACTTAATGTTGCCTGTATAAAACGGCTGATAAACCTGGTCCGGTTTTCAGAAATGGAGTTGTTGCTGATACTTGTGCTAAAAAGCGCACCCTGGTTAAATAAATCGTTTGCCTGTAACGAGAAAAGGAGTTTATTGCCTTTCAGGAAAGAAGTATTCAATCCCATGTTTACCAATAAAGGATTTCCGGCATATAAACTGTATCCAAAATTTAAACTTTTTGAGGCTGATGCATTCACCCTAAAACGTTTACTTGGAATCCAGCTGGCACTTCCGCTCAGTGCCAAAACCTGTACATTTTTGATGTTCTGGTTCATTACAGAGTAGGTATTGGAACTAAAACTGTAGGATGCATTGGTATTAAAAGAATATTTTTTCTGGTTAAGATTAAAATTAAAGCCATTTGATACATTAATCCCACTACTGCGGTTCAGTACATTATCGGTATAAAAAACATTATGGCTATAGGCAATATTACCATTTACGGATAAGGAAAGTTTATTATCCAGCATCCTTTTATTGAGCGAGTAATTACCGCCCACATTATAAATGCCATTCACATTCTCGTAAGTGGTTTGCTGTTTTAAACTGTTAAGTGTATCCCGCAGGAAAACCGTATTGCTTACTACACTATTAATGGCAAATGTACCCGATAACCCGGCCATAACACTCAGTTTTGATTTGACATCGAATTTGTTATAGCTAAAATCAGCTGTATGGCTCGATGTTGCTTTCAGATCAGGATTTCCGATAATCTGGTTCTGCACATCGTTATTGTTCCTGATGGGCTGCAGTTTGTTAAAATCAGGCGAGTTGGTGTAACCATTATAGCCAAAGCTTAAATTTCCGTTATCTTTAAACTGATAGCTTAAATTGGCCGAAGGCGAAAAATTTAACTGGTAGTTTCTAAGTTCCTGCCCTGTATCCTGATACTTACCGATAATGATACTGGGCGAAAAATTTACGCCAACGTTGTAACTGATCCGGTTTTTATTGGTATTGTAACCGATACTGATATTCTGGTTGATAAAGTTTGAAACATAATCCTGCCCTAATGAATCAACCACAAAACTGTTTCCGAATGGATTGGTAACCGTTGTGGTTTGGAGATTACGGCTCCTGCTTAACGAAAATCGGTAAGAAATATTGATAAAACTATATCCGGTGCTGTCTTTAGCTTTTTTTAGGGAATTCGAAAACTGGATATTACCGCCAAAATTCGAACTTGAAGTATTGTTCTCCACCAATCGGTTCAGGATCGAATCTTTAACCAGGATGTTGGTGGTTTCATTATAATAACGGATCATATCATTAATGGTACTGCTGCTATTTCCGCCATTTGTACCAAAATTAAAACCCATTGATAACGAGCGTTTATTGTTGGATAAGCGCCGCGACCAATTGATACTTCCATTTAAATTGGGGTTACTGTTCCTCGAGCCTGAATTAGAACTGAGATCCTGCCTGATAAAACCTGTTTTATTGGAGGTAGAAAAAGCATCATTCTGTACACTTGCTATAGAGCCTGCTAACGAAGCATTAAAATAATTCTTTTTTGTGGCACCGTTTAAACCCAGATTGATGTTATTGTTTAAAGAATTTGAATTATTGGCGCTTTCCCTTAAATCGTAAATGGTTCCCTGAGGATTAAAGGTTTCAAGGTAATTGCTCTGGATAGAGCGGTTGGTACCGTTACTAAAATTGTAGCTTCCGTTCAGACTAAACTCTTTCGAGATTTTATCCCTGATGTTACCATTTAATCCGCCATTGTTCATTTTAGTAAACTCATTATTGGTAATGCCATATCTGCCCCCAAAACCGATCTGTTTTGTTTTTTTCCAGATGCTGCCGTTGGTATTCAGGTTATGTGCATTATTAGTGGCCGAACTCATATTTGCCCCGCCAAAAACACCTTTATCCATCCCAGGTTTGGTAACCAGGTTCAGCATTTTTTGTGGTGTACCTGTTTTTATGCCGGTAAAGTTGGCTTCGTCTCCATAATCATCTATCACCTGGAGTTTTGCAATAATATCTGCCGGTAACTGCCTGATGTAATCTTCAACATTGCTGGTAAAAAAATCTTCACCATTAACCCGCAGCTTGGTCATTTTTTTACCCATGGCCGTAACTGCCCCCTTTTCATCAACCTCAATGCCCTGCAGTTGTTTTAACAGGTCTTCTACCTTATCGTTTTCCCTGATGGTATAGGCCCCGGCATTGTATTCGATGGTATCTTTTTTAATTTTAATCGGATCTACTTTTACCTTAACTTCTACATCATCAAGTTTGATGCTTTCGGCTTTGAGCATAATGGGATCCAGTTCAGCGTTTTTTTTCGAAGATTCAATTTCGTAGATAGAGGCAAAAGGCTTATAACCCAATCCTGTAATGCTGAGGTAGAATTTATTGCGGCTTACTTTTGCGAATGTAAAATTCCCTTTCGCATCAGAATTTGAGCGAAGGGTATCTTTATCGGTAATCAATCGGATACTCACCCCTTCAACAGGCTTTTTTAAAGAATCGATTACGTTGCCGCTTATTTTAAACTGAGACTGTGCGAGAGCGTTAAAAGAGAAAGTGATCAGTATAAAAAATAATAAAAAGCATACATTATTGCTTTTTTTCATCCCTCGGACCTCTTTTGTAAATAACCAGACCGTTTAAAAAATTACGGAGGATCTGATCACCACAGGGTTTAAAATTCTCGTGGTCTTCATTCCTGAAAATATCGCCCAGCTCTGCCTTGGTTACCTTAAAACCAACCAGATCGCAAATGGTAATAATATCTTCCGTTTTTAATGATAGTGCTACTCTTAATTTTTTTAATATATCGTTGTTGCTCATGCTTTTTTATTGATTGATGACTGGAGGATTGAATGACTGAATGTTTTTAGATGTTGTAAAGTTGGAATGTTTAATGACTAATTATCAATGACCAATCACCAATAAACCAATGAATCAGTGACTAATAAATCAATTGTACTATTGGAATTAACGATCGCTAGGCACAATTAACCAATTTAAACAGTTAACCAAAAAAATGACCAATAAACAGTTTTCAGTTGACAGGTTGCAACTAACAATTTAACAATCCTGCAATTAAACAATTAACGGTCGCTAGTCACGATTAACCAATTTAAACAGTTAACCGATTAACCCAATAAACCATCTCAACTTGCTATTTCCAATTTAAGTTTTTTTCCTTTTATTTTTTCTCCGCTTAAAGCCTTTAATAACTTTTCTACTTTGTTTCTTTTAACAGCAACATAACTCGTAGTATCTTTAACTTCGATCAATCCAAGATCTTCTTTTGCTAAATTACCTTTTTGCAAAAATAAACCAACAATATCAATCTTATTAATTTTATCTTTTTTACCATTGGCCAAGTATAAGGTTACCCAATCGCTTGCTTCGGGCAGTTTATAGCTGTCTGATAAAACTTCTTCTTCAATATCTTCAGGTAAATATTTATAATTTTCGTCGGTGGTTAAAATGGCATAAGCCGTTCCTTTGGAATGCATTCGTGCAGTACGGCCATTGCGATGGATATAGGCATCCTGCGTGTAGGACAACTGGTAATGCACAATATGTTCTACTTCGGGTATGTCGAGCCCGCGGGCGGCAAGATCGGTGGTGATCAAAATCCTGTGACTCCCGTTTCTAAACTTCAGCAAAGCCTTTTCGCGGTCGAACTGTTCCATGCCGCCGTGAAAAACATCATGACCTAAACCATTTTCGAAAAGCAGGTCGCTGATACGGTCTACAGTTTCCCTGTGGTTGCAAAAAACCAATGTATTTTTGCTTCCGATTTTGCTTAATAACCTGAAAAGATAATCCAGCTTTTCATCTGCCGGAGCGATGATTTTTTTCAGCTTTAAGTCCGGTTTGGCTTCGATATTTTTTGAAAAATCGACTTCAACAGGCGTATTGATCTTCACAAAACCCGGAATCTCTTCCATCTTGGTTGCCGAGGTAAGCATGCGTTGTTTTAACGAAAGCAGCGAACCGATAATGTACGACATATCGTTTTCAAACCCGAACTCAAGCGACTTATCAAACTCATCCAAAACCAAAGTTTCGATAAAAGATTCGTCAAAATTCTGGTTATCCAGGTGATAAGCTATTCTACCCGGTGTGCCTATTAAAACTGCCGGTGGATGGGCAAGGTTATTTTTTTCGATCCTCACGGCATGTCCACCATAACAGCAGTTTACCTTAAATGAGGTACCCATCTGCTTAAAAACCTGCTCAATCTGTAATGCAAGTTCTCTGGAAGGTACCAGAATCAAAGCCTGAACACCTTTTACATTCGCTTTTAAGTTGGAAAGTAAAGGCAATAAAAAGGCCAACGTTTTACCAGAACCCGTTGGCGCAATCAATATTACATCTTTACCGGTTTTAGCTGCCTGCAAAGAAGCTTCCTGCATCTCATTAAGTGCAGAAATATTTAATTTTTTTAAAGCATTTTCTATCATTCCGCCATAAAGGTAATCATTTCTCTTTAGGGCAAAAACCAGCCCCCAAGCTAAGGTTTAAAAAACCTGTTTTTAAGTTTACGCAGGGTAGAAAAACTTAAGGTCTTATCCAGCAGCATCAACATGTTGCCAGGTTTAGACATCGATGAAAGTACTTTTTCATTAACGGCATCCACTGAAGATAAAATCCTGTCTGTCAGTTCATCTGCAATTTTATTGGCCCTGCTATTCTGCAATAGCTGAAATTCCTCGATTAATTCTGCTCTCATAATCAAATTTTTTAATGAATCTACTAATATTTAACGGGTCAAAAAATGATTTGTTTCAATAATTTAAAGGTTGATTCAAACTATTATCACTAACTTGTTGATAACTAACTTTTTGTTAGCAAATAAACAATCTGCACTTAACACGTATTTAATTTTTAGCGCTTATTTTTATAAAAACCTGATTACCATTTGTTAACCTCAAAAAACACATGTATGACGTGGAAAAAATTTAGTGGCGAAGTTATTCAGTCTTCAATCCTCGAAGAAATAGAAAAAGCGATTATCAGAGAAAGTGAAAACGGTTTTAAACTGAAAGTTTGTATCGGTACCGACTCGCAGGTTAAAGGCGCAACAACCGATTTTGCAACCGTAATTGTATTGTTAAGGGAGCACCATGGTGGTTTTATGTACATCCACCAGGAAAAAAGCACACAACAGGTCAGTATTAAGGAAAGAATGCTTATGGAGGTACAAAAATCGATCGAAACCGCTTATTCCATCTGCGATTTACTCGATATTTACGATGTAGCGCTCGAGGTACATGCCGATATCAACACCAACCCATCCTTTAAATCGAACAAAGCGCTTAACGATGCCATGGGTTACATTTTAAGTATGGGTTTTATATTTAAAGCGAAACCTGAAGCTTTTGCCAGTTCTACCTGCGCAGATAAGATGGTGCATTAATACAGACCTCGCAGGTTTTGAAAACCTGCGAGGTCTTATAATTAAAGGTATTGTTCCCAACAAAACTGCATCTTTGCTGTTGTTCTAAAAAACAAGAGCTTGAAAACATATCGATTAGAATTTACCCAAAAACTCCCTGTTGATTTAGATCAGGCATGGGATTTTTTCTCCTCTCCGTTAAACCTGGAAGATATTACGCCAAAAGACATGACTTTTGATGTAACCTCGCCAGATATGGATAAAACCCGCATGTATCCCGGACTCATCATTACCTACAAAGTAGCACCCTTATTAGGTATTAAGCTAAACTGGGTAACGGAGATTACACACGTTAAGGATAAAGAATATTTTATAGATGAACAACGTTTTGGTCCGTTCGCTTTCTGGCACCATCAGCACCATTTTAAAAAAATAGACGGCGGTGTACTGATGCACGATACATTACATTACAGCATTGGCTGGGGACCAATCGGCAGCATTGCGAATGCTTTGGTTGTAAAAAATAAAATTAACGGGATTTTTAAGTTCCGGTATCAGAAAGTAGAAGAATTATTTGGCAAGTTTTAGTATTAACCTTACCATTTTTTAGTAGAAATGGTTTCAGTTTTCTTTTTGACTTTCTCTACCCTATTGGTGACTAAATATTTTTTAAAGTCTTCTTCAAATTTTTCCATTTTATTGTAAGCGCTGTTTACAATATCTTTCCATGCACCTGCGCTAAGTTTACCCGGTGTACGCTCTAGGGGAACACCAACTTTTGTGGTGGCAACAAAATTACCGTAACGGTCGCGCTGATAAGGTATAAACAACAGATCGGTTAACCAAAAACGGTATTTACCGTTACGGGCTTCAAATACAAAATTATAGCTCAGCTCGCCACTTGGATGCCCCACTACCAACACCGTTTTATCAATAAGCATTGTTCCTTTAGCCAGAACAGACGAATCGGTGGCGCTTTCCTGTTTCATTGATTTTTTATAAGCCACATTAACGAATGATTTAGCCCTCTGCAATAAAGTGTCTTTGCTTAATGATTGAGAATCGACCACCTTGTAATAAATAAACTTACCGTCATCATCTTTAGAAAATTGTTTCTGCTGCGCAGAAAGATGGATAGAGCATGCAACCAGAAGAATAAGAATAATGTATTTCATTATTATGATGAATTTATAGGCTAACCGGATATTTTAAAGGTACAAAAAAGCCGTCCGGATTTAACACCAGGACGGCTTAATATTAATAATTTTTATTCTTTTAAAACGCGTAAACCGCGGCTAAAGAAAACTGACCTGCATTTGGTGCTGCAGCGCCACTTTCTTTAAAGAATGGTTTATCACCGCTATGGTCTAATCTAACCTCTGGAATAAAAGTTAAACCGCCCGATTTAATGTTCGCAGTAAAGGTTACCGCAGTGTATTTTACACCCTGAACCGGACCAACATTTTTATACTTAAAGTACTCGCCTCTTAAACCCAGTGTTACACCATCGGCAACAGCATACTGAGGATAAAGTGCAGCACCTGCATAACCACCACCATCGTTATCGATATCATAATTTGCAGCATTTAAGCCCAATTTAAATTTATCTGTAATCTGATAAGAAGTGGTTAAATCTTCAATAGTTCCGTAACCACCAGCACCTGCGCCAGATAATACATTAAGATAAGCAGTCCATCCCTCAACCGGGGCAACCATTAGCTGTCCGCCTACTGCAGATACACCTCTCGACGCGCTGTACACATTCCAATCGTTAAATACACCAGCCATTAAACTCACTTTATCAGAGAATTTATAGGTGGCTTTGATACCCGCATTCTGGAACGGACCATTGGTAAATAAATACGATGTAGAGTAATTGAAGTTTCCAACCGGCGATATTACTTCGTATCCTATAAATGTACCCATGTAACCGGCTGTCATCGAAAACTGATCGGTAAAATCATAATTCACATATAAGTTTTGGATATGGAATGACGAGCCACCTGCCGCAGCATCCGGAATGGATTGCGTTTGACCCCTCGGGCCGAAAGACAACTCACCTACAAATGAAGCTTTGCCTGTTTTTTTCTTTAAGGCAATATCAATCATACCTAACGATACAGAATTGTGGTCGCTGGCAAACGAGGTGGTAATGTTGTTTGGTTTCTTAGCGAAATCATACTTAAAGTACGTATCAACCGACCCTGAAATTTCAAGTGGTGATGTAGTGGTTTCTTGCGCCAGGGCACACGTAGTGCTGGCCATTGCGAAAATAGCAGTTAAAAGTTTCTTCATGTTTGAGCTTGAATTGAGTTTAGATATTATAAAATCCTTAAGAAATTGGTTCTGTTAATGGACTGTTTTTTTCGATATAGATGGCTCTCTCCTCTACCAATAATGTACCTTGAGAGTATTTCTCGTCGTGTTGAGATGCATCTAATCCTAGTTCTTCTTCTTCTTCAGAAACCCTGATTGGATTGATCAAGTTTACAAGTTTGAAAATGATGAAGGATACTACGAAACTGAAAACGATTACGATTAAAGCACCTTTAAGCTGTGTGATAAAGAATTCAGCGTTGCCATAAAATAATCCATCAGCACCAGCAGCATTAACTGTTTTTGTAGCAAATACACCAGTTAATAACATACCAACAATACCACCCACACCATGACAAGGGAAAACATCTAAAGTATCATCCAGGCTGGTTTTTTGTTTCCAGGAAACTACCAGGTTAGAAATAACCGCAGCAATAGCGCCAATGAATATGCTTGATGAAATGCTTACAAAACCTGCACCCGGTGTAATGGCTACCAAACCAACTACAGCACCGATACAGAAACCTAATACCGAAGGTTTTTTACCTCTGGCAACATCGAAGAACATCCACGATAAACCGGCAGCACCTGCAGCAGTATTGGTAGTTAAAAATGCTGAAACCGCTAAGCTTCCTGCGCTTAATGCCGAACCTGCGTTAAAACCGAACCAACCGAACCATAATAAACCTGTACCGATTAATACATAAGGAATATTTGCTGGTGGAACTTCTTTGTGCTCTAAGTGAGATTTTCTGCGTTTTAAAACCAATGCACCAGCTAAAGCGGCCATACCTGCAGAAATGTGTACTACGGTACCACCGGCAAAATCCAATACCCCCATTTTAAAAAGGAAACCTTGTGGATGCCAGGTCCAGTGAGCCAATGGCGAATAAACGAAGATTGCGAATAAAACAATAAATAAGATATAAGAAGTAAAACGGATACGTTCTGCAACTGCCCCCACCACTAAACCCGGGGTAATAATGGCAAACATTAACTGAAACACAGCAAATAAAGAAAGCGGAATAGTTAAATCAGCTCCCCCCTGTAAATGTGGCGCACCAGAATTTACCCCTTTAAAGAACAAAAATGTTGATGGATTTCCAATAAAACCGCCAATGGTATCACCAAAAGCTAAACTAAAACCAACAACTGTCCATAAAACGGTGATTACCCCTGCAGCTACCACACTTTTGATCATGGTAGATAACACATTTTTACGGTGAACCATACCTCCATAAAAGAATGCAAGGCCTGGTGTCATTAAAAATACAAGTGCGGCAGCAATTAAAATAAAAGCAATATCCGGACCGCTGTATTTTCCTTCGTCAAAATTAGGAAGTAGTGGAATAAATAGAGCGAAAATCGCGACGATCATTAAAATCGCAAAAGGCGCAAACTGTTTAAAGGAGAATTTACTCATAGTTTTTAGTGTTATTTGTTAGTATTATTTAAATAGTATGATTTTTGGTTATTTATTTTTATAAAAATACGACATATTGTAATTTTTACACCATAAAATTGAAATATTTTAACAAAAATCACTGATTTTTATAAAACAATTCAAAATTTAACCTTAAAATTAAAAATAACAAAAAAAACACCTGTTTTTAATATGAGTTTTTAATAAAAACAAAACTTTACATTTCAAGCATTTTATAAGATTATAATTAAAATTTATAAAAAATATGTTTGAAAAACACATAAAAACAGAAAAACCAGTGAAATTTCACTGGTTTTTCAAAAAATTATATAAAAATTTAAATTTTCAATCAAAATACTCAGAACCCTGAATAACTCCTCTTTTTTCGATTTCTTTATCCATATAAGTCTGTATTGCCGATTTATTAAGCCCCCAGTTAGGCGCAATCAGTAAATCCCAGTCAGAAATCCCGAAAAGTCGTTGTATTACAATATCCGGACGTAGCAACGGGATCAGTTCGCACAATAAATCGGTGTATTCTTCCAGAGAAAACAGTTTAAATGGTTCTTTTTTGTATTTCGCCCCCATTATCGATCCCTCAACAACATGCAAGTGGTGGAATTTCACAAATTTAATCTGCGGAAAACGGTTAATCTCGTGGATATAGCCCCGCATCTGCTCCCGGGTTTCCCAGGGGAAGCCAAAAATGGTATGCACACAAAGATCGAGCTTACTATCTTTTAAAAGTTCTACGGCAGCAACAAACTCACCATGGCTACAGCCCCTGTTGATCTGATCGAGTGTTTCATCATAAATCGATTCCATACCCATCTCCAGATCTACATCGAAACGATCGGTATAACTTTCCAATAAGGCTACTTTTTCTGCATCGATACAATCAGGACGGGTACCTACGGCAAAACCCACAATATCTTCGGTATTGATGGATAAAGCCTCGTCGTACATCATCTTTAAATAATGCGTAGGGGCGTAAGTATTGGTATTGGGCTGAAAATACACGATATACTTATCGGCTTTGTAAGAGGTTTTAGCCCTTAACATACCTTCTTCGAGCTGATCTTTAATATTCGGGTTTTTACGCGAAGGCTCTGGCGTAAAAGAATCTACATTACAGTAAGTACAGCCACCATAACCTTTGCTTCCATCGCGGTTGGGGCAGGTAAAACCGCCATCAACTATAACTTTAAATACACGCTGCCCTTTATATTTTTCGCGCAGATACGTGCCGTAATTTTTATATCCTTTTATACCTGAATCTACCTGTGTTCCCATTAGTTGCAAAAATACGCTTTTTGAACGAGACGGAGAGAGCGGTTTAATATATTAGATACGAGATGTGAGATTCGGCGTACAATTAGGGGTTAGCGGTTGAGGGTAAAACAAGTCTGTAAGTGGTATACACCATCCCAAAAAACACACCAACTACACCAATTGTATTATACTTTAAAATGTTATTCATTTATCAGGCTGTTTGCCGAACATTTTTTCGAAATCTGCTTTGCTTTTTACATAGGACAGGTAGTTTCTGATGTTGTAATTAGTTGTATAAACTTTAAACTCGATCTCTGTACTATAATTAGGATTTCCAATGTCATCAACCAAATTATAAAAGCTATTCATTTTATCAGGAACTTGATAGTAGATAATAGGCACAGGTTTCTGCTTAGTACCATATGCAGCATCAGAAAGTTCATTTTTATTTACTGTTGCAATGATTTGTGCTCCATTTTTATCAACATCCGAAATAAAAGTATCATACATCTGGCTATTCATTGAATTACTTGGAAAAAAATAATAAATGCAAAAGAATTTATTTGACTTATCATCAAAAAAAACAGAGGTTTGCTTATCTAAATAGGCCGTATTATCAGCTTGGGAGAGGTTGAATGCACCCTTAATTTCAAAATCATCAAGTTTAGTTGTAAAATTTCTCATGATTAAATGCAGTGTGTCGCAATTATTCAAATATTGTTGTACATATGGTTTACCATTGTTAACTCGTGTGTCTGGATTATCCATAACATTAACAATCCATCGTCCGATGTATTTACCAAAGAACAAGCCTATACCCAATAAACCAAATGCACCATATTTTAGAATGTTTTTCATAGAGTCTATTTTTGAGAAGCAACCACACTACTACAATTGTTTGAATCTAAGTTGGCTAATTCTATTCTTTTAATACGTACTTCTTTAATTAATTCTTTTTTATCTTCCTTATAACTTTTGGCAATATAATGATTGGTGATTGCCCCCGCAATCCCAAAACCTAAGCCTACGCCCAAACCAATGCCTACATTTTTAACTCTCCGGCAAAATTCCTAGATCCCCATACAGTCATTCGATCAGCCTGCACGTAAGTCCCACCCTGCTCAATTACTTCCCTAATGATAGTTCTATTTTGGTTGGTGATGACCTTCACAGCCTCCAAACCTATTGTTATTTATAAGTGCTTATTTAAAGACGGTTCTGTAAATAAAATTTATATATACTTTCTTTTAGACTTAGATGATGTGGAATAATACTTTAAGAACCTTGTATATTCAGGATAGACAGGAAAAATGTAATTTTATATTTGCATAATTTAACACATGGAGATTAATCGAATAAGAAGCCTTATTATCATAAGGGAAACAATACAAATACACCAATTATCCATCCTAGAAATTGCTTACTCATTTGTTTTTTCAAAACGCTTTTTAAATTCGTCTTTTGGCATAATGTAGGTTAAATAGGTTAGAACATTGTGTTTATATTGTTCATTGGTGGGCTCTAAACTTTCATATCCATTAACTGATCCCTCGCTTTCAGAAGTAATTCGGATTGGCTCACCTATCCCTTTAAAATTAAAAACAGGAATAGGCTTTTCTTTAGTACCGTAGCTAGGATCTTTTAAATCCTCCTGATTTACCCACGCAGTTATTCCCTGACCTTCCAATACATCTGACAGTATATGATATTTTTGGTTGTCAATATCATACATTCTTATTTTATAAAATTTATGTTGATTCAAATCCAAAAACGGGACACCAATTATATTGCCACTTAAACCTTTATATCCTATTGGACTTGCCCCAACCCTGTAATGATCAAATTCAACATTTAAAGTATCAGAATATCCGCCTCCCAATTTTGGTATACTTAATTGAATGGGAATTATTTTTTTGTAATATGCTGAAAAGAATTTTTCTCCATCATTTTTTCGTACAGTAATCTTATTATACAAAACCACAAATAAGGGAAACAATACAAATACACCGACTATCCAGC
>NZ_QNQU01000047.1 GCF_003315595.1 Pedobacter miscanthi | reverse complement strand
GTACCGATTTTATATCGGTAGTGAGTGGAGAGATCTATCTCAAGACAGATTTCTCGGCTACGTTACACTCCGCTCGAAATGACGCCCCTCGAGTGTTACTTTATTCCAGCCATACCATCTGCGTAAAAGCACCGTTACTGGCAATATCCCAGGCTTCTACCCTCACCCATTTATGTCCTTTCAAATCAACCGGCCAGCTGAAATCCTTTTTACCAAAAGCCTGCGTTGTATTTAAATTAATGCGCTTGCGGCACACTTTTTTCCCATCGCCCGATACAATTTCTGCAAAACTTAACGGGAAAGTCCAGTTCAGCTGCATGTTTACTGTCGTTTTACCGCTTGCATCAATTTTCAAGGTTTCACCTGCGCCTTTACCGTTAACATTAAACTTAGGGATCAGTACCTCGCCTGTTGAAACAAAAAACTTTCCTTTCCGAATTACATCCAGCACAGGCTGCCAGCCATTGGCATAATCAGGCACCTTATCCAGTTGCAAATAGTTCACATTTAAATGTGCATACATTTCATTCTGTTCGGTAATGGTAAAAATATCGGCCTCCGAAATCACATGTTTCCTCAAACCCCAGTTCGCCATATCATCCATCAGGTTTAATACCCTTTTACTTAAGGTAGGCAGCGAAAGATCCGCCGGAATAGCCTTCCAGGCCGCGCCCATAAAGGTTTCCGATTTAAAAAAATCTTCTTCCTTATATCTATCCGGATAACCTGTTGAGGCTTTGGTACGCGCATGTGCCGTCCAGGCCAAACCATGCTCCTGCTCCAGTAGTTTAAGCATTTCGGCTTTATCATTAACTCGGTACACTTTTCCATACTTCGGATCATTGCTTTCGAAAGGGAGATCACCTTTCCGCGACATCACCCAGTAAACCGGTTTCGGGAAAAAGGCAAGCCAGTGTCCGCCATAAAAGTTATTCGCTTCTTCCCCCGGTAGTAATAAAAAATTGGGGTCAGATAACCGTTTGGTTTGTTTAAACAAGGCATCCAGTTCTTTTAAACGGGTAGAATCTGGTCCTTTCGGGTGCCCCGGACCATGAAACTCGGCAAGCTTTACAATATTTAAGCCTGTTTTTTTAAGCACTTCAACAAATTCGGGCTTTTCAGGAACGGGTTTTCCGCTCAACACTATATCAGAGATGAACTCGTTATGAAAATGACTGGCCATCGTTTTATAACCGGGCAATGCAACATACGAATCGTTATGGGTAAACTTTTTAACTTCGGTTAAGGCGGCACCTGCTTTGCCCGTACTCAATAAACAGAAAAAATTGAGTCTCTGCTGTGTATTTGGCGGCGCATTAAACCAGGGCACATAACGTCTATCACCCAAAGGATCCTGGCGGATGCCGATACCAAAATCGGGGATCAGGTTTAAGTAATTACTGCCTTTCCAGGTAAATTTAAGGTTAAAGGCTTCATCCAAAGGATAGAAATATTGATGAGGTGCCGGAAAAACAGCCAGACTGCCGCCTGTATTTTCGCCGATTACGGTACGGTATTTTACTTCGAGATTTTTAGCAGCATCGGTTTTAGCGCCTTTTTCTATCTGCAGATTTCCTTTTACATCACTCCAAACAACATGGTTCCATATCTCTTTTTTATTCACCAATCCGGCATCGTATAAAATTGCCGTAGAATCTTTTTGGGTAGATACCACAGCCGCTATGTTAAATAAAGGGCTGCCGTTATATAGTGTTATCTCTAAAGCACCTTTAAAGTTTTCGCTTTCAATTCCATTTATCTTTACCACCGTTTGCGAGCCATAACTCGAAACACTGGCCGCTCCCTTTTTAAATTTTACCGCATTGGTAGTGTACGGCCTTGTAGGTACCCGATCGAAAAATACATCCCAACCGCCACTTTCGGGGCTTAAAGTACGTTTACCCACCCGTAAAACAAATGCAGGATCGAGGTTGACAGCAATTTCTTTTAAAGCACCCTTTTTACCCAGCTGCAAACTGCTGAATAAAGGCTTCGCCTGATCGAGGTTCAAAACCATTTTGCCAAAAGCTCCATTGCCCACCGGCCAGTTTAATACCAGCTCTTTTTTACTGGAAGACACGGTAGCCCCGTTATTTTTAAATGATTTTAGATTGACCTGACCTTTAGCATAAAAAGCTGAAAAACAGGCAATAAGTAATAATGCAATGTAATTCTTCATATTTGGTTAAACGTTTTACTAAAGCAAGATAAGGATTAATATATTAAGTTGTTAGGATTGCTAAATTGTTTAACTGGTAATTGGTTCATTGGGCATTAGTTGATTGGTTGGTTAATCGGTTAATTGTTTAAATCGGTTAACCGTATACAAATACCGAACTGAAAACCGCGAACTTTGTGCCTTCGTGTCTTGGTGGTAAAAAATTAGTCATTAGTGATTCCTTCATTGAAAACTGAAAACTGCCAACTGAAAACTGTTTGTTGGTTTGATGGTTCATAGTTGATAGTCAAATCTTCTTACGCCCTACGCTTATCAAAATAACCAGATGCTTCGCCCACTTTAATGTCCCTTAACACCTTATGGTCAACAAATAGATGAGCTCGACTAAGGACTATTGACTCCAGACTTAAGACTAAAAAAACACTGTTCACAAAAAAGCCCGTTACTTTTGTTCATTTTTTATTTTATTATAAAAAAACAGTTACATTGTTTAACTTAAATCAGAATTTAAAATAAAACATCGTGCATCCTATACTCATCAGAAATAATGTAAAGGTACTTGGCGAAGGTAGCCAGGTAATCATGTTCGCCCATGGTTTTGGTTGCGCGCAGAGCTCCTGGAAATACATGACCGATGCTTTTCTAAAGGACTATAAAGTTATACTATTCGATTATGTAGGCTCAGGCGATTCCGACCTTAGTCAATATGATAAGCTGAAGTATAGTACCCTCGAGGGTTATGCCTGTGATGTGATCGATATTATCGAAGCAGTCGACCTGCACGATGTCATTTTTGTTGGTCATTCGGTAAGCAGCATGATTGGTATGATCGCAGCATTACAGATACCTGAAAGATTTAAAAAACTGGTATTCATCGGTCCGTCTCCAAGGTATCTGAATGATGGCGAATACATTGGTGGCTTTAATGTGGGCGATCTTGAAAACATTTTTGAGATGATAGCCGACGATTATGTAGTTTGGAGCAAACAACTGGCACCGGTGGTAATGGATACTCCATTGAAACCCGAACTTTCTGATTTTTTGCAGGAATGTTTCGAAGCTACCGATCCGAGTGTGGCCCTGGCTTTTGCAATGGCAACTTTTAAAGCCGATTACAGGGATAAATTAAAAGATCTCGAAGTACCAAGCCTAACTTTGCAAAGCTCGAATGATATCATAGCACCTTTGTCGGCGGGCGAATTTATCAATAAAAATACACCTGAAAACTTTTTGGTAGTAATGAAAGCCACCGGACATTTTCCGCACATCAGTGCACCGGAAGAAACCATCAGGGAAATAAAGGAATTTATAGGCAGCAAAACATCACTTTCTACCTCCGGTCACCTGTATGCTTCGTAAACATTAGCAATCTAAATCTCAGCCAAAGAAAAAGAACGGTTATCTGGTCTTATCCAGAAATAGCAAAACTTCTTCTTTGGCTTTTCTGCATACGGTTAAAATCGCATCAACATGAAACTTTAATTGTTCAGCAGCCAGCTTTTCGTATTCAATAGCTTCGATAGCGATAATAAGTTTGGGCCTTAAACCCATCAGGTAAATGGTAGATCGCATTTTATGTACCAATCGCTTTAATGCCTCAATATCTCCCCCTTCCAGATAAGCGGCAAGCTGTATCATTTCATCTGAAACCAGTTCAACAAATTTTTCGGCCATCTCCAGTTCATAGCCCGTATCGCCCATGCTGAGTTCTTTTAAATAACTTAAATCGATGGTTTGGTACGAGTATGGTTCCATGTTTTATATCCACGTTATACCGTTGGGCAAAAACTGCTTAAACATTAACGATTACTAAATGATTTCTGGCGCAGGTTATTATAAGATTTGCATTCTTTTATTCAGGCTGGCTTTATAGGCATCAGATACCGGCACAAAACGTTTATGTAAAATCAAAGTATTGCCCTCCACCGAATCAATTTTTCCTATATTAACAATAAACGACCGGTGCACGCGTACAAAAGATTTTACGGGCAGCTTATTTTCTATTGATTTTAATGATGAATGTACTGCATGCAGTTTTTCATCCATATAAATCTTTACGTAATCTCCCTGTGCCTCGAAGTAGTTGATATCCTCCATTTTAATGCGCCTTATTACACCGGCATCCCTGATAAATACAAATTCATCATAACTATTTCCCATAAACAGGTTACTGAGGTTGTAAACTTCGTGGGCCTTATTCACAGCTTTTAAAAAGCGGTCGGGTGTAATGGGCTTTGTTATAAAATCGACAACGTTTAAATCGAAAGCTTCAAGCGCGTAGTCTTTTTTTGAAGTAACGAATATAATCAGGGGCCTTTTTTCGCCGAGGCCCTTTACCAGTTCTATTCCCGATACACCCGGCATCTCGATATCCAGAAATAATAAATCTACTTTATGTGCCGCAAGGTTTTTATAAACCTCTGCCGCATTTTCGCAGGCTGCAATCAATTTCAGGGAAGTATCAATTTTTAGTAAACGGATTAACGTATCACGGGCAATTTCGTGGTCATCTACAATCAGGCAATTCATTATTATCAGATTAACGTCACAAATAAAACTAAGCATAACCAGCAGGAATATTTTTAATGAATAAATAATGAACAAAATGAATAAAATATATATTTGCAGAAATCCGATCCCGAATTCGTCACGTATATACGCCCGTTCGTCTATGATTTTTGCCTTTCTAACGCCTTGCTATAGGTTTAAAAGCTAATCAGCCCGTAATTTTGGTTATCAATCCGAACAAAATTTAAATCCTATTTAAAAAAATAAAATGAACAAGATTAAAACAATCGCATCATCATCCCTAATCATCCTGGCTGCATTTACAGCTAAAGCACAAACATTTAAGGAGCCTGTTGGCTACAAACTTAAAAACGGCATGAACATCATTATCTCAGAGAATGACAGATCGCCTAAAGCTTATTCTAGCTTCACGCTGGATGCAAAAGCATTTGAAGGTAAAAAAGACGGTGTGGTTGAATTATTAAATGCCATACTGAATGAAAATGTTGGCAAAAACCAAAACATCAGCTTTAACGATAACAGTGGTAAACTGGCTACGGCAAGTGCAGACCTTGATAAAGATTTGATCCAGATGGCTTCATTGATCCAGAAAGCAACCATTGATCAAAAAACTTTTAACACGGCAAAGGCTAAATTGATGATTAGTTTGAAAGCGCACGATTATGATTACGATCAGTCGGTAAATGAGGCATCTATCAACGCCTTAACGTTGGAAGACGTACAAAATTTTTACAGCCAGATTTCTCCTGAAAAAACATTTTTAACCATTGCGGGTGATGTAGAATTAAGCGCAGCAAAATCTTCAGCAAAAAAAGCTTTTGGTAACTGGAGCAAAGCAGAGGTAATGACTGCTACAGTAGCAAAATAATATTAAAACCAAACAACCTGGCCCTTTGATTAGCTTCAAAGGGCTTTTTTTATGCCCAAAATGTTACATAGAAACAGATCTGTACGGCATTTTTTAATATTTCATTCGATATATTAGCTATCTAATTAAATTTTGATGATCAAGATGAAAAAAATCTACTCCATTATACTTTTTACTGCTGTAAGTTTATCCATAAAGGCGCAAACGATGGTTATCCGCAACCAGGATATCGATAAAATGGTAAAATCGGTTAGTCAGGATTCTTTAAAATCTTATATCTCCAAAATGGTTGCTTTTGGTACCAGGAGTACATTAAGTGATATTAAAAGCAAAAACAGGGGAATTGGTGCTGCAAGAAATTGGGTAGTAGCCAAATTTAACCAGTTTGCCAAACAGAGCGATGGCAGACTTATTGCTTACCTAGATACCACAACCTTTAAACCCGATGGAAAAAGGGTAGATCAGCCCACTTTACTGGGCAACGCCGTAGCCGTATTAAAAGGAACTGATGCCAACGATAAACGTGTGTATGTGGTAAGTGGCCACCTTGATAGCCGCGTTACCGATGTAATGAACAGAACCAGCGATGCCCCAGGCGCCAATGATGATGGCAGCGGAGTGGCAGGTGTAATTGAAGCCGCCCGGATTATGAGCCAGTATAAATTTTCGGCCACCATTATTTTTGTAGCGGTAAGCGGCGAAGAACAATCTTTACTGGGATCGGGTTTTATGGCTGCAAAAGCAAAAAAAGAAGGCTGGAATGTAGATGCCATGTTAAACAACGATATGATAGGCAGCAACAACAGCAGCGAAACACAGATCATAGATAACACCAGGTTACGCGTTTTTAGCGAAGGTTTACCCAGTTACGAACTCGATAAAAATGCAAAGAATATTCGCCAGTTTGGTTTGGAAAATGACGGAAAAAGCCGCCAGCTGGCCCGTTATGTTAAAGAAACCGGCGAACGTTATGTAGACCAGCTCGAAGTAAAACTAATTTACAGAAACGACAGGTTTTTACGCGGTGGAGACCATACGCCATTTGTAGAAAACGGTTTTACCGCGGTACGTATTACCGAAATGAACGAAAACTTCGATCACCAGCACCAGGACCTCCGGACCGAAAAAGGTGTTCGGTATGGCGATTTGCAGGAATTTATGGATTTCGAATACCTGCGTAAAAATACGGGCGTAAATATTGCTGTTCTGGCCAACCTGGCAAAAGCACCATCGGTACCTACCGAGGTAAAGGTAGATGTAAAAAACCTGAGCAACTCTACTTACCTGTACTGGAAAGCACCTGCAAATGGTACCGTAAAAGGTTATTATGTACTAATGCGCGAAACCAGCAGCCCGGTTTGGGAAAAGAAATTTTTCACCACGGCTAACGAGTTAAGGTTACCTTACAGCAAAGACAACTATTTATTTGCGGTACAAAGTGTTGGTAATGATGATACTGAAAGTTTAGCAGTTGTTCCGGGTATCGGCAGGTAAAACTTTTTAGGTTTTATCGTTGTTTAAACTCAAATTTACAGCATGAAATTTAAACCGGTAGCTTTTATCATTAGTATTGCCATTACGCTGGGTATCGGGGCCCTTGGCGCCTGGGCAACTGCCCAATCTGTTAAAACCTGGTATACAACACTCAATAAACCTTCTTTTAACCCGCCTGATTCGCTTTTTGCCCCCGTTTGGACAACACTTTACGTACTTATAGGCATTGCAGCTTACCTGGTTTGGATCAGGCGTGATAAAATTGTGCATTTTCCGCGTACAGTTGCCATTTATCTGATCCAGCTGATCCTCAATTTAGCCTGGTCGTTCATTTTCTTTTATCTCCGTGAAGTTGGTTTTGCCCTTGCCGAAATTATTTTACTGTTGATATTCGTCGTAATCAATGGCCTTATCTTTTATAAAATCAACAAGTGGGCAGGACTGATTTTTATCCCCTATTTAATCTGGGTAAGTTTTGCCACGCTTTTAACCTATAACATTTTCATATTGAACTGATTTTAAAAGAAAAACACCTATTTTTAGGCGTGGTAACTTTTACAAGATTTTTGCTGATCCTTTTCGTTCTGTGCTGTAACCAATTGCAAGCGCAAAAGGTTGGTTTGGTTTTTAGTGGAGGCGGTGCAAAAGGATTATCACATATTGGCACCTTAAAAGCACTAGAAGAAAACCATATTCCTATTGATTATATCACAGGTACATCAATGGGTGGTATTGTTGGTGCTATGTATGCAGCCGGTTACAGCCCCAAACAGATTGAAGAAATCGCCTTAAGCAACAATTTCCAGAACTGGGTAAATGGCCGTTACACCAGCGATTATACCTTTTATTTTCAGAAAAATGCACCAAATGCCTCTATGCTTACCGCAAAAGTGGCGATAGATACCGGTTTTCATTTTAGCTTCCGCTCCAACCTTATTAACGATATTCCGCTAAATTTTGCATTTTTGGAGCTCTTTTCACAGGCATCTGCTGTTTCAAAAGATAATTTCGATAATCTTTTTGTTCCGTATCGCTGTATGGTGGCCGATGTGCTTTCGCAAAAAAGCATTACCGTAAGCAAGGGAAGTTTGGCCGAGGCGGTAAGGGCAACCATGACGGTTCCGATTATTTACCGGCCGATAAAACTCGATGGTAAATATGTTTTCGATGGTGGTTTGTACAATAATTTTCCTGCAGATGTAATGGAAAGGGAGTTTAAACCCGATTACATGATCGGTGCCAACGTTTCATCGAAAACCTATAACGAATACCCAAAAAACATCGACGACCGTCTGATGAACCGTTTCCTGGTGTATATGTTCCTCTCCAAATCCGATTCGACTATGATCGGTAAAAACGGGGTGTACATCCAGCCCAATCTGGCCAATTATAGCGTAACTAATTTTGCCCCGGTTGCCGAATTGATTAAAAAGGGATATGATGCCACCATGGCCGATATGCCCAGGATTAAAGCGCTGATCAGCAGAAGGGTAAGCGATGAAGAATTGGCCAAAAGAAGGGAAAAATTCAATGCACAAAAACCCGAGCTTAAATTCAGCAATGTTACCGTATCGGGTGTTAATGCACAACAAAAGAAATATGTGGAAAGGCTTTTTAAAAGTGATAAAGCCACTTTCGATCTCAAAGATATTAGGCGGGGATATTACAAACTCGTAGCCGACCAGACTTTTGAAACCGTTTATCCTAAAATTTCCTATCAGGCAGCAACAGATAGTTATACTTTTGAAGTGGTGGCACAGCCAAAAAAGAGTTTTAAGCTCGAGTTAGGTGGCAATATTTCTACCAGGCCCATCAGTAATGTTTTTTTAGGTGCGCAATACAATTATCTCAACCGTAAATCATACACCTTTGGAACCAGTTTCTATTCCGGCCGTTTTTACGAATCGGTGCAGGTAAACGGACGTGTTGATTATCCAACCAAACTACCCTTATTCCTTGCTGCAGAGCTCACTTATAACCACTGGAATTACTATAACACCAGCCAGATTTTTATCGAAAACCCGCACCCTATTTACATCGAGCAATCCGACCGTAAAATCGATCTGATGATGGGAATGCCCTTAAATTATAATACCAAAATCGTTCTCCACTCAACATTCATCAATAATAGCGACCATTACAGCCCCAACAACACCTTTAACGTTGGAGATGTGCTGGATGAAACCGTTTTTAACGGGTTTAGAGGTTCCTTAAATTTTGAGAAAAATTCGCTTAACCGAAAACAATATGCCACCAACGGACAAAGCTTTTCTTTAAGCATTAATTATACCACAGGCCGCGAAAGTTACGACCCAGGCAATATCTTCCGCAATACACCGGGTTTTGTTAAAAGTCCCGAATTTAGTCGTTTGCATCACTGGGGCAGTATAAAGCTCACCCAGGAAAATTATTTTTTACACATCAAAAAGTATACACTGGGTTATATTATAGAAGGGGTAATTTCTAACCAGCCTTTATTTAGCAATTATTACGCTACTTTGTTAACTGCTCCTGCCTTTTATCCCCTGCAGGATAGCCGCTCGTTATTCCTCGATAAATTCAGGGCTACCACTTATGCCGCCGGCGGGATAAAAAACATTTATAATGTTAAAAAAAATCTCGATTTTAGATTGGAAGGTTATTTATTTTTACCGCACAAAGAGTTTGAGCTGAACAATTTTCAGGATGTAGATTATGCCAAGGCCATTACCAAAATACGATACGCCGGTACCGCAGGCCTGGTTTATCATTCACCCCTGGGACCAGTAAGCCTGAGCTATAATTTATATAACGATGCCATTAAAAGAAATGGTGTATTATTGCATATCGGTTATTTAATTTACAATAAACGTTCTATCGAATGAAACGAATCTTATTCTTATTATCCCTGTGTTTAACTGGCTTTTTTGGCTTTGCCCAAAATGCGGCAATCAACAATTTTCTGGTAAAAGAAAATCTGCTCAAAAACAATAAACTGGCCATAATTGCAGCCGATTCGTTAAACACACCCAACGAAAATATAAATGGTACCTATACCTTTAGCGTAAGCGGTTTTACACAAATCCTGAAGTTTAACGATGGTATTGCCGTTTTGCCTCTGCCTATCGATAAATCTACCTTTGTGTATATCAAACACCAGAACGATAGCGGCACCCACAGCAAATTGGTTTATGTATATAAAAAAGATACCGATTTAAGTCCCTACGCAATTAATAGCCTATGGCTGTTCATCATTCCAATTGCACTCATCATTATTGCATTTGCATTCCGTAAGCTCATTATATTCGTGGTGATCGTATTTTTGGTATTTGTGTATTTTAATCACAGCAACGGACTAAATCTTTCTACCTTTTTCGAAAGTATTTTTGATGGATTGAAGAATCTGGTCTGATGCAGCAACTCCGTCATTTCGACCGTAGTGGAGAAATCTACAGAAAAAATAATAAGCAGTTGTTCTTTGTGGTCTAAGATGTTCCCATCTGACACTAGATGACTAAGTTAATCAATGCTTCATCGCTATTTGTTTTAGAAAAGCAGTGCCTGTGGTGCTTCGGCTCTACCAGTCCCGCCCTTTGCTTAATCCCGATAATTAGTGGATAAAACAAGTTATTGCGCGATCGGGATAACGCTGCCGGTCGGGTTTATTTCACTCAGGTCTGTCATTTAACCCTAACCTGTCTCTAATATTTACGCAGGCTTTTCCGTGTTAATCCGTGCATCCGTGGCAAGAAATAACAAAAAAATCGTCATCTCGACTGAAGCGCAGCGAAACGGAGAGATCTATCTTAACAGATTTCTCGACTTCGTTGTACTTTGCTCGAAATTACAGTCTAGCGGGCGCTCTCGCTCGTTTCTAACGAGTGAGCAATCACCAATCGTTTGTAACGATTTTTAAAATACTAATAATTTTAGTAAATTTGTGCTATGGAAAATCTTTTTTTGGTATGTATAGTTCCTCCAGTTTCTATTGTAGAGGATATTGATGAAATCAGAACCTACATTTCGGAGAAATTTAATGTGCACGAATCCTTAAAAAGACCAGCACATATAACGTTATATCCACCAGTTAAATTATCATCACTGGAAGCTGAAAACAGGTTTTTCAAAGCATTGGAAGATGCCGCTTTCAGTACAGCGTTTACGCAGGTATTAAAAAATTTCAATTCATTTCCTGAACACACTTTTTTCCTCGACGTAGAAAAAAATGAGGGCATAATGAATCTTGAAAAACAGATATCAAAGCAATTACAGCCATTAAAATTAATCGAGAAAAAAGAGAAATTCAATCCACACCTCACCCTGGCATTCAGGGATATAAAACCTGTTTTTAAACAGATTACCGAAGCGTTTAAAGACCGGAAATTTAAGCGCGAATTTGGCGTTTCCTCTTTTTCTGTTTACAAACACCAGGATAAAAGATGGCAGCCTTTTAAAGCGTTTTCATTCAAAAATCCAGATACAAAAGCCAAGGCATTAAGCCTTTTCGGTTAAATTAGAATGGCATACCGATACCAAAGTTATATTGTAGGAAACGGTAAGTATCAGGTCCGTGCGTGGCATTGTAATCATCTTTAAATGCTCTTGCGCCCGATAAGAACTTACTGATCACCCATTGATCTGAACCTGTAAACTGAGGGTCTTTAAGTTTCAATCCAACATCAAACCTAAACACAAAATATTGTACATCGTACCTAAGCCCAAGGCCTGTACCCACAGCAAGCTGTTTTGCAAACTTGCTTAATTTAAATACCGTTTGTTCATCGAGAGATGGAGTTCCAACAAGGATTGATTCGCCTTTACGAAGGTTCCATACGTTACCAACATCAACAAAGGCCGCTCCTTTTAAGGTTGCACCAAAAAACTTTTTGGCCACGGTAAAGCGGTATTCAAAGTTGGTTTCAATCCGCATAGTTCCCAACTGGTCGAGTCCGAAAAATGCTTTCCGTAAAGTATCACTCCTTAAAAGTCCTCTATCATAGTTGCCCGGTCCGATAGTTCTCGCCTGCCAGGCCCTCACACCGCTCGATCCGCCTGCAAAAAACTGCTTTTCGAAAGGGATACCGGTTAGTACCGAGTTTCCGTAAGCGTAAGCCACACCAGCGTTTAAACGGGCAACAAACTGCCTTTCTCCGCCTAAGTGTTTATACCACCTTAAATCAACCTCAGGGCGCATGTATTGGTTAAAAGGCAAACCTAATATCTTTGCAGGATCATTATTTGCCGGATCATGTTTTGAGCCACCCAGTTTAGATATTCCCTGTAACAAATTTCCGGCAATATCCATTCCGGCCCTTAAATAAACAAAAGAACGGTATTCGTTAAGCTTGTTTGCATTTAAGGTATAAGTATATTTCATTCCTAAAGTCAAATCTTTCCTGCCTAACAAAGTAGAATAGTAAAGATTATTTAGTACGGTTTGCGCATCTACGTTGGGATCCAGATAGCCAAAACGGTATTCGAAGTTTAAAGGCGTAAAAGAGTGCAGTTTCGATTTCGTTTCTACCCAGTCATAAGTGATTGAATTGATAAAAATCCTTCTTACCGAAACATCTTTTTGCAGGGCATAGATGTAACTGCTCGAAAAAGTGGTATGTGGCATTCCGTTTCCACCAAGGGTAGGATTATAGAAAGGAATCATCAGTCTGGGTACGGTAATACTTGCACTGATTGAAAAATCGCGCTGGTAAATATCACTGAATGGTTTGGCGCCATTACCTATCCTCGATTGCAAACCGCCTTTTACCTGCAGTTCAAACCTTTCGGCCCCTCTAAAAATATTGTTATTGGTATAGGTATTACTCAGGTTAAAACCAACTGTACCACCATTAAACGGTACCTCACCCTCAATACGGTTACTCATCACCTTTTGTGGAATAAGCTGTATTACTGCATTTACCCTATTCGAAGTGCTGTCTCTTCTGAAATAATCAATTTTTACGTTTTTAAAAATATTCAGTTCGTATAAGCGGTCGTAAGTAAGGTTTTCGTTGCGGATATCATAAAGTTCACCCTGTTTTAAAAAATCGTAACGAACAATCGGATTTCTGCGGTAACGTTTAGAGAAATCAGTAAATATAATTCCATTTAAAGTATCCTTGCTCAGTTTATACCGTACCGAATCCGGGAAACCATCCGGATTTGGCGCAATAATCATGTGTGTATAACCAATATTAAACTGCTTGTGTGGTCCTTCATTCGGATCGTTAACATTCAGGTTTAAGTCCATTTTATTGGTCTTGGAGCTAGCCTCCGCACCATAAACATCAAAACTTACATAAGGCCTTAAAAAATAGAAATAACCGTTTTCTTTCATGATGCGGTATATCTGCTCCCTTTCGTAGGTTAACGAATCTTCATCATACTGCATGCCTTTATGCAGGTGGGTTACCCCAACTTTATTCGCCTCGTAAAGGTTCCTGATATTCGCATTTGGGATTGAATCGGTCAGTTTATCAATAAAATAGGCCGGTCCTGGTTTTGCACTAAAAATTACTTCTGCTTTCTTATTTACTACCTTGATGGCGGATGTAACCTCTGCCTGGCGGTAACCTTTGCTTTTTAAGAATTTTTGTATCTGTGTTCTCGAAATTTCTACCAAAGTACTATCCAAAATAGCGGGTGGTGTACCAAAAGGTTTGATATCGTTCGTTTTGTACCTGCCATTTTTGGTATTGAAGAGATTGTATAAAGGCACCTGGATACTGAGCTTAGAGGCCGGTCTGAGATCTTTCTGGACGTAATTGTAAGCCTGTTCTTCAAATTTCTTGTCAACGCTGTCAATCGTTACCTTTTTAACAATCGATTGGTAGTCGGCAATGTATTTTGTTGATGAGCAGGCCTGAATTAAAACAATAATAAATAGTAATATTGCAGTGCTTTTCAGTTTTATATTTATCAAGTATTGGTATGCTTTCAAAATCACAGATTAGTTTTATAAAGTCGTTACATCAAAAAAAGTACCGTAAAGAGCATGGTTTATTTATTGTTGAAGGCATAAAATCCATAAAAGAATTTATTAATTCAAGTTACCACATCCATACTATATTTTACAACAGCGAACAATACAATTTGTTACCCAAATTGCCTGCAAATATAAACTTATTTGAAGTAAAGAACGCTGAATTAGACAAGATTAGTACGCTGCAAACCCCACAGGGCTTTTTAGCACTGGTTCATATCCCTAAAAACAAACAATTAGACCAAAAAGAGCTGAAAAATCAATTCACTTTGGTTTTAGATGGCGTGCAGGATCCGGGCAATATGGGTACCATTATCCGTACAGCAGATTGGTTTGGTTTTAAAAATATCATCTGCTCGCTCGATAGTGTAGAAGTATTCAATCCCAAAACCGTACAGGCTACCATGGGATCGCTGGCGAGGGTGAATATTTTCGAGACAGATTTACCTGCATTTTTAACCGACAATAAACTCCCGGTATTCGGCGCTTTATTGGATGGCGAATCGATTTATAAAACACAATGGGGTAATGAGGGATTGGTGATTTTGGGCAACGAAGGCAAGGGAATTTCGCCCGAAGTGATCAAAAAAATAAATAAACCGGTAACCATTCCGAGGATTGGTGAGGCCGAATCGTTAAACGTTGCGGTGAGCGCCGCAATCTTTTGCGCTGAATTAGTGCGAGTTCGAAATTAAATTGAGATATTATTTGCGGGCTAACTAATAATTGCTATTTTTGCAGCCTTGAATTTAAGGGTCGAGTGGCCGAGTGGCTAGGCAGAGGTCTGCAAAACCTTCTACAGCGGTTCGAATCCGCTCTCGACCTCCATTTGTACAAATAAAATAATAAAAAGGTTATTACCATGGCAGTTACCAGATTAAAAAGAAAAGACAGAAGAAATAAAAATACAGCTCACCAAGAGGTAGCATTTTTAAAAAGAGCAACTAACATCGAGTTAGGAAGCCGTTCTGCACAACCTAAAAACGATCAATTAGCTAAAAACAATGCTGTTTTAGCTGCTTTGGCAAAATAGTTTTTAGAACTAAAAATTTTTAAAGCATCCTTCTGATCAAAGGATGCTTTTTTTATGCGCTGATTTTTTGATACAACTCCAACTGGCTCCGTCATCTCGAGCGGGCCCGATAGCTACCCTATCTTATGGACACATCTTTTTAAGGTGCTATGCTAGCTTGCTTAAAAAAACAAACTGGTTTTACCGAAGAACGACCGTCAATCCCAAGTGTNTTAAAAAAACAAACTGGTTTTACCGAAGAACGACCGTCAATCCCAAGTGTAGGGGAATCAAAAAAACAGTTGCAAAATAGAACAATTAGCACTGCCAAACATAAAACGCAGTGGTTTTGTGCTGTTTTAGCCGACCCGTTAACTGAGTATTTGCCGCACAAAACAAAGTGCCGTTGTTTTTTTGATGTGTATGGGCCTTGTGTGAGTGCACATTGCTGGATTGACGAAGCGCTTTGGGTACTTTGGCGCTCCAAAATGCGCAGCATTCTTGAACACAATTAAAAACAACATTAACTGTGAAAAACTACCATGCCCCCGCGGCATAGGAGGGAAAAAAAATATTGGTATTTGTGTCCGCGCAATAGGATAACTATCGGATTTAACGAAGTCGCAAAATCTGTCTTGAGATAGATCTCTCCATTCCGCTGCTCTCCAGTCGAGATGACGCCCCTCTTGTTGAAGTCTAAGCCTTCCTTCCATCCTTCCTTCCTTCCTTCCTTCCTTCCTTAAAAAAACCTTAACTTTAACCTATCAGATTTTTACGGAGAAATATGAACCTTACCGAAACCCTTTCTACCCTCCAATCGCTTGCAGATGAAAAAGTACGGAAACAGCACCTCAAAAATGGCGCCCGCGAAAATCTATTTGGTGTTAAAATGGGCGATATCAGAACCCTGGCCAAAAAGATCAAAACAGATCATCAGCAGGCATTAGCATTATGGGAAACCGGAAACATTGATGCCAGGATGCTCGCAATCCTGATTCTCAATCCTAAAGAATTATCGGCTGCAGAAATTGAAAAAATGGTCTCTTCTGAAAATTTTGCCTGGGCTTCCGATTGGTTTTATAACTATGTGGTTAAAGAATATCCCAATAAAGAGCAATTCCGCGAAAAATGGATGAACGCCAACGATAAAATGCTGGCCCGTGCAGGCTGGAGTCTAACCAGCGGAAGAATTGCAAGAGATCAGGAGGGTTTAGATATCCCTGCAATATTGGATCGCATCGAAAATGAAATGCCAAAAGCTGCCCCTGAAACCCAATGGACCATGAATACCGCACTGGCACAAATTGGCATTAATCATCCGGTTTACAGGGAAAGAGCCCTTGCAATAGGCGAAAAATTGGGGATTTACCGCGATTATCCCGTTTCGAAAGGCTGTACCTCACCCTTTGCTCCTATATGGATTAACGAAATGGTAAAAAGGCAGAAATAAACCAGCGCACTCTTGAGCCTTTCAGCAAAGCAAATTTGGACTTTTCAACAAAGCGTATAATGATTTAAATGTCGATCTTTGTTTAAAATTAAGGGAGAATATGAAGGTAATGATCACAGGAGCCACCGGAATGGTTGGCGAAGGCGTTTTGTTCGAATGTTTAGAAAACGTTACAGTAAAAGAGGTATTAATTGTTAACCGCAAACACTACGATCTTCAGCACCCTAAATTAAAAGAACTGATTGTAAGTGATTTTACCAAAATCGATAATTTTGAAATTCAGTTATCGGGTTACGATGCCTGTTTCTATTGTGCCGGTATCAGTTCTGTTGGCATGAAAGAGGAAAAATACAATCATATCACTTATGAAACTACCATGGCATTTGCCAGGCAACTGGCAAAATGGAACCCTGATATGGTTTTCAATTTTGTATCAGGCGGACATACGGATAGCACCGAAAAAGGTAAAATAATGTGGGCACGCATAAAAGGGAAAACTGAAAATGCCTTGATGAAACTTCCTTTTAAAGCCCAATACAACTTCCGACCGGGTTTTATGAAACCTTTTAAACAACAGAAAAATGTAAAGGTCATCTTTAAACCTGTTATCTGGATTTTCCCTATCCTGCTGCCTAAATTATCATTAACACTAAAACAGGTAGGTCAGGCCATGATCAATGCCGTACAGAAAGGCTATCCTAAACAGGTTTTAGAAATTGCTGATATCAAAGTACTGGTTGCAGATTAAATGAAACCTAAAATGCGCCGATTTTTAAAAATATTAAGGAACACTTTTCTTTCTTTATTGGTAATGGTATTGGTTTTAGCCATTATTACCTTTTTCTACATGAGGCAACCGCAATTTGGCGCTTCGCCCGAAGGAGAAAGGCTGGCCAGGATAGAAAAATCGCCCCATTATAAAGATGGGAAATTCCATAACCAGATTGAAAAACCAACCATTGCTGAAGGATATACTATTGCCGGCGAGATTTACTCTACCCTGTTTAAACACCATCCGCGCACCAGCCCTGTAGATGTTATTCCTTCTGTAAAGACCAATCTGTTCAATATTCCTTTAGATTCAAATGTATTGGTTTGGTTCGGTCATTCTTCGAGTTATATCCAGTTGGATGGTAAAAGGATTTTAATCGATCCTGTTTTCAGCAAGCGGGCATCGCCACTTCCCTGGGGTCCAAAAGCTTATAAAGGCAGTAACATTTATACCGCAGCCGATATTCCCCCTGTTGATTACCTCATTATTTCGCACGATCATTACGATCACCTGGATTATCAAACAATCGTTGCCCTGAAAGATAAAGTAAAACAGGTAATCTGCGGATTGGGTGTTGGTGCTCATTTCGAATACTGGGGTTATCCGGCAGAGAAGCTGATCGAAAAAGACTGGGATGAACAGGTTGAAGTTGGAGATAACTACACTATTTATACCGCTCCTACTCACCACGAATCAAGTCGGGGTTTAATTAGCGCAAAAACACTCTGGATGTCGTACATTATCCAATCGCCAACGATGAAGATTTATTACAGTGGAGATGGTGGTTACGATAATCATTACGCCGATGCAGGCAAAAAGTTCGGTCCGATAGATCTTGCCATTATTGAATCCGGACAGTATGATAAAGCCTGGCGTTCGGTGCATAACCTGCCCGAAGATGTACTGCAGGCGGCTAAAGATTTAAAAGCCAAACGAATCTTGCCTGTCCATAATTCTAAATTTACATTGGGAAAGCATCCCTGGGACGAACCTTTGATTAAAATTTCGGCACTTGCAAAAGCCAATAACATTCCTTTGGCCAGTCCGATGATTGGCGAAGTGGTATACCTTAACAACAGAAAGCAGCCATTTAAACAATGGTGGCTTGGGGTTAATTAAAATAGAGTCATTATTTTTTCAACACAATCGTCATGCTGTCCCGGAGTTTCGGGATCATCATCCTTCCTGCTAGATAGACCCTGAAATAAATTCAGCGTGACGACCAGGTTATAGACAACCAGACTGCATCTAAACCAATGCTTTGCAGATGCTTTTGATCAATCCCGGACCTTCGTAGATAAAACCGGTATACAATTGCACTAAAGAAGCGCCTGCATCCATTTTTTCCTGAGCGTCTTTTGCAGAGTGGATCCCGCCGACACCGATAATCGGAAATGCTTTGTTCGATTTCTCCGAAAGGTAACGGATTACCTCTGTAGAACGTTCTTTAACAGGCTTTCCGCTCAATCCGCCGGTTTCAGCTTTTAAATTCTGCTCTGTAGCCAAATTTTCCCTGCTGATGGTGGTGTTGGTGGCAATAATGCCTGCAATATTTGTTTCTGCTACAATTTCGATGATATCATCCAATTGCGCATCGGTTAAATCGGGTGCAATTTTTAATAAAATCGGACGCGAAATATCGTTTTTACGGTTGCGTTGCTGTAAAGTATTGAGGATTTTTTTAAGCGGTTCTTTCTCCTGCAGTTCGCGTAAACCAGGGGTATTGGGCGAACTAACATTCACCACAAAATAATCAACCACATCAAACAGGCGGTCGAAACATTTAATGTAATCGCTTACCGCGTCTTCATTTGGTGTAGCTTTATTTTTGCCGATATTTCCACCTACAACAATATCAGGATGTTTATCTTTTAGCAAACGCAAACGTTCGGCCATTACATCTACCCCTTTATTGTTAAAACCCATCCTGTTGATCAGAGCTTCATCATTAGGCAAACGGAACATACGTGGCTTGTCGTTTCCCGGCTGGGGCATTGGTGTTACCGTACCCACTTCAATAAACCCGAAACCTAAATTGCTTAAGGGTTCTACATATTCGCCGTTTTTATCAAATCCGGCAGCCAAACCAACGGGGTTTCTGAATTTTATCCCAAAAACCTCGCGTTCTAAACCTTTAATATGAACATCAAAACTGCTCCGGATGATGGTTTTACCCAAAGGAAACTTATCATTAAACCATTTTAACCGCTTTACAACGAAATAATGTACGTTTTCAGGGTCAAACTTGAAGAATATTGGTTTAATAAGGCTATACATGCCACGAAGATAAGAACTTATAGGTAATTATGGAAGATGGAAAATGTAAAATGGATGATGAATCTTACAAGTTGATTAGTTCACGAGCCATTAGTTCATTGGTCAGGGTGCATAAATAGGTGCATAAATACCAGTGTAATATCCAACGTTTGGTTGATGGCCTGACTTTCATAAAAGATAATCACCAATAATCAATTTTTAATGACAATCACCAATGATCCAATTATCAATAACCAATAAAGCTATCGCGATAAGCATTTCGACAATCAACCATGAACTATCAAACCATCAACGAATAACAAATGGCCAATAAACCAACTTTCCCCTCATCCATTTTCCATCTCCCATTATCCATCCTTTAGTACGCCGCAGTAAACTGCTCCTGGTGATGCGCGTTGTTTTCAAGCTCATCAGCAATTACGATCGCTAAATCCTCTACCGATAAAATTGAACGGCCTTCTTCGTTAAAAACCGGGCTTGTTTTACCTAAACGGTATTTGCCTGTGCGACCAATGGTAATACCCTGGTGCATTTCGATCGCAGGACTAAAAAATAACCAGTCCAGTTCTTTTTCCTGTTTTAAAGTGTTAAAATAATCCCTTACCGCTGTTGCTCCGGGCTTATATTCTGCTGGAAAATTAGGTCCGTCAACAATCTGATGTCCGTCGATTTGCAAAGTACCAGCGCCGCCAATAAAAATGTAACGTTTAACTCCCGCTGCCTTTACCGCTTTCTGTATAGCTTCTGCGCCCTGTACGGTATCGTTATATAAATTTGGGTTGCTCCAACCAGCATTAAACGCACTTACCACGGCATCCGCTCCTTTTAAACTTCCGGCTAATTTTTCGGTATCCAAAACGTCGGCCGCTACTTTGCTTACTTTATCGCTGCTGCTTTCAATTTTATCGGTATCGCGTGCAATGGCAACTACTTCGTTTCCACGGCTTACTAATTCATTTAAAATGGCTTTACCTACAAAGCCTGATGCTCCAATTAATGCTACTTTCATGTTATTTAATTTTTAATTTATTAATATTGTAATATTTTTTATTACAGTTATACTCAAAAAAATTTATTCAAACTTTGAGGCGAAATCTGCCAGTGTCTGTTTAGATAAATTGGCAATCAGGGCATTTTCGGCATCGCTGTACAACGAATCTAAATGTTGGTTGATCTGCCGCCCAACCGGACATTTCGGATTCGGTTCGTTTTTACTCTGCCCCAGCACATTGCTGCCCCTAACCGATTTATACACTTCGCCCAAGTTAATATCCGAAGCACTTTTAGCCAGAAATGAACCTCCGCCCTTACCTTCTTTACTCTCCACAAAACCATGTTTACGCAAATTCATGATTTCTTTGCGCACCAAAACAGGATTGATATTAATACTCCCGGCCAGGTATTCAGAACTCACCACAGCACCTTTCGCCTCATTTAATAAGGTTAAGATATGTAGGGAAACAGGAAACCGGCTATTGCTCATTCTGTAATTATTTTTATTACAGTACAAAGGTAAGAAGGTTTTATTGAAATCAAAATTTATTTGACAATTGTATCATCAAAGATTTTTTATTGTATTCGGAATGACAGAAAAAGGAACGATCTCTCCTATTTAAGTTTCGATCTGAAAAAAGCCTTTAAATTTCGTACTTTTGCAGCCGAAATGATTTCAATAAATAATTTAACATTCCTGATCGGCTCGAGGGCCTTATATGATGATGCCAACTGGCACATTAAACCAGGTGACAGGGCAGGTTTGATCGGTGCCAACGGAACAGGAAAATCAACACTTTTAAAAATAATTGTAGGCGAATATGCCCCGAGTTCGGGTACCGTTTCGATGTCGAAAGACCTTAAAATCGGTTACTTAAACCAGGATTTACTTTCTTACGATTCGCACCATAGCATTTTGCATGTGGCCATGGAGGCTTTTGAGCGCCAGAACCAGCTGCACGATGAAATTGAAGAATTGCTAAAAAAAATCGAAACAGATTATAGCGAAGAGGTTTTATTTAAACTGAGCGATAAACAGCAGGAATTTGAAGCTTTAGATGGTTATAACATCGAATATAGGGCTAACGAAATCCTGGCCGGTTTAGGTTTCAGCACAGCAGACCAGCTGCGTCCGTTAAATACCTTCTCAGGAGGCTGGCGTATGCGTGTAATGCTGGCCAAAATCCTTTTGCAGGATCCGGATATTCTTTTACTGGATGAGCCTACC
Organism: Pedobacter miscanthi; assembly: GCF_003315595.1. Lineage (GTDB taxonomy): Bacteria > Bacteroidota > Bacteroidia > Sphingobacteriales > Sphingobacteriaceae > Pedobacter > Pedobacter miscanthi. Next base: position 1,519 of record NZ_QNQU01000047.1, on the reverse strand, counting down.
AACCACATGGATTTACCTTCTATTAAATGGCTGGAAAATTATTTAATGGGTTTTGAGGGTGCTATTGTAATTGTATCGCACGACAGGTATTTCCTGGATAAGATTGTAAACCGTACGGTAGAATCGCGTAAAGGTAAATTAACTGTTTATGCAGGTAATTATAGCTTTTATGTAGAAGAAAAAGCTTTACGTGGCGAAATCCAAAAAGGTGAATTTAAAAACCAGCAGGCCAAAATCAAGCAGGAAGAACGTTTAATTGAACGTTTTAAGGCAAAAGCTTCTAAGGCAAAAATGGCGCAATCGCGGATGAAAGCTTTGGATAAAATGGAGCGTATTGAAGATGTTGACGATGAAAATCCAACGGTAAACTTCAGCTTTAAATTTACCAAACCATCTGGCCGTCACGTAGTACGTATCGAACATGCCACCAAACATTATCCAAATGTGCACATTCTGGAAGATGCAGAAGCGGTAATCGAAAAAGGTGATAAAATTGCCCTGATCGGTGCAAACGGTAAAGGTAAATCAACCTTATTGAGAATGATTGCAGGTACCGAAAAGTTCGAAGGCCTTGTAGAAACCGGTCATAATGTAACCACAACTTTTTTTGCGCAGCACCAGTTAGAATCTTTGCACCTTGAAAACGCGATTTTAGAAGAGTTACAGGCATTTGCACCAAAACATACCGATACTGAGCTGCGTAGCATTTTAGGCTGTTTCCTGTTTACCGGTGATGATGTGTTTAAAAAGATCAAAGTGCTGTCGGGAGGGGAAAAATCGCGTGTGGCATTGGCGAAATCGTTAACAACAGATTCGAACTTTTTGATTCTCGATGAGCCTACCAACCACCTGGATATCCAGTCGGTTAATATTTTGATTCAGGCTTTACAACAGTTTGAAGGTACATTTATTGCGGTATCACACGACAGGTATTTCCTTGATAATGTGGCCAACAAAATCTGGTTTATCGAAGGCGAAAAAATCAAACAATATCCGGGTACTTATGCTGAGTATGAGGAGTGGAACAGCAAGAGGGTAATTCCAATTTCAAAACCGATACCGGTTAAAATGCCTGAGAAACCCAAAGCAGAGCCAAAACCAAATACCCCGAATACAGCCAATCAGTTAAAAAAACTGAACGACGAACTGCAGAAAACTGAAAAGCTGATTACTGAGCTGGAGCAAAATGTTAAAAACATCGAAGCAGAACTGGCTGATGAAAATGTTTACGGCAATGCAGAAAAACTTGCCGAAGCCAATAAACGTTATGTAGCAACCAAAGCAGATTTAGACAAAAGCCAGGAAAAGTGGGAAAGTTTAGCTGCCGAGATTATGGAACTGGAAGGTTAGTTTAACCACAACTCAGTTTAATATACGCCGTTCCGATGTAAAAATCGGAGCGGCTTTTTTGTTTTTTGCCACTGAGATATTTTTGCCACGGAGGCACGGATTGGCACGGAAGGAATAAACCCTTCGTACCGTCCTTTAGATTTGTTTTGATCTTAATTTAAGGAGTAGA
>NZ_QNQU01000046.1 GCF_003315595.1 Pedobacter miscanthi | reverse complement strand
ACACTAAGTTAATAGCATTGGTGGAGACACAGACCATGGCGCACAAACCATGGCAGTTTTAAATGAGCTGTGAGCCGAATTTTTCCATTTTGGCCAGCCATTTTTGGCTATAGTGGTTTTCGAGCGAATGCAGTTCGCCAATGGTATTGGTTAATACAGGGCTCATCCTGCATTTTTCAAACACTATTTTTTTAATGGATAAATAAGTAGTTTTTTTATTGGCCTTCCACTCTTTAAAGGTTGCTTCATCCAAAATTGAAACAATCCTGGCGGAGCGACCGCTAAAATTATTATTTACATTTTGATTTTGTGTAGTGAAAATCTGATCAGGCATAAAAAGGCGATCGAAAAAGCCTTTAATTTTTGCCGGTATATGATCGACATATACGGGACAAAAAAGCACCACATGGTTACTCTGCCTAATGGCAGTTAGGGCTTTCTGCAGATCGGGTTCCAGCTCGGCAATCTGCCTGTTGTTAAACAGCTTGTTCGAATTGAATATCAGATCGATAATGGCCAGCTCCCTAACGGTAGCGCCAACACTTTCTGCCCCTTCCTTATAGGCATTAATCAGGAAATTTGTAGATGCGTTTTTTTCAATATCTCCATTAAGGAGAAGTACTTGCTTCATTTTTTTTGATTAATCTGATCTGGCCGATGCATTACAAAATTATAAAGAATTTGTTAAGTGTTATGCATAACCCATAAAAAAACCCAACGCTAAGGTTGGGTTTTTATTTTCAGCTATCAAAAATTATTGCTGATTATATTCTGAACTCCAGGTGGTACTTTCATCTTCACCTTTGTGTCCATCCAGTTTTACTACAAAACTTTTAGCCGGGAAATATGGTGTGATGTGGATATCCAGGTGGATCCTGTCTTTCTGTTGCTCATCTCTTTCGAAACGCATGATCTTAAATCTCTCGATTAAACGGTCAGCGCCCTGGATACCATCCAGGAATTTAACAATCTGACCACGCAAATCCTGCTCTGTTTTAGAAGTCCAGTTTTCGAAAGCCCTTCTGTTCAGGAAATCGAATAATACTTTGGTAATATAATCGAATACACGTACAACCGAATAAGTTTGTAAACCGATGTTATCGCCGTTAAATAAGGTTTTGGCAGAGAAAGCCATTACTTTACCGTACTCGTTAACCATTGGTACCAAACCCACTCTTTCCAGATGGGAGATTTCGCTTTTCTTTAAATCGAATTTTACACCATCTACTTCGTTTATGGCACCATGTTTTTTACCTGCAGTAACTTGAGACATTAAGGTGTAATACATTTTACCGGCTAAAGCAGCTGATCCTGGTACAGTTAAATCGTCTTCTTCACCAACTTCGGCAACTTTACCACGGCCAACCAGCCAGTTACAGGTCATGATTACGTTTGATCTGAATGCATCACCACCAGTAAAATTTGCAGCGGTAAATAAATCCAGTACATCATCCGGTTGATCAAGATCGGCAAAATCGGTTACCAGCATGGCTTTGTTGTTGTGGGCAATTTTACCCCATCTTTCCAACACTTTATTGGAACCCATGTAACCTGGCACAACCATTAACGAATAGTTATTACGAAGATCCAAACGGTCGTAATTTTGTTTTAACTCATCATCTACATATTCTATAAAACGCGGATTATCAAGATCTTTGATCTGATCCATTGATGCATTTAACAGCACCACATTTTTAAGTTTATCCGACTCGGTATTTTTATAGAATAAATGCACCGAACGGTATGCCTGCTCCAGTTCTCTGGTACTTTCTAAAGCAGTACCGATATTTTTATTCAGGTTTTCTTCCGCAGCATTCAGTTTTTCGGTACTTTTTTCTACCATATCGGCCACTGAAGTAGAAGATTCGAGCACATCGATCCATAGCTGGATTTTCTTTTTCAGCTCTTCACGTTCTTTCTTTTTCTCATCACCGGTTAAAAAGATCTGTTTACGTGCTTTACGTTCAGGGTTTAAATTCTGCAGGCCATCAACTGTGGCTTCGAGCAAATCAAAACCGCCAACACGGGCCAGTTTTTCGAGGTTATCTTTAAGTGATGTTTTTTCAAGGATCTTGGTTTCAGCTGGCTTAAAGCCTGCCTGGCCTGTATTTTCGTCGGTTTTTAATTCTTGAGGATTTGACATGTTTTCTTGGCGTTAAGATTATTTATTTTGCTCCAATTCGTCAACAAAGTTTTTCAAAGCGTTAATGAAGGCCGACTTTGTTTCTTCGTCATCAAGCGTGGCTTTTAAGGTTTTGTTCGATTTTAACTGTTTGATCACGTTAAGCGACATTTCTCTTTCGATGTTCACGTTGGTAAGGTAGTTGCTTTGGTTGATGATGTTTTTCACACCAAAATCGCCCAGATCGTTAAAGTTTAAAGTTTCGCCAACAGTAGATCCATCCTGCTTTTCGAAAGCTACTTTCACATTTGGTTTATAATGTTCGAATACATCTTTCACCGTTTTTAATCCTTCAACTTTTTCGGGTTTTATCGGATCGTTATCGGTAAGTTTCTGTACAAAAAGCGTTTTGTTGTGGGCAATTTCTGCGAATGCTTCTGAGGTGTCAATTTTTCGCTCGTTACCACCAATTTCATAGTTAAACATAGTATGTTGATTTAGGTTTACGATTAATTTGTTCTAATAATATAATAGTTAACGTTTTAACTCAATTTTTGTTCCAATGTTGCGGTTTCCGGCTGAATAATATTCCATTCAAGTTTATCTTCATCAGGATGCTTGCTTACCACAATCTTCGATCCTTTTTTTAGCTCACCTGAAATGATGTATTTTGAGATCGGACGGCGTAATAAATTCCGGATTACTGCTGATAACTGCCTTGCACCATATTTAGGTGTAAAACCATCTAAGGCAATCATTTTTTTGGCATCTTCTGCAATTTCAAACTCAATTCCCATTTTATTGAGCGATTGTACCAAACTGCTTAACTGGATTTCGAAAATGCGCACCACATTGCTTTCGTTTATTGGTGCAAAAGGAACAATTTCAGAAATCCTGGCTAAAAATTCGGGGCGGAAATGCCCTGCCATTACTTCCATCAACTGGTTTGAAGCAGGAATTACACCTTTACCAATTTGTTCGGCAATCCATTCGCTGCCAATATTTGAGGTAAAAAGAATCAGTGAGTTACTAAAATCGCCCTCTTTACCCAAACGGTCGTGCATGTGCCCTTCATCCAGAATCTGTAAAAATGTATCGAAAACGGAAGGATGTGCTTTTTCAATTTCATCAAAAAGCAGTACCGAATAAGGCTGCTGCCTGATTTTGTTCACCAGCAAACCACCTTCCTCGTAACCTACGTAACCTGGGGGCGCCCCATAAAGCAAAGCCGCACTGTGCTCCTCTTTAAATTCTGACATATCAAAACGGATCATCGCTTTTTCATCGTTGAACAAAAACTCCGCAATTGATTTCGCCAGTTCGGTTTTACCTGTTCCGGTTGGCCCCAGTAAAAAGAATGATCCGATAGGTTGCCCTTTTTTATTCAGCCCGCTACGCGACTCAAGTATGGCGTCAGAAACAGCTTTTAAAGCCTGATCCTGCCCTACCACACGTTTTTTAAGGTACTGCTCCATGTTGAGCAGTTTTTCTTTTTCACCGGCCTGCAGTTTACCCATCGGGATGCCTGTTTTATAGGCCACTATTGAGGCAATGTCCTGTTTCGTAATGCGATCGCTTTTTTCCGCAGCGTATTTTTTTAATTCTTGTAAACTGTTGGTGATGTATCCCTGGTATTCGTCAGCAGTTTCGAAAGCATCGGTTTGTGTTTCATCGGTTAAACGGCCCAGCAGAACGGGGCTTAATTTATTCTGAAGCAGAGAGAAAAGCCATTTATAATCGGCAAACTTTTCTGCTTCTGATTTTTCCGTATTGGTATTTAAAGCTTCTAAATCGGTTTCCAGACTTTCGATTACCTGATCGGAGGTATCATTCATCATTTTCATGGCTGCCATGGTGCGATCAAGCAAATCGAATGCAGAATCAGGTAGCCTTCTGTCTTTCATATAACGTTTAGCTAAACGTACACATTCGCCCAGAGCATCAGGCTCGATGCTTAAAGTATGGTGTTCTTCGTATTTTACAGCCAGTTTCTGTAACATCTTAATGGTGCTTTCTTCATTTGGCTCATTTACCTGCAATACCTCGAAACGCCTGCTAAATGCCTGTTCAGGCTCTATAATTTTGCGGTATTCATCAATGGTCGTAGCACCGATTACAGTAATTTCTCCACGGGCAAGCTCTGGTTTTAATAAATTGCCAATACCTGCACCCAGTGGTCCTTTGCTATCCAATAATGTATGGATTTCATCAATAAACAACACTGCTTTTTCAAACTGCTTGATTTCTTTGATGATGTTTTTTAAACGGTCTTCTATTTCTCCCTTATAAGATGCACCTGCGATTAGCGAGCCTAAATCGAGCTCAAAAAGCTGAACAGGTTTTAAACTTTCGGGTACATTCTGGTTTACAATATCAATGGCGAAACCATCAACCAGAGCGGTTTTACCCACACCGGCATCACCGGTTAAGATCACATTAGGTTTGGTACGGCGGCAAAGGATTTCCATCATTTGCCTGGTTTCTTTATCGCGACCGATAATCGGGTCGGTTTTACCATCGCGTACTGTTTGCAGCCTGTCGATACAGTATTTGTATAAGGCATTGCCCGTACTTTTATTTTCGGCACCCGACGTTGTTTTATCAGGAGAAACCACCCTCGAAATTTCTTCGTCCTTTACATAAAGGTCTAAAATTTCGCGTTCTTTGATCGGGAATGATTTTAACTGATCGGCTTGAAAACCAATGCCTGGTTTTGCCAGTGCAGTTAATACACAAACCGGGGTTATTAAATCCAATCCCAGCTTAATGCGAACATTATCGGCTTCTTCAAAAATGACTGCAATTTCTGGTCCTCCGCTTACGTTATCGGTATAACTTGCCGATTTTGCCTGTTCATCAATCCGCACTTCAGCCCATTCGCTGATGTATTCTTCATCCTTACCAATGGAGGTAATGAATGAGCGCAGGCCAACATCTTTATGCATTAAGCCTTTGAGCAGGTGGGCAGCAGAAAACACTTCGTTCCTGTACTCTTTAGCCAGCGACTGTGCAATGTGCAGGGCTGTTTTTACCGATTCGCTTAAATTTGTAACTGCCATAAGCCTTAGTTGGTTGTAGGCAACACTGCCGGGTTAAAATTATTTTCGGTGATGTAATAATATATTTTACCATTCGAAATAAACTGCTGCTCAATCTGCGCAGCCCTTTTAATTTGCTGAACCGACTGATTTAATAGTTTAATATAGTTTTCGAATTCTTCGAGTGGCATTTTAGAAGTGTTCTTTAAATCGCCAACAGTATATTTTTCTAAAAATTCGTTGTTTAAAGGCAAACCGGTTACCAATTTGATGTAGTTGGCCAGGGTTAAACGCTTAATGTTGCCCGATGATTCTTTAATACCCAGCATCTGTTTTGGCATTTTAACATAATTTTTAACAAGCTTGCTCCTGAAAGAAGACTGATCGGCCTGCAAATTCTGCCCGAGCATAATCGAAAACACATCTACAATCTGTTTGTACTCCATGTTGTTTAAAACGATGGCATACTGCAGGGTAGAGCGGTTATTTTTTACGGCATCAGCCGATAGGTTTGCAGTGCTGTAATATTTAAAGGCATTGTGCGGCATGCGGTCTGCAACTTCTGCACCAACCGGCGCCGGCAATAAACCTTCTACATCGGCAGTAAGGTTTTTACGCGATATACCAGTTAAACGGAAAGCACTATCCAACGAGCTGATCTGGTTATAGATATCAGAGTTAGTTTCTTTTACAAAACGACGCAGGGCAATAGTCATGCTCTGGTTAGAGTTTACCGAACCTTTAGTCGGGAAAACTACCCCACCCTGGATTAAACTATTTTTAGGATAATCTAAATAGTAAGAAATAGAATCCTGTAAACTGGTGTTATAAGGCTGGAAGCTTTTTAAACCCTCACCTTTTACCATCGTATTTTTACGGTATTCGGCAGAGCGGATAGCTGATTCTGAAACAAGTTTACGAGATTGGATTACAAAATCGTTAAACGACTGATTGAAATCGCTATATACCTGCAAGGCTAAAATACGTGCATCTGCCTGTGCTACCTGCTCACTCAATTCGTTAATCAGGTAATTGTTGGTTCCACCTGTATTTCCGGTGCTCCCAACCAAAATAATTAAATTGGTTTCGTTCTTTTTTGCTTTAAACAAACCTAATCCGGTTTTTATTGCCTGAAAAACAGGCTCTTCGCTTACTTCACCATTACACCTAACGGTATTTTTGGCCTGGTTTGACAAGAAAGTCATCAATTGTCTGTAATCATTCTGGATCGGACTCACAAAAATACCTTTCAAAGCACAACCGTTCTCGCCACGATATACCACGCCTCCAAAGTTTACTTTTGTTCCTTTACCAAAATCGCCCATTATGTTTTCAAAAGAAGCAATGGTATTGGTCATTCCAGAAAAATACTTGGTCATCGGGCTACCCCCATCCACTACAAAAACAACATTTACCTTTGTTTTATTTTTGCGGAGGTTCAGGTAATCCTGATAAGAAAGTGCCGAACCATTAATGGTTAATATTTTATTGTCTTTTTTATTGTAAACATCTGTAGCGATACCTATTGTATTGCCTCCTTCGTCGTTTGAAACAACCGGCACACTTCTTAAAATCAGGTTTTCCCTTGGTAATAATGGATCTACCACGAAAGTTGTACCCTTATCAATACCACTTTTAATCACTGTTGAGGTTGAATCATCTTTATCGTAATCGCCGGGTTTAACCGAGGTGATGTATAAACGGTCGCCCCAGCTGTGTACCGCTTCGGCAGAAACCCAACCATAAATGCTTTTTAAAGCCGTATCGGCAACCAACTGGTCGTCAGAACCGATGAGGTATTTTTTGCCGTCTTCTGATTTTTTATAGATGTAGGCAATTTCATGCAACCTAACTTTGGTACGTCTGTCTTTAAGTTCGGGTGTATTATATACTAAGATGGAATCCGTTGTATCGAAATAAAATTTTGGTTCGGTTAAGGCATTTTTCCCGTTTACAATACCGATGGCTTTTTCTGCATAACCGGTTTTTTGATTAGAGAAAGCACGTTGCCATAAAAGCAGTTTGGATTTTGCGATCCAACCATAACTGATGGCACTTTTTTTATCGTTGATTTTCCTGCCCCTGATCATTCCTGCCTTGTATTTAATCAGTTTGAGGTAACCATTTTCTTCTTTCGAAACATAGAAAGGCTCCATAAAGCTGATTTTTTTCATAATCAGGCTTCCTCCAGGCGCTGTAGTAGTATAATTATCTTCGCGGTCGGAAAAAACAATCCATGGCAAACTACTGCTGCTGGTATTGTCCATTACGTTTATACTTTCTGAAGGCCTTTCGTAAGATTTAGGCATGTATTTTACTTTTTTGCCAAAGGATGCCGGCGACTGTGCATAGGCAAACGATATTCCTATAAAAAGGAGGGTTAAGGCATAGTATTTTTTCATAATCTGTAGATGAGCTTTAAAATTAGGTGAGCTGTTAATTTATCTGGTTTTAGCTGTTGCATCAGCATTTGTTGCCGCAGGCTGGGCCGTACCTGAATGTTGTTTAATGTTTAGTAAACTGGCACAGGTAGAATTAGGCTTGATGGTAAGCTGTGCCTCATCAACGGCTATTTCGCCACCAAAGGTGAGCCCCATGCAGTACGAATAAATATCGGTTTGCTTTTTCTTACCGTTCATTTCTACATTCACCGTTACTTTTTCGTTACCGCACATGTATTTGTTAACGAGATAATAATAGTTGGAATTAAAATCGGCACCATTGGCAATGGCCTGTAAGCGGGCCCTGATATCATCGATGGTTTTGCGCTCGCCATCACCAGGAGCAACAATATCCTCAACGATTTCGGCATTAGGATCGGTGATCAGAATGTTTAAGAAAGCTGGTTTACGGCTTTTATCCGAGCGCAGGCGCACCACGTATTTTCCCGGGGCACGATAAGTGTATAAAGCTGTTTTTCCTTTAACATCTACACGGCCGGTTTCGCCGAACGACCATTCGAAATCTTTTCCTTCCCCGTCTCCTTCTAACCTGATCTCTTCATTAACCAAACCGGCTGTAGGGCCGCTAATGGTTAGCACACTATCTACAACAGCGGTGTGAACGGTATCGCGTACAGTAATGGGAAATTCCTGACGGAGTTCGCCATCAACGGTTAAGCGCACAATGTAAGTATCGGGTTTTGTGTAGTGGTAAGAGCCGGTTTTAGTGGTGGCTTTTTCGCCATTTCCGAATTCCCATAACCATTTGGTAGCTTTTGGGGTATTATCGGTAAAAACCAGACTTTCGTTTAAATAAATTTCATCTTTTAAAATTCGCGCATCAATTGCTCTTTTTTCGAACAATGAACTTTTAAATAAGAAAATTAGACCTGTTAAGAGCAATACAGCTAATAGGATGTAGAGGATAACATAGCCTTGCGAATTTGAATTAACTTGCTTGGTGTTTGTGTCAGACATAGGTAGCGTTTTTTATAGGTTGTTTTTGGGATATTTATCTGGCAGATATGGTTTGCTGCAATTGTCGCCTGTTGAGAATACAATCGTCCAATTGTCGTTTATGCAATTCAATATCTGTAATGTTTCTGTTCTGTTCCTGTCTATCATAAAATAACCTGTCGTACAGCTGAGCCGTTTGAACAAATATTTTATAGCGCGAGTCTGACGCTTTACGGTCAAACGCAGCCCTGATAGAGCCTAATGAATTCTGTATATCGTTTTTCAAAAAAACGGCCTGTACATTTGGGTTATAACGGGTAATTTGTTTGTAAGTGGTATCTATTGTAGGCGAAGTTTCTTTCACCATGCTTTCGAATGTTTCATTTTCGCTGATTTTTACCTCAAGTTCTTCTTTAGAAATCTCATAGCGCGATTTATCGCTATAAAAAATGCCAAAGCTTAAAAGCCCAACAGTAAAAATAAACAGCGCTATAAAAAACAAGAATTGTTCGCGTCTTTCTTTTATACTTAACTTTATCATAATCGTTTAATTATCGGCCGAAACGTCCGTTCCTGATTTTGGTTGCTGTAGCCTGGTTTGCGCGGTGGCAATCGTTTATCTGTTCTTTATACCTTTGGATATCACCCCTTGATTTAATAAGCGAATCCTGCAGATCGGCCATTGCACCAACATTGTTGTTTATTTTGGCGTAGAGATCAAAACTTGGACTGTTTTGCGTTTTTTTGGAAATAAGGTCTTTAATCCTGTTGTTGGCGCTTTGGATATCGCCTAAAAGGATACTCTGCTTGCTCATTTCGTTGGCATTATAATCGCGGTACTGGGCAAGTTCTTTAAAACGGACAAGGATAAGGTCGAAATTGGTATTGATGTCTTTCCGTAAATAAGATAGTTTTTCGGTTTCCTTTACTTTTTTATCGAGCAGGGTATACTCATAATCGGATGCGGCAAAAAAGAGATAAATACAGAGAATGGAGAAAAGCGTTAGGAACACAAAGTTTAAGATAAACCTTGTATAAGCGGTCCTGATTTCGATGGCATTAATAGGTTTCATAGAGCATTAACAGTTTCACATAGCATTAGTTATTGTATTAATCTGATGTCTCTTCCGCACAAAATCACTCAAACTTTTTCAAATTAACATTGTACTATAACAATTTTTAATATTTGTTGTTTGGTTATTAAAACGATTTTATTTCTTTTACTTTTAACAAACTTTAAGCCAAACCGTTTATGTCTGAAAATTTTTACAACAAACCCTTCAGATTTAAGTCGCTTTTCTCGGGCACTGGGCTTCAACCAACTGACCTCGGAAAATCGATTTCGAACCACATAGAACTGATTATTTTTACCCGCTATGGGGAGCACCGGTTCCACAACGATTTTGGCTGCGAGATATGGGACCTTGATTTCGAATTAATCGTGAGTGAAAGCATCTGGGAGGAAAAATTCCGCAAATCGCTGCTTAAATCCATTACCGATTATGAGTTCAGGATCTATAATACTTCGGTGGAAGTACGCATTACGGAAGTAGAAAATGTATATCCCTTGCGTAAGATTACCGAGATCAAAAAAAAGGTAGATATCAGTGTAAGGGCACTGATAAAAACCACAGGTGAAAAATATTTTTTTAATACCGCATTATTCCTCAGCCCCTTATCAACCTAATCTAAAACGCCCCAAATATTCTACACATGAAACCAGTTTTTTACTCATCGAAAGATGAAATCCGCAATAGAATTTTAAAAAATGCCGAAGATTTCTGGAATATTAAAGACAGTAACGACTTCGATCCACTCGTTAGATTAATTATTGAGGCATTAAGTAATGAGCTTTTTAATGTAGCCAATGATGTTAAAAATTTAGAGAACAGGATCTTTGACAAGATCAGCCGTATTTTAGCCCCCGATCATTTAACATCATCTTTACCTGCCCATGCCATTATGCATGCCAGACCGATTGAGCAGGAAGATTACCTCTCGCCATATTCGCAGTTTGCGTTTAAGAAAAATATCCCGCAGGAAAACGATAAAACAAAAAAGACTGATATATTTTTTAGTCCGCTGCATACTGTTAAAGTGAATAATGCTTCTGTAAAATACATTGTAACCGGAAATACGCTCTTTACTGTAGAACAATTAGGCAAACAGCCTCTCCACAACACCCTCCCTGGCACTTCGACAGAGAAAAACACGATATATATTGGTTTTAGTGGTATTAAAGACTGGATGGATTTTAATAAACTGAATTTATTTTTCGACTGGAAAAATTATTCGGTGCCCGAAAACACTTACGACCTGCTTTCGCTGGGCAAATGGTTCTACAAAAACAACGAACTCGCCGCTTATACCGAACGTTTTATGGACGAACCTTTAAGTGGTAAAGTACAGGCACCGTTTCAGCATAAACAATTGCTTAATCTGATTAAAGCAGATGTTTTACAGTTTTACAGCAACAGGTTTATCACCCTGGGCGACCTTAACGATTTTAATATCAACGAAAGTAGAGAATTGCCATCTGAGTTTGCCAATTTGTTTCAACCCGCGGTTTTAAACCAGATTGATCATTCGGTAAAATGGCTTAAAGTAATTTTACCGGCGGCCATAAACCAGGAAATGTTGAACGAGCTTCATATTTATATCAATGCGTTCCCGGTTGTAAATAAACGGTTAAGCCAGATTAAACACCGGCTTAAAACGATGAACAATATTGTCCCGATTAAAACGGAAGCGCTGGACCAGATGCTTGCCGTAGAAAACCTGAAGGATAACAAGGGAAAAAGTTATAACGAAATTCCCTATACCAATGAGAATGAAAAAGGCGATGGTTCTTTTTCTATCCGGTACGGTGGTACGGAACGTTTCGATACCAGAAACGCCAAAGAGCTGGTAGATTATCTTTTTGAATTATTACGCGATGAAAAGGCAGCCTTTACTGCATACGGCCCTGATTTTTTAAGCACCATCCTTAAAAACCTGGAGCAGAATATTGCGCTGATTGAACAAAAAAGCCGTTCGGCATTAAAAGATATTAAAGAACTGCCAAGTTATATTGTATTAAAACCGATTGATGATGCTGATATTTTATTTCTGGATATCTGGGTTACACAGGCAGAGGAAGCCAACCACATTAATGCCGGCAGCCGCTTAGTGGTATATGATAATAACAGGGTAAATGCCGAGAGCATCTTTTTATTGAGCCCAACAAAGGGCGGCCGGTCGCGATTGAATGCAACTAACCGCGTGCAGGCTTATAAATATGGCTTAACCACTGCCGACAGGATTATTACGAAAGCTGATGTAATTAACTTTTGCCGTTACGAACTGGGCAATAAATTAAAAGGCATTACCCTGGCCAAAGGTTTGATTATGGACAATAAACCAAATGCGGGCTTTATTAAAACAACAGATATTTTGATTGAACCTGCAGATCAACTTAACCTGAGTACACAGGATTGGGAAGAATTACTGAGTTTAACTTTGGCAAAATTAAACTTAAGGAGTACGATGAACGTGCATTACAGGATATTGTTAAAACCGGCGTTGTATAGGGCGGTTTAATAAAAAGGCTCGTCATTGCGAGGAGGAACGACGAAGCAATCTTACTACTATGGGTTGGGATTAATCAATTTCATATCTAGCGATCGTTTTAAGATTGCTTCGTGCCTCAGCAATGACGACCTTCTGGATCTGGTGTAATCGAACTTCTTAATAACATCATCATCTCGACCGGAGCATCGCGGAGTGGAGAGATCTACCTCTAGATAGATTTCTCGACTTCGCTGCACTCCGCTCGAAATGACGGTATTGAAAGGATAACGATCGTTGTAAGATTGCTTCGTGCCTCGCAATGACGACTTTTTTCAGGTTGGCATTTTACTAAAGATACACCGTATAACCCAGATAAGCACTTTCGCCATCCTCACTCAAAACTGTTTCCTGATAATCGGGTGCGGTGAGGAGTTCTACATTTACTTCTGCATCAACCGGCATTAAATAGCTGATGGCCATATCCAAAATGGCCCTGTTTTTTTGTCCGGGGATAAATTTAATCAGTTCCTGTGGCGAAGTTGGCCCAATATTAATGTTATAAGCCTCGTTTTCGGGTGTAAAACTATCGCCGATAATGGTATCAATGCCTAATGCGCTTCCGCCCAGCTGCATCTGCATATCTTCGGCAATTTTTACTGGTGGGATATTGGCTGTGGCATTAACAATGTTTAGTGGCAGGTTAAATAACGCAGTAAGTACTTTGGATACAAAATCGATATCGTTTCTTTTTTGCTGGATTTCGGGGAGCAGGTGCATCCAGATGATGCTTTGTTCTTTGTTGAGTAAATTAAATTCATCCCAGCCAAACTCAAAAATCTGGCTTAAATCGGAATAGGTTGTTTTTTTATCGAGCATATTTTCATATAGCTCGGTCATAATCCTTACATAATTAATTTCGGCATCAAAAGGGGTAAAAAATAACCTGGCGTCTTTTTCCTCCTCTCTCCTATCCCTGATATCCTTGATCATCGATTCCTCGTCCATACCTGCACTGCCGGTTGGCGGACGGTGGAAAAGCCCTTCAGGCAACATATCATACAAGCCTTCGCGATTGGTACTGATGCGGATCCGTTCTTGCCTTCTTTTTTCCGAATAATAAGCGGTGGTATTCTCAATATCTTTCGCAAAAGCACGTTTATCAGGGCCCAGCGGAATAATTTCGATCCTATCGGCATCAATTATTTTGCGTTCGATAAGGTCGGCCGCATGTGCAACAGCCTTATAATCTGTAAAGAGTTCGTTATTAATCAAAGTTTCTTTTTTCATTTAAACTTTAAGCTTGCTTATTTGTTATAGGTTAAATTTATGTTACCGTAAAAAAATAGGATTATAATCAAATACTAAAGATACTATATTTGTAGTACATCATCTATAAAATTTAATGGACGTTCAATCATTTTTTATCCGCTTTCTCTTATTTCCGCTGATCTTCATGGTATCAACAGCGGTGCTTTCTATCATCAACAAAAAGAACCAGTTTCTTAACAACAAACGACTTATCGTAAGTGTTCTGCTCATCGGTATTATTTTAGCGCTTCCGGGTTTCTTAGGCTTCCTGAACTTTAATTTTATGCCCTGGGGTTACATTATCTGCTGTATTTTTTACCTTTTAACGGGTACGGTTTTCGTTTACCTGTTAACAAAATACTATCCTAAGGATGTACTGGAGCGCAAAGTATTTATCTTTTTTGCCACTTTAGTTTCGGCCATTTTATCGGTTTATTTGTTTCAGCTGGCCTTTAACTGGTTAAGCTCGGTAAACTTTGGCTGGTTTGGCGCGGGCAGCATAGCCTGTTTCTTTGTACCCCTTATTTTCTGGTGGGCGTATGTTGCCTTATTGGGCATTCCATCAGAAATTTATAAAATCTGGAGGTATCCTGATACACCACTGGACATTAACATGGACCATGTAGATTTTAACCGTTTATTGGTACTGGAACTGGAGCTTTACAAAAAAAGCAGCGATCCGGAACCTTTAAAAGTAAAGGTAAAAGCGGTAGAAAACATGAACTTCGGTATCTGGTTCCACAAGTTTATCGATGATTATAATTTAAAGTTTGCCAAAAGTCCGGTAGAATTCAGGAGCGACGATATGGAGAATTATAAGTGGATTTTCTTTATTAAAACATCCTTCTTTAAACGCAATATTTTCATCGATCCGGATCTCGACATCATCGAAAACGGCATCACCGAAAAAATGACAATTTACGCTAAACGGGTATCAGAAAACGTAAACAAGCCAAATGAAGTTGGAGAAAGTGCTATCTTTATCTAATCTATAATTAAAAACATCTACCATGATAAAGCCGCTAAAATATAAATCCATTAACTGGATTAATGGCATGAAGCTTTCAAGCGATCATTTTACATTAAGTGATCTCTATTTGCAGGACTTTGTTCGCGATGCCGCCTCTCTACATTTAAACAACAGCAATTACGGATTTTTACCACCTTTTGCAGGCTATAAAAGTTCGCACGATATCGAAATTATCGAAAAAGCAACCAACCATATCGAGGTAAGGGTAAGATACTGTAATGCCATTACCCCTGAAGGCTGCCACATTGATATTGTACAATCGGATAATATGGATACGCTGGTACATAACCACTATTTTGGTCAATCTGAGCCGCGTAATTACGTAATTTTATTGGTGGTAAGTCCGTTTAACCGCGTACCTGCTGGTACCCCAAATCCTGAAGAAAACCCGATCCGTTACCCTGAACTTGCCAAAAGCTATTCTATCGCCGTTTTACCAGAGAGTGAAGTAGGTTCGCAAACGGCAGATAGTTATTTCTTAACCATCGGGCAGGTTTATTACGAAAATGGCAGGTTATCAATCAACAACAGTTATATACCACCGAGTTCAACCATCACAAGTCATCCTGCATTAATCAGGTATTACGAATCTTTCAGTGTTTTATTGAATGATTTACAATTGGCGGCATTTAAAATTATTGATAAAACGGGTGGCCGCGACAATATTACCCCATTAGGGAAAAACATCCGCTTGATTTCGGAGAAGATTGTGGATTATATTGCAGGTTTATTTTACGAATACAGAAATATTGCGCACCGCGAATCGCCGGTGGTTTTAGTGGGCTATTTCTCGAGCCTGGCACATATCTTTTTTACCGCAATTAAACTGATTGATCCACGTGAAAGGGAAGAATTGCTGAAATATTTTTACGAGTGGAAAGATGTTACCCCGGGTAATTTTGAAGAACTTTTGGCTAAAACCATCGAACTGGTTTACGATCATAAACAGATTAATAACAGTATGGTAATGGCAAGTGAGTTTATGAATGTATTGGTAGCCCTGTGGAATAAGTTAAGCGGGCTGGAATACATTGGCCAACGCAAAGAAAACATTGTGGTTGCAGAGCAGCAGGTGGTGCAACAGGTGCAGGCCAGAAAAACCTGGACATTGCTGGATTAAACAATTTCTCGGAGCCTATTTATAATGAAGCTGTACCACTCAAATGAGGGTACAGCTTTTTTTTTGAATATATATGAATGGTGTTGGTTTAAAAATTAACAAGTGCATGGCCATCGTAGTTGCCAGGCGCACTTATCCCAAGGAATTTTAAAATAGTAGGTGCCACATCATATAAATAAGGTGCACCATGATAATCGATCGTTTTACGGTAAAAAATAGCCGTGCTCAAACTGCTACGGGTAATGGCTGCGCTGTTTTTGGTCAGGATATCGATTTTCGGAGTAACCAAACTGCCGTTATAAACCGCACCAGAAGTTTCATCTCCTTTGGTATACAATATCAGATCGGCATTTTGTGGGTGTGATGAGTTTAAACCCGTAAAACTATAATTGCTGATGCTGGTTGCAGGCAGTGCCGACTTAAATAACCTGATTTCGGCTATATTTCCTGTAAAATACGGATTGTAATTTGCGGTACCATCCTGCCCGATTTTAAAGGTAGTGCCGCTTTCCATATCGCCTACGGCAGAAATATCGCCCTGGGCTACCTGTATTCCTCCGTCGTATAACGTTGCTTTTTGCGTGCTGCGGTTAACCACAACAGCCACCTGGTGCCAAAGCTGATTGGTGAGGTCTACTCCGCTAATATCAAGCCTGTTGGTTCCATCGCCAAAATTGGCCTTAATTGTGCCGCTGTTGTTGGAGATAATTATGCCTTTATTATAACCACTTGCCCAGCTTTTATTACCAATTATTACCGGATCGCTGCTAGCGCTTGTGGCCCGTACCCTAAACTCGATGGTAAAACTACCCGTTGCCCCTATGTTAAAGTTGCTGAGTACCGGCAATTGCCCGTAAACATTGGTTTTAAAATCGACTGTCGAAATGTTGTTTGGTACCGATTCAGTTGAAGTGGTTGGCGCCGTATTAACCTGTTGTTGCGGAATGGCGCTGTTGTTTAAAACGATAAATGCGTTCCGTTCAAGATAACTCGAACCTCCATGGCTTGCATCGCCACCATGATCGGTAGCTACCACAATCAGCCAGTCTTCGTTGTTATAAGTTGGCCTGGCTTTTATGGCAGTTAATATTCTGCCAACGCGGGCATCAACAGCCCTAACCGAATCCATGTACATCTGCGTGGTGGTTCTGTAATTGCTGGCATGGCCGGCATGGTCTACATCATCGAAATGGCAAAATGAAACATCGCTGTTGTTGGTTGTTACCTCCTGAAGAATCTTCGTTTCTGTTTCGTTATCAGTTTCGCTGTTATATTTAAAGGTTACATCCTGCGTAGCCACAATATTATCATTAATGGGCGACCATGTTACAATTGAAGCAGTACGTAAAGCGGGCAAACTGGTTTTAATTTGCCTGAAAAAGGATGGATAATTTACAAAATCGGCTACTGAAAAACCATTGTCGGAAGCTTTGTGCTTGGCTACACCAACACCGGTAAACAAGGCCGACCAGCCATTTGCCGACCAGGTAGGTATTTCGGCCAAAGCATTGGTACTGGTGTACGATTGGTTCATCAGGGCTTTAAGGTTGGGCGCATTTTGGGTAGTAATGGCTTTCCATACGCAACCATCAATACCAATAAACAATACTTTTTTTGCTTTTGTAGAAGCAGCACTTACTACAGATTTCGAATCTAAGTTTTTGTCGAACGAAGCCAGTTCTGCTTCAGGCCGCTTGCAGTACATGGTAAATAAGGCCATAAAAAGAACGAGGCCGGGTAACAGGGATGTCTTAATTTTTTTCATGATGATTTTTGGAATGTTTTGTTTAATAAGGTTGATTTTTGTTTAGCTAAACTAAACATTTGTTTTATAAAAAACCAACTATAAATCCAAAATGTTTTACAGGATGCACTGATTAATAAGTCTTCTCAAAAATGATGTAATTAGAAAAGAAAAATCCCCCAACCGATTTAGTTGAGGGATTATATAATATTTTAAAATTGCTCTTAAAATAAATATTAATCAAAAGCAATCTGGTCCGGCCCGGATATTTTATTGATATGGCAGACACTCTTACCACCACTTACCTTAATTGTTGCAGATTTTGTTTGATTGGTGCTCACAGAGGTAGCTGTTACCTTTAAATCGTCGCCACTTTCGGATAGGCCCGGCCTGTTGTGATCATCAGCCACGATGTAACCGCCTCTTACCATATCTACAAATGCATTTGCGCTGGCCTGTATTTTTTCGCCGGTACGCTGGTTAATTACAGTAATATCTTTTATTTCAGCCCCGGCACCACTTTTATCAGTAAATTTTACCGATACCATTGCAAATTCTGTTGTACAAGTTTTTTCGGGTTCTTTATCGGTATCATTCTTCTTCTTACAGCCGATCAACGCTGCTGCAATAAATGCGCTAAGTAATATTTTTTTCATTGTTTATCTGATTTTTAATGAAAACGATAAAGCTAGTTGAAACGCTACAATAAGCATATTACGAAGGTTAAACTTCACCTAAATCATCCTCAATCTTTCTTCTTCTAAATCGATCTGGTATAACTGATGGCGGATGATCTCCTCATCAAAGGCCGGATCTTTATTCAGCTCGGTAAGGTAGGCCCGCTGACTTTCGAGCATCTCGATAAAAATGGTTTTAGCCTGCTCGTTCATCCAGCTGTCATCACTCGCCTTCGATTTTTCTTCCCAGTGCCTTAATAACTTTTCCATGCCTGCATGCCCTTTTAATTCGTTATCATATTTATTTTTAAGGAACTGATAGCTGTGCTGTTTTAGGTCGCGTTTCATTTGAAGTTTCAGCTCTTCTTCAACCTTTGGATCCATAAACCGACCAAAAGCCCCTGTGCGTTTGATAATGCCTGGTAAGGTGAGACCCTGTACCAAAAGCGTGAGCAGGATGACCACAAATGTGATAAACAGGATCAGATCACGCTGTGGAAAAGCTTTTCCGTTATCTAGGGTAAGTGGAATGGCCAATGCGGCCGCTAAGGATACCACCCCACGCATGCCGGTCCAGCCGAGTAATAAAGGCATCGTCATCCTTACCCTGTTCGAACGAGCAGCTGGTGCTACACCGGGCCTGAAAATCAATGTAGCGAACATAGCTGCATAAGAGCTGATGATACGTGCCCCGATCAACACCCCCGTAACCAGCACGCCATAACCGATGGCCGTACTTAAAGGAATACCCTGTGAGCGTAATCCATCCCTGATTTCGGGAAGTTCGAGACCGATAATTAAAAACACCACACCGTTTAGAATAAATATGAAACTTTCCCACACACTAAATGCCCTGATGCGACTGGTACTGCTTAAAAAAACCAATCTCCTGGCCGACATAAACAGGCCTCCGCTTACCACGGCCAGCACCCCCGAGCTATGCACCTGTTCGGCAATCCAGTACATAAAATAAGGTTCGATAACGGTGAGTACCGTATCAGAAGGGGCATCAGTTGGTAAATATTTATGTACCTGAACAAATATCCAGCCCAGCAACAAACCAATGCCTGCACCGCCCACTACCATCCACAAAAAACTTGTAGCAGCATTCTGCCAGATAAACTGACCAGTGCCAACCGCTACCAGTGCAAAGCGAAAAATAATCAATGAGGAAGCATCATTTAACAAACTTTCGCCCTCAAGGATGGCTGAAGTAGATTTCGGGATTTTTACAAATTTGGTAATCGCCGCGGTACTTACTGCATCAGGTGGAGATACAATCCCACCGAGTAAAAAGCCTATCGCAATAGTAAAGCCTGGAATAAGATAATTGGTAACCAGCGCAACTGAAAGTGCGGTAAAAAAAACCACTAAAAAAGCAAAACTTCCGATAATGCGCCACCATTTTTTCATCTCTTTGAAAGAGATCGTCCAGGCGGCTTCGTATAATAATGGAGGCAGAAATATAAAAAAAATCAGGTTGGGGTCGATTTTTACTACCGGCAAACCCGGAATAAAGCTGATAAGTAATCCACCAATAACCAAAAGGATAGGATAGGCAATTTTGAGTTTAGTAGCCCACATGTTTAATAGCACAATGATGGCCACCATGGCAAGCAAAAAAGGTAAAATGGTATGCATTAAGATCGTAAGTTAAATATACAGCAGATAAACAGCATCTCAATTTATAAAAAATACAATACAATTATCCACTCAGTAAAGGTTGATCTATCACTATTTTTTTGAATGAGTAATGAATCTCCTGTTCGCTCCCGCACAGCTAACTGTTCGATAATGAACACTTATTTTATTCTAAAACAAATTAAAACACTGAATAACAGATAATTATAATCTTACTCAAGATCTGGCACTGCCTTGGCATATAGGGAGTTAAACGTTATAACTTACAAAGAAAACCTAAGTTCAATTATCGCCCACAATTTAGTAATAACCATTAAATGAAAAATACCATGAAATTCCGCATCAAAAATCAAATTGCAATGGCTTTTGCCAGCATTTTAGTATTAACTGCTATTGCTGCAGTACCAGCACATGCAACAGAAGAGAAACCTGTAAAAACCAGCAAAGTTTTGCCTTTCAGGAAAATTTCCATAAAGGGAAATATCGAAGTAACGTTAATCCAAAGGATTAATTCAGGTATTACTTACAACGATAATAATGAAGGCGACGTTAAAGTTATACAACAGGGCGAATCGTTGAAAATTACCGGTACCAGTAAAGCGCCCGCAAAGCTTACCATTTATGTAAACGACCTCTACAGGATAGAAGCCGACGAAAATGTAATAGTTAAAACAGAGGGTGTTTTATCAACCAAATACCTCCAGATTGTTTTAAAAGGGAATGCAAGTGCCGATATTTATTCAACAAGTGATGAGCTTTATACTTCGATACAGGATCAATCGGCATTATATTTAAGGGGAAATACCAAAACCCATTTCCTTTTTATGGATAAACACCCAAAATTGACATTTGACCAGTTTGCTGCTTTGCGCACCCAGGCAACCGATTTTTAGAATATTTCAATCATTAAACCAAATTTTATAAATAATAAAGCCTTAGCTTGTAAAAGTTAGGGCTTTATTACTTCGTTATTTCTTTTTTTTATCTGTACCAATGTTTTCAATCCATTGGAGAGCAAAATTGGTTGGTATTGGTGATTGGGAAAAAGCCGTATTATGCCCCAATTCAGGAAATAGCTGATATTGATAAGCTAGACCTTTGGTTTTAAGCACATCGAGCCTTTCTGTTGATAAACTTACCGGAATCTGAATATCCTTTCCTCCAAAAAGCCAAAGACCTGGGATGGAAAGCCGCGAGAGGGCATCAAATGGATCTGTTGCAACAAACTGATACCGGTCTGCATCATTGCTGATATGTTTACGGGCATCAGCTTCTGTATGTGTATCCCAAAATTTAGTATTCCCATTTGTATAAAACTGAAAACGCAGCTGCTCGAGAGTGGTAACCACAGGACCACTAAACAAAACCATAAACTTTACCATTCTATTTTTTTTTGCAGCCAAAGGAATTATCCATCCAGCCTGACTAAAACCCATGAAACCAAGCGGCACACGGTTGTTAGACAAATGCGCTGATAATATGTTTGAGGCCGCTTTTGCATCCGAAGCCAGTAACTGCAGGTTAAGAGAATCGATATTATTGGTGCCCACTTCAGGGCCGGCATATACCCCTCCTGATTTCCCGACACCGCGTTTATCGTAGGTTAATACGGCGATGCCGTTTTTTGCCAGGAGCGATGCAAACTCTACCATTCTGGTTTCCTGTCCGGAGCCATGAACAAGAACTACTGCAGCATAAAAATGTTTAGGCTTAAACACCGTACCTTCAAGCAATACCCCGGCACTGGTAAACGTAACGTTTTCCATGGCAAAGTCTGATTGACGGCTAGTATCAGGAACAGTTTGTCCGAATAGTTTTATACTTAGGCCAAAGAGCAGAAGAAATAAATATAATTTCATTTTTTAAGAGTTTGTGTGTTATCATTTAAACGCACAGCAATATACCTCAGCAAAAAGGCTGTTTTGAATAAATGTGATAGAATAGCTTAAAAATGTGATGGATGGAACCTGAAAATTTTACCTGAAGCAAAAATTGGGTCAGAATATGAAACCCGGCGAAAACAAAAAAGCCTCAACTTTTTCAAGTTAAGGCTTTTGTTGCGGAATGGACGGGACTCGAACCCGCGACCTCCTGCGTGACAGGCAGGCATTCTAACCAGCTGAACTACCACTCCTTTTGTTCTTCTTTAAAGTTAGAACCTCTTTCCCTTTCGGGATTGCAAATATAGGCAAATATTTTGTTTATCATCATCCTGGGCAACAATTTATAAGGCAAATACGTAACTCACTGAACATCATTTAAAATAATTTTAGGCAGTAAGGAAAAAAAATACGAATGCACCACCATTTTCAGGTTAAAACCTATAATTGCGGATAAAATTGAGCAGTTAACGTATTTTTTATCTTTGAATTAAGCTTATATTTGAATTGTATAAACTTAAAGGATGATATCAGGAACGTTAAAGAGAACAGGAGGGCAGTTTAAGATAGCCGGTATTAACGAAGGCAAATGCACGCTCGAATCTTATACCCGCAGAGATTTTTACAAAATCAGCCTGGTAACAGAAGGCCCTCCCTGCAGCCTTCGTTATGGTTCATTGCCGGCAATTGATATCGACCGGCCAGTGCTTGTTTTTACCAATCCGATTGTTCCATACACCTGGGATGTTCCTGAAAGAATAATCCCAACGGAGGGTTATTTTTGTGTTTTTAATGATGAATTTATCCGTACAAACACAACATTATCGGGCATAGCCGACCGTTTATTTACAGCACAGCAATCGCCCGTTTATTTTCCAGACGTTTCTACAGAACAATTCCTGAAGCAACTTTTTGTACGCATGCGCGCTGAATCGGACATGGATTATGCAGATAAAGATGAATTATTCAGAAGTCACCTTAGCCTGATCTTCCATGAGGCCATACAAATGCGGCGACTGGAAACCTTAACAGAGCATGGCATATCGCGTGTTGCTGCCGATTTTATACGCCTTATTAAGTTGCAATTTCCAGTTGATATGCCTTTGCAGCCCATTACACTAAAAAAACCATCCGATTATGCCGATCGTATAGCCGTACATGTAAACCACTTAAACATGGCTGTTCAAAAAGCGACAGGTAAATCAACTACCACGCATATCAGTGAACGTCTTTTTGCAGAAGCCAAATCACTATTAACTTATACTGATTACAGTGTGGCAGATATTGCCTTTGGACTTGGGTTTGAATATCAAAGCTATTTTAATCGTTTTTTCAAAAAATATGCTGGTGTTCCCCCATCTGATTATCGAAAAAACTTTGAAAAGTATAAATAATGCTTTGAAACGTCTTTAAATCAAAAGCCTTTTCAGCATAACTTTGTTTCCATAAAATATTTATCATGGAAACATCAAGCGTTAAAAAGACTTTTTTATTGGGAGGCGATCTGGAAATTAACCGGATGGGTTATGGCGCCATGCGCATTACAGGTCCTCAGATCTGGGGCATGCCAGAAAACCCACAGAACTCCATAGAGGTTTTACAAAGAGCAGTAGAATTGGGTGTAAACTTTATAGATACAGCCGACCAATATGGCCCATTTGTTTCGGAGCAGCTTATTGCCGAAGCTTTACATCCTTATAAAAACAATGTTATAGTTGGTACCAAAGGTGGCCTGGTGCGTTTTGGGCCATGGGCAGATATTAATAACGATGCCAGTCCACAGCATCTACAGGATGCCCTAGACGGCAGTTTACGACGACTGAAACTGGAACAGATAGCGCTTTATCAGTTGCACCGCATCGACCCTAAGGTGCCTGCAGAAATTACCTTCGATTTTTTAGCTAAGGCACAACAACAGGGAAAAATCAAACACCTGGGTCTATCAGAGGTTTCTGTTGAAGACATTAAGCTTGCCCAGCAGCATTTTGAAGTTGTTTCGGTTCAAAACCGCTACAGCGTGTTCGATCGTCAATGGGAATCAGTATTAGAATATTGCAAAGCACAAAATATCGCTTTTATTCCATGGTTTCCCATTGGTGGCGGAATGACGCAGTTAGAAGAAAAACTTAAAGATATGGCCGAACGCAAGCACGTTACCATGCATCAATTGGCATTAGCATGGTTACTGCATCATGCAGACAATATTCTTTTAATACCAGGGACCAGTAGCATTGCGCATCTGGAAGAAAATATCAAGGCAGCAAACATTCAACTATCGGAAGCCGAAATGCAGGAATTAAACGGATAAAATAAGATTTGAAGTATGATGAACATGTTTAAACTAGGCATGCTCATCATACTATTTTCTTCATTCCGTCTACAATCCCTCCATATAAAATACATTAAACTTATGCCCGTCAGGGTCGCGGAAAACAAAACCATAATAACCTTCGCCAAATTCTTCAGGCCGGGAAACAATTTCCCCTTCCGCTTTTTCAACTTCTACTGCCCAGGCATCAACATCTATTTTGCTGCCTGCAGATAGGGTAAATACAACTTCATTACCGGTTTTAAGGTCTACCAATTCTCCATGAATGTTAGATTTGAGTATATCTTTTAAGAAGAAATGAATGATAAAATCATCTTCTCCAACTTTAAAACTGGTTAATTCGTTTGAACTTCCGTTTGGTTTAAAACCTATTGCTGTATAAAAGTTTTTTGTCCTCGTTAAATCACTTACGGCTAAATTTGCCCATATTTTCTTGTTTTCATAGGAATTGCTTTTTTATTAAAAATAATGAATACAGAAAACATTATCAGGGCCATACAGGACATTATTAAGCATAATTCGGGTCAGATTTACCAATTTGGTATCAGGAACTAACAGCGCCATCCGAACGCTAAATCTATTCGTTAAATATTCTAATAAATTTCATCACTTTTTTGGAGCGCAGTTGTTGTGCATATAGGTTGGTTCCTGTCCTGCTGTACGCTATCCCGATGANATGGAATGGTCTCTGCGGCGATCAGCGTAATCTGCGGGAACAAATAAAAACAAGCTACCCGTCACCCTGAATTTATTTCAGGGTCTATCATGCTAAAAAAGGACCTAAAATAAACCCAACAGCCATCGAATCTGGACAATGGACTGTATGGGATGACGGTTGCGAAAGTATTGTAGGCTGTGGCGCCATAAACGTTAAATCCTAAACTTTCAACCTTAAACCAAACCGCCATAAACGAAGAAAACCCTTCAACATTTCTGTTAAAGGGTTTCTTTTAA
>NZ_QNQU01000045.1 GCF_003315595.1 Pedobacter miscanthi | reverse complement strand
GATTTTCAAATATTTATAACACTAAGTTAATAGCATTGGTGAGGACACGAACCGCGGAAGATATTAATCTTTACCCGGCAAATGTATTTCAGCAAGCATGCACCGTGCACTGCCGCCTCCATTTTTTTCGATGGTGTAAAGCGGTGCGTAAATAATCCTGCTGTATTGTTCAAGGGCAGTAATCTGCTCTGTATTTAATGATAAATAAGCCTGCTCCGACATAACCAGTAAGCTTTCGCCAACTGCATTGGCAACCTGCAGCATATTACCTGCAAATTTGTTCATCTGATCTAAACTAATCTCTATAATTTCTTTTCCAGTGCCTTTTAAACTGATGGTTACGTTCAATCTTTCTTCAGGATCCTTAATGGAATCAAGGCAGATTACTGCGAAATTGTCGCCAATGCACATCATTACATTGGTATGGTAGATCGGAAAGTTTGTGGAATCCACTGCCTGGAAAGCCACTGGTTCGTAACCGGTAAGCATGCAGAAATTATTGAGCACTTCTTCATCAGTACGCACGCTTAGGCAGGCATAAGCAATTTTATTGGTTCGGTCTAAAACCATGCTTCCCGTTCCTTCTAAAAAAGCGTGCTGATGTTCGTAAAAACTTAAATCGCTAATGTGGTTTACTTCGAATTTATCTTTCAAACCATCTAATATTTCCCTGCGACGCTCTAACCTTCGGTTTTCAGAAAACATGGGGTAAAGGTACACCGAGCCATCTTCATGAAAGGAAACCCAGTTGTTCGGGAATATAGAATCGGGCGTTTCAGGTTCCAAAGTATCATCCACTACGGTTACATCCACATCGTTTTTGCGCAAAAGGTCAACAAAAGCATCAAACTCTTTTAAGGCTTGTGCCTGTACATCGCTCTCGGTGGATTCAACCTGGAACTTATTATTTCCCGCCGTTTGCTCGTTGAATTTAAAATCAACAGGGCGGATCATGAGGATATGGTTGGTCGTCTGCATTTTTGGTTAATTGTTTAAACCGGTTAATTGGTTAACTGTTCCGGGCGGTTGCCCATCCATTAACCATCTTACGTTTTACATTCTATAAATTGTCTCTTAAAATCGGTAAACTCATGCAATGGAAACCACCGCGTGCACGTGATAGTTCTGCCGAAGGCATTAAAATCAAGGTATCGGTTATGGTTTCGGCACTTACTTTACCACTTTCCAAATCCTGTACCAGATCTTTCACATCTACCACATCAAAGCCGGCAGCCTTAAAGGCCTCAACGGTTTTGTCGTTCCTGTCGTAGCCTAACACCACACCTTCTTTAATGGCTAAAAGGTTGCAAGAATCTGTCCATTGCTCGCGCGAATCGTAAGGGAACTGATTGTTTCCGCTATAAATAATTTTAGTCGGTTCGGTACTTTTTAAGTCGTTCTGACTAATATCATTCAGCAAAGCTTCTACATGTTCAAAATGTTTAGGTTCCTGCGGATTAGCTTTTGTAAACTGAATGGCCGTTGTTGCCTCCAGTTTTTCGGGCTCTTTTAAAAAATTAATTGGCTCGTAAGGATTGTATTTCGGAGAATGTGCAATGGAATTCAAAATTACCCAGGTATTGCGTTTAACCTGCGTAAAAACCGTATCCAAGTGCATATAATCACGTTTACTCGGGATTTTTACTACGGTAACTTTTTCCACAACATCCTGGTCGAACAATAATTTAATCGCTTCGTTGGCGCCATGTTCTGAAGTTCTTTCGCTGCAACCAATCAGTACGTGGTTCGGGCTTACCATCATTACATCGCCACCTTCTAAAGTGGTGCTGAAAGCCGGCTCGTCGCCCGGACGTAAAAAGTGCATGGTTACATCAGGAATTTCCAGAATGTTGTTTCTGTAACCTTCGAACAAAGGATGGTTAAAGAAAATATAACGCATTAAAAGCGTTTCGCGCACACGAGCTTTTTTAGCCGGTTTATTTAGCAGGATATGGTTGTTGATAGTGGTACCTACATCCCTTGTGAAAATCAGGTTTGGAATGGGGGCAAAAATCATTGTATCGTTGGCCAGTGTTCCGGAGATAAAAATCTCGGCCAGTTGTTTCGGATCGGTATTGGTGAGTTCTAACTGTACTTTATAGGTACAACCCTCAATAGCGCAAACCGCTGCAACCAGTTTTTTACGGATCGATTCGTTTTCGAGCATTTCGCTCAACAGGTTTTGTATCTCAATTACCGATTTGGAATTATGAAAATCAGGATGATTGGGTTTGTAAAAATTACGGTCTGATGCTTCCGAATCTATTTCTGCCAGTTTCCCTTTGATCTTATCAGGATCAAGAAAATACATCAATAGTTTAATATAATAATCGTATTCGCCCTTACGGATGGTATCTAAGTGTACAATATCTTCGAAAAGCCAATCCTGTGCTTTAGAAGGTACTACTTTCCCTAAACCACTATCCGGACTATGTATCAATAATTTGCGCAACCTGCCAATTTCGGTGTTTACGCTCACTTTAAAGTTTTGATTCTGCTCGCTCATAAATAAGTTAGTTGTTACAAATCTATTAGAAATTTTGAGAGTCCGAAAGTCCGGGGTCCGAAAGTCGGAAGATATAGTTTGAAAATAAGTGCTAAATAATTATAACGCCAATGAGGTTAAGGCTATAAACATCCTGTCTTCCGACCTCGGACTTCTGACCTCCGACTTCTGACTTCGGTCTCCGGGCGACAAGCACTAGAGCACCTTTCCAAACCTTTTTAAAAACGTTACGAATGAATTTTAGCTAAAAAATCTTCGGAGTCCAGACTCCTGACTTCGGACTTTTTTCTCTATTTTTGGCACATGAATTTTATTATTGCCGCAACACAGAAAGCCATCTCCGAACTTTATCAGGAAGAAGTTGCCGAAAGTGTGATCAACATACAAGAAACCCGTAAAGAATTTGAAGGACAGGCAACTATTGTTGTGTTCCCGATTACCAAAATTTCGAAAAAATCGCCTGAACAAACTGCAAACGAAATTGGTGAATATTTAGTCGCCAATGTAGCTGAGGTTACTAAATTTAATGTGGTTAAAGGCTTTTTGAACTTAAGTATTGCCGAAAGTTATTTCCTTAAACAGTTTAACGAAGAAATTTTAAAGCCCGATTTTGGTGTTTATGCGCCGAACGGTAAAAAGGTAATGGTAGAATATTCTTCGCCAAATACCAATAAACCGCTTCACCTGGGCCATGTGCGTAATAATTTATTGGGTTATTCGGTTTCTGAGTTGTTAAAGGCTTATGGTTATGATGTAGTGAAGGTAAACCTGGTTAATGATCGTGGAATCCACATTTGTAAATCGATGCTGGCCTGGCAAAAATGGGGCAATGGCGAAACGCCCGAAAGTACCGGTTTAAAAGGCGATCACCTGGTTGGGAAATACTATGTAATTTTTGATAAGGAATACAAAAAGGAAATAGACTCTTTAAAAGCCGAAGGACAAACGGAAGATGAAGCAAAGAAAAATGCACCATTAATCAAAGAAGCACAACAAATGCTTTTGAAATGGGAGCAGGGCGACGAAGAAGTGGTTTCGCTTTGGAAAACCATGAACGAATGGGTTTATGCGGGTTTCAATATCACTTACAAAAACCTTGGGGTTGATTTTGATAAATTCTACTACGAAAGCAATACTTATCTGTTAGGAAAAGGTACAGTTGAAGAAGGTTTGGCCAAAGGTGTTTTCTTTAAAAAGGAAGATGGTTCGGTGTGGATCGATTTAACAGCCGATGGTTTAGACCAGAAACTGGTTTTACGTGCGGATGGAACCTCTGTTTACATTACACAGGATTTGGGTACAGCCGAAATGAAACACGACGATTTCAACATGGATGAGTCGATTTATGTGGTGGGAAATGAGCAGGATTATCACTTTAAGGTATTGTTCCTGATTTTGGAGAAACTTGGTAAAAGCTGGGCAAAAGGTTTATACCACCTATCGTACGGAATGGTTGATTTGCCCAACGGTAAAATGAAAAGTCGTGAAGGAACGGTTGTTGATGCAGACGAACTGATTGAAAGCATGGTAACTACCGCCCGTGAAAAAACGGAAGAATTAGGTAAAACCAACGATTTTAGCGAAGCAGACAAAGAAGAATTGTATAAAAACATTGGCTTAGGCGCTTTAAAATATTTCCTTTTAAAGGTGGAGCCTAAAAAGCGTTTATTATTCAATCCTGCCGAAAGTATCGATTTTCAGGGAAATACAGGGCCTTTTATCCAATATACCCATGCGAGGATTAAATCATTGTTAAGCAAATCGAATTATCAGTTTGCAGTTGGCATTGAGCAGTTTTCGGGTATATCTGAAGTAGAATTGGAAATGATTTTGCAACTGGCAAAATATCCTGCAGAAATAGAAATTGCCGCCAAGGCCTACAGTCCGGCGAGTTTGGCCAATTATTTATACGAATTGGCGAAATTGTTTAACAAATTCTACCATGAAGTGCCGCCAATCGTTAAAACCGAAGAAGGTGAAGTAAAACAGTTCCGTTTAAACCTGAGCAAGAAAACAGCAGATGTAATTAACGCAGGTATGCTGATATTAGGCATTACGTCGCCGGAAAGGATGTAAGAAAGATGGATGATGGAAGAGGTGAGATAGATGATGTAGGTTAGGCGCTTAGTGTCAATCCATAGTTCGTCATTTCGACTGAAACGCATTGAAATGGAGAAATCTACGGTTCTTCTTTTTAAAGATTCTTCACTCCCGAATATTCGGGGCAAGTTGCGTTCAGAATGACAAAAGCATAGAAAAGCATCGCTAGTTTAAACCAGCGATGCTTTTTTTACTGTTAAAAATTAAAGACTTGTAACGCTCATTCCAAAGTCCCATCTCAGGCAAGTATTACACTTTCCGCTTTTAAACATGCGAAACAGGTTAAGTTTAATTACAGGTTTTATCTGTTGTTTATAAATTTTTGCGAGTTTTCTTGTTAGGAGCGGTTTTCGGAAGGATTTTGAGATTTGCCTAGGATGGCGTAATTAAAATAAGATAATCTTAGTAGATTTGTTTATCTATGATTAGGTTAACGTTTAAATTTATTCTCGCTTCATTTTTATTTGCGATTTTAATCCTTTTTGCTTTAAATACCCGTGCAGAGGTTTTTATAGTAACTTCAAATGCAGATGCTGGTTCGGGAACTTTAAGAGATGCATTAATCAAAGCGGCTGCTAATGGCAGTACCGATAAAGACTTTATTCATTTTAATTTAGCAGATCAAAGTGAAAGCGGGAGAACAATAACCTTATTAAGTCAGTTGCCAGATGTTTCTTCAAATCTGGATATCGATGGATCGACACAGGCAGGTGATTTTTTTGGCGTAAGTACTGCTAAGGTGCAAATTAAAATGGCATTTTCTTATTTAACTACTTACTACGGACTAACATTGATAAATGTTAATGATGTAGGTATTTATGGTATTTACATAATAAATTTATTGCCAACCACTGCGCCGGGAAATTGGGCACAACGGCAAGGGATATGTTTACGGCAGGCAAAAAATATAAAAATTGGGGCGGCTGGAAAAGGAAATGTGATTTGTGGCTTTACACATGAATTGGGGGTTAATGTTAATTTAACTGGTGGACAAATTCAGTATTATTCTGAAGATTTAACAGTTCAGGCCACTATTATTGGCTTTGAATCTGATGGTGTGACATTACCGATGTCTTTTTCCGGAGCTCAATCGATGTATTCCATATATGGACTGGTAGATATTGGCGGGGCTAGTCCTGCAGAAGGAAATGTATTTGCAAAAGGTATCAATTTCGCCCAGAGCAATTACAATTCAAATAATGATCCATTATATTCTACTCCCGCAACGATAAAAATTAGAAATAATAAAATTGGTACAAATTTTACTGGAGATATTGCAACGCCATTATCATCAGGTTTTAGTGTGGTAACAGTTAACCCAAATGGTAAAAATACAATAAGTATAGAAGATAATGTCATTTCTAGCGAAGGATATGCAATTAACCTTTTAAATAACGGAATGCCCGTAAGTATCAAAAGGAATTTTATTGGTATTGACAAGAGCTTAACCAAGCGATTGCGAGCTTCAACAGGTGTTTTTGTTTACTATTCGGATGGTGTAGTTATTGGTGGGCAAGACCCGGCAGATGCAAATTACATTGCCTATTGCAAGCCTGTAAATGTTTGGCCCTATTCAACTGTTTCTGTGAATAAGAATAGCTTTTTTTGTACAGTTGGTGCATATCCAATGATATTTACCAATAGCTCTCGTACAATTCCAGTGGTAAATATTCAAAATCTCACCGCAAATGCTGTATCTGGTACGGCTACACCAAACTCAACAATAGAACTTTTTTACAGCGACTTGTGTGGAACATGTTCTCCGGAAACCTATTTTGCCAGTACCACAGCTGATGCCAATGGCAACTGGAGCTATAATGGTAATATTTTAAGATCGGTAATTGCTTCTGCAACATTAAATGGTTCCACATCAGAATTTACCCGAGCCAGGGTTGATGTTTCGGGCGTTAAGATTATTAATACATGCGGTAGTACTGGCTCTATTACAGGTTTGTTGCCCTTAAGTGCCTCATATGTAGAATGGCTGGATGCTGCAGGAAATGTTGTGGGTAGGGGAAAAGATCTTTTAGATGTGCCAATTGGTACTTATCGGTTAAAAGTAACCAGTGGAGATTGTAGTGAAATAACACCGTGGTTTGAAATTAAAAAGGGATTGATAACAAATGCTACAAATGTTCAGACACGAAATCCTGCTTGTGGTACCGGTGGCAGAATCAGCGGTTTACAGGTTGTAAATAATACTTCATCACCTACTGTTTACAGTTGGAAAAATGAATTGGGTACAGAAGTAGCTAAAACACTAAATTTAACTAATGTTACGCCAGGAAAATATACTTTAACCATATCCACATTGGATAATAGTTGTACAGATACTTATGGACCGGTTACCTTAACAACTACTACCGGACCAAATATTAGCCTGCTTTCCCTATCTATAACGCCAGCTAATTGTGGTACAAATTCTGGTGGTATTACTGGAATTATAGTAACTGGAAGTGGCACTTTGACCTATAAATGGAAAAACGAAAACAATGTGCAGGTTGCCAGCATTAAGGATTTAGTAAATCAGCCGCCCGGCAAATACACTTTAGAAGTTACAGACCAATCCAGTTGCGGAGCGGTAATTACACCGGTAATTACCATTCCGGGTGCAAATGCCATTACCATTGATGATAGCCAGAAACAAGTTTTCAATCCTACTTGTTCGGGTAATAATGGAAGTATAAAAGGTTTGCTAATAACTGGAGCTAATTCCTATACCTGGAAAAATATTGGCGGTCAAGTAGTGGGTAATCAGCTGGATTTAGAAGGAGTGCCTTCCGGAAGTTACCAGTTAACAGCCTCAAATCCATCATGTAATAGAACTTATGATCTTACCTTAATTACACAGTCGAATTTGATCGATGCCAGGGGCATTACAAAGATAATTACTGATGCCTCTTGTGGATTAAACAATGGAAAAATCATGATTATGATGCAAAATGCAAGCCATCTGCCAAAAAGTTATAGATGGGAAGATAAATCGGGTAACACCGTTGGGGGGAATACAGCTGTACTTGAAAACGTAGACGCTGGAGATTATAGTGTTTATGGAATAGATGATAATGGTTGCGAAATATATCTGATTACTTACAGCGTTAATAGACAAGCTGAACTTGCTTTAGTAAATGGCAATGTTCGTATTGCGAATGATAATTGTAATCAGGGATTGGGAAGTATTACTGGAATGCAAATTAGTGGTGGCTTTGCACCTTATAGCTATAAATGGACTAATGACGCTGGTGTTCAGGTTGGCAATAATTTAGATATATACAATTTACCCAAAGGCAATTATAAACTGGTAGTTACTGATGCTTTAAATTGCTCACCATTGATTTCGAATTTTGTGGTTGATAATCTTACCAGCCAAATTACAGCACCAACTGTTACGCCAATTCAACTTTGTTCACCAGGCGAAGCAACTTTGCGGGCAAGTGGATCAACAAAAGCCACCAGCTATGCCCTTTATAAAAGTGAAGAGGCTTTATCTCCTACAGACGTTTCTGTTAGTGGGGTTTTTAAGGTCGATGTCAGAGGTGATAAAAATTACTTTGTTACTCAACGTATCGGCGATTGCGAAAGTATAAAAATGGAAGTGAAAATTACGGTAGGCTTATCCGGATTGACTGTAGCAAATTCGATTTCACCTAATAACGATGGTGTTAATGATATTTGGAATTTGAAGGGTATTGAAAATTATCCCATGGCAAACATTCAAATTTTTAATAGAGTAGGAAATAAAGTTTATGAATCTGTGGGATATAAAATGCCCTTCGATGGAACGGTTAAAGGTTCTCGACTTCCGGTAGGTGTATATTACTATATCATAAAATTAAGTCAAGCATGTGAAATAGTTACAGGCTCTTTAACTTTATTATATTAATATTTACCTGGTGAGCAAAAAAATAAATGCGCCATCTTTATTTGGTAAATTGGTCTAATATGTAATGTAAAAAGGCTTAACAAAAAAATCGCTTGGTTGGTTAAACCTAGCGATGCTTTTTCTTTTCTCTTTAAAGACTAAAGACTAAAGACTAAAGACTAAAGACTAGGTCCTACTTTCCTTCAATCCCCGATTTAGTTTCAACTGGTTTCTTTTTTCTAAAATTGGGGAACATCATCGGGCTTTTGGCCGGCCGTTCATCGCCCAACAGCACACCCCATTGTTTAAATGATTCGGTACGGTCGAACACAATTTTAAGAACGGCTACAATTGGCAAAGCAAGGAACATTCCGGAGACGCCTGTAATGCTTCCTCCAATAAATACCCCGAGTATGGCAAATAAGGCGTTGATTTTTACTTTAGAGCCAACAATTCTTGGCATCAATATATTGTTATCCAGAAACTGAACAAATGCAATAACTCCCAAAACGGTAATTACCGGCCATAATTCCTGCGAAGAAGTAAGGGTTAATAAAACACCGATTACGTTGCCAATTAGTGCGCCAACATAAGGAATCAGATTTAAAATGGCGAAAATTACGCCGATTAACAAAGCATGTTTAATGCCGATCAGCATCAATATTCCACCTAATAAAATGGTCATATAAGTAATCTGGATCAATAAACCAATCAGGTAACTTTTAATGATTGATTCGGTTTCATAAATGGCTTCTTTCACCTTTGGATGATCGTCAGTTTTAAACCACATAAAAATAAAACGCAATAAAATATCCTTGTAAAAGAGCATCAGGTAGATGTAAATCGGTAACAGGCCGATAAATACAAAAATCCCACTGAGCGTTACCGCGGTACTGCCTGCAAGTGAAGTCCCCATGTTCATCAGGTCGTCGCTTTTATCCTGAATGAAGGCTTTTTGCTGTTTATCGTCGTAATGTGTAATGCGACTGATCCAATCGCTTAACGAATTAATGTGCTGCGTTACATTGGCTTTGATTTGCGGAAAATCTTTCACCAGAATACCAATCTGATTGGAAAAGAACCAGATAATCAAAGCTACAAATAATGCAACCAATAATATAGGCAGGATAATGGCGAGTGTTTCAGGAAATTTTTTCCTTTTTAAAAATCGGTAAACAGGCAAGAGCATAATACTAATGAAAAATGCCATCAGCATCGGCATAATGATGTCGCGTCCGATTACCATTACCGCTACAATAGCCATAAGGCCCAATAACTCAATAGATCGTTTAACGGTTAGTGGTAGATTGTTAGTCATAAAAAGTTTATCTGATTAAGATTTAAACACAGCCGTTGTGAAAAAGTTTGGTTGTGATGGAAAATGGAAGAGGTTTGATGGATGAGGTGTAGCGGTTAGCGTTTGGCGTTAAGCGTTAAAAGGCCATAGTCGGTAGTCCGAAGTAGAATGATCGCTAGGGTTGGAGTTTGGTGGGTAGTTATGCCATGAACCATCAAACTATTGACGAATAAACGAATGACAACTGAACCAACCCGAAAAAAATTACTTCCCATACACGATATACCCGTAGATTAGGCTTATTTTTGCAGCTTTAATACAACACATGAACAACGATCAAGATACCATTATTGCTTTGTCTACTCCTTCAGGTTCGGGGGCTATTGGTGTAATCCGCTTATCTGGTCCGGATGCAATTTCGCTTACCAATACCGTTTTTGCCGGAAAGGATTTAGAAAAGCAGGACACCCATACTTTACATTTCGGTCTGGTTAAAGATGGTAATCATATTGTGGATGAAGTTGTTGCCGGTTTATTTGTTGCGCCGAAATCGTATACCAAAGAAAATGTGGTGGAGATTTCCTGTCATGGTTCTAATTATATCATTCAGCAGATTATTAACCTGTTGATCAGCAAAGGTGCGCGTGCGGCTAAACCCGGTGAGTTTACCTTGCGTGCTTTTTTAAATGGGGCTTTCGATTTAAGTCAGGCTGAAGCCGTTGCCGATTTAATCGCTTCAAATTCGAAGGCTTCGCATGATGTGGCCATGCAGCAGATGCGTGGTGGTTTTGCCAATGAATTAAAAGGCTTGCGTGAGCAGCTGATCCATTTTGCTTCCATGATTGAACTCGAACTCGATTTTGCGGAAGAGGATGTAGAATTCGCTAACCGTGAACAATTGAAAAACCTGGTAAACAAAATCAATTACGTACTGCAAAGATTGATTTCCTCTTTCGAAATGGGAAATGTGATCAAAAATGGTGTGCCGATTGTTATTGCCGGTAAACCCAATGTGGGGAAATCGACCCTTTTAAATGCCTTATTAAATGAGGAACGTGCCATTGTATCCGACATTGCCGGTACCACCCGAGATACCATTGAAGATGAACTGACCATTGGTGGCATCGTTTTCCGTTTTATCGACACCGCCGGGATCCGCGATACAGCTGATATTATTGAAGCTTTAGGCGTAGAACGTACTTTAGAGAAAATGAAACAGGCCAAACTGATCATTTATATGGCCGATGCCGCACAAAGCATCCCTGAGATTGAAGAGCAGGTAAGGGGCCTCGAGCAACTGGCTATTCCCTACCTTATTCTGGTAAATAAAGCTGATCTGATTTCTATCGATCAACGTAAAGCTTTTAAGGGGTTAAACGCTGTTTTTATTTCTGCGAAAGAGAAACAGGGAATTGATGAACTCAAAACAACCCTGTTAGAGCAGGTAAACCTGCACCATATTAATACCAGCGAAACTTTGGTAACGAACATCCGCCATGTAGAAGCCCTTAAACAAACTGAAAATGCCTTGCAAAGGGTATTGGCTAATGTAGATAATCCGGTTACATCCGATTTTTTAGCCATGGATATCAAGCAGGCTTTACATTATCTTGGTGAGATTACCGGTACGGTAACAACAGATGATCTGCTGGAAAATATTTTTACGAAGTTTTGTATTGGTAAGTGATTGAATATTATTTAATTGTGTGTGTGTTTTGATAATACTTTCTGCGTCGAAATTAAAAACACAAAATGAACATAGCTTGAAATCAGCATATTTCTCGTCTTTCAGAATTTACTTTTAGTTTCACCTTGCCAATTACTGATTTCATCCCGGCAATGCTTATCGGCGTCACAACCTAACTGCGGAATTATTCTGATCTATACCCAATACTATCTATTGCTGTTATATACTATATTGTGTAAGAATAAATAATGCATCCTAATTTTAGGAAAATAAATTATTTATTCTCTGTTTGATATACTAAAACCTTTTAGTATTATTGATCTGACTAAAAAATTTACCACTAACCAATTTATCCTATGAAATTATTTAACAGAACCACATCATTTGCCTGTATTTTATTAGGCACGGTTGTCTTTTTATCTAATTGCAAAAAAGAACAAACCGACACTGATAATCCGGAACCCCGGGCGGCTACAAACGTAACTGCCAGAACCGAAGTAACCAGCCAGGCCCAGTTTACCGTGAGTACAGAAAATACTGGGGGTAAGGATGCTGCCGAAGGATCATCAAAAGTTATCGATAACAATCTCGATTCTAAATTTTTAATATTTAGTCATCAATCGGGTTTTTATATGCAGTTTGAGTTTCCCACAAATACCCAGGTTGCATCTTATACGCTTACTTCTGCAAATGATGCCAGCGAGAGAGATCCGTCAAACTGGACCATTACGGCCTCAACAAATGGAACCACCTGGACAGAGTTGGATCACCGTGAGTATGAAATGTTTCCACAGCGCAAACAAAGCAAAACTTACAACTTTGTTAACAATAATTCCTATAAATTTTACCGCATTAATATTAGGGTTTTATTTGGTCAAACCAATCCAATCTTTCAGCTGGCTGAAATAAAACTATTCAGTGTACCACAAAACCAGCAGGCTGTATCGCCGAACAATACCCTCGAAACAGTGGTTGAAGGCACGAATACTTTAATTTTTACCGATAAAACCGGAACTTTCAGCGCGACAACAAAAGCAGGTTTCATCACCGTATTTAAAGCCAACTACCAAAGAATGGCCAATACTTTTAATATCAATGCACCTAAAACACAGGTGTTTGTAATCGATTCTGCCTACGAAGGCGTTGCAGCAACTTATGGTGGATCTGTTATCCGTTACGATCCCAGGTATTTTGCTAATAATCCGAAGGATATTGATGTGGTAACCCACGAAATGATGCATGTGGTACAATCCTATAAATTTAACCTGCCCAATACCGGGTGGATTACGGAAGGAATTGCAGATTATGCCAGGTATATTTTTGGCTATGATAACCCGGGCGCTAACTGGTCGTTGCCAGCTTATAATTCAAATCAGAATTATACTGATGCTTACCGTGTTACGGCTCGCTTTTTTGCCTGGCTTGAAAACCATGGCTATCAGGGCATCGTAATCAAACTGGATAAAGCCATGAGAGATGGTACTTATAATGTGAACACTTTCTGGTCGGCAAATGCAAATGGCAAAACTGTAGATCAGTTGTGGCAGGATTATAAGGCAAATCCAGCCTTGTAAACGAGCAATATATTATATGCAAAAACCTCAGCCAAACTGAGGTTTTTGTATTTATCAGTAGTCTTTTTTCAAATTTCTATTGCCATTAAAAGGACGTTAAATGTAAAATCCGATGCCTAAAAGCTTCAGATTTTTTTCAGGTCCTGTATGTACTGCAGGGGAGATTTACCATATTCTTTTTTAAATGCCCTCGAAAAATTGGAACTGCTCTGCAAACCGATTCGCTCGGCAACTTCGTAAAGCGCAATATCTTCGTGTGTCATAATCTGTATGGCTTTTTTCAACCTAATGGTCCGGATAAACTCTGCAACAGACTGATCTGAAACACCTTTTATTTTTTGATAAAGTTTGGTGCGGCTAATGAATAAATGACTGCATAAAAAATCGACATCCAGGTTTGGATCTTTGATATTGGTTTCGATCAGGTTTAAAATCTGATTGATAAAAGCTTTGTCTTTTTCAGTGTGTACCAGCTCCGTTGCTTCTGCAAGATAGTTTTTGGTGTAGCGTTCTTTCAGTTTTTCGGCCTGTTCAAATATATTCTGAACGGTTAACAACAGCAGTTCGGTGCTGAAGGGTTTTGAGAAATAAAAATCAGCACCCGATTCCATGCCTTCAATTTTTGCTTCAAGGGCATCTTTTGCCGAAAGAATAATGAAAGGAATATGGCTGGTTTCAAATTTCTCTTTGGTAAGCCTGCAAAATTCGATTCCATTCATCTCGGGCATCATCACATCGCTGATAATCAGATCCGGAATGTTTTCGATGGCCACTTCAAGGCCCTTTTTACCATCTTCTGCTTCGAGAATGGTGTATTTATTTTCTAAAGTCTGTTTTAAAAACTGCCTTAATTCCTGGTTATCTTCCACCAATAAAATCCGTTTATTACTAACAGGTTCATTCCGGTATATCTCCGGTCCGTTTTCTACCAAAGGCGATAAGATCAGGGTATCGGTTACTTCAAGCCTGGTTTCAACAGGTTGATTAGATAGACGTTTTTCATCTTCATGATAATTTTCAGCCCCAAACGGGATACCTATAATAATTTCGGTGCCTTTATTGCGTTCGCTGTACACATAAATATCTCCTTTATGCAGTTCGGTAAGGTTTTTTACCAAAGCGAGGCCAATGCCCGAACCTAAATGTTCGGTACTGATCCGGTAATAACGGTCGAAGATTTTGGTAATCGACTCCGGAGATATGCCAATTCCTGAATCGAGTACCTTAAAATAGATATAATTTTTAGCCCTTTGTGGATGGAGCAGCTGAAAACCTGTTTCGAAATGCGGTTTAAAATCCAGCATATCATAAAATAAACCAAATGATATTTCGCCACCATCAACCGTATATTTAAAAGCATTGTTTAATAAATTGAGCAATATTTTTTCGAGTATCTGTTTGTCTATAAGTACTTTTATATTTTCTTTAGCCCTAATTCCATCTATTTCGAAGCGGATGTGTTTATGCTCGGCCAGTACTTCAAAATCCTTTGCCAGGTCGATCACAAAGTGTTCTATTTCAACAGGCTCTACCTGAAGTTTGATGGTTTTATCGGCAACTTTTCTAAAATTAACCAGTTCGCTTAC
Source organism: Pedobacter miscanthi (assembly GCF_003315595.1). Classification (GTDB taxonomy): domain Bacteria; phylum Bacteroidota; class Bacteroidia; order Sphingobacteriales; family Sphingobacteriaceae; genus Pedobacter; species Pedobacter miscanthi. The sequence goes on along the minus strand of NZ_QNQU01000045.1, from coordinate 10,340 downwards.
CAGGTTGAGCAGGCGTTTGGCATTTCTGAACATCAGATGGTAAGAATGGTTAAGCACCGGGTTCTGGTTCCGGCTGATCAGGTTTTCCAGTGGTCCAAGCATTAAGGTAAGCGGGGTACGTAACTCGTGCGAAATGTTGGTAAAAAACACCAGCTGTTGCTCCGAAAGCTCTTCGCGCTGCTTGTGCATTTCTTCGCGTTTATTTTCGTTTACTTCACGTATGGCAATTTCCCTTTTTAAACGGTACCACCTGCCCTGAAAAATATAAATGGCCGATAGGGCAGAGAGCGATATTAAAATATAAAACAGTTTTGCAAGGTTTGATTTCCACCATGGCGGTGTAATTAAAATCGATGTTTCTGCCTGCACTTTACTCCATATCCCGTCGTTATTACTGGCCTGCAGCACAAACTTATAACGCTTAAAATCGAGGTTGTTGTAAGCTGCACTCGGATTTTTACCATCGGTATATTTCCAGTCGCTATCAAAACCGATCAGTTTATACCTGTAACTACATTTGAGCGGATTGGCGAAATGCATGGCAGAAAAGTAAATGGTAAAGTTGTTCTGCTGATAATTAATCCTGATTTCTTTACCATAGCCAATGGTACTGTTTTCGGCAGTATGGTTCTGGTTGTTGTATTTTTGATTGTTGATCAGGATGTCGGTAAGAATGGGTTTTGCAGCTATCGGGTTTGGTCTGATCTCCCCTGGATAAAAATAGCTCAGGCCGTTTATTCCGCCAAAATATAAACGCCCGTCGGCAGCCTTAAATGAAGAACCTACTTTAAAACTGTTGCCCTGCAGGCCATCGTTTTTATCATATCTTATCAGTTTGCCTGTTTTGGGGTTCAGGCATTCCAAACCGTTTCCACCCATCCAAATATGACCTTCATTATCGATTTCAAGGCTTTCTACATCATTAAAAACACCGTATTTGCTGCCATATATTTTTATTGTATAAATATTATCGGTTTTGCCGAGCGAGAGTCGGTTTAAGCCACCGCCAATGGTACCTATCCAGTAAGTATTATCGTTTTCTTTTACCACCGGGTAGGTATAATCAGAACTTAATGTGTTTTTACCAGTGCCGGCCCTGTAGCCAACAGTTTTGATGATGTTTCCATTTGCATCTATGGTCAGTTTTTTCAGTCCTCTGGTACTCGAAACAAAAAGCTGCGGACGGTTTTGATCTGCGTGGATAAAATAGCCTTCCCCATAATATTTAACCTGATAAACGTTCTGACTGTTTTTAACGATCACGCCGAATCTGTCTATGTGGTTGCCGAACCAGATATTGCCATAGTAATCAACGGCAATGGTTTCTATCACGTAAGTGGGAAATTGGTCATAGCCAGCGGGTTTTATAAGTGCTGTCCTCTCACGGTTTAATATTTGGATGCCGTTGTTGGTACCGATCCAGAGGTTTTTATCCTTATCGTTAATAATGGAAGTTACCGCATCATTTTTTAGCCTGATGGCCGAATTATAAGTGTTGTAAAAGGTAAAACGCCCTGTTTTGAGGTTGTAATGGTTTAATCCATTGGTCATGGTGCCAATCCAGAGGTCATTGCCATCTGCAAATACCGACCGGATGTAGTTACCAGATAAGGAATTACTGTTTTCAGGATCTTTTTTAAGCGTATGAAATAGTTTTTCGTTGAGGTCGCAGTAATTTACCCCGCCACCAAAAGTGCTTAACCACAAACAACTTGAGCGGTCGATAATTACCCTGTTCAAATAACTCGAATTGAGGCTGAACTGAGCGCTCTGGCTGTTAACGGTTTGAATAAAACCCAAATTTTGATCCAGCCTGATCAGTCCTCGGCCGGTATTGATCCAATAATCCGCTTTTCCGTTTTGGGCGATGTTTTTAGTATCGTGAATGTGTTTATCTACATATTTTCTGGCTATGGTTAAGCCATACAACTGGCCTTTATTTCGTTGGGTTAACAGAAGCGTATCGCAAAAGATGGTAAGCAGGTTATGGTGATTGTCGAGGTAAATTGCCCTGAAATCCTGGTCTTTTTTTCCGTTAACCGATAGCTGGTGGAAGCGCAAATCCTTATCCATCATCCACAAGCCTTTATTACTGGAGAAGTAGGTGTTCCCGTTGTTATCCATTGTCATCTCCCAAAAGCGGACCGCCTTAGGCACATTGATTTTTAGGGGGCTGATTGTGTTTTTATCAAAGCGGTAGCACCGCAATGTGCCGTCAAACAATCCGTAAAGTTTATCCTCTGCCGGCCTGATGATCTGGGCAAGATAGGGAGAGGTATTTTTGTTGATTTCGTTAACTTCTACATACCGCTCGGTAGCAGGATCGAAGTATTGCAGGCCACCCTCGGTACCAAGCCATATTTTTCCACCCTTATCGGGATATACAAAACGGATGCGGTTGGTGTAGGCATTTTGTAAGGGCAGGTTATTATTGTAGTATTTTTTATTGACGTAGCCATCAAAACGGTTTAATCCGAAATTGGTCCCCGTCCAGATGTACCCCTTGTTATCCTGTGCGATATCATTGGCATCGGTATGCGAAAGGCCTTCATCAACGGTAAGGTAGTTGAATTTATAGCTAAAAGGTTGACCAAAAACCTGATTACCGCTAATAAGGTTCGATAAGAATATTAAGGCAGGAATTGTTAATTTTTTCAGCAATTCCATTGGTGGGATTTTAATAAGCATACCATATAGCAAAAATGATCTTATATGTTGATTTATTTATAGCTGTGGACAACAAATGTACAGGATGTCAAAAAAAATGTATGATTCGGCAATCTGCCGTGGCGATTAATTAAAGTTCTTTGTGATCGATAAATTTAATAAATATCAACCATCCTATCGATTTCCTTTACAATATATATCAACACACAACACAAACAAACCACAATGAGTAAACCATTTATTTACCGAACCCTTCCTAAAATTCTCTTGTTATTTGCCTTAGGTTATGCAAATATCGCGAAGGCCCAGCATAAGGAAGGTAATTTTTTATCTAAGCAGGATACCGCTTCGGTACCAAAAGAAATCGAAGATCCTGAGAATATCGGTATTAACAAGGAAGCCGCACATGCTACTTTAATGCCTTATGCCAATTTAAAACAGGCGCTTGCGGCTAATAGGCATGCATCCACATTCAGTACAAGTTTAAACGGCATGTGGAAGTTTAACTGGGTAGACTGGCCGCAGAAACGCCCGGTTAATTTTTACAAACCGAGCTACGATGTTTCGGGCTGGAAAGAGATCAAGGTGCCGTCTAATTTTCAGGTAGAGGGATATGGCACACCGTACTACAGTAACTTCAATTATATCTTCCAAAAGGATTTTCCAAAGGTGATGAGTACGCCACCGGAAAGATTTACAGCCTATAAAGAAAGAAATCCGGTAGGTAGTTACCGACGCGATTTTACTGTGCCGGCTGGCTGGAAAGGCCGGAGAATATTTATCACATTCGATGGGGTAGACGCCGGATTTTTTATCTGGGTAAACGGCCGCAAAGTTGGTTACAGCGTAAACAGCCGTAATGCCGCAGAGTTCGATTTAACGAAATACCTGCAAGCGGGCAAAAATACTTTGGCTGTCGAAGTTTACCGTTTTACTACAGGAAGTTACCTGGAAGATCAGGATATGTGGCGTTTGAGCGGTATTTTTAGAAATGTTACCCTTTGGAGCGCCCCTCAGCAACATGTCCGCGATTTTTTTGTTAAAACCAATCTCGATAAGCAGTTTAAAAATGCTGAAGTACTGGTATCTGCAAAAATAAAGAACTATGGTACAACAGTAAGCAAAGCAAGGATTATTGATGCCACGCTTTATAACGGTCAGACATTGGTGGCCGGATCTTCAGATAAAAAAGCGGTACCGGCCTTAAAACCAGGAGAGGAGGTAACCGTTAGTTTAAAGTTCAATGTAAATAACCCGGAAAAATGGACGGCAGAAACACCAAAACTTTATACCACGGTAATTAAACTTAAAGAGGGCAGTAAAGATGTGGAAATCCTTTCATCCAAAACAGGCTTCCGTCAGATTGAAATAAAAGGCAGGCAGTTTTTGGTAAACGGTGTAGCCATTAAGTTAAAAGGCGTTAATCGACACGAAAACTGGCCCGATGTAGGTCATGCGGTAACCGAAGCGCAGATGATTAAAGATATTGTGCTAATTAAACAAGCCAACTGTAACCATGTGCGCACCAGTCATTACTCTGATGATCCGCGCTGGTACGAGCTGTGTGATGAATACGGGATTTACCTGGTTGCCGAAGCCAATGTAGAATGTCATGGGGCAATGAACGAATTTAACGACGAACCCCGGATAAAAGCTGCCATTATCGACAGGAATGTTGCCAATACCGAAAATTTCAAAAACCATGCATCTGTAGTGATCTGGTCGCTGGGTAATGAGAATGGTAGTGGTGGCAAAAACTTCAGGGCTGCATTGCAGGCCATTAAAGATATCGACCCCACCCGGCCAACCCACTATGAAGGTTTCGGGATCGGAAACCGTAATCCGGCAGATATTGATAGCCAGATGTATACCGATGTGGCAAATTTAGAACGCCACGCCAATGATCAAAACCTGAATAAACCTTTTTACCTCTGCGAATATGCGCATGCCATGTTTAATTCGATGGGTTCGGTTGATATTTATAACGAACTTTTTGATAAATACCCGGCTTTACTGGGAGGCGCTATATGGGAGTGGCAGGATCAGGGAATTTACAATAACCGCGATCCCAAACATCCGATTACGGCATTTGGTGGTGGTTTTGGAGAGTATCCAAACGATCAGTATTTTATCCATAAAGGAGTGGTATTTTCCGATCGATCGCTTAAACCGCATTTTCCTGAACTTAAACATGCTTATCAATGGATCAGCATCAGGGAGAAAGACCTTAAAAACGGGATGGTCACCATTAAAAACCGTTACCAGTTTACCGATGTAAACAGCTTAAACGGTAAATGGGAACTTACCGAAGATGGTAATAAAATATCATCTGGTGTATTTTCTATCGGATCGATCAGGCCGGGCGAAGAAAAGGATCTCAAAATCCCTTTTTCAGTAAAACCTAAAGCAGGTGCCGAATATTTCGTAAGGGTTTCGTTTGAACTTTCGGGCGATAAAAACTGGGCAAAAAAAGGATATGAAGTAGCCGCACAACAATTTGAACTTCCGGTTACTGTTCCTGCTGCAGAAAATCAAGTTTCAGGCAGTTTAAGCCTTAACGATTCTAAAGAAAGCATACAAATTAAAGGAAAGGACTTTGCCCTGGAATTTGATAAAACAAAAGGCACTTTTTCTAAAATGGAGAAGGATGGTAAAAACATGCTTCAGGCCAACGGCGGACCAATGCTGCACCTGTGGCGTGCACCACACCGTAAGGATGATATGTGGGCCTATCCGGACTGGGAGAAAAAAGGACTGAAATCGATCGTTTGGGTAACCAATGATGTTAAAGTTAAACAGATCAGCAATGGTATTATTGAAATTAAAGCAGAGCTTACCGGAACTGGTAAACAGGATTTTACGGTTCATCACCATGTGGTTTATACCATTAATGCCAACGGATTAATCAATGCCGAAAACAATGTTGATTTCAGCGATCCTAAACTGATACTGGCCAGGATCGGTGTGCGCCTTTTTCTTGATCAGGATTTGAATAAAATCGACTACCTGGGTCGCGGACCAATGGAAAACTATGCGGACAGAAAAAGTGGCTTTGATATCGGCCATTATTCTAGCAGTGTAAATAACCAGATGACACCTTATGAAAAACCGATGGAAAGCGGAAACCACGAGGATGTGAGATGGGCAAATATCACTGCGGGAAATGGTATAGGTTTAACCGTTAAACGTGGAAAAGACCTGTTTCAGGTGGCTGCATTGCCCTACAGCGATGAAGAAATGGAAAATGTAGAGTACAAAATAGACCTGCCCAAAAGCAAAGGAACAGTCTTGTGCATCAGCCATAAAACCCTGGGCGTAGGCTCATGGGGCTGCGGACCAAAACCTTTAGAACCTTACCTGGTTTATGCAAAACCAACTTCTTTCAGCTATCAGATATTGTTAACCGGCAAACCATAACAAAACATTACGCGGGCCTTTACTAAAAATAGGCCCGCTATTGTATCAAAGTAGTTAACAGGTTTTACCTCCGTACAAATTCCGTTATCTTGTAGGCGCCAGATCCGATCTAACCGTTTATCTGATATGGTTTTAATTCAAACACCAAATATATCATGATCAAAAAAATACTTCCGTTTTTGCTAATATTGGTTACCTATCAGGGTTTTTCGCAGGAAACCATTAAAACCTATCTTTCGGGCACAGATAAAGACCACACTAAACAATGGGATTTTTATTGCACCGCAGGTCGTAAAAGTGGTGTGTGGACAAAAATTCCTGTGCCTTCCAATTGGGAATTACAAGGCTTCGGGAGCTACAATTATGGCCATGATAAAGATAAAGCCAAAGAACAGGGAATTTATCGCCATGAATTTGCGACAGGTAAAATAACCGGTAAAAAGGTATTCCTTGTTTTTGAAGGCTCCATGACGGATACAAAGGTTACCGTTAACGGAAAACCTGCAGGGGAAGTGCACCAGGGAGGTTTTTACCGTTTCAAATATGATATTACTAAACTTTTAAAACCCCAGGGGAAAAATCTATTAGAAGTTACGGTAGATAAAATGTCGGCCAATGCTTCCATCAATAATGCAGAAAGGAAAAGTGATTTCTGGGTTTTTGGTGGTATTTTCAGACCTGTTTACCTCGAAACTGTTCCCGATAAATTTATCGAAAGGGTAGCCGTTAATGCGAAAGCCGATGGTTCTTTCGAGCTAGATGTGTATGGGCAACACTTAAGCACTGGCGATGTAATTGAGGCACAGGTTAAAAAATTAAATGGCGAAAATGTAGGAAAGGCATTTCTAATAAAAGCAAATCCTGCAGACAGTACCCAAAAGTTAAAATCTGCCTTTTCGCAGCCTTTACTCTGGAGTTCGGAATTTCCGAACCTGTATCAGGTGGTGGTTAAGATTAAAAATAAACAAAAAACCATCCATCAAATCAAACAAAAATTTGGTTTCCGTACGCTTGAATTGCGTAATGGTGATGGTTTTTACGTAAACGGTGCTAAGATGATCCTGAAAGGGGTAAACCGGCATAGTTTCTGGCCTGAAACCGGGCGTACGCTCAGCAAAGCGGTGCACCTGATGGATGTGCAGTTGATGAAGGAAATGAATATGAACGCTGTGCGCATGTCGCATTACCCGCCAGATGCTGAGTTTTTGGATGTTTGCGACTCGCTCGGTTTATATGTAATCAACGAACTTACCGGCTGGCAGGCCAAATACGATAATACCGTTGGTCACAGGTTGGTAAAGGAACTGGTGATCAGGGATGTAAACCATCCTTCCATTATTTTTTGGGCTAATGGTAACGAAGGGGGCTTTAATACCGATCTCGATAACGATTATGCCTTGTACGATCCGCAAAAACGTACCGTAATCCACCCCTGGGAAAAATTTAACGGAACCGATACCAAACACTATCCTGATTACAACTATATGGTTAAAGCGGCCACATCGGGCAAGGAAGTTTTCTTCCCGACTGAATTTATGCACGCCCTGTATGATGGTGGCGCAGGTGCTGCTTTGGATGATTTCTGGAACCAGGTGCTGCTTCACCCACATGCTGCAGGTGGTTTTATCTGGGCTTTGGTGGATGAAAACGTAATCCGGACGGATAAAAACAACATATACGATGGAGATGGAAACCATGCACCCGACGGGATTGTAGGACCCCACCGCGAAAAAGAAGGCAGTTTTTACACGATAAAAGAAATATGGTCGCCCGTTTTTGTCGATCTGCCAAAAATCGATCAAAACTTTAATGGTCAAATTCCCATTGCCAACAGGTTTGCCTTTACGGGTTTGGATAAATGCACCTTTAAATGGAAACTGGTTAATTTTCCCGCTGCGGTTGCTACTGAAACAAAAGCCAGTATAACAGCAAGTGGAACGGCTACATCAAACCTTAAACCTGATGCAAAGGGAACGCTTTCCCTGAATTTGCCCGCATCATGGGCGCAGAACGATGCTTTATATTTAACCGCTTACGGCACCGATCAAAAAGAAATATTTACCTGGAGCTGGCCCATAAGCACCGCGCAATCCATTGCGAGCAAACAGGAAAAAACTACATCTAATTTGTCGGTAAAAACTGAAGAAACCGGTCAGTCACTAGTGGTTAAACAGGATGGAATTGCTTATTATTTTGATAAAACAACAGGTTATCTGGAGAAAGTGCTTAAGCCTGATGCCACCATTTCATTATCGAAAGGACCGCTGTTGGCTGGAGTGAATACCACTTTGAAAAGCTTCAGTTTTAAAGCCGATGAAGAAAAAACTATTGTCGAATCAGACTATCAGGGGCAAGGAAATCTTCATGCCAAATGGACCTTTGAACCGGGCAAACTGGTTAAGCTCGAATATACTTTTAACCAGCAGGGCGATGCAGATTTTATGGGCATTACTTTCAATTATCCTGAGGAGAAAATTACCGGGGTAAAATACCTTGGTCGCGGGCCTTACCGGGTTTGGAAAAACAGGTTAAAAGGTCAGCAGTTTGGCGTTTGGCATAAAGATTATAATAATTCGATTACCGGCGAAACCTGGGGATATCCGGAATTTAAAGGCTATTATTCAGAGGTAAACTGGGTGGTGATCGAAAATAAGGAAGCTCCGTTTAAGGTGTATATAGCCGATCAGGATACCTATCTGCAATTATACCGACCTGCCCGGGAGGCGGCTGCATTAAGCAACAACAATGTAGAACCTGCATTTCCGGATGGAAGTATCGGATTTTTAAAAGGAATCAGTGCCATTGGTACCAAATTCCAGGCTGCTTCATCCATGGGGCCACAAAGCCAGAAAAATAAAACGGATGGCAAAACCTTTAACGGTACACTGCTTTTTGATTTTATCCATTAAACAATACCCTATAAAAATGAAAAAAAAGATATTTAAACATCATGTTTTAAGATTGTTTGCAGTCGTTATTGCCTGTATTTTAATCGCCAGCATACAGGTTTTTGCGCAAAAGAAAACTTCTGTTAAAAAGGTAGCTAATGTTCCTGACATATCAGTCGGGGTAGAGGTGTTTGCGGCTGGTATACAGGCACCAACCGCTATTGTTTTTCCGGATAATAACGAGGCGTGGATTACGGAACAATCTGGAAAAATCAGGGTTGTGCAGCAAGGGAAATTATTGGAAGAACCATTAATCGATCTGAAAGATAAACTGGTAAAACTTAATCGCGGTTACGAAGAACGTGGTTTGCTTGGTATCGCTTTACATCCTGCATTTAAAACGAACAAAAAAATATACCTCTATTACAGCGTACCCTCTGTTCAGAAATCGAACCACACCGGGGTACTGGTTGAATATAAATTGGCTGAAGGTGGTAAAAAGATTGATGTGGCAAGCAAGCGCATTATTTTAACCATAGAGGAACCTGATGGGAACCACAATGGTGGCTGTTTACAATTCGGGCCTGATGGTTATTTATACGCTTCTTTTGGCGACGGCGGCGGTCAGGGCGACGAGCATGGCACCATTGGCAACGGACAGGATATGAACACCTGGCATGGTAAAATATTGAGGATTGATATCAATACCGAATCGGGTTATAAAGTACCAAAAGATAATCCATTTGTAGGTAAACCGAATGTTAAACCCGAAATATGGGCCTATGGTTTCAGAAATCCATGGCGTTTTTCTTTCGATAGGGCATCAAAGCAATTATTTGCCGGCGATGTGGGCCAGTCTACCTGGGAAGAGGTGGATATTGTTACAAAAGGAGGGAATTATGGCTGGAGGTTAATGGAAGGTACACACTGTTATAATCCTGATAAAGGCTGTAATATCAAAGAAATGATTGCACCTATTACCGAATACCAGCACAGCGAAGGCGTATCGGTAACGGGTGGATACGTATACAACGGTACCAAAAACCAACAGATCAAAGGAAAATATATTTTTGCCGATTGGACAGGCAGGGGGTATTACCTTCAGCCATCGGGCAATAAATGGTTACGTGGCAAGTTATCTTTTTTGAACATTGCAGAGAATGCTAAAATCACCGCTTTCGGCGAAGATCCGTCAGGTGAATTATATGTGTTAAGCAATACCGACACCGGGCCGGAGAATAAGAACGGCACGGTGTATAAAATTACTCAACGATAAAATTATAGCATCAATTTGCTAATCTACCTTAATTACCGTCATTTCGAGCGAAGTGCAACGAAGTCGAGAAATCTATCTCGAGATAGATCTCT
>NZ_QNQU01000044.1 GCF_003315595.1 Pedobacter miscanthi | reverse complement strand
TTTCAAATATTTATAACACTAAGTTAATAGCATTGGTGTCTGCACAGACCATTTAAGGTGTTGTCTTCTGAGTGGAACGAAGAATCTGCAAGCGATAGAAAACCGAACCCAAAACAGGTCGAAAATGAAAGTCTTAGTTAAAAAAGATTCTTCACTCCCGAATATTCGGGACAGGTAGCGTTCAGAATGACAGAAATAGAGATGAGGAGGAAAGCCTTCAACAGCAGATTTCTCCGCTACGGTCGAAATGACGATTAACTCCATGGTCTGTGTCTGCACAGACCATCGCGTTTTGTTTTGGTTTCGGTCTGCGAGGACACAGACCGAAACTGTGTGTTTACAACAATGCCCTATCCAAATGTACATAACCGCCATCTACATGGATTAACTGGCCGGTAGTATGGCTCGATTTGTCTGACAATAAGAAGACAGCAGTATTGGCAATTTCATCTACAGTAGTCATCCGGTTTTCGAAAGGGATTTGATCGGTAATGCTTTTCAGTTTTTCATCACGGTCTTCAAAAGTGTTGATCCATTTTTCGTAAAGGGGGGTCCAGGCTTCGGCTACAATAATGGCATTTACACGGATGCTGTATGGTAATAATTCTACTGCCCACTCACGTGTTAAGGCATTTCGGGCACCATTTGATGCCGCATAACCAGATGTTCCGCCCTGTCCGGTTTCGGCTGTTTTGCTGCCGATATTCAAAATAGAACCTTTACTATCTTTCAATGCAGGTAAGGCGTACTTCGCTAAAAGATAGTAGTGAACCACGTTTTTATGCAGTGATTCCATAAAAGCTTCATAAGTTCCGCTTTCGAGGCCCACGCCATCGTTTACACCTGCATTATTTACTAAACCATCTATTCTGTTATATTTTTCAACAATGGCATCAACAATGGTTTTGCAACTTTCGGGTGCTGTAAGCTCTGCTGTAAAATAGTCGGCTTTTAAGCCTGAATCTTTTACTTCCTGAAGCATTTTCAGGTTATCTTTCTCATTTCGGCCAATGATGATCGGAAATGCATTTTCGATGGCCAAAGCTTTAACAATTGCCGCACCGATGCCTTTTGCACCACCACTTACCAGTATTATTTTTCCGTCTAAATTTAAATTCATATTCGGGGGATATTTTTGTTTTTATTTAAGCATAGCGCCAAGAGTTTTGAGCAGAGGGTATTTAGTTGCATAGATTTCTCTCCCGCCTTAACGTCGGGACTGCGCTTCAGTCGAAATGACGACGTGGTTTTTGATGATTTTCTATGCCACATCTTCCATTTTACCTCTTCCATCATCCATCCGCTACAGGCTTACTCCTCTTTTCCAGGGGATAAAATCATCCTGGTTTAGTTGCACAGCCTTTGGTATTTCTTCTCCGCTGGCTACTTTAATGCAATATTCGAGGATATCTTCGCCCATTTCGTTAATGGTTTTTTCGCCGTTAATCACTGCTCCGGTATCGATATCGATGATGTCGCTCATGCGTTTAGCCAAAAGCGAATTGGTGGCTACTTTAATGGTGGGGCAAACCGGATTTCCGGTTGGTGTACCCAAGCCGGTGGTGAACAGGATAAGCGTTGCACCGGCAGCCGCTTTACCTGTAGTGGCTTCCACATCATTTCCTGGCGTACATACCAAACTTAAACCAGGTCTAGTGGCAGGCTCAGTATAATCCAAAACATCAACAACAGGGGAAGAACCTGCTTTACGTGCTGCCCCGGCTGATTTTATCGCGTCGGTAATTAAACCATCTTTAATGTTGCCTGGTGAAGGATTCATGTAAAAACCCGAACCTACTTTGTGCGCCAGGTCATCATATTCTGTCATTAAGCGGATAAATTTTTCGGCAGTGGGTTGATCTACAGATCTGTCGATCATTTCCTGTTCTACACCACAAAGTTCTGGAAACTCTGCCGATAACACCTTTGCGCCCAATGCCACCAATAAATCTGCACAGTAACCCACAGCCGGATTGGCAGAAATACCACTAAAACCATCACTGCCACCGCATTTTACGCCTACGCATAATTTACTTAAAGGGGCTTCTGTACGTTCTTGTTTATTGATTAGCATCAGGCCTTCAAAAGTGCTTTTGATTGCATTTTGGATTAATTGCGCTTCACTCTGTGCTTTTTGCTGTTCGAAAATTAATAAGGGTTTATCAAAATTAGGATCAAGCGTTAAAAGATCGCGTTTAAAATCTTCCACCTGTAAATGCTGACAGCCCAAACTTAAAACGGTAATTCCGGCTACGTTAGGGTGATTCGCATAAGCGGCCAGCAACTTGCTCAGGGTATCCGAATCCTGGCGGGTGCCCCCGCAGCCACCGTTATGTGTGAGGAATTTAATTCCATCCACATTTTTAAAGGTGCGGTAGGCTTTCCCTGTTTTAGGCTCGAAACTGATGTTTTCGATACTTTCGCCATTTTCGTAAGCCTGAACAAGCTTGTGCGTATACGATTTGTATTGGGCATCTACCGCATAACCGAGTTCGCCGTATAACGATTCTTTAATGATATCAAGGTTTCTGTTTTCGCAGAAAACCGTTGGGATAAACAGCCAGTAATTGGCTGTACCCACTGCGCCGTTTTTACGGTGATAACCATAAAATTTACGGTCTGCATATCGGCTTACATCTGGTGCCTCCCATTTAAAATCAACATTGCGGTAAGCAAAAGGTTCTGCAGCATGTTTGGTGTTTTCTACACTCATACGCATACCGGCTTTTAGCTCGAACTGAACTTTCCCAACCAGCACACCGTACATGATCACTTCATCCCCGGCTTTCATATCCTGCATAAAAAACTTATGCTTGGCCGGAATTTCCTCTTCGGTAAGGTAGCTAATCCCTTCGTGTACAATTTCGGTTCCTTTGGGTAAATCCTGTAATGCTACCAAAACATTATCAGCGTTATTAATCCTGATAACTAATTTCTTCATCTATATAATATTTATTTATTGTTAATGAAACCATTACATGTTAAATCATCTCTATTAACCACAGATAAAAAGCCTGCCCTGCCGTTCAGGCGGGGATGCACACAGATATAAAAATCCATGTTTATCTATGTATCTGTGGTGAAAAATAATCATATAACCGACTGATATTCATCATGATTTTATAACTCTAAACTTATTTCTTTTTCAATATGGTTGGGTTTCCAGCCTTTCCAGCCAAAGTAGAATACCACTAAAAAGCAAACAAAAGGCACCAAATAACCATATTGTATATTGTGTGTGGCATCTGATATCAGTCCCAAAACAGGCGGCAAAAATGCACCACCAACAATAGACATAACGATTAAGGATGAACCGAGCTTGGTATCCTTGCCCAAACCAGCTATGCCCAAAGAGAATATGGTAGGGAACATGATCGACATAAAAAAGGCCACGCCGATTAAAGCATAAACGGTAATCATTCCGCTTGCGAAAATAGATACCAGGGTAAGTATAGCGCTGATTAATGCGTATAACATCAATAGTTTGTGCGGCGCTACAAACCTCATGAAAAATGTACCTGCAAATCTACCCAACATAAAAGCCAGGCCTGCTGCACCTGCATACCATTTCGCTTCATCTTGTGTGATGCCTGCTGATGAGGTAACGAAACTGATGAACAAGCTCAATACACAAACCTGTGCGCCTACATAAAAGAATTGCCCGATAACCGCCCAGCGTAAATGGCTATGCCCCAATACATGACCAAATGAGCTTTTTTCATTGGCGCTTTCTTCTTCCTTAATATCGGGTAGTTTGGTGAAAATAAAGAGAACAGCAACCACAATAATGATAATACCCAAAATCAAATACGGTGCTTTTACGGTTGATGCCTCTTCCAGTACATACGCCTGTTTTTCTAAAGGCAATAGTTTTGCCAACTGCGCGTCGGTATATTTAGCTTCGGTAAAAATAAATTTTCCACCCAGTACGGGGGCTAAAAAAGCTGCTAAACCATTAAACGATTGAGAAAAATTTAACCTTTGGGTTGCAGTTTCTGGCGGACCGAGCACGGTAACATAAGGATTTGCAGCTGTTTCTAAAAAGGTTAAACCACAGGCAATGATAAAAAGAGCGCCTAAGAAAAAGACGTATTGTGCAGTATTGGCGGCCGGGATAAACAATAAACAGCCAACCGCGAATAAAACAAGGCCTAATATGATGCCACTTTTATAGCCATATTTACGCATAATATAACCCGCAGGTAAAGCCAATAAAAAATAAGCAATAAAAACAGAGGAGTCAACCAGGGTAGATTCAAAAACATTTAATTGAAAGGCTTTACGTAAATGGGGAATTAAAACCGGATCGAGGTTATGTACAAATCCCCAGAAGAAAAAGAGGCTGGTAACTAAAATTAATGGAAACAGGTAACTTTTGCTGTTCTTTGGCGTATCGGATACCTGAAAATTCGTTGTTGTGGTATGGCTCATATTTGGTTTGTTTATTGTTTTGGCTGGTTCTGCCAAAATAAAAATAGTTAAACTTTGTGCATTGCCGGCACTGATTATTAATGTTTGTTCAATATCTGCTTTTTAGAAAGTCAGGCTGAAAACAACCGTATCCTGCGTTTTTCGAGATAACAAGAAATAAATAATCCCACCTTCATCACATATTTTTGGTTAGTTGTTTCTTTACAAATTAAACCCTTAAGTGCTAATAAAAATTTAACTTTATGATCTAATTATTAAATGATATTGTCTCAATTTTATACATTGCGAAATATTACTGCATATTAGATTGATTTTTTAAGATTTTATGAAACCGCATTTACTTAATGTATCTACCAATACGGTAGATTCTTTTAGCGCCCGGAGAGATGTGATGCCAGATGTAAACAACCTGTGGCATTACCATTCTGCTTTAGAGTTGATTTACATTAAAAAAGGCAGGGGAACGCAGTTTATCGGCGATAGCATTAAAAATTTTAGCGAAGGCGATGTGGTGCTGCTTGGCAATAACTTGCCTCATTACTGGCGCTTTGATCCTGAGTTTTTTGAAAAAAAGGAAGAAGAATCGGTTGATGTATATGCCATTCATTTTAAGGAAGATTTTTTAGGATCCGGATTTATTGACCTACCCGAAAATCAGGAACTTAAAAAGATGTTGGCGCAGTCTAAACAAGGAATCCAGCTTTTGGGAGTGGCAAAAGAGCGGATAGCCAGCTTAATGCCCTTGATTATTGAAGCTAATGGTACAATGCGGATTATTAAATTATTGGAAGTGCTCACTGAAATAGCCACCTGCGAAGAGAAAAAAACACTGGTTTCGCTGGGCTTTAAGCCAAACTTTCTGGAAAATGAAAAAGACAGGATCCAATCGATTTATAACTATACCATCAGCAACTACAAAAATAAAATAGAACTAAAAGAAATTGCCGCGGTGGCTAAAATCAGTCCGAATTCGTTCTGTAAATTCTTTAAAACCAAAAGCAGGAAAACCTATACACAGTTTCTGAACGAAATAAGGGTAGGTCAGGCCTGTAAACTTTTAATAGAAAACGATTTAACGGTGAAAGAAATCTGTTACGATTGCGGCTTTTACAATTTCACCAGTTTTCATAAATATTTCAGGGAAATAACCGGAAAAACACCGCTTAAATATCAGCAGGCTTTTTCGAAGCAGTAGCGTAAAAAAGTCCATTTTTAAGATTTACATCTTTTTGCAAAAAATATCACGATAGCTATTGAAGATACCCTTCAATCATAGCCCCGATTGCACGGAAAGCCCACAGCGCAGCGAGGACTTGTAGTAAAAGCGGGACTGGATTTTACGAAGAACCACAGGCTTTGCGCTTCAGAAAATAAAAATTACGCTAATGGCATGAAAGACCCTGAAATAAATTGAGGTGACGGAGCGAATTGCCCCGATCTGATAACTATCGGATGCACGAAAGCCAGGATTCTGATTTTTTCGACGGGAGAAGACTTAAAGTAAAAGCGGAACAACAGTTTATTAAGCACCACATGTTTTGCGCTTAAAAAAAATATCCGGAAATTTTTCAGCTCTATTTCCTTTAAAAAAGTTCATCATCGAAGAATTTTGCCGGGTACAACTAACAAAACCGTAAAGTTTTGATCATTTTATTCATTGTGGGCGATAAATCGCACTTATGTTGAAACTAATTTCGATTTTATTGGTTTATAGCTTAAGTTTGCAATTCTAACTGAATATTTTTATGAGCAATATATCTAATCCGAAACCGGAACACAAGGGTGATAGGATGGAAAATGACCATAATAAACTTAATGAGTCTTATATCCCTGGTTCAAAACACAAATTTGAAGGATGGCCAATTTTATGGATCCTGATCGCAATATTTTTAATCTCAGCAATTTTATGGTACACGGGAGGCGCCACTTATTTGCTCAAGTGGATCGACAATAAATAATTAAGATTTTGGGGAAAATAACTGGCCATATTATTTTACCGCCTTTGTTGAAATAAAGCCCAATGCATTAGGTTAAAAGGAGAGTTAATGTTGATGACGGGGAAAAATCTGGTTAAAATTTTTCGTCATCGCTGGGAATCTGCTCAGCGGAAACATAGCAGTAAAACATTAATCCAAAAGAAATAACATAAAATGCCGCAGTAATTAAAAGGAATGTGCTCATAAAAATAGTTTATTTGGTTAGTGTAATTATAACGTTAAGTTATCTTAAATAATGTAGTGTAGTGCATTTATTTGATATTAATTATTAACAAAATGATACTTAATGTTGAAAACTAATTAATTAGTTTTTTTTGGTGTCGCTATTACACTAAATAAAATGAATTATGGCAACACAACGATTACCTTGCCTGGAATTTATCCCGATACTGCGTTGGTGTCATCCCGACTGATTTTCTGAATACTTTTCTAAAAGCTTTTGGGTCGTTATAACCAGAGTTATAAATCACTTCGGTCATTTGTTGTGCGGTTTGTTCTAAAAGCTTTTTGGCCGCTTCTATCCGTGTTTGCTGAAGGTACTCGATAGGGGTAATGCCGGTTACCTGCTTAAAACGGCGCACAATATTCCGCCTGCTCGAAGGGATATCTTTAATCATCTCTTCAATGGTGGCCACATCCTGATAATTGTTTTCTATTTTTTCCTGTGCCGAAGCTACCAGCTCGTCGTTATGATGGCGGATGGGCTGAAAAGTGCTAAAATACAACTGGTTTACGCGGTCCATATCAATGGCGAAAACCTTGGCAACCTTTACTGCCATATCTTTTCCGCAGTGGATCTGCAAAAGATGTAACAATAAATGGAAGGTAGATGTTGCACCACCGCTGGTAAAAAGTTTGCCATCCTGGGTTACTGTTTTATCTGCCTTTAAGTGCACCTGCGGAAAAGCGGTCGAAAATGCCGAACAGGCATCAACATGCGTGGTAGCAGCTTTGCCATCCAATAAACCCGATGCTGCCAGTAAAAATGCACCAGTGCAAAAAGTCGCTATTTCTGCCCCTTTATTATGCTGTTTGTTTAACCAGGGGATGTAACTTTTGTTCACCGAAATACATTCCTTAATATCATTTGTTGCAAACGACGGAACCAAAATAAGATCAAGGTTGGTGGCTTTTTGTAAAGAGATGCAAGGGTGTTCGCTAAAGTTATAATCTTTATCGTCAGCTGTAATTAAACTGATATTAAAGGGTGTTTCGAGTTTATCTTTTCTATAAAATCCATTTACGGTGTCAAAAACATCTAAAATGGCCGCTACACTTAATAATCTGAAGTTTTGGGGTATTAAAACACCTATTTCTATCATTTGGTTAAAATTTACTTATCGTAAATATATAAAAATTGTCTCAAATCCCCCTTAATATTGACTTTTACGGCAAGGGTAGGCATCAATATTAAGCCCTAACTTTATTTTAAGTTAACCAGCTAATTTAAACCATATGAAAAGCACACCAACCAGCAACAGGATGTACGGCCTGATTGTACTATACGAAATGCACAGCGATTTTTTATTGAGGGCTTTGGAAGGGATAGATGAAAAAGATGCGCAAAAAAGACTGGATACGAAGGCTAACCACATCGCCTGGATTACGGGTAGCGTGGTTCAGGGACGCTATTTTCTGGCCAAATCATTCGGGATTGATCTTCCATCCATAACCGACGAACTTTTTGCCAATAACAAAAGCATTGTTGATGATGCGGTTTATCCATCACTGGCCGGCTTAATAAAAGACTGGCAAGCAATTTCGCCACATTTGCAGGAGGCTTTAACTCAGGCTTCGGATGAACAGCTTGAAGAAAAACTCAATATCCCGGGCATGGAAATCACTTTGTTCGAAATGATCAGTTTTAACACTTACCGCGAAGCCAATTGCATCGGGCAGATTGCCCTTTGGCGAAGATTATTAGGCTATGCAGGTATGAACTATATGTAGTTATGGAAAAAGTAATAGTAGAAGCCGAAGAAACGCTGTCGGCATTGGAAAGTGTTTTCTCAAAATTTGATGTCGACGAGATTAATACAGTGCCTTTTAAAGGTAGCTGGACAGCTGGTCAGTTAACCGAACACATGATTTTGTCTAATTCGGGCTTTTTGCAGGTCATTAATGGCCCGGTGACCGAAACCGATAAACCTGCTGATTTAATGGTTGCACAGATTAAGAAAGATTTTCTAAACTTTAATGTTAAATACGACTCGCCTAAAGTGATTTATCCCGAAGATAAAATATATCACCAGCCAGAATTGATGCAAAACCTGAAGCAGATCAGGGAAGGGATATCTGAAGCGGTAAAAGGCCTTGATTTAACCAGAACATGTGTGGCTTATGAGTTGCCAGGATATGGTTTTTTAACCCGGCTTGAGGCCATATATTTCGTGATTTACCACACCCAGCGTCACGTTCATCAGTTAAAGAATATTTACAATACCCTAAACAGTAATTGATTTTATTACATTTATGAGAAACAACAGGCTCGATTTATTAAATTCCTATATCGGTAAATGGAAAACTGAAGGTTTAACCAAATCAGGCGAAATTATCAGTGGAACAGATACCTACGAATGGGTTGAAGGCAACTTCTTTTTAACGCACAAGGTGGATGTAAGCTTTGGTGATAAAAAAATACAGGCCTTGGAAATTACACATTATGATGATATGGAAGATGTTTTCAGATCGCAGTCGTTTGATAACAATGGATGTATTTCCATTTCTACGCTTAAAATTTATGAGGATATCATTTTAATATTTGCTGATACAGAAAGATTTAAAGGAAATTTTAAGGGAAATATCATTGAAGGCTTATGGGAACAGTTTGATGGTAAAAACTGGGTGCCATGGATGGATATAAAACTGACGAGGATATAGATGAAGCCCGAAGTCTGCAGTTGGAAGCCAACTAATCGCAAGGCTATTACATCATACTGTAACTAATTTTCAATGACCAACGAACCAATGACCAATGACCCAATGACCAATAAACCAATGACCAATGAACGAATGATCAATGAACCAATTAACTAAATAAAAATGGCAACACTTAACACGTATTTAAATTTTAACGGTAACACCGAAGAAGCATTTAACTTTTACAAATCAGTATTTGGAGGCGAATTTTTGGTTGTACAACGCTTTAAAGATTCGCCGGGCTGTGATGGAATGCCTGCGAGCGATCAGGAGAAACTAATGCACATCGCGTTACCTATTGGGGGCGGTGTTTTAATGGGAACTGATATTACTGCACCTATGCCACCCTCTACTTTAGGAACAGCTATCTCAATTTCGGTTGATGCACAGAGCGAGGAAGAAGCAAAACAACTTTTTGAAGGTTTATCTGCCGGAGGCACGGTAACGATGGCACTGGAAAAAACATTCTGGAATGCCCTTTTCGGTATGGCTACTGATAAATTTGGGATCCAGTGGATGGTGAATTATGATTATAAATAGGTAAGCTTGGCGTTGGGAGCTTGGAGTCCGAAGTCGTGAGTCTTTAGTCCTTAGTCTGGAACTGTTAAAGCGAGTTATTATAAAAGAATATGCTTTATTTATAAATGCAGTATAGCTATTTAATAATTGACCATTAACGGATTAAGGACATTAAGATAGATTTCTCGGCTCCTCTACCATTGACAGGCTCAAAAAAAACGTGATCTCGACTGGAACGCAGTGGAATGCTCGCCTGCTTCAGGTAGGGAAAGATCTAACTCGAAATAGATTTAGCTTCGCTGAACACTTCGTGGTTCTCGGCTACGTTGCACTTCGATCGAGATGACGAATTGCGGGGGGTAACTGTATTAACCATCTGTCAATCATATTGATTTTTACACAATAAATTCAAATTCGAAATGACGGTAACTTTTAGGGGTACATTTACGAATGAACGAATGATCAATAAACTATTTGCTTCAATTAACCGATTAACCAGTTAACCAATTAATTACCAATAACGAATAACCAATAACCAATTACCAATAAACCAACAAACCAATGAACCAATAATAAATTGAACAAAAAATATTATTTTTAAAATACAAACTAAAACTTAACCAATATGAAAATTGCAGTAATTGTTGTCCGCGTGCTTTTAGCCGCCATGTATCTATTTGCTTCTGTAAGCTTTTTTCTTAATTTAATGCCAAAGGCACCAGAAATGACGCCTGCCCAAACCAGCTTCATGACAGGGATAATGGCTTCTGTTTATCTTTTTCCACTGATCAAAGTAACTGAACTTCTCGGAGGAATATTGTTGCTTATTAACCGTACAGCTCCTTTGGCAGCTCTTATTATCTTTCCGGTTACTTTAAACATTTTCCTCTACCATGCATTTTTAGGTCCGAAAGATTTGCCGATGGTAGGCGTAATGTTATTGTTTAACCTGTTTCTGTTTTATGCTTACAGGGCTAAATACCTGCCGATCGTTTCAAAGTAAATTTTCAGATTTAAAAACTTTCTCATACTTTTTCGCTTTATTTAGTGTTTCGATATAAGGTGTAATTCATTATCTTTAAAAACTAACTAGAAATAAAAAATATGAGAAAGCTACCATTTTTAATGCTGCTCTTTGTAGCGGTATCATTTTCTGCCTTTGCACAGAACAAAGATGCTATTTTAGGTAAATGGCTTAATCCATCGGGAGAAGGACAGATAGAGATTTATAAAAAAGGCGATAAGTTTTACGGTAAACTGGCATGGATAAAGGAGCCAAACATCAACGGTAAACCTAAATTAGATGTTAAAAACCCTGATGAAAACTTACAGAAAAGAGCTTTGCTGAACTTAGAGATATTAAAAGACTTTGTTTACGATAGCGGAAAATGGACTGATGGTACAATTTATGATCCGAAAAGTGGTAAAACTTACAGCTGCAATATGACCTTAAAAAGTACCGATGTATTAAACATCCGTGGTTATGTAGGCATTTCGCTGTTAGGCAGATCAGAAACTTTTAGACGGGTTAAATAACAATCAATGAAGAAATTACTATGGTGCCTTTTAATGGCACCTTTTTTTTGCGCCGCTCAATCATATAATATTAAACCTTTAACCGAGGGCACTAAAACCAGCATACGTGGTTTAAGTGTGGTATCCGATCAGGTGATTTGGGTAAGCGGGAGCAACAGTTCGGTGGGCAAAAGTACCGATGGCGGTATAACCTGGAAATGGATACAGCCAAAAGGTTATGAAAAGGTCGATTTCAGGGATATTGAAGCTTTCGATGATCAAAATGCGATTATTGTAAATGCCGGATCGCCCGCTTATATCCTTAAAACAAGCGACGGGGGAGAAAGCTGGACAGAACATTATAAAAATACAGATACGGCCATTTTTTTGGATGGAGCCGGCTTTTGGGACAAAAACAAAGGGATTATTTTCGGCGATCCGATCAATAATAAATTACAGCTGCTTAAAACTACCAATGCAGGAAAAAGCTGGCAGAACATTACCGCTAATTTAAAAAGTGATTTAACCAAAGGAGAGGCGAGTTTTGCGGCCAGTGGTACAACCATAAAAACATTACCTGGCGGTAAAACCTGGATTGCTACCGGGGGCACGGTATCCAATATCTATTTTTCACCTGATTACGGAGAGAGCTGGCAGGTATTTAAATGCCCTATTTTACAGGGCGAAAACAGCACGGGGCCTTTCTCTATCGATTTTTTGAATGACAAAATTGGTGTTGCGGTTGGCGGGAATTATCTAAAAGATAAAGAAAATGCCAATAACGTGCTGTTAACCAGCGATGGAGGTAAAACCTGGCAAAAGCCCGTTAGTCCGGTTTTAGGATACCGGTCGGGTGTAACTTACATCAACTCCAAAACATTAATTGCCACCGGTACATCAGGTACCGATATCTCTGCCGATGGTGGCAGCAACTGGAAACACATTTCGAATAAAAGTTTTAATTCGGTTCAAAAAGCAA
The DNA here is from genome assembly GCF_003315595.1 of Pedobacter miscanthi. Lineage (GTDB taxonomy): Bacteria > Bacteroidota > Bacteroidia > Sphingobacteriales > Sphingobacteriaceae > Pedobacter > Pedobacter miscanthi. The sequence continues at coordinate 13,112 of NZ_QNQU01000044.1, read as the reverse complement.
AAAAAGGAAATAAGGTTGTTCTGGCAGGAGAAAAGGGAACGGTGTATCAACTGGAGATTGCGAACTGATATTTGATGCCGGCAACGTAACAATTTTAACAATTGTCGTTCTAACCATAAAAACAATAGCTAAAATAAACAGATTGATTAGCAGAAATGATAAAATTTTGTTTCTTTGCTATGAAAACTAAAACATTAATTAAAAAAACACACACGCTCAATGGATTTTCTGCACACAATTTTAGGTGATGATATACAGGCCGGATTATTAATTATTTTAAACCTGATTGTAATCGAAAGTTTGCTCTCGGTTGATAATGCCGCCGTTTTGGCTACCATGGTTATGGATTTGCCAAAGAACCAGCGCGATAAAGCTTTAAAATATGGTATTATCGGGGCCTACGTTTTCAGGGGTATCTGTTTGTTCCTGGCTGCATGGCTGGTTAAAATCTGGTGGTTAAAGCCACTTGGCGGTTTATACCTGTTATACCTTGCATTCGATTATTTCAGGAAAAAGAACAGTAAAAACAACGATGAAGAAGAGGAAGTAGATAAAAGCAAAAGCTGGATATATAAATCAACAGTAGGTTTAATTGGAACTTTTTGGGCAACTGTTGCCCTGGTAGAGGTAATGGATTTGGCCTTCTCTATCGATAACGTTTTTGCGGCTGTTGCTTTTACCGATCATATCTGGCTAATTTATATTGGTGTATTTATCGGGATATTGGCCATGCGTTTTGTTGCCCAGGCTTTTGTAAAGCTGATGGAAAAATTTACTTTTTTAGAAACCGTGGCTTTCATCGTAATTGGCGTATTGGGTATTAAACTTACTTCGTCGCTATTTACGCATTTCTATCCCGAATCGCCGATTTCGCATGCCATCGAAGGCGAAAGAACAGATCTTTTTGTATCTATTTTCACCGTGGCTATTTTTATTCTGCCGGTATTAAGTTCTTTATTGTTCAACTTCCCTAAAAAACATAAAAGTGATGTCGTGATCTCGGAAGATGCCGAAGATGTATTGGATAAATCTTAAAACTAAGGCTTATCTGTGATAAATCTTTAAACAAACCTTCCCGGTAAATATCGGGACATATTAAACAGATTAGGAAACAGGTGCAAATGGCTTTTTACAAACATTACTCATTCGATCTTTGGTTAACGCTGATTAAATCCAATCCCACGTATAAACAGGAACGGGTACAATATTTTTACCGGAACTTTAACGGTAAAAATAAAACTGTTGAAGAAATTGCCGTCACTTTCCGCCAGGTTGATTTAATGGTAAATGCCATTAACGAGAAGGCCGGGAAAAATGTTGATGCCGAAGAAATGTATTTAATGATCATCAGCATGATCAACGATTACGATTTCAATTTCAGTGATGTAGACCTGCAGCAGCTTGACCATGATATGGAGCAGATAGTGTTTACACATATACCAAAGCTCTATTGCGATAACTGTTTAGATGTGCTGGCTAAAATCAAGGAATCGGGTAACAGTACCACCAATATTTTAAGCAATACCGGTTTTATTAAAGGTAAAACCTTAAAAAAAGTGATCAATCACCTGGGCATCGGTCAGTACATCGATTTTCAGCTTTATTCGGATGAAGTGCGCATGTCGAAACCCAGTGCAGGCTTTTTTCAGCTGATGCTGGATACGATCGACAGAACAAAACATCCTGATTTATTGTTATCGGATGTGATCCATATTGGCGATAACCCGCATGCTGATGTGCGCGGGGCCGAAGCCATGGGGATTAACAGTATGCTCATCAATTCCAACAATCTATCTATCTCAAACCTACTCTATGATACCGTATAGTTATTCACTCCACAAAATCGACAATACAACCGATTTCGGTTTTAGTGCCGACGATTACAGCCGCTTTAAGTTTGGCGATGATCTGGTAGCCCGTTCCTTCGGTAAAGCCCTTGCCGATGGCTTTATCCGCTATTACCTGGTCGATAACCTGATTACCGACCAGATTGTGGTGATATCAAGTCCTTACAGCTTTATCCCAACGGCAACTTTTGCCATGAAAAACTATTTCGTGAGCCAGCTTAACCGCTGGCTGGTAGAAAATGGTGGGCTGGCCGTACAGGAAACCAAAGTACACCGCACCATTACCTATAAGGAAGATTATGGCGAATTAAGTGCCGAAGAAAGGCTTTCGCTGATCGGGAATGACTCTTTTCATATCGATAAGGATTTTCTGGCCGGAAAAACACTTTTGTTTCTGGATGATATCAAAATTACCGGAAGTCACGAAAGGATGATTTTGAAAATGGCGAAGGAATATGGCCTGAGCAACGAAATGCACATGCTCTACTTTGCCGAACTGGTAAACAAAAATATCCATCCCAACGTAGAAAACTTTCTGAATTACCACCAGATCAAATCTATTTTCGATCTCGAAGAAATTATAGACGGTGGCAATTTCTGTTTCAATACCCGTATCGTTAAATACATTTTAAACAGTACCTCGAGCAGCTTTACCATATTTCTGGAGCGCAGAAATGCCGATTTTATTAATCAGCTTTACGATCTTTCGCTCGGTAATAATTACCATACCATAGAGGCTTATTCTAAAAACTTACTTCTTATAAAAGACTATATCAAAAACAACAACTATAAATTAATTTAAATATGGCTATTAATCTGCAAAAGGGGCAAAGGGAAAATATCAATGCCCCTAAATTTACAATAGGTTTAGGTTGGGATACCAACAGCTCTTCTACAGGTTCTGCATTCGATTTAGATGCTTCGATTTTTATATTAAACGACCAGAAAAAACTGGTTTCTGACGAAAATTTTGTTTTCTATAACAACCTCGTTTCTCCTGATGGTGCTGTAGAGCACACTGGTGATAACCTAACCGGAGATGGCGATGGCGATGACGAACAGGTTAAAATCGACCTGACGAAAATAGACAGTAAGGTAAGCGAAATCTGTATCGTGGTAACCATCCATGAGGCAGAAACCAGAAGACAGAACTTTGGGCAGGTGAGAAATTCTTTCATCCGTATTTTTGATGCCGTAACCAATGAAGTGATTTTAAAGTACGAACTGGAAGAAGATTTTTCTATCGAAACCGCAGTAGAATTCGGAAGGATTTACAAACGCGAAAATCAATGGAAATTTGAGGCAGTAGGCGTAGGTATGAAAGGTGGTTTACAGGATTATTTAAACAAATATCAATAATATTATGGCAATCAATCTTCAAAAAGGACAGCGTATCAGTCTTGAAAAAAGCAATGGTAGCAAACTTCAGAATGTTTGCGTGGGTATTAACTGGGGCGCTATCGAAAAGAAAGGTCTTTTCGGTTTCGGATCTTCTAAAGAAGCCGTTGATTTAGACGGAAGCTGTGCATTATACAACGAAAACAAACAGCTTTTAGAAGTGGTTTACTTTGGTAACCTGAAATCTAAAAACGGATCGGTAAAACATAGCGGCGATGATTTAACAGGCGATATGGGCGGTGATGATGGTTTAGACAACGAGGTAATTACACTCGATTTTGCCCAGCTTGATGCCAACGTAAGTTATGTGGCTTTTGTGCTGAACAGCTTTAGAGGTCACGATTTCGGAACAATTCCTTTTGCATCCATCCGCATTTACGAAGGAACAACTAAACGTGTAAACGAAGTTTTTGCCAAATACGATATTGCTAACGGATCTAACTTTGCCGGTCACGTATCGATGGTAATGGGTGTTTTCTATAAGAAAAACGGCGAATGGAAATTTAATGCCATCGGCGAACCAACCAAAGATAGAAAACTGGAAGAAACCGTTAAAACTGTAACCCAAAATTATTTATAGGCCGCAAAGCCGATCATATAATAAACTATGGAAACCAACCCTAATCTTCCCGAGGTGCTTACACCGGTTAAGCTAGACAAAGATGGTAATATCAACCTCGAAAAAATAACCACAGAGGAAACAGCCAAATACCAGGAAATTGGAAAATCGCTTCAACCCTCGGATGTAAACTCTATCCTTAATTACGGTAGCGATGCCCAAAATTCAATGGAGAAATACAGTAACGAATTTTTATCGTCTGTACGTACCTATAACAGCGGCGAAGTTGGCGGTTTAATTAATGAACTGCTAACCGAACTGAATTACATCGACGTATCTGAACTTGAACAGAGCGGTTTTAAGAGTTTTATCTCTAAAATTCCGTTTTTAAAGAATTTGGTGGTTGATGTTAAAAAACTTTTCCAGAAATACGATGTAGTGGTGAACAACATTGATAAAATCACCAACAAAATCAAAGCCGGAAGGTTAAATTCAATAAAAGATAATAGCTCGCTGCAAACCATGTTCGATAGTAATGTAGGTTATATCCACCAGATGGAAGAACTCATCATTGCGGGTCAGTTAAAATATAACGAACTGAACATCAAACTGGCTGAAATGGAAGGCAGGCCTGCCGATTATCAGGATTATGAAATTGCCGATTTAAGGGATTTCATCAGCCGTTTGGATAAGCGACTGGCCGATATGAAGATTGTACGTTTTATTATGTTACAGTCTTTGGCGCAGATCCGTGTGGTACAAAACAACAATACTTCTATCGCAGAAAAAGCACAGTCGATTGTTTCTACCACCATCCCGGTATGGAAAAACCAGCTGACCATTGCAGTTGCTTTACAAAGGCAAAAAGCCAATGTAGAGATGCAGAAGAAAATTTCGGATACCACGAATACCATTTTGCAGAAAAATGCAGAAATGCTAAAGCAGAACAGTATTGATGTGGCCAAAGAAAATGAAAAAACTGTGGTATCTTTGGAAACCTTAAAACAGACCACGTCATCATTGATTGAAACACTTAACGAGGTGAAACAGATCCATGAGGCTGGTGCACAGAGCAGACGTGTGTTGGATGGCGAACTTAAAACTTTGGAAACAGAGTTGAAAAAGAACGTGACGAGGGTGAATTAAATAATCTATGGATGAATACCGCTTAAATATTATCAAAAAATCGAACACAGAGATCAACCGTTTACAGTTGCTCTCTGTGTTTTTTGATGATGAGGTAATTTATAAAATTTACCTGCGTAGCCAGGTTATTCATCAGCTGTTTGTGAATAACGAAGAACTGGAAATCGAAAAACTCGATCTGTTCCACCTTCAGTTTACCGATAGTGTTATCGAACTGCTCAAAAAAATTAAAAAGAGCAACGAAAAAAATGTATCGCTCATTTATGATGAGATCGATCTCAATGAAGAACTGATCGACAGGATGGCGGGAACGGTGGTAGATCAGAAAAGTTTCCAGCAGGATAAACAAAAGCAATCGCTTAAAGTAAACCTGTCGCTGCGGAAATTGTTCTCCGTACTTTCTGATTTAAGTAGCGAATTCCCTTTCTCTAAAAACATCAACGTTTTCAGCTCTAAATATGCCGCCGATTTTTATTTCGATCTGAGCACCGATCAATTTGCCCAACTGATCAACTTTCAGAATAGGCAGGTGTATACCAATGTATATGCCATTATCGAAAAGAAACTGATGGGGAAACTGTGTAAATACGATTTCCGTACCGAATTTTATATCGGTTTAAAATCAGGCGAACAGGTAATAGAGGTATATAAGTTTTTAGAAACAGATGACTACTATCTGTTTTTTCCAAGCAGAAACCTGTTCCTGTTCTGCGATTTAGCCATTTTGAAAGATCTGGATACTTCTACTAACCTTTCTGAGAAAGAAAAGATCGTGCAGGAGCTTCAATACAAAAACGATAAGTTGAAAAGCAATGCGGCAGTATTAAAAACTGCCATTCCGCATGAGGTAGTGAACCTGCTGGAAGATAGTTATCATAAAATATCAGATATCAATTTCTTAAACCACCTTAATAATTTCGATGTCCAATCGAATATATTGAAGACTATGCTTAAAACGGATTTGTTTTAGGGTTGCAGGGTTTTTATTCTACGCAGTCATTTCGACTGTAGCGTACCGATTTTTCATCGGTAGCGAAACGGAGAAATCTATCTCGGAAGTATGCTCGAGATAGATTTAGCTTCGCTGAGCACTTCGTGGTTCTCGACTACGTTGTACTTCGCTCGAAATGACGGGTTGAGGGGAAACGCTATCTGGGGCGTCATCTCTTATTCCATATTCCACGCCGTCATTTCGACTGTAGCGTACCGGTTTTTCATCGGTAGCGAAACGGAGAAATCTGCCTCGGAAGTGTACTCAAGATAGATTTAGCTTCGCTGAGCACTTCGTGGTTCTCGACTACGTAGCACTTCGCTCGAAATGACGGCTTGGCAGGTAGCACCATCTAGATAGTAGTTTCAAATACCACCCTTATTCCAAACGTCATCTCGACTGTAGCATCGCGGAATGGAGAGATCTACCTCGGAAGTGTTCTCAAGATAGATTTAGCTTCGCTGAGCACTTCGTGGTTCTCGACTACGTTGCACTTCGCTCGAAGTGAAGGGTTAAGTGGAAGTCTCTGTTGAAATGAATAGTTAATATTTTATTCATCCCATTCATTTATAATTTCTGTCAAATCAGCCCAATTTTCATTAAAACTATTTATTAACGCATCTTTCTTTGATCTATTCCATTTTTTTATTTGCTTTTCCCGATCAATAGCTTCTTCAATTGACAGAAAAGCTTCATAATAGACGCAATAAATCAAATTGTATTTAGCTGTGAAAGAATTTGTATAAGTTTTATTCTGATGTTCGTAAATACGGCTTCTTAGATCGGATGTTACTCCAATATATAATGTAGTTTTTTCATAATTGGTCATGATGTAGATCCATCCACCGAGTTCCATATTAATGAATTTAAGGAAAAAAGTAGTTATTTCAAAAAACGTCCCCTCTTATCCCACGCCGTCATTTCGACTTTAGCGTACCGACTTTTCATCAGTAGCTAACGGAGAAATCTGACTCGAGATAGATTTCTCGACTACGTTGCACTCCGCTCGAAATGACGGGTTGAGTGGGCACTTCGCTCGAAATGACGGGCTTAAGGGAATGGCATCCAAAGCCTTCATCTCTTATTCCAAGTCGTCATATCGACTGTAGCGTACCGGTTTTTCATCGGTAGCGAAACGGAGAAATCTATCTCGGAAGTGTACTCAAGATAGATTTAGCTTCGCTGAGCACTTCGTGGTTCTCGGCTACGTTGCACTTCGCTCGAAATGACGAATTGGAAGGAAACCTACCTCGTCAACACTGCCAATTTATGTTTAAACAACTCAATTGTTCTGCTCCAGGCCAGTTTTGCAGCTGCTTCGTTGTAGCGTGTTGGTGAGGTGTTATTGTTAAACGCATGGTTCACTCCATCGTAGATGTAAAGTTTGTAATCGATTTTATTGTCTTTTAAAGCCTGCTCGTATGTCGGAATGCCAGCATTAATACGTTCATCCAAACCACCATAGTGCAGCATTATACTCGCTTTAATTTTTGGTACATCGACGGCATTGGGCTGTGCGCCATAGTAGGCAACTGCGGCCTGTAGTTTCGGATCGTTAACAGCCAGTTTATTAGCCATACCACCGCCCCAGCAAAAACCAACACAACCTACTTTACCATTTCCATCCTTGCGGTTGCGTAGGTATTCTAAACCTTTTAAATAGTTCTGCAGGTTTTTTTCAGGATCCAGTTTGCCGATCAGCTCCCGGCCTTTATCCTCGTCGGCAGGTGTTCCGCCAAGCGGCGAAAGTGCATCAACACCCAGTGCAATAAAACCCTCGGCTGCAACACGTTTGGTTACATCAATAATATGCGGATTTAAACCACGGTTTTCGTGGATAACCAACACGCTGCCCAGATTTTTCTTTCCTTTAGGTTTTGCCAGAACAGCTTTTATCTCGCCATCAACACCCGGATAGGTAATGTTTTCCACTTCAATATCGTCGCTGTTAAAACCTGCTGCTGCCACGTAGTTGTTTTCGAGCATGGGCAAAATCGTCATTGCCAAAGCTGTACTGCCGGCCAGGATGGCCAGCTTTTTCATGAAATCTTTTCTGCCGATCTGACTGTGGGTGTACTCATCGTACAGGTTGATTATTTTCTGATCCATCTCATTGATTTTGAATTACCTTACAAGATAAACAAGGTGCTCGAGATTTACCCTAGCCTTGCCTAAAAGTTACAATACAGTTCTTCCCATTTTTTGATCAGCTCCACACGGTGTTTGGTGTACCGCGGCGTTAAAAAAGCATTCGACCAGTCATCGTAGTTATCGTAAAAAAATTTGAGGAAGAAAATATGAAAGGTGATTCCCAGATAAGGGATGGCCTTCAACTCATCACCGGTTAATGGCCTTACTTCCTGATAAGCCTTTAAAAAAGTACCAAAATCTTTTGCAGCCTGTTCTTTAGTAATCAGGTTATTGAGCTGATGGAAGAAATAATGGTTCAGGAAAGTCATTAAATCATTGATCAGATAACCTTCGCCGGCAAAATCGAAATCAAAAAAGGTAATGTTTCCCTGCTCGTCGAAATGGAAGTTTTTCGGGAAGAAATCATAATGGCAGTAACCATAACTGAAGGTTGAGGTATCAAAATCTTCAAACTTTTTTACCACTTTGCCGGCTAAATTGGTCAGGTATTCAAATTCCCCGGGCATTTCAGCAAAATGGAGCTTTAAATACCTCAAAGGTTCAAATAGTGTAGTTTCAAAGTTGAAAACCGGTCTGGGATAATTTAGCTTAATTGCATAAGTACTTTGATGGAGTGTGGCCATATCATAACCTAACCGGATAAGGTGTTTATCCTCAAGATCCAAAATTACTTTTCCCGCTGCAAAAGATAATAAAACACCATTTCTTAAACCTTCAATGGCATTAAACTGCTGTATCTGTTCACCCTTAACATCTGTCAAAGGATAAGAAACCGGATTTCCGTTTGCTTTTAATATGTTTAACAATTCTACCTCGCCCTCAATTTCGTTTCTTTTCCGGTGGGCATCTCGGTAAATCTTAAAAATGTATTTTTGAGATCCGTTTTCTAATACATAGGTATCACTTACATTTCTGATCAATAAACGGCATGTTGTGGCAGGATCCAAACCATAAGCTCCGATTAAATAATCTTTTAGTGCAGCGGCTGATAAGGTAGAGTATTGGGCTGGGAAGAAATTCATCTATTGATTTATTTGCCTAATGCAGCTTTAACTGCTGTTTTTAAATCGGGGATGGTTAACCTCGAGCTACCCACAACGGCATATTTAATGATCTGGTTTTTATCCGAAACAATATACACCGGATAACGCGTAAATTGGTAGGCATCAGAAACGGCCCTTCCCGAACTGATCAATTCGGCATTACGTAAAGGTTGTTCCTTTAATTTTTTAACGGCCACATCGTTATCATCGGTTGTGATGGCTAAAATTAATAAATCCTTCGGATCGCCCAGTTCTTTTACAAAAGCACTTATTTCGGCAAATTTTTCGGTGCAGGTGCTACAACCGGCGTACCAGTAGATTTGTAGAATTACCTTATTCTCCATCTTATTTTGTTCGTAAAAAGCTGTTAAAGGTGCTAAGTCCAGTTTTTTGCCTTCATAAACATAAGGGGTGTTGATTTTTGTGCTCTCTCGTATCAAAGCATTAAACCTGTTGATCTCTTCCTCGCTCAACTTTGTAATAACCATTTTCTGCGGCAAAGATCTGTCGCTGCTCGGCACCAGCCTGTATTCTCCTGTACGTAATATTTTATCATACTGATAATGACGAAGTGCTTTCCCTTTTTCATCATAATATACCTGGTTGGTATCCGTTTTGGGGATCATACCGCCCTTCAGACTTATAGTTCCGCCTGTTGTACGTAATGTTTTTATGCTATCCTGTGCCCGCAGACAAAAACAGGCCAAAAGCAGTGAGAGTGTAATCAGATATTTCATAGGATTTGGTTTCGACATGCAATTTAACATTTAGTTTTAAACTTAACCATTAATTAAGACTACCTTACCAGCCTTAGGCATTCTGTTTTAAGATTTAAACCAATCTGTTGGAAAAAATATTTGATTGCCTTATTGATAGTTTTATCGAAGATAAAGTTGGGATTGCAGAAAACTTTTTAAGCATTTCGTTGGCAGCCCATCTTAAAGAAAACCTGATTACCCTGTTTGAAAACAAGAAACTTTTAAATGCAGGAATAGGGAATAATGTGATTGTTAACCAGGATAAACTGATCCGGAGCGATGTGATTTACTGGCTGGATCGAAAACACGAAAATCAATATGAGAACGATTTTTTCGATCTGATGGACGAATTTGTAGTTTATTTAAATCAAACCTGTTATACCGGTATCACCGGTTACGAATTTCATTATACGCTTTACGAAAAAGGAACTTTTTATAAAAAACACATCGATCAGTTCCAGCACAACGGCAGCAGGCAATATTCGATGATTATGTATTTAAATGCCGATTGGAAGCCAGAAGATGGGGGAGAGTTACGCATTTATCATGCAGATGAGGAGCAGAATATTTCACCTGATAACGGTAAAAGCGTTTTCTTCAAAAGTTCTGACTTAGCACACGAAGTACTGCTCACCAATAAACAGCGGATGAGTATTACCGGCTGGTTAAAAACCGGTTAATCCTCCATATTGAGGAGTTGTTTGATAATGCATTTAAAGTTTTTACCAATTGGCACTTCCTCACCGTTTTTGAGCACAATGGTATTGCCCTCGAGGTAATTTACATATTTTTTATTGAGGATAAAGGATTTGTGGATCCGGATAAAACCTGATGGCAATTGCTCCTCAAAACTGCCTAACGTTCGTGGAGTGAGTAAGAATTCTTTGTCTTTCCAAACCTTTACATAATTGCCCAAACTCTCCAGAAACTGTATTTCTTCGATATTGAGCAGGATATGCTTTTTATCTACCTTGATCGAAATCCGGGCTTCGGATTTTTGGGTTATTTTTTCAATATCGGCAACAGCGTGGTTCTGTTTTTTAAACTGGTAAAGTTCTAATGCGCGGTTAACAGCTTTCAAAAAGCGGTCGAGCCTGAAGGGTTTTAAAAGGTAATCACAAACTGCCAGGTCGAAACTTTCCAAAGCATATTCTTCGTAGGCCGAAGTAATAATTACAAGAGGTTTGTGCTGCAACGCTCTTAAAAAATCCAGACCGTTTAGTTTCGGCATCCGGATATCGAGAAAAATCAGGTCTACCTGTTGCTTACTCAAAAAATCAAGTGCTTCTGTAGCGCGGTAGCAATGCCCGGCGATGGTAATAAAAGGAATATCTTTTGCATATTCGGTTATTACGCCATGGGCAAGCGGTTCGTCATCAACAATTAAGCAACGTAAGCTCATGTTAGCTGCAATTTTAGTTTAGCCTTAAAGATATTATCAATTGAGCTGATATGCAAAGCATACCGATTCGGATAGAGCAACTCGAGCCTTTTTTTAAGGTTATCCAGACCAATTCCTTTGCTTTCTTCTATTTCTTCAGGGTCGAAAGAATTTTCACAGGTGAATATAAGACTATGTTGATCGCTAACTAACGAAAGTTTTAATGTTGCAGCATCTTCAGCAGGCTCAATACCATGTTTAAAGGCATTTTCAATAAAAACGATAAGCAGAAGCGGAGCAATATCCATCTGATCATTGTTTATCTGTTTATCGAACTCAAAATGCAGCATTTTCCGTAAGCGGATTTGTTGTAATTGTATATAATCGTCGATGTAATCCAGTTCCTGCGAAAGTTTAACTGTTTTTTCCTGTCCTTTGTAAATGGTATAACGCATTAATTCTGACAGCTGCAGGATACTTTCGGAGGTTTTCTCCGATTTTTGCAGACTTAATGCATACAGGTTGTTCAGGGTATTAAAAAAGAAATGCGGATTGAGCTGTTGTTTTAATAAATCGAGTTCAGTTTGCGATTTTTCTTTTTCCAGGGCGAGAATCCTGTTATTTTGATTTCCCCACTGCAGGGCCAAAACTACGGGCAAACTGATGAGCATAATGGCAAAGGCACCAAAAGCATTTTCAAGCTCGAAAGGATTGGCCACAAATATACTCCTCCCAAAAACTGTATTAATGGGTAATGAAATTAATATCTGCGCCAAAAAGGGGTAAAGAACGGCAATGGTGGCAGAAAGTGTGAAGAGATAAATCAAAAGCCCCTTTTCTTTAAGGATTTTTGAAACCAGAAACCTGCTGTTGATAAAAAAAAGCAGGTATCCGCAGAGGTACATGATCAGGAATTGTGAAAAGAAAGCCAAAAAAGTGCCGAAATTATGCAGGAGCATTTTCATGTCAAATTCAAAACCTACCAAGCGGAAACCTTTTCTTTGATAAATGGGGTTTTCTAAACTCGATACCGCCATAACTGAAATGGTTGCGGCCAGTAAAATGATGGTAATCAATACAGCATTTTCCAGACCGATTTTCTTGATCCATTTAATATGCTGCACTTTTTTCTGGTAATATTGATTGGCAATCAGCATCAGTTCGAGTGTTAGTGCAGCCAAAGCTGTTGAAATAAAAACGGAACTATCCAGTGCCCCGATTTTTAGATTAGATGCAATATCTGTAAAAACAGGTAAGAGGATGAAGTAGCACATGCCCAGGTAAATGGCATATCGTTTTTTATTTAAGGTTTGTTTTAATCTGGATTTAATGAAAGAGAAGATGAGTACAGGTAATAAACAAAAGCCCAAAGCCAGAATGCTGCTGGCATAATTTGACCAAACGTTACTTGATAAAGAATAGGTATTGAAGATGGCAATCCATAACACTAAACCAACATTGATGAAGAAATCCTGGTATTGATAACTGAAGTTTAAATTTTTTATATTAAGCATTTTATGTTTAATGACCATGGTTCGTGTCCTCACGAACCATTTTCTTTTCTTGTTATTTTAGTTTCGGTTCGTGATGACACGAACCCAGGCCTGTGTAAATTTTAATTTCATCGTGAGAACATTAAAACTAATAAAGTTTATGGTCAGCTTAAAATTTACATGATGAAAGCTATGTTTTTCATGATGAAAGTAATATCATGCTTCGCTCCATGGTTCGTGTCCTCACGAACCATTCCACATAGTTTTATCCGTGATACAGAAGTAACTGCTTATTTTAGTTTCTGTTCGTGGAGACACCAATGCTATTAACTTAGTGTTATAAAT
>NZ_QNQU01000043.1 GCF_003315595.1 Pedobacter miscanthi | reverse complement strand
ATCAACCAAACGAGGAAATCTCTGCGCTTATCATCTTAAATCTGCGGGAAAACAACAAGCAAAATGTTTCCCGCTGATCGCACAGATTAACGCAGAATAACCAAATTAACCAAACGAGTAAATCTCTGCGCTTATCATCTTAAATCTGCGGGATAACCATACGCAACATGTTTCCCGCTGATCGCACCGATTAACGTAGAATAACCAAATCACCAAAAATATAAATCCGTGTTTATCTGTGCGCATCTGTGGTTAAAAACCTAATGACATTAGTCATTACAGTTTTCTATTTCATAAATTCCGAGAAATCCATTTCCTCAAATTGCTCGCCTCCGTATTCTCCTTCAATGGCATAATCGTAATCCAGTTGAAATGCTACAATTTTAATATCATCAGGATCGTAGGCAATTGGAAAAAATGGTCCGCCGGGTTCATCGTGCAGTTCGAAATCACCCTGTAATATGCCACAGTGTTTGCAGGTATTTGCCCAATAAGAAAACTGGATTGCCTTAGAAAAACTGTACTTAAACTGTGGATGAACTTTTTTAAAATATTCCATTGCCGGAAGATCGGCGCTCTGCAGATAACTAAACAGGGTTGGATTTTCGCCTTTTACCCAGGCAACTTCCCCACCCTCCGGATCATCCTCATCTACCTGTTCTAAATGATAATAATTTACTGCTGCCGGCGCCATTACAGGAGTTTTTTGTCCGCATTTCCAGCAAATCCGTGTTGCTTTAGCCAACAGATAGGGCTTGCGGATAATACAGTCTAAACGCCCAGCGGGAATCCACTTTGCAAAACGGTTAATGTCTTCAATATGATCCGGAATAATCCATTTTTTGATTTCGGTAAGCCAGTAAGCACCAAGGGCTTTGACCTCGTCTTTATCAGCGAAAGGAACGTTAAGGATATAAGGCATGGTTTGGTTAAGCTTGTAGCACGAAAATAATGAAAATCTGTTATTGGTCATTGGTTCATTTGTTCATTGGTGATTGGAAAATTGCTTAATTGTTGAATGGCTTAATTGTTAGCCGAAAACTGCCAACTGATTATTGGTCATTGATCATTGGTTATTGGAAGATTGCTTAATTGTTGAATGGCTTAATTGTTAACCGAAAACTGCCAACTGATTATTGGTCATTAATCATTGGTTATTGGGAGATTGCTTAATTGTTGAATAGCTAAATTGTTAACCGCAAACTGCCAACTGAAAACTGATCATTGGTGATTGGAAAATTGCTTAATTGTTGAATGGCTTAATTGTTAGCCGAAAACTGCCAACTGATTATTGGTCATTGATCATTGGTTATTGGAAGATTGCTTAATTGTTGAATGGCTTAATTGTTAACCGAAAACTGCCAACTGAAAACTGATTATTGGTTCATTGGTGATTGGTTATTGGAAAATTGTTTAATTGTTAACCGAAAAGGGCGCGAAGTAATAAATGCGGGTCGTCATTCTGAACTTGTTTCAGAATCTTTCCTGCATTAAAATTTAAATTTTAATCACAACACCATGCAAAAAGATCCTTCGACTACGCTCAGGATGACAGCAAGGGCGCAAACACGGAAGATAGACTTATTCCATCATCCATTTTACCTTTTACATCTTCCACCCTCTGGACTTTGCAACAAAATATTCTGGACCGTGCAACAAAACAGCCAGGCTCATTAATCCCCAACTTTGTGGTATAAAAATAAAGAAACATGAAAAAGACCATATTAATAACCGGTGCATCATCTGGTATCGGAAAAACAAGCGCTAAACATTTTGCTGCTAAAGGCTGGAATGTAATTGCCACCATGCGCAGTCCAGAAAAAGAGCAGGATCTTATCAATAATGAAAACATCTTGATTACCCGGCTTGATGTGCAGAATCAGGAAACCATTCAATCTGCCATACAATTGGGAATAGAAAAATTCGGCAGTATCGACGGTCTGGTAAATAATGCAGGATATGGTGAATTCGGGATTTTTGAGGCTACGCCCGAAGAACAGGTAAGGACACAGTTTGATATCAATGTGTTTGGTGTGATGGATACCATCAGGGCCATACTTCCGCATTTCAGGACAAAAAAATCGGGTATGATCATCAACATCAGCTCTGGGGCGGGCAAGTTTACATTACCATTAATCTCTCTTTATTCGGCTTCGAAATTTGCTTTGGAAGGTTTTTCTGAATCATTATCTTTCGAACTGGCCGACCTCAACATTGGTGTAAAAATTGTAGAACCGGGCGGCGCCACTACTAACTTTAGTGCCGTAAGTGGCGAAAAATTTTCTGGAAAACCGGTGATTGAAGATTATAATCATTTTATTGGTGCTGCAGGACAGCTTTTTGCCAGTTTATCCGGTCAGCGTTTGGCCAGTGCAGAGGAAGTGGCTGATGTAATTTACGAAGCAGTAACCGATGGTAAAGATACTTTGAGGTATGTGGTGGGCAATGATGATTTTAAACAGCGTATGGCCAACAGACAAAACCTGTCGGATCAAGATTATGTAAATACGATTAAAGAGAGTTATAAAAAGTATCTTTAGGAATATTTTGTCATTCTGAAAAACTTCGTCATTGCGAGGAGGAACGACAAAGCAATCTTTTTAGCACGCTAATAGCGATTGTTGTAAGATTGCTTTCCCGTAAAGGCGGGACAGGCTGTCGGCTGAAAAAGCTTTCCCGCAATGACGATCAATTTTAAAAAAAACAACACCATGAACGAAACCATGGCCTCTTCCTGCCACTATCAGCCCACCATTTCGGCTGAGCAATTTATACCCGAGCACATTTTTATCCATATTGTTTCGGGTACGATCTCGTTTTACGATGGAAGCAAAGAATATCATTTTAAAGAAGGCGATTACTTTTTCGCCAAAAGAAATAGTTTGGCAAGGTATTTTAAAAAAGGACCTGAAGGTGGCGATTTTAAAACAGTTTCTACCTTTTTAAACCAGGATTTCCTAAAAGCATTTCAAAAAGAATATGGTTATAACGAAGAAATTTCTTCCATTAACAACGCCATTATCCCGCTTGAGCCTAATCCCCTGTTTGCAAATTATGTACGGTCTGTTAGTCCGTACATACAAAGCAATGATGCAGAAAGTATCGAACTTATGTTCCTGAAGAAGAAAGAACTGGTTCTGCTGCTGCTCAAAACCAATCCGGAACTACGGAAGGTAATGTTTGATTTCAGTGATCCCGGTAAAATAGACCTTGAATCTTTTATGAACCGTAATTTTAAGTTTAATGTAAGTATCGAACGGTTTGCCTACCTTACCGGAAGAAGTTTATCGGGCTTTAAACGCGACTTCGAAAGGATTTTTAAAGAAGCTCCGAGGCGCTGGCTGATCCAGAAAAGGTTACAGGAAGCTCATTTCCTGATCCAGAAGAAAAAACAGAAGCCAACAGAAGTTTACCTGCAGGTGGGTTTCGAAGATCTTTCTCATTTTTCTTTTGCTTTTAAAAAAACTTTTGGAATAGCTCCATCCATGCTTTTACAACAATAAAATAATTTTGACTACATAGACCATCATTCATTATCCACTCATATTCAGCACAATAAGCAATAAACGGGCTGTGACTAGGCCAATAGCCCCTCCGCCGATAACGATTACATCGTAGTTTTCTGTTTTCATAATTTTGTATGGTTTGTATGGTTGTTTAAAGGCGGCGGTAAAAGCTTGCCAGAGAATTAAGCTAATACTCCGTCTCCTTGACACTGGTGTATATCATAACCTGCTAAAACTGAATAATGAATTGCTTTTGGACAAATGATTATTGCTAAAACAGTAGAAAATCCAAATGGTGGTAAAATGAAGATGTTGGTGGGATGAGCTTATACATGGGAGATTAATTTAGAGAGTGGTGCCTGAAAAATATTCCTAATTTGTTTGGTACAGCTCAAAACTAAAAAATAAACAATCATTTTTTTATACTCAGTTTTAAGTATTTTGTATATCTGATTAGCCACCCCCCTTTAATTGTACAGTCAATGCTGTATTTTTAATGAACAAATCTCATGCTGTTGTTTTAAATAAATTATGGATTAAGCATAGTCATTTTCCTTTTGCATTTTTTCATAACGCGAGGGGTCACCTCAGTTAAGCACGGCGCGGTTATTGCTCTGATCAAAAAAATTAAAACATGAACCGCCTCGTTATCTTACTTTTATTCGTGATTTTGGGAACAGCCTCAAATGCACAGCAAAAACGCAAAATCAAAATACTTCCTCCGCCTAAAATGGATGTACCTCCACCACCGAAACTTGCCCCAAGTTATGAAGAGGAACAGGCTCTTAAAGCCGATCCGCTAAAAGAATCGATTATTGCCTTTTTCACAGATACCCTTTATCAGCGTACACCCGATGCTTTCGTGGCAGAACAGTGGTGTTTTAATCCTAATGGGATGGGCTATGCACGTATAAGCAAAAGCGTAAGAATTTACCCCAAAGGCACTACAAAAGAGGCTCTGCTTAACAATGCTCAGGATAACGTAATACCGTTTAAGATGGAAACAAATTTCGAGGACGGCACCTATACCTATGATAGCAAAACGCCAAAAACAGCAACCAAATTGATTTTTACTGGAAAAGAAAAAACCAAGCCAAAAATATTTACGATCGAGTGGACGGGAGATGGTGCCAATCGGAAAATAGCCTCATTATGGCTGGAAGCTACAAAAACGAAATGGACTGTAGGCGATCCGCCAGCTGCTGAAATAGCCCCTGCACTAAGCCACTAACAGCCCGGGCAATACATGTTGTTAAATTGAAGGGTTTTAACCACAGATATACAAGGATAAACAGCGAATTATGGCTTGATTATTAAACTGACCAGGCATTTACCGCCGCGATAATGGCATTATTAATGGCGGTGTAAAGTGCTGATGAGAGGTTTTCATATACCTGCTGCTGTTCTCCTGCGAAACCCATATCATTCCAGGAGCCCATTCCACCAAATACCCATGCTCCCGAGGCCGCAAAAAACAGTTGCCTTTCAGGAATATTATAGGCATCATCCGGTAGCAGATCGGTATGATAATCTTCCTTGTCAGGATATTTTTTGGTTAACCATACATTGGCCTGTTGAAATATTCTGGCAAAGTTTTCGAGATCCATTTCATCGGCAAAGGCTTCTATTTCGGTTAATACATTAGAGAGTATATTTTTTTGGGTTTCAATATCAAACTGAAGATTTCGGCTTGGAATGTGATGCTGGATACGTTTATAGTTTACGATCCAGGCATTATTATTTGCTTCATCTTTGGTTACGTCCCATGCGCCAAACCAGAAGTCGGAACTTTCGGGATAAATGGCCTCGATAAGCCAGGTTGCTCCTCCACCAATCATACCAGCGAGTTTATGGTCTTGCATACCCGTACTTCCATCAGAACTTTCGTAGTAAAGCTTTAAAGTTTTACATCCTGTTTCTGCCAGGTAACTGAACCATTTGAGAGGATTTTCTGCGACAATAACAGGATGGTCTTCTTTTTCGGTTGGTGTAGAAAAATAAACTTTATTACAGTATTGAAAAGCAGAATGCCCCGGAGGAATACCGGTATGCGTACCGGGACGGGAGATATATTGATTTCCATAAGCAACCAGGACTATAAGCTGGGCAAGGGTTCCTGTCATGTTTTTGGATGAGATGAGATTTGAATAAAGATATATTTTTCGGTCGATTTAGTCAAATAGTGGTTGTTAATATTGGTCATGATGTCTCCTATCTCTGGGCTTAGCGTCCTGCAAAGATCTTCACAAAAAATAAACTTGATAATTTGAAATATAATAGCATCATTTTCTTTACCAAATAAGACATTTAAGGGGCATATAAGCTTACATGTTCTTACACATCTTTAAGGTAGTTACCACATGCAAAGGAAATATTTGACAGCTTAGATTCTCAGGTGGCTTAGGTGGTTAATTAAACAGCACCATATAATTTTTATCACCACCTGAGACACCTTAGTTCACCTGAGTTTTGCAATGATACAGGATCGAGATAGATCTCTCGACTACGTTGCACTCCGCTCGGGATGACGGTTTGCAGTGTTGAGTCCTCCAAAAAAACTAATAGTTTAAAAATACCAAATGTTGTAGCGAGACGCTACGACTAGAGATGATACCACATGCAAAGGAAATATTTAACAGCTTAGATGCTCTCAGGTGGCTTAGGTGGTTAATTAAACATAAACAGCACCATATAATTTTTATCACCACCTAAGACACCTTAGTTCACCTGAGTTTTGCAACGATACAGGATCTAGATAGATCTCTCGATTACGTTGCACTCCGCTCGAGAGGACGGCTAAAAAAGGTGGCGAAATTACTTCCACCACCTTTCAATATTTAACAATCTCTGGTAAAAAATAAACTTGATAATTTGAAATAAAAAAACATCATTTTCTTTACCATACAGACATTTAAGAGGAATATAAGCTTACATGATCTATACATCTTATAAGGTACCCATGCAAAGGAAATATTTAACAGCTTAGATGCTCTCAGGTGGCTTAGGTGGTTAATTAAACAGCACCATATAATTTTTATTACCACCTGAGACACCTTAGTTCACCTGAGTTTTGCAACGATACAGGATCTAGATAGATCTCTCGACTACGTTGCACTCCACTCGAGGACGGTGAACAAAAAAGGTGGCGAAATTACTTCCACCACCTTTCAATATTTAACAATCTCTGGTAAAAAATAAACTAGATAATTTGAAATTTGAAAGCATCATTTTCTTTACCATATAAGACATTTAAGGGGCATATAAGCTTACATGTTCTTACACATTAAAAAGTAGGATACCCCATGCAAAGGAAATATTTAACAGCTTAGATGCTCTCAGGTGGCTTAGGTGGTTAATTAAACAGCACCATATAATTTTTATTACCACCTGAGACACCTTAGTTCACCTGAGTTTTGCAACGATACAGGATCTAGATAGATCTCTCGACTACGTTGCACTCCACTCGAGGACGGTGAACAAAAAAGGTGGCGAAATTACTTCCACCACCTTTCAATATTTAACAATCTCTGGTAAAAAATAAACTAGATAATTTGAAATTTGAAAGCATCATTTTCTTTACCATATAAGACATTTAAGGGGCATATAAGCTTACATGTTCTTACACATTAAAAAGTAGGATACCACATGCAAAGGAAATATTTAACAGCTTAGATGCTCTCAGGTGGCTTAGGTGGTTAATTAAACAGCACCATATAATTTTTATCACCACCTGAGACACCTTAGTTCACCTAAGTTTTGCAACGATATAGGATCTAGATAGATCTCTCGACTACGTTGCACTCCGCTCGAGACGACGGTTTGCAGTGTTGAGTCTTCCGAAAAAACTAATAGTTTAAAAATACCAAATGTCGTAGCGAGACGCTACGACTAGAGATGAGGGATCGTCATCTCGACTGGAACGTAGTGCAATGGAGAGATCTGCCTAGATAGATCTCTCGACTACGTTGCACTCCGCTCGGGATGATGGTGAACAAAAAAGGTGGCGAAATTACTTCCACCACCTTTTATGCTTTTAATGCAAAGGATTAAAAAAGCAGTTGTTATTTAACGTGCGGTTACATTAATGCCCTTAACACTTATGCCCGGCTGTAAAAAAACAACGTAAACATCAGCTATCCCATTTACATTATCGATATCAATAATGCCTTTGTTATCCTGTTTGCGGGTTGTTTTTCCGATTGTCTTGCCATTGGGTGAGCCTAAGCGAACTTCAACCTGATCCGGAGCCGTTTTATCGCCAACAACCTCAATTGTTCTGATATCTTTGAGATCGATTTTGCGGAAAAGCAGATAGGCACCTTTATCTGTAGAAGTAGCTACAGACCTGTCGTTATTAAAACTAAAACCTTTATTGCAGTTACTTTCATTTACAGGCAGATAAGGATTACGCAACACCACGATGCTTTCGGATAATTGGGAAGCTAATTTTCCTGCACCTTTATCCCTATATGCAGCCCTGAATATAAAACTGCCTTTATTGGTTGCATTTGCAGGTACATTTGTGGTATAAGTACCTTTAACCGGCAGGTTATCAGGGGCAGTTTGTTTGTCGCCCAGACTAAGAATGTATTTTACAATCGCATTTACCTCGCTTGGCGGCAAGGTAGCGTGCGCAGGCATCATCGCATCGCCCCAAACACCCGAACCTCCGTTAATTACCTTTTTCACCAAACGTTCCTGTGCGCCTTTATCACCCTTGTATTTTAAAGCCACCTGGGTAAAGGGAGGGCCTAAAGATTTTGCGGTAAGATCGTGACAGGCGCTACAGGTACTTTTTTTCATCAGTAGCCTGCCCACCTCAAACTGTGCAGCGGCATCAAAACGTTGCTGGTGCTGTGCAATGGTGGTCATGTCGTAACCTTCTGATAAATAATTAATGGATACTGCAACCTGCGAAGGGGTAATTCTTTTATCCTTTAAACTTCCATCTTCTTTATCGCTTACATTTACCGCATACGTGATGGTATTGCCCGGAAAGTAGAAACTGGAGTTGCCTTTTACAAAATCAAATTTAACTAAAGGAGCTGCGTTACCGGCAGAAATTTCGACTGATTTACTGTTTTTTGCGCCCGAAGGATCGGTAACTGTTAATGTTGCTTTATAAACACCTGCAGCGGTAAGCTGTAATTCGGGATTTGCCGTTTTAAATACCGATTTCAGTGTTTTATCTTTCGTAATGCGCCATTCGTATTTTAAAACATCGCCATCATAATCCATTGTTCCGGCTGATGATAACTTCACTCTTAAAGGTAAAGCACCCGAAACATTATCGGCAGCCACCTGCACAACAGGTTTACGGTTTCCGCCATTGTACTCGATTTTGATCAGCTCTGCTTCGGGGTTATCTTTAAAATAACCGTTTCCATATTCAAGGATATATAAACTTCCGTCAGGACCAAATTTCATATCAATCGGCCCCCTGAGGCTCAATTCGGGCATAAAGCGCTCCATCGATTTATAGTTTCCTTCTTCATCCATGGTGATGGTGAGGATCCATCCGCGAACCCAGTCGGTAATGAACCACTTGCCTTCATAATAAACCGGAAAAACATTGCCAGCACCTTTAAAATCGTTCTGATGGAATATGGGGCCACCTACTGCACTTCTGCCACCACTACCCATCAGGGGAAAATACTCACTGGCACCATAAGGATACCATACCAAAGAGGTTTCGGTTGGAGGCAGAACGGTTAAGCCTGTATTATTTGGCGAATGATTTACCGGGCGGAGCGGATCGTAGAGATCGCCGGATTTTTTGGTAGCAAAATCGTAATAGCGGTAAGGCAGGTTGTTACCGATAAAATAAGGCCAGCCAAAATTACCGGCTTTTTTTGCCCTGTTAAATTCATCGTAAGATGCCGGTCCACGTGATTCAGAAGCATTCGATCCATCAGGGCCAACTTCACCCCAGTATAGCCAGTTGGTTTTGCTATCCAGACTCATACGCCAGGGGTTACGGTTACCCATGGTGTAAATTTCAGGCCGGGTTTTAGCCGTTCCTTTTGGAAAAAGATTTCCTTCAGGGATGGTGTAAGTGCCATCGGGTTCAGGGTGGATCCTCAGGATTTTCCCCCTTAAATCGTTGGTGTTCGATGATGATTTCTGTGCATCGCGGGCACTTTCGCCTGCGCGTTCATCAATTGGTGTAAAACCATCAGATGACCTCGAGAAAGTATTATCTCCGGTACTTAAAAATAAGTTATTATCTTTATCAAAAAGCATCCCGCCACCAACATGGCAGCATTCTTCCCTTTGTACAGGCACTTTTAAAACCACTTTGGCCGAAGCCATATCCAGTTTTGTCCCAGCCCAGGTAAATCTTACCAGGCTGTTAACAGCTTCTGCTCCTTTAACCGAATAATAGGTATAAACCCAGCGGTTTTTGTCGAAATTTGGATCGAGGATGACGCCCTGGAGACCATCTTCTCCTTCTTCCCTTTTTCCGTTTTTGTCTACATATTCTGTGCTTACCGGTATTTCGGCAATAACATCGAGATTCTTTGTTTTAGGGTTGTAAACCTTTATTTTCCCTTTACGCTCGGCATATAGTACCCTGCCATCTTTTAACACCTGAAACTGCATCGGTTCTTCAAGCTTTTGGGCCAGCACAATTTTGGTAAACCTGTTCATCTCCGGGCCGTGTGCATTCTGTGCAAGAACACCGGTAGTAATAAACGCAGCAGTAAAAACGAGCGGTAGAAATCTTTTTAAATTTATTGAAAACATGCTTTGGTATATCTTAAGGTTTTTGAACGGATTGGCGGAAGTAAGCTACACTTTTTGCAACGTCATCTGTATTGTTATCCCAGTTGTATTCGTACTCTGCAGAAATAATACCTTTAAATTTCTGTCTTTTTAATTCTTTTATCACCGCATCAATGTTGGTAGCACCAGTACCCCAGTGTACATCGTGTGCGTTTTCATCTGTTCCGTTAAGGTCTTTTAGGTGCAGGTGGAGCACGCGGCCTTCAGCTTTTTTGATGCATTCGAGCGGATCGAGGCCCGAATGTACCCAATGTCCAAGATCGGCACACATGCCCAAACGTTTGCTTTTCCCTTTTACTGCATTTAGCAAGATATCAGGATTCCAGTACCTCGAAGGTTTAGCATGGTTATGGATGGCCACATTGATTTTGTATTTATCGCAAAGATCGGAAATAAGCTGCATGTCTTTTTCGTTGGGTTCGGCCGTGATGGTTTCTATACCCATTGCTTTAGCAAATTCAAAGATTTTAATCCATTCGGCTTCACTATCTGCTCCGGTTACACCGAAAGCCGCCATTTTTACATGGTTTTTCTTCAACAGCTGGAGAATTTGTTCCCTTTTTGCCGGATCCATGTGGTAATCCATTTTCCCCTCAATACCGCCACCTATTTCCTGACCGGGATAGGCTTCAATATAATCAAGTTTGCAGCTGGCTGTTTTGGCAACAGCTTCGAAAAAAGTAAAGCGGTTAAAGGTAAAGGCCTGTGTACCGAGTTTCCAGCCGAAACGTTCTTCGGGGCGTTCATTTTTTGCCGGGCCACCACTGCTTACGTTTTTAAAGCCCACGGCTACGGTAATCAAAAAAAATCCGAGGCCGTAGATTAATAAAGATAACCTGTTTTTGTAAAAATTCATGTTGTTTGATTTATGTGTTAAAATTTGTGTTGATTAATATTTTTTGTTGGATTAGGGCAAACAGGTGATTATCCCATTTGCCCCCATCCGAAAGACCCATTAAATTTATTCCCGGGTGTTATTCCGGAATATTACTAATGTAAACTCACCGGCCAATGAGACCGTCATGCTGTCCCGAATCTTCGGGACCAGCATCTTTTCTACTAAATAGACCCTGAAATAAATTCAGGGTGACGGCTAGCATTAATACCCCGGGTTCTGCACCAAAACACCTCCGCTTAACTGAATCTCAGTTAAAGGGATTGGTACATGTTCATTTTTTCCTGCTTTAAAATTAGGCAGCAAAGCCGCAGCTCTTCCGGTCCTAACCAATTCGTAAAACCGGCGGTGTTCGCCCAGTGCGGTTTCTACCCGCATTTCGTGGTAAATATTATCCAGCGTAACGGTACCGTAACTGGGTAATACGGTTAAATCGGTATTTCCACCACTTTTTCTTGCCCTTGTTCTGATTTGATTCACCAGATCTGTAGCATGCGGAACTGCCCCATTATGAAAAGAAGCCTCTGCTGTCCACAACATTACCTGCGCCAAACCAAATACCCTATCGTTGGTTGGTCCATCGCCTGCGCCACCGCCATTTTTAGTTGGAATTTCATCCAGCGCCAGCCAATATTTCCTGTTCCAGTAACCGGTTTCACTTCCACTGGTGTTGGCAGTAGTACCATCAGGCATTACCTGATTATTCACAATAACCGTAGCACCAAAGCGCGGATCTCCCTTTTCAAATTCTTCTACCAACGATTTGGAAGGCACGGTAAAACCATAACCCCAGGTATTGCGCGGCGCGTTGAATAAATTAAGGAGATTACCTACATTCCTGCCGGGGATGGTGGCATTGTTGACCTCAAAAATAGATTCCGGCCCGAATTCGCCTGCCAGTGTCCAGATTTTAGTTACATCATCGGCCAATCGGTATTCTCCTGAAGCAATGATCTGATCACCCAAGAGTTGTGCTTCCGTCCATTTTTTCTGCCACATATACGTTTCGAGCAACAAAGCCTGGGCAGCACCTTTGGTAGCCCTTCCTTTATCAACTGCAGCCTGTTTACTGTTTTCAGGCAAATCTTTAATGGCCTGGCTGGCATCTTTTTCGATCAGGGCGAGAATATCTTTTTCTTCTGATTGTTTGATATTGTAATTACCATCCTCTATCGGCTCAATAACCATTGGGATACGGCCAAAAAGCCTCACCAGGTGCAGGTAGTAATAAGCGCGCAAAAAGTAGGCTTCCGCCAGCACTTTACTTTTCAAACCTGCATCCATCTCAATGGCGGGTACTTTCTTCAATACCAGGTTTGCAAGATAAACCCCTTTGTAGTTATCCCTCCAGGCATTAAATACATAGCCATTATCCGATCGGGCGGTAAATAATTTCAAGTCCTGGATTAATCCCTGATCAGAAGCTCCCCCACCACCTTTGTTGGCATCATCGGCCATGATATCGCCGAACGAAGTTGGCGAATAACCACCATAAGCCTGGTCTTTTAACATACGGTAAGCATCATTAACAGCACGTACTGCATCATCGCCGGTTTTATAAAAGTTACCGGTTGAGAGATGGGCAGTGGGTGTTTCATCAAGAAACTTTTTACATCCGCCGAGGCCGAACATCAATACAGCACTCAGGATTAAATAATAATATTTCATATTTCTTTATTCAAAATTGAATTTCCATTAAAATGATAGGTTAAGTCCTGCAGAAATTGTTCTGCTCTGTGGGTAATTGCCACTATCGATACCGATATCGCGTGTACCGCCGGCACCACTGTACTGTTGCCCCACTTCAGGATCAAACCCTGTATATTTTGTAAAAGTGAGCAGGTTTTGTGCAGATAAATAAAAGCGCAGGTTTTTGATATTTAATTTATCCAAAACTGTCCTCGGCAATGTATAACCCAGCACAACATTTTGCAGGCGCAGGAAAGAACCACTCTGCAGGTAAAAGCTCGATACCCTTGAGTTGTTGTTCGGGTCGCTCGCAATCAGGCGTGGCAGCGTATTGCTGGTCCCCGGACCTGTCCACCGGCCCAGTGCTTCTGTTTCCATATTGTAGTTGGAAATAAAGAAACCATCGGTATAATATTTATAGGCCGCGTTGATTTTATTGCCATAAACACCGGAGAAAAAGGCTTTAAAATCAAATCCTTTATAAGTTGCCCCAACATTAAAGCCATAGGTAAGTTTAGGTATCGGCGAGCCCAGAAAAGTCTGGTCGTTCTGATCAATCACACCATCACCGTTCAGGTCTTTAAAACGGATATCGCCAGGCGCTGTGCCGCTTTGTTGTCTGGCGTGGCTATCAACCTCCTGTTGGGTCTGGAAAATTCCATCGGCTACATAACCATAAAAGGAAGCTACCGACTCACCTACCTGTGTAAGTTCCGTTTGGCCGGGTTTGATATTCCCGCTGTAAAGTTTTATACCAGTTTGGTTCAGTTCGAGTACCCTGTTTTTAATGGTTGCAAAGTGGAAACCTGCATCGAGGTTAAAATCGTCGTTAACTTTGCCGGTATAATCCATCGAAAATTCGACACCCGAATTTTGCATTGCACCAGCATTGCGTGGCGGACTTTGGGTAAAACCCGAAACAGATAATATGTTCAGGTTTAACAGCATATCCTTCGTTGTTTTATTATAAAAATCGAATGAACCGCTAACGTGATCGCCAAATAAACGGTAATCGAAACCGGCATTCCATTGTTTTACCTGCTCCCACTTAAGGTCAGGATTTTCCAAACTACCAGGACCTGCAGTAGGTTGCGAAGTAGCCGGTATGCCAAATGCATAATAGCCGGTATTAATCCTAGCCGAGTAATCATAATATCCAACAGGAGCCTGATTTCCAACTACGCCCCATCCTCCCCTGATTTTGAGGTAACCCAACACATTATTTTTCGGAAAAAAGGATTCGTTGGTTAAAAGCCAGCCAATCGAACCGGATGGAAAATTACCGTATTTGTTATTGGCACCGAATTTTGAAGAACCATCGCGGCGGAAAGTAGCGGTTAAGAAATATTTCCCCTTGTAGTTGTAATTTAAACGACTTAAATAAGAAAGTAAATCCCAGCGTTGCTGATTACCGCCAACTACCTGGTTGCTGATCCCCCCATCAAGGTATTGTAAATAAGGATCGTTACCCGGTTGCCCCTGATTGGATCCGTTAAGGTAATTATAGGTAAACTGCTGTGCAGAGATACCGGCAAGCAGATCGAAATGATGATCGCTATTTACTGTAAATTCATAAGCGATGGTGTTATCCCATGTCCAGTTTGTAGCCTGGTCTTTCTGCTGATAAACACTCGGATTAGGGTTATTAAAGTTTGGCGCCACATTAAAACTTGGGGTAAAGCGTTTGTTATCGCTGAATTTCAGGTCTACACTATATGATGATTTCAATGTTAAACCTTTTACAGGCTTATATTGTGCATAAACACTACCCAATAAGCCCCATTGGTTGTAAGGGTTGTTATCGGAGATATAATTGATCCTGGCCAGCGGATTAATGATATCTGAATATTTGGTGGCAGTAAAATTGCCATTCTGATCTTTCACAGGTATAGTAGGATCGAGTGCAAGTGCATCATTAATAATGTTCCCTCCAAAATCGGTAGCCACATTATGCGATCTGGATTTATTAAAGGCCAGGCTCTCACCAAATTCAAGTCCTTTTTTGGGCGTAAATGTGAGGTTATTGGATAAATTAACCCTTTTATAGTCAGAGCCTATAATGGTCCCATCCTGATCTAAATAACCACCGCTTACCCGGTAGGTAGAGGTTTTGCTTCCACCACTGATCGATACATTATAATTCTGCATACGGGCCGTGCGGAAAAGTTCTTTCTGCCAGTCGGTGGTTGAAGTATAACTCGAAGGCGGCCCTGCAAAAGGCGATGTACGGCCGGCATTGGTATAAGCTTCGTTATTGAGCATCACATAATCGGCAGCGCTTACCATATCGAGGGTTTTACGCACTTGTGTTGCGCCCTGATAAGTACTTAAAGTAATTACGGCTTCACCATCGCTGCCTTTTTTCGTTTTCACCAAAATTACACCATTGGCACCCCTCGAACCGTAAATGGCCTGAGCAGAGGCATCTTTTAAAATATCAATCGATTCGATATTTGCAGGATCGATGATATTGATATCATTCGAGGTAAGCGGAATTCCATCTACCACATATAAAGGATCTGAATTGTTGATGGAAGTTAAACCACGTATGCGTACCTGGGCAACCGAACCCGGAGCACCTGAGTTTTGCGTGATCTGCACGCCTGCCGTTTTTCCCTGTAAAGCACCCTGAAGGTTAACCACCGACTGATCTTTTAATTTATCGGCAGATACCGAAGAGATGGCACCGGTAATGTCGCCTTTGCGCTGCGTTCCATAGCCAATTACCACAACTTCATCAAGTGCAGATGGTTTGGTGAGCATGACAACGGTGAGCTCGGAACGCCCGTTCAATTCTACTTCCTGACTGGCAAAACCCAGGTAACTAAAAATCAACACCGAATTCGGATCATTTACCTTTAAGGAGAAAGCACCATCGGTATTGCTTACCGCCCTGGTATTGGTTCCTTTTACTTTTATGGTTACACCGGGCAGGCCGACACCGGCCTGATCGTTTACCTTTCCTTTTACAATCACCTCGCGGACCATGGAAACAGGCTTTAATTTCACCACCACGGTATTTTGATTGATGGTATAGGTAAGCACCTGATTTTCGAAACACTTTGCCAGTACTTCTTCCACACGGGCATTACGGAGCGAAAGGCTTACCGGTTTGGCCCTATCAAGCATATCACTATCGTAGAGAAAGTTATAATTACTTTGCTTTCTCAATTTCTTAAAAATGCTCTTCAATGGAGCATCCTTTACAGAAATACTGATATTTTGTGCGAAACCAGAGGCACTAACCTGCAAAAATGAAGCAGTCAACAATATGACTATCAATTTCATCATGAGCAATAATTTATAGAATGACCGGAAACTCCGTGTGCATGAAAATGCACCAATATTTTTATACATTTGGTTAAGGTTAAATTAATGATTGATTGTGCGAACTTTTGATTATGTAGCCTTATACCGAAAGGTTCCAGACCGGATGCACTCCACTGCATTCGGTCCTTTTAATAAGGACAACATGATAACCGGGATCTTTTATGGCTTCACGATGATCCTCCTTTCCTTGATTTCAAAGTGAACGGAACCTGTTAATTCGAGTGATTTTAACACCTGCGCAACATCTTTAAAGCGCGAAACAGTACCTCCGAAATTCGCCCTTTTAAAGTTTGGCGGAAATACGACCTCCACATCGTACCACCTCGAGATGCGTTTCATAATGGTATGGATATCTTCGTTATCGAAAACAAAATAACCTTCCTTCCAGGCTACCGCTTCTTCGGTATCAACCGCTGTAACATCAATTGTTTCCGATCCGTAACCGAGCCTGCCCTGTTCGCCAGGTTTTAACATTACTTTTTTATGGTGTGCAGTTAATTGAACAGAACCTTCGAGCAGGGTTGTTTTTATTACATTTTCGTCCTTATAGGCCATGATATTAAAATGAGTGCCCAACACCTTAACATCAAGATCGTTTACATTTACCCTGAATGGTTTTGTTCTATCTTTTGCTACCTCGAAATAAGCCTCGCCGGTAAGCTGTACCGTGCGTTCGTTTTTGGTAAAGCTAACCGGATAACGGAGTGTTGAGGCTGAATTTAGCCACACTTTGGTTCCATCGGAAAGGACCAGCTGATACTGCCCTCCGCGGGGAATGGTAATGGTATGGTAATCACTTACAGCATTGCTGGTACTGATGTTGTTTATCTTACTGTACTGCAGCAATCCATCTTTTACTTTATTGATATTAATCCCATTCTGCGCAGCAAGCAGTCCGTTTTTTAAACCATCAAGTGTAATTACATTGCCGCCGGCCGTTGTTAAATAAGCTTTGTTTCCACCGGGAATGATTTTTGAAGTTTTAGTTTTAGCAACATCAGCAGGTTTTATAGCAGCAGGCTTTTGCAGAAACATGATATACATTGCCGCCGATATGATTACCAGAAAGATTGCCGCGATTTTTAACCACTGCAAATTCCGCTTTCCGGCATAAGCTGCCTGATCGGGAATACTGTTTCGCAGTTTTTCCTTTAGAACAAGATAAAGCCTTTTGGTATCGTCAGGATCCGGAAGTTCTTCTGCCAGCAGGATTTCTTCATCATGATGCGATTGCAGCCTTTCGATTTCTTCAGCTGTACAATTCCCTTCTAAAAACTTTTCATACAGCGTTACAAACTCTTCTTTGTTCATCATTCAGATAAAATATTTGGTCTATATCATATAAGTACCAAAACCACCAGCCTACACCCATACTTTTGTAACATTTTTTTAAAAATCTTTAATGGCCCGTTATTTTCAAATATTTTTATAGTTTTAGCCGACCAAATATGCACTTATCCCATCAAAGTGATCCCGACCTCTGGTTATCCGTCCGAAATAATGATGGGAAGGCATTTAACGTGCTTTTCGACCGCTATTGGCTAAAACTTTATAAGGTGGCGCTACAACAGTTAAAGGATGAAGATGCCAGTTTGGAAATTGTTCATAATGTTTTTGTGAGTTTATGGACTAGGCGGAAAAAACTGGAAATAAATTCGATACAGAATTTTCTGTTTATTTCCATCAAATACCAGGTATATAAAAGTTTGAGGCCGGGTAAACTTTCTATCGTTTACAAGGCGGATGTAAGCGAAGATAGTTTTTCGACAACGGTTAACCTGGGAGATTTAAAAATCCAGGACAGCGAATTGCAGCAAAAATTAAATAACTCGCTTAGCGAATTACCGGGGCGCTGCCATCAGATATTCCGCCTGAGCAGGCTGGAGCATTTTTCGAATAAGGAGATTGCAGAGCGTTTGGGGATTAGTCAAAAATCAGTGGAAAACCAGCTAACCATTGCCTTAAAACACCTGAGGCATGCCTTTAAAGACATTGCTTTTTTGATGTTTATCATCCATCGACTGTAAGAGGTATTTCAGGCCATACGCCTATACAGCTTAATCTGTGCGTGTAAATTTATCAATAGATAATTTATTTATTTCAAAAGAAGGCCCTACCGGCGGGGGACCAAATACTATGCCGGCAAGGCCACTCTTTTTAGAAGGCGTACAATTCGGCCAGATGGGTTACATTAGACCCGTAAGACGAATTAATTGTAATTTTAAAATAACGCGCCTGTTTATTAAACGCGGATGGAAAAAAAACAGACTGGAGCGCCTGGGTATTTGCCAGGTTTAATGTTCCGTAATCTGTCCAGGTTACATTATCGGTACTCAACTTCAGATTTACTTCATTGGGCTTGCCGTTATCGTTACTCTGCCTGGCCAGAAAAGATAACCCGTGGAAGGTTTTCAGCTCTCCCATATCGATGGTTAAAAAATGCGGTGGCGAGGCGGTTCCGTTCTGCCATTGTGAATGCCAGAATGTACTATTTACACCATCCAGTGCAAAAACAGCCCTTCCGTTATTTGGTCCTTCGCCGTTTGCCTCCTGTGAGGAGAAATCTACAATACTAAATTTCGACCGGTCAAAATTAGGATAGTCGGCCAGATCGGGCAAAGCCGTTACCACGTAATAAACGGTTTTGAGTGCCTCGCGTACCTTCACCGTTGAGCTTGATAAAGTTATTGGCAAAAGGTAAGTGGTAAAAGCATTCATGGCCCCCGTACCGGTTGTTTTAAAATTTACTTTTAAGGGTTCGGTAGCCAGTTTGCCTTTTGGGATTACTGAACTGCTTGCAGATAAGGTATAGGCACTGGCCGGCAATACCTGATAGTTTGTTTTATTCGCTGTATTGTATGCTGCTACCAGCGAATTATCCACAGTGAAGGAAACCGGCACATCTGCATCCGGATAACCGTAACCGCCATAATCTGCCCCAAAAACAACTGTTTGTACCAGGTTATCTTTTACTTTCAGGTTGGTGGTTACCGGACCGTTTACGCCCTGAGGCATATACACGTTTACATAATTTTCCAATGGCTGATCGGGAAGATCAACATTATCCTTACAACCGTACCAAAGGCTTACGCTTATTAATCCATACAGGAAAAACAGCGTTTTATATTTTCTTTGAATTATCATCGTTTTCAAATTTTGATTAACCGGATTACCAACCCGGATTTTGGACTACCAATTTAGATCTATCCATTTCATACTGCCTGATCGGGAAAAAATAAGATGCCGGGAAACGGAAGAGGTGCTGGCTTGCTACTACTCTTTTGTAAAAGGTATCGTCATTTTTGTTTACATCCATACCATGCATATCGCCCATTACCTGTGCCACTATTTTCCAGCGCCTCACATCAAACCAGCGGTGCGATTCGAAAGCAAGCTCAATCCTGCGCTCCTGCCAGATTTTGTTGCGAACATCTGCCTGGCTGGTTGGAGCAGCTAAATTTGCACTTCCATACTGTGGAATGCCGGCACGTTCGCGGATCAGGTTCAGATACTTCAGGATATCGGCATTACCGGGTGCATATTCGTTTAATGCCTCGGCATAGTTTAAATAAATTTCGCCCAGCCTGAATAAAGCTAGCGTGCGGTTTGCTTTTGCCCCGTTACCTCCCGAACCATTATTGGTTGCCGGATTAACATTTTTTCTTACCAGATAGCCTGTTTTGGTAAAATCGGTAGCGTGTCCGTTTTTACCGCTTCCACCTAAAAACAGGAATGAAATGGGTGCGGCTGCCGCCATATTACCACCCTGAAAAATGGCATTATTATAGGTTACCGATGCATAAAAACGGGGTTCGCGGTTTATATACATGTTGTAAACCTTAACATTATTTTGTGTGGTAAAACCGGTTTCAGAGTAGAGTGGAGATTCGGTAATGGTTTTACCGTCGTTCATAAAATACGCATCAACCTGCTCCTGTGTAACGCCTACACCATTCCAACCACCAGCCTGACGGGGCATGCTATTGGTATCGTAACCTGGCAAATCGTTGGTTTTGCGACAGAATATCTGTTCATTGTTCCATTGCTGGGTAAATATGCCCATGTACGATTGTAGCGGATCTCCATTTGGCGATTTATACAAGTTATACAATCCTAGATCGATTACAGCTTTGGCTGCATCGGCGGCCCTTTTCCATTTTTGTACATCGTAAGTCTGGTTAATCAAAACTTTACCATCTTTATTTTTAAAGTTGGCAAAGTCGGCATTGCCGTTAAATTCGGGACTGGCTGCATATAATAACACCCTCGATTTCACTGCCAGGGCAATTCCAACGGTGGCACGGCCAAATTCGTTATTACTCGCCTGTCCGTTACTCGATGGCACATTTGGCAATACGGCAGCAGCTTTGTCGAGCTCGCTTACCACATAATTCACACATTCATCATAACTGTTGCGCGGAAATTGCATTTCGCTGGCTTCTACGTCAACCGGAATTTCAGTTTCGGGCATGATAACCACCGGACCATACTGGCGCATTAATAAAAAGTAGAAATAGGCCCTTAAAAAACGTGCTTCGGCTTTATACTGATTGATTAACTGCTGACCGTTTAAAGCTAAGATTTCGGCATTTCCATCTATGTGGTTCATAAAATAGGTTGCAGAGCGGATACCTTTATAATAATATCCCCAGCGGTCGAAAAGTGCATTACTTGCACCCAGGTTACCGATATTCAGGCTGTAGTTAGAATATTTAGACCAGGTGATGTCCATTTCATCCGAATTTCCTTCCCAAGGGGTATTTTCCCATACGTTCGATACGTCGTCAACATAACTGTACACATTTGCGAGGTATTGCTCGGAAGGACCTTTTTTCTGAAAAACCGATTCGATCGTAATCCTGTCGTCGGGTACCTGATCGAGGTATTTTTGACAGCCAGACCCCATCAGTAATGATGTAAGCACGATGGCCATGCCGATTTTTATATTTTTATTTTTCATTTCGTTAAAACTTGAGGTATTTATTTGAAAGTACATTTAACGCCCAGGTTGTAAGTTTTTAACAGGGGATAATTCGCCCCCTTGCCATCGCCCAACTCTACATCCCAAAGCTTGAAACCGCTGGCCGTCCAAAGGTTATAACCGATAAAGTAGATGCTTAAATTAGACATCCCTGTTTTTTTAAGCCAGTTCGCCTTGTTAAAATCATAACTCAGCTGCAGGGTCTGCAAACGTAAAAAGGCCCCGTTTCTTACCCACCAGTTGCTGTTTGCATAATTCATATTATCGTTACCGTAGGTTAACCTTGGGTACATTACATTTTGGCTCGGATTTTCAGGAGTCCACCTGTCGGTAATCTGTGCCAGTAAATTGCCACGCTCGCCACCCTGACTAAAAGGCTGTAAACCATCACCATTAAGACTTACGTCTACATTGCTGATCCCTTTAAACCATGCAGAAATGGCAAAACCTTTCCAGTTAATTGTCGGACCAAAACCATATACAATTTCAGGTATCGAACCATTACCAATCGGCCCCTGGTCAAAACCGTCAATTCTTCCGTCGCCGTTTAAATCCTTGTATTTAATATCACCGGCTTTGTTGGTACCGGTTTGATAAGGGCTGTTTGCCACGTCTGCATCACTGGTGAAAAGGCCAAGGGCGGTATAGCCAAAACGCTGACCGAATTTGCGGCCAATTCGTTGCTGCCACGGATATGGCCATGGAGCATTGGCATCATTTATAATCATGGCCCTGGTCCAGGTTAAAGATCCCCTTAAACCCAATTGCCAGTCGTCGCCCAGGCGTTTATTATAATCTATTGTTCCTTCCACACCGCGGTTGTGGATTTCGCCCAGGTTTGCATAAGGAAGTGTTCTTACCCCTACATATTCGGGCACATCGCCACGCTGGCGGAAAATTGCGGTCCTGAATTCCTGGAAAACATCTGCGGTGATAGACAGGCTGTTGTTCAGTGTTTTCAGCTCAAGCCCAATGTTCTGTTTAGTGGCTTTTTCCCAGCTCACGTTTACGGCATAATCGCCGATATCGTATCCATTAATATTCTGATCAACACCGTTACCGAAAGAGTAATTGCCGTTTCCGCCATTAACAGTGGCAATATAACCGAAGCGGCGACCGCCAATATCGCTGTTACCAACCTGACCCCATGAGTACCGTATCTTAGCAAACTGGAAGATATCTGTTAATGGTTTAAAGAATTTTTCCTGTGATAATACCCATCCCACACTAAATGCAGGGAAAAAACCAAAACGTTTGCCCGGCGCAAATGTTTCTGAACCGTTATAACCGAAGTTTACATCAGCCAGGTATTTATCATCGTAGGCATAAGTTGCACGACTAGCCACCCCAAGATAACGGTATGGGATAGAAGCAATAAAATCACCTGCAAAAGCATCCTCCCTATCCTGTGCATTAAAAATAGCCATTGCACCTACTGCATGTTTTCCGAAATTGCGGTTATAATTAAGCTGGGCTTCGGTAGAAAACTGCCTCGTACCCCCATTGCTCCTTTCGTAACCCAAAAAACTGGTCCCGTTAGAAACTTTATCAAACAACAGGGCATTGGTTACGGGGTCTCTGCCTTTGGCCAGATAACCATCAACTGATTTGGTCCGCCTGATGGTGTGGGAATTATAATTATCGAAAGAGAACATGGCCGTTGCCGAAAGCCCTTTCAACACCATACCCAGATCCTGCGTAACCCTGATATTGCTCCACAACTGGCTCCTGAATTCGGTTATATAGCCACTTTGTGTTAGTAGTGTATACGGATTGGCAATATCGCCCGTCCTGATTGCAGAATTTAATCCATTTGAATATACTTTTGGTATCAGTATTGGTGGCATGATATAAGCAGAACCCCAGATAGATTCGTTTGAACTTCCCGGGTAGTTACCATTGCTGATCCAGCCTGATGCACCAAAATCAACCTTTGTGGTTTTGGTAACTTTTAAAGTAAGATTGGAAGTAAAATTATAACGGGTAAATTTTATGGCCGAATTATAACTGGCCAGTTCATCGGTTTTAAATAGTCCTTCTTCATCATAATAACCCAGCGAAAGATAGTACTGTGCATTTTCGGAGCCACCGTTGGCATTTACCCTGGCACGACGGTTCTGTCCTGTTTTGTTAAACAATTCGTCGAACCAGTTTACATTTGGGTACAAATCGGGATCTACACCTGAAGCCGTTTTATTAATCCTATCGGCTGAGTATTTGGGATTCGGATCGCCAGGATTGCTGCTTTTGTAAGCCTCGTTGGCTATCTGTAAATAGGTTACCCCATCAGCAAACTTCGGGATTTTGGTAAACTGCGTTATGCCCTGATCGTACTGTATATTAATTAGCGGTTTACCCAGTTTACCTTTTTTGGTTTCGATAATGATTACCCCATTGGCACCACGTACGCCATATACAGCTGTTGCGGAAGCATCTTTAAGGATACTGAAACTGGCAATATCCTCCGGATCGACATTCGCAAATTCCCTTTGAACACCATCTACCAAAATGAGGGGACCACTACTGGTAAAGGTGGAGATACCCCGGATGTAAATTTCAGAATTGTCGTAACCTGGCTGGCCACTGCGTTGTACACCGATAATGCCGGCAACACGGCCTGCCAGCACATTGGTAAGGTTGGCTACCGGTTGCTTCAGTTCTTCGGCTTTTACCGTGCTGATTGCTCCGGTAAGGGTTACTTTTTTCTGTTGGCCATAAGCCACAACAACCACATCATCGAGTCCGGTTTCTGATTCTTTCAGGGTTACGTTGATTGTTGTACGACCACTTATCGGCACTTCCTGACTAATGTAACCTATAAAACTGAATACAAGACTGCCGTTGGTGTCATTAACACCAATGCTGTAGCTACCATCTTTTTTTGTTGATGCGGTGGCCGTTCCGTTTTTAAGTTTTACGGATACACCCGGAAGTGCTTGCCCTTTAGGGTCGCTTACCTGTCCGGTAATCTGCACTTGTTGTGCCGATAATACATTTGTAAACAGCAGTAAAATTACTACGGCAGACCATATTTTAAGGGCATAGATTTTCGGCTCCACATGGAATGATTTTCCACGGCGGGATGCCATATTACTTTTAAACATTTGGTTAGAATTAAATAAATAATTGTTTGGAAATTGGTTACGGGATGAAAGCTTAACATTGCTTCGGTGTTTGGTTTTGAACCCGGACAAAAGCCTGCTCCCTGATGTTGAGGATAAATTATCTGATCAAAATAGCCTCCTTCCTATTATGGTTAACAGTGGGTTCTATGTGTTTCAAAAAGGCAGGTGTAGGGTAAGGATAAAGCAGATACAAAAACGTTATCAGGTAGAAACATTTAACCAAATCGCATAACCGGATGGTGCTTTCAGGCCTAAAAACGTATTTTATTTTATCGTGGCTCATGTTTATTGGTTAGCAGGGTTAGTTAGTTCCCTTTGTTGTAAAATATCCCCTCAGTATTTTACTGATATGGCACAAGAGATTTAGCTTTAAAAGGAGCTGCCAGAAAATACCAGCAGCCCGATTGCTTAAAATCAATTGTGTGTTATCGGTTTTAAAATTATTTTCTTGTCAGTACCTCTACATCTTTGCTAATACCAAAGGTTTTTACTTTTGGCGTTTGAACAAAAAAGCATG
Organism: Pedobacter miscanthi; assembly: GCF_003315595.1. Lineage (GTDB taxonomy): Bacteria > Bacteroidota > Bacteroidia > Sphingobacteriales > Sphingobacteriaceae > Pedobacter > Pedobacter miscanthi. The sequence continues at coordinate 1,100 of NZ_QNQU01000043.1, read as the reverse complement.
GATGACGGTGATTATTGCTCTATTCGGTTGATACAAATAACTTGAAATAAGGGCTTTGGGAGATTGTCCAATCATTCATATTTTTTGACAGATTGTACATTTATGCATTAAAAGAGGGCTATATCAACGCATACGTACTTATATTTCTTAAATGCTGAAGCATAATGGAAATATTTTGATTTTTACTTTGAAAGCTTCCCACCATGGGTGGCATCAAATCAAAGTTACTTTGAAACCTTCCCACCATAGGTGGCGCACAATCAAAGTAACTTTGAAAGCCCGCTGCCATAGGTGGCACCAAATCAAAGTTTGTTTGAAACCTTCCCACCATAGGTGGCGCAAAATCAAAGTAATATGTCATCTCGACCGAAACGCAGTGGAGCGCCCGCCTGCATCGGGTAGGGAGAGATCTATTTCGAGATAGATTTAGCTTCGCTGAGCACTTCGTGGTTCTCGACTTCGCTGCACTCCGCTCGAAATGACGGTAATTAAGAGAGATTAGCAAATTGATGCTACAATTTTACCGTTGAGTAATTCAAAAGAAAAGTCGTCATCTCGACCGAAACGCAGTGGAGCGGAGAGATCTATCGCGAGATAGATTTAGCTTCGCTGAGCACTCCGTGGTTCTCGACTTCGCTACACTCCGCTCGAAATGACGGTAATTAAGGGAGTTAGGTATAGACACTATTTATTGGTGTTAGTGTCCATTTTTTTTTTTGCCACGGATTCACAGCAAGACATTTTTTTGAAATGGTCGTCATTGCGAGGAGGAACGACGAAGCAATCTTTCCTGCTTGTGGTTCATTCAAGATAGATTTCTCGACTTCGCTGTACTCCGCCACCATTGATCGACTCCAACGAAAAGTGTCGTCATCTCGACCGAAACGCAGTGGAGCGGAGAGAACTATCACAAGATAGATTTCTCGACTTCGCTACACTCCGCTCGAAATGACGGTAACTCTGGGAGTAATTCAAAAGAAAAGTCGTCATCTCGACCGAAACGCAGTGGAGCGGAGAGATCTATCACGAGATAGATTTAGCTTCGCTGAGCACTCCGTCCGAAATGACGGTAACTCTGGGAGTAATTCAAAAGAAAAGTC
>NZ_QNQU01000042.1 GCF_003315595.1 Pedobacter miscanthi | reverse complement strand
TAAATAGCTTAAGTTAATAGCATTGGTGGAGACACGAACCAGGGCTTTGGCAACAGACCTTAGTTCTCTAGCCCTGATTGAAGTGTAAAGCCCGGAGTGAGGAACGAACGAGGACTTGGAGCGAAAAGCAGGACTGCTGTATCCGATTAGCAAAACAATTGCGCTGCAAAAAAAAATGAATTGAAAAAGTAGTTTGGTTCGTGGGAAAAGGCTTATAGACTTCCGAAGTTTGCCAATGCTGGGGCCTTAGAAACTTCGGAAGTTTTATCGCGGTGATAACTTATTGCGCGCAAGGCCCGTCGGGGATTTCCTTACTGATTTTAATTACTTTAGTAACGACCAGCGTCGAATCGAAATCGGCAGCAACACTGGCGGTATCTGTTTTGGTGAAATAACCTTCTAATTCAACATAAACCGGTTCGTAAGGTTTTTCGAAGCCTAAATTGCTGTACGAGAGTTCTAATTTTTTTACACTGTCGGTAACCCAAAATTCGCGGGTATCTTCGCACAGGGTAATAGATTTCATTTCCGGACCGAAAGTGTACAGACCTTTTACAACTTTAAGATTGTTTTTTTGTCCCTCGGCTTTATCATTTCTATTACAAGCGGTAAGGGCCACGCCAAGGAGCACAACAAATACGATTGCCTGTTTAAATAACTTCATTTTATATGGATTGATTAATTTGATCGATCTTTTTAACACTCAAATTGGATGACAAAGCAGATGCCAAAAATGAGAAGATCCCTACTGTAACAAAAACTAAAATAAAATCTTTCCATTTTAGCCCGATAGGATAAGAACTTACAAGCGTTTTATTCTCTTCGCCCATTTTAATTAGGCCATAGGTGTGCTGAAAATAGTAAAATATCAGTCCGATGATTAAGCCCAGCACACAACCCGACATGGTAATCATCATCCCTTCGAATAAAAATATGCGTTTGATTAATTTTTTTCCGGCACCTAAGCTGCTCAAGATGGCAACATCCTTCACTTTATCTATTACTAACATGGTTAACGACCCTATGATATTAAATATAGCAATAATCAGGATAAAAGTAAGAATAATATATACTGCCCATTTTTCGGTGTTTAAAATGTGGTAGAGCGATTTATTCTGCTGCGCCTGGTTTTGTACCTCATAATTATTGCCAGCCTTCTCAATCACTTCTTTTTGAAAGTTATCTATATCTACCCCTGGTTGCAGATTGATCTCAATAGCAGACACATTTTTGTCTTCACCCAGCAGCTCGCGGGCAAAATCAAGTGGAACAATAATGCCATTATCAAATTCCTGCTGTACTTCAAATACACCACTTACGCGGATGTTTTTTGCCACGAAATCGTCGGCAGGATTTAAACTGTTGGGAGAAATATTTTTTTTGGGCGAATAAATTTCAAGTTCGGTAAAAGGATCAACCGTATTTACGGCCAGGTAACTTTGCAGGCCCGAACCGATTACCGCATTGTTGCCACTCCGGTTGTGGAGGATAAAATGTCCTTCTTTTATGGTACTATCCAGTTTGGTGTTTTTTAAATAATCAGGACTAACCCCTTTAACCATGCCCACGGCCTGTTTGTTGTTGTATTTTAATAATGCATTCTCCTGTAACACTTCAGTAAAAGCTGCAACATCCTTATTTTTTTTGAGCTGGTTAAAATAAGGGGTGTTTGGATCGAAGGTTTTTCCTTTGGCAGGGGTAATGGCAATTTGTGGGGTAATGGTATCAAACATATTCAAAACCACTGTTTCTAAACCATTAAATACCGAAAGGATAATAATTAATGCCGCGCTGCCTACCATTACGCCCACCATTGATATGCCTGATATCAGGTTAATGGCATTGGTTGATTTTTTGGCAAAAAGGTACCTTTTGGCAATATAAAATGATGTATTCACAGCAGTAAAGATAGGTAAAATGTAAGATGTAATATGGATAACGTAAGATGGTGATTGGGGTAATACCATCATCCATTTTACATTATCCATCATCCATTAAAAAAACGGATTGTGTTGCTTTTCGAAACCAATGCTGGTGGCTGGTCCGTGGCCAGGGTAAACTTTGGTTTCATCAGGTAATACAAAAAGTTTATCGGAAATGTTTTGGATTAATTGCTGATGGTTACCGCCCGGTAAATCAGTACGGCCAATGCTGCCATAAAAAAGCACATCGCCACCCATTAAAATATGATCGGCTTTACTATAAAAGCATAAATGTGCAGGCGAATGGCCTGGCGCAAAAATTAAGCTTAAAGTGCTGTTGCCAAAAGTTATGGTTCCGGTTTCGGGCAAAAAGGTATCAGGTAAGGGAGAAACCTCATAACGGGTAAAACCCATTGATGGTGCGTAACCCGGAATTGCGTTTATAATCGGTAATTCTCCTTCGTGAAACTGTGGTTTTAAGCCATAAGTATCAAAAATGAATTTATTGCCAAAAACATGATCGAGGTGGCAATGCGTATTTAACAGCAAAACGGGTTTAAGATTTTCATTTTTGATGAAAGCCGCCAGTTCGTTCTGCTCAAAACCTTCGTACATACCGGGATCGATAATCACACATTCTTTGGTTTCGTCGTAAAGCAGATAAGTGTTTTCGCTGTAAGCGTTAAAAGTGAAGGTTTTTACTGTAATCATAGGTTTTTAGAAAAAATCCCAACGTATGTCATCAGGACAATGATATTAATTTTTCCACTTAAAAGTGGCAATCAAAGTGTCGATATCTTTTTTAATAAAGTTAACAACGGGAGCAATAGAATCGTATTGTGGCCGCTCGTTAAAATATAAGGCTCCCCTGAAATAATGTTTAGCACTATCGGTTAAAAAGAACTGAACTGACGATGCAGTATTACCTTCAATAGCATAATAAATGCCATAAACCTTGTGCTCAGGATAATGGATTATTCGTTGATCAATTGCACTGGCCTTTATGGTGTGTTTAAAAGCAAGTTTCCGGGCGTCTTCAACCATTTCGTCGTACTCACCTTTGCCCGAAACATCATAATAGGTTAAATGCAAAAAACCGTTAAACTGTTTAAAATGCAGGTTATACCAGTCGTTTTTAGCATCGCGGCTTTTATCCTGTTCTACCGACGCGTAAATTGGGTACCGGAAAGTAAAGGGAACGGGTTTGATAAATTCGGTGTATTCTTTTTTTGGAAATACGATCCTGAAATAACCCTTGGGTTTTGGGCTATAATCGTGATTCTGGCAGGCGGTAAAAAATAAAAGCAATACAAAGGGTAAAAAAATAAGCTGTTTTAATTTCATAATATTTTCTCAAAGATTGCTTCCCCGACATCGAGGCAGGCTGTTCTTCCTCCTCGCAATGACGATAAACTATTTATTCCAGATTGCCCAGGCTTTTTCTGCCTGTTGATATAACATTTCCAGGCCATTTTTAATTGTAGCGCCCTGCTCTGCTGCTTTTGCTAAAAAAGCGGTCTCCAATGGATTGTATACCAGATCGTAAGCCAGGTGTTCGGCGCCAAGTTGGGTATAATCAATTTCAGGAAAGGTATCAACATTTGGCGACATTCCCAAGGGGGTGGTATTGATCAATAATTTATGAGCAGTCAAAATTTCTGCTGTAATATCGGTATATAAAATAGCACCTTCAGTAGCTTTGCGCACCACCACCAAGTATTCGATATTTAACTTTTCCAAAACATATTTCACTGCCTTTGCTGCTCCTCCATCGCCAAAAACCAACGCTTTTGTGTGCTGAGGGCCCAATAAGGGTTTTAATGAAGCTTCAAAACCATAGGCATCGGTATTATAACCTTTTAAATAATTTTCCCCTTCAAAACTTTTAATGGAAATACAGTTTACTGCACCTATTTTTTCGGCAGCCTCGTCTACCTCATTTAAATAACAAAGCACATTTACCTTATGTGGGATGGTTACATTAAGGCCACAGAGCGAAGGGTTTTCGCTTAACAGATCAGGTAGCGATTTAATATTTTCGATCGGGAAAAGTTCGTATTGATGATTGGCGATCCCTTCGTTCAAAAACTTTTCGGTAAAATATTTTTTAGAGAAAGAATGCGATAAAGGATAGCCAATTAAGCCGTATGTTTTCATAAGCGTATTTACGTCATTGCGAGGCACGAAGCAATCTTAATACGATAGAAATGCTACCAATAGATTGCTTCGTGCCTCGCAATGACGGATTTTGTTATTATTTTGCCTGGTTCAGGAAATAGTCGAAAGTATCTCCACGTAATCCCAGGCGGATGGTTTCTAAAGGAATAACTTCTGCAGGAGCAATATTACCAAGGTTAACATTGCTGCCAATAAGTTTAATAAACCAAACCTGCTGTTCTTTTTGAGGTGCTTCCCAGATAATGGTTTCTTCGGGAATCTGGGTTAAAATTTCATCAACCAAACCTTCGCGTACTTCGCCGCTTCCACGGTAAATACCTACGTTACCACCTTCGCGGGCTTCGGCAATTACTTTCCACGAGCCGGCTTCAATTTCTGCCTGCATGAGTTTAATCCATTTATAAGGTGCAAATATCTTTGCGGCATCCTTACTGCCCACTTCCGAAATTACGGTTACCTGTTTGGCCAATTCGCGGATAAATTCACATTTCCTGTCATGTTCAATCTCGATAGACCCATCAGAAACTTCAGCATATTCCATTCCATATTGATCTAAAACACGCTGATAATCCGAAAACTGGTTACGGATGATGAAGGCTTCAAACAAGGTTCCGCCAAAATAAGTGGGGATACCTGCACTTTTATATAAAGCTAATTTTTCTTTAAGGTTTGGTGTTACGTGTGATGTTGCCCAACCTAATTTTACGATATCTGTATGTACGCCGGCAACTTCAATAAAATCTTCAACCTGGCGCAGGCTCAGTCCCTTATCCATAACCATTGTTAAGCCTTTTTGGCGTGGTTTAGCTGGACGTTCGGGAACGTTTAATAATGGATAATTCATATACCTACAAAAGTGAAAAAAATTTTGAGATTTATTTGTTAAATTTTTCTCACGCAGAATTTACCTGATATATCTGTTTATTACGTTTAAAATGGCACTATTATCCTGCAATTGGGGTAGATATTCGAATAATATATAGTGTTTATCTGGATCAGTTGTTAAAGCCGTTTCCAGATAACCCAATGCATCGTTATAACTACCCATCGCAAAAAGATAAGCAACCATGCGATAATACAGTTCGGCAGCTTCTGGATTGTTTTTAATGGCCTGGGCCATCGTTTCGGACGCTTCGAGCAGTTTTCCCTGTTCGTAAAGTACAGTACTAAAATCTAACCAGGCTTCGATATCCATCGGGTTAAATTCCAATACTTTTTCGTAAGCATCGATCGATTCGTCAATCTGACCCAGTTTATAATAGGCATCGGCCATAGCAAACCAGAAATCGGCATTCTCGGCCTCTAAATCGATTGCTTTTTTATAAAAATGGAGCGATTCGAAATAACGTTCCTCAAAATTGAGCGTAACACCGATCCCAAACCAGGCATCAGCCATTTTTGGGTCCATTTTAACCGATTTTTTATAATAAGAACGGGCTTCGTCCATTTTCTCTAGTTTTTCGTAACACTCGCCAATGGCACAATAGGTATCGGCATTGGGTGGTTCGTATTCGAAAGTCTGTTTATAAACTTCAATGGCCTCGTCGTATTTATCCAACTGTACCAGCGCATTCCCTTTATTAAAATAGGCCGAACTGAAATCCTCTTTAATTAAAATGGCATAATCATAAGCATCAATCGCTTTTTCAAAAAGGTTCAGTTTATGGAAACTATTGCCCAGGTTGTACCATGCCGCATACGAATAAGGGTCGGTATCGATGTATTGCTGATAAAACTTAATGCTTTCTTCCTGTTTATCGAGTACATCGTAACAGAAAGCCAGTTCGTATAAACCGTCCTGGTTTTCCATATTCTGTTCTAAACTCAGTTTAATGTAGGTTATGGCATTTTCGTAATCGCTCATGCTTTGGTATACATAAGCCATCTGCAATAAAATCTCATCAGTACTTTCGGCAAGACCCAAAGCCTTTTCGTAGTTTTCAAGCGCCTCATCATAACGTTCGGTATTCTGGAAAATGTTGCCCCTTAACAAATAAATATCCGGTTCGGAAGGCTCTAATAGTTCAGCTTTTTGCAAAGCGATAAAAGCCTTTTCCTGGTTGTTTGTTAAAATGTAAAGATGAGCCTGTTTAATTAAAAAAACAGTAGCGTAAGGGTGTTGACTGATTGCAAAATCAACTACCTGTAAAGCTTTGACCGGATCATTTTTCTCAATGTAAAAATCCACAATGTATTCGAAAGCACCTGCATCGAAAAAATACTGATCCTGGTTGCGGAGCATTTCTTCGTAACGTTCTACCGAGCGTTGTGCGTCTTCGTTGGATTCAAAAAAGAATTCTTCTTCCATATATTATACTATTAAAGAACCGTGCCAATTAGCAGAAAAACACATTATAAGTTTACCAATTATAATTATCCGTTTTTAAAATAATTATTAACATCAATGGGTTAAAACAGTGTAAATAGCTGAATATAAAGCGTATTGACTGTTGTTAAGATGTGTGGATAAGTGATAGATTTTTGCAACATCAGCGGTTCCTTTTCCCTTCTTTTACAAAAATACTATAAATTTATGGGATATACGTAATGAAGAAGTCATGAAAAGATTAGTCATTTTTACCCTGTTTCTGCTGGGTTTTGCTACAATTAGCCTTGCGCAGAACAATGAAGAAAGCGCTGTTAAGGAAGCTGTTAATCGTCTTTTTACCGGAATGAAAACCGGCGATAGTGTTTTAACGCGTTCGGCTTTTGCACCCAATGCCGTAATGCAAACCATTGTAAACAAGGATGGAAAAATAACTGTCCGTACAGAATTGGTAAACGATTTTGTAAAACTGATTGGTACTCCGCACAAGGAAGTCTATAACGAGCGCATTGTGTTTACCAAAATATTAATGGATGGGGCGCTGGCTTCTGTATGGACAGATTATAAGTTTTACGTAGGAGAAAAATTTAGCCATTGTGGTGTAAATTCCTTTCAGCTGGTAAAAGGTGATCAAGGCTGGCAGATTGTTTATATTATTGATACGAGAAGAAAGGAGAGGTGTAATTAGCCACCTTTCCTTTCTTTCAATATTTTATTTTAAGGCATTATAGTATTTAAATACTTTAATCAGATCGTTGCCTTGTTTAAGATCCAGCTGTTCATCCTTAACAAATGCGGTAACTTCATCTTTTCTATCGGTTAAAGCAGAAGCCACATTTTTTGTAGAGGGGTTAAGTTTCTGGATCAGTCCCTCTTTTTTGGTAAAATATATATCCTGTTTTACCATTTTATTTGTTTTCTTTTTTGTGTACCAGTCTTCTGTAACCTCTTTTTTAACCGTGTACTGTTTTAAAAGCGAAATACGTCCTTCAACCAGTGTTTCATAGAAACCGGCTGGCTGAGCCGTGCCCAGTTTGGTAAATAAATGTGTATTACCTACCGAATCGACTAAGGAAAATGATTGCACCGCATCCTGCACAACATAAACATGATCGTTTTCGGTATACTCCAGCTGCTGCGTTTCTAAATTATAGCGCAAATTATTTATGGTTAATTCTTTTTGATCGTCGGTTTTGATTTTTGCGTTGGCCGGAGCATTGTTAAAATAGGCGCTTCCCTCGGTCGATGTTTTTACAACAGACTTTAAAAGTGGTTTTTCGCCCGCACCAACAGTAACATTTTGTGCAAAGGAAAAAGCTGCATGAGTAATGATACAAAAAAATAGAAAAATGCTTTTCATAAATATGATTTTTAATAAAGAATGAGTAAAAATATTGCTTTAAATAATTTTTATCCTTTTATGAGGCGCTGTGTTTTAGGTATTTGTGGTTCAAACTTAGAATTTAAGTAAAAATTCACCTTTTTTAAACTAAAAAATTAGTGTTTTTATAAATTACTAAAACATTTTAGTGATATACTAATCGCAATTTATAACATTTTTAAGATAAAGAAGTTTTTTTTTGATTTATAGCTAAAAAAAACTGTTATTCGGGGATTATTAACTTAAACTAACTACTAAGAACAATGAAAAAACTCGTACTGTGTTTATTCATATTTTTATTTTATGGCATTTTACAAGCTGATGCCCAAAGTAAAAATATCACCGGTAAAGTAATTGCATCGAATGATGGATTACCCTTACCTGGAGTGAGTGTCCGTATTAAGGATACCAAAAAAGCTACTTCAACAGGCTCCGATGGAAAGTTTACCATTAGTGTTAACCCCAATGATGTGTTGCAGTTTTCGTTTATCGGATTTGTAGCAAAAGAAATCACTGTAGGCAGCCAGTCTAACCTGAACATCAGCCTGGAATCTGATGCTAAAAGTTTAAATGAGGTTACCATTTCTACGGCCCTGGGGATTAAGCGTAAACCAAAAGAAATTGGTTATGCTACGCAACAGGTAACAGGTAAAGCATTAACATCAAGCCGGCCAACCAACCTGGCTACAGGTTTATCAGGAAAGGTTGCCGGTTTACAGATTAACCAGGCAAACAACCAGATCGATGCCGGCGACCAGGTAAGGGTTGTACTCCGCGGTAACCGTTCGTTTACAGGTAACAACCAGGCCCTATTGGTATTGGATGGGATTATTGTTCCTTTAAGTCAGTTAAATTCGATCAATCCGAATGATATTGATAATGTAAACATTTTAAAGGGTGCAAATGCTGCTGCGCTTTATGGATCAGACGCTTCTAATGGTGTAATTATTGTAAGTACCAAGAGGGGATCTTCTGAAGGAGGGGGCATAACCTATACTAATTCCACTTTACTAAATCGTTTAAGTTACTTTCCGAAGCTGCAAACAGAGTTTGGTGGAGGTACAGATCAAGACAATTTCGGATTCGGCTTATATACCCCTTTTGAGAACCAAACCTTTGGAGATCGTTTCGATGGCAGCATGAGGCCGCTGGGGCGTGTCTTAGAAGATGGTACTTATCAGATGGTTCCCTATACCTACAAGGACGGAGAAAAAGAAAATTTCTTCGATACTGGGATTGACGAGCAAAATGACGTAACTTATTCTGGTGGAAATGAGAATGGAACAACTTATATTAACCTGCAACGTGTAAACAGTAAAGGTTATGTTCCGGGCGATAAATCGAACCGTACCGCTATCCGCATAAACGGAACGCGCAAACTCAACAAGTTTTTAGCTGATTATTCATTTAACTATACGCAAAGAAACTACGATAAAAGTACCAATCAGGTATACAACAATGTGATCAATACACCAGGGAACGTACCATTATCGGAGTATAGCGACTTAAATTCTAAGTATGGTAACCCCAATGATTACTATAACGACTATTATTATAGTCCATATTTTGGTCTGCAGCAAAACCGCAATAACGAAAGAAGAGATGATCTGTTGGGTAATGTATCATTTACTTACAAGCCTGTAGATTGGATAACTTTATTGGCAAGAGGCGGTTTAAGTACCAAGAATACCCAGGGTAAAGATAAAAATTATGCTTACACCTATTCAGATTTTGCACACCTATCAGGAAAGGGTGTAGCTGCTAACCAATACTTGAAATCATCTGTTAGAGATTACAATGAATTTGAAAGCAGATACACCGGCGATTTTCTTGCAACGGTTACTAAAACGTTTAACCAATTTAAATTTACTGTAATTGGCGGTGCTCAGGTCATCCAGAAAAACTATAAGTACATGTCACAAGCTGGAAATGATTTGGTAGTTGACAACCTTTTTAATATCAATAACCGTACTGGTGAAATTGTTGGTTCAGAAACTGAACGTAACTCTCGTCAGTTAGGTGTGTTTGGAGATATAACCGCTACTTATAACGATTATTTAACTATTCACATCTCTGGCAGAAATGATTGGGATTCCAGATTGGCAAAAAGCAACCGCTCTTTCTTCTATCCGGCAATTGATGCAGCTTTAACGCTAACAGATGCAATTCCAGCACTAAAAGAGAGTAAGGTGATCAGCAACTTAAAAATCCGCGGTGGTATTTCTAAAGTGTATGCAGTACAGATCGATCCGTACAAACTGGTTTCTACTACTAGTCCGGCAGCAAACTTTCCTTATGGTGGTAAGGCAGGATATACTATTGATAACTCTGTTTATGATCCAAATCTAAAACCTGAACAGACGATTTCAAGAGAAATTGGTTTTGATATCGGTTTCTTAAATAACCGCATTACCTTAGAAACTTCAGCTTATCTTCAGAACACTAAAGATCAGGAAATCATCAACGGAATAGATCTATCTGGGACAACTGGTTATACCAACGCGGTAATCAATACTGGAGAGGGACAGAACAAAGGGATTGAGTTTAGTTTAAACGCAGCTCCGGTAATCGGTTTAGCAAATGGGTTTAGATGGAATGTGGGCATAAACTACTCATACAATACCAATAAAGTTTTATCATTATATCAGGGGCTGAACCAACTCAGCATTGGGGATAACAATTACATTGTAATGGGTCAAAGTTTCCCGTCTTTACAGGTAAGTAGCTACCAAACTGACCCGCAAGGGCACGTTATTGTTGATGCCAATACGGGTTTACCTCTATCAAATCCGGTTAATAAGGATTTCGGACAAACCAATCCAAGCACAACAGTGGGAATTAATACCAGCTTTACCTTTAAAAACTTTACGCTATCTGGTGTTGCAGAATACCGGAGTGGTAACGTTTTCTATAATAGTTTTGCAAGCACACTAGATTTTGCAGGTATTAGTTATACTTCTGCTCAGGCTGGTCGCGAACGTTTTGTTTATCCAAATTCAGTTATCCAAACCTCGCCAGGTGTATTTGTGCCAAATACAAATACCACAACTATACAGGGTAACGGATCTTTCTGGTCTGACGGGATACGCGCCAACACTGCATCTAACTACGTGATGAGTGCGGCATTCTGGAAAATCAGGGAGCTTTCTTTAGCTTATCAGGTGCCAACACAGTGGCTACAGGGCAACGCCAAATTTATTAAAAACGCAAGTATTGCGCTGATCGGAAGAAATCTGTTTATGTTCAGACCAAGCGATAACATTTATAACGATCCGGAAATTAACGTGGGGACAGGAAATGCACAGGGTGTGAACAATTTAAATCAAACGCCTCCTACGCGTATTTATGGTTTTACCGCAACCATTGGCTTTTAACGATTAACGAAAAAACATGAAAAAGAAATTAATATATGTATTTACAGTATCAGCAGTACTGATGCTGGGTGCCTGTAAAAAAGGATTTTTAGATATTAATGATAATCCTAACAACGCAACAACTGTTAAACCATCTCTGGTTTTAACAGGGGCTTTGAATAATACAGCCGCCTACACTACAGGTGGGTCTATTTTCTATAGTTTTGCAGCATTATGGATGAATTACTGGATGACACCAGGTGGTGTATCTGGGTGGTATGAAGAACGTTCTTACAATTTCACCACCAACTGGAGCGGCTCTACCACACTTTGGGCTAATCTTTATGATAACCTTAATGATTACGCTTATCTGGAAACCCAAGGTAAAGCCTCAGGACAAAATTTCTTCGTTGCTGTAGCCAAAACAATGAAAGCATGGGATTACCAATATCTGGTAGATTTTTACGGAAACGTACCTTACACTCAGGCATCAAAATCAGTACTTTTTCTTAATCCAAAATATGATAAGGGACAGGCCATTTACGAAGACTTGGCTAAACAGCTGGATACTGCTGCAAATCTATTTAAAACCGCAACAGTTATCCCTGCAGATGCTACGGCAGACATATATGCTAAAGGAAACCTCCAAAAATGGGGCAAATTTGCAAATACTTTAAAACTTAGGATTCTTTTGCGTCAATCGGAAATTCCTGGCAGAGAACAGTATATCAAAGACGAGATTGCGAAAATTAACGCCAATGGATTTGGATATATTGGAACTGGAGAAGGTGTGTTTAATAATCCTGGATATTTGAATGTTTCGGGGAAGCAAAATCCGTTTTGGGGTGTTTATGGTTATGCTGCCAATGGCGACAAAACCTCTTCGCACACCTACATGTTGGCCAGCACTTATGGTATGGATTTCCTCAAGAATAATAATGATCCCCGCTTAGGTAAATTTTACAGTACCATAAACGATGGTGCGGGAAGCACTTATGTAAGTTTGGTTTGGGGTCAGGATGTAAATTTTGATCAAACATTAACCACAGTTTCCGGAATTGGCAAAGGTGTATTAAAAGCATTCGATCAGGCACAACCGATTATTACCGATTTTGAAAGTTTATTTTTACAGGCTGAAGCTGCACAGAGAGGATACCTGACAAGCAGCGCTCAAACCAATTACGAAGCAGCGGTTAAAGCAAACTTTTTATATTTAGGCCTAACTGAAGCACAGGCAGTAACTTATCTTAGTGATCAGTCTGTAGCAACATGGGCCACTAATTCAGATAAAATTGCATTAATCATTAAACAGAAATGGGCTGCGATGAATGGATCTAATGCCATTGAGCCTTGGACAGATTACAGACGCTTGGAACTTCCTGCAGACATGCCGATTTCTATTGCCTCAACAGTAACTACTAAGAAAATCCCGGTAAGAATGTTATATCCACAACGAGAGTATAATACTAACTCTGACAATGTAGTTGCAGAAGGTTCAATTAACCAGTTTACCTCAAGAATTTTCTGGGATGTTAAATAAATTCAGTAAAACGATGAAAAATAAAAATATATTCAAGGGACTTGTTGCAGCATTGTGCGTAATAAGCCTATCTTCTTGTTTGAAAAACAAAAATGAACAACCAGATTTCTCTGCTACAACACCAGTGGTAGAAATTCCTGTTGGTTCGCCTGTGGGTGATGGAAGTATTAATTCGTTAAGCACTCCACTTACTCAGAAGGATACCCCAACCGATTACTTTTTTTATATCAACTACGCAGCCTCAAGCACAAAGGCAACTGACATTAAAGTAACGTTAGCTGTTAATCCGGCCGTACTAGCAGCTTATAATGCAGCACATGCCAATAGCCCTGCATTAGCGATTTTGCCTTCAGATGCTTTTACCATGCCTTTAATTATTACAATTCCTGCCAATCAACGGAGGGTACAAGTGCCGGTTAAATTTGCGAGCAAATCCCTTACTAAGGGCGTAACCTATGGCCTACCGGTAACTATCACAGATGCATCAGGAGAAGTTATCAGCAAAAATTTTGGCTCTGTAGTTATTAAAGCTGCCGTTGCTAATTAAATGCTTACATTCCAAATAATTGGATTGCACAAGAGGGATATGCACGAGCAGCACCTCAGATACAACATTGGTAACGATGTGGCTAATAACGCACTTTTCTACACATCAGTTTAGATAATTTGCAATATATAGCTAATTAACAAGGCCCGTTTGAACTTATCAAACGGGCCTCTTTTATGTTACCTTTCAAACTATAATGTTTAGTGCGGTTTAAATATTATTTTCCTAAATCTCCTTAATCTGGCCTTAACGTTTCGCTAATACACCAAAATATACTTAATGTATGTCCGTAACAAGACGCTACAGACTAGATTGGTTCATAAAAAAAGTCGTCATCTCGACTGAAACGTCCCCAATATTCGGAAGAGAAATCTATCTCGAGGTAGATCTCTCGGCTACGTTGCACTCCGCTCGAGATGACGACTACTTGAAGGAATAAAAATTATTCCTTTTCTAAATCAGCAGCTCCTTTTTTAAACAGTTCGGCCTGTTTGTTCAGGTTTGTTTTAGCATCACCACTGGCTGCAGCGGCCTGTTTTGTTTTGGCCTGCGCAGTGGCAGCATAAGCACCACCCAACTGCTTGTTCAAGTACGATTGCAGTTTCAACCTTTCAATTGCATCGCTGATATTTTTGATCCCTTTTTCGGTAATGGTTGGGTTTGTGTTTGCCCTTAAATATTGAAAATACTGACCGATTACGCCAAAAATTTTATTACGGTCGCCGGTTAGCATAATGTTTTCGTAAAATGCCTGATGCTCATCTTTCGGATCGCTGATGTACAACGATGCAATAGATGGCGCAATGTGGTCTTTCGTATCCGCATCTAAAGCCGATAGAGCAGCAATACTTTCTTGCGGAGCCAGTTTTGCCAAACCGCCAATACCGGCAGCAAGCACTTTGTACGATCTGTCTTTAAGACTTTCCTGCATCAAAGTTTTATAAGTTGGGTCGCCGGTTTCAGATAATTTTACAATCGCAGCCGATCTTACTTCAGTGTCTTTATCCGTTTTTGCCAGTTGAAGCAGGATAGGTAAAGCAGCAGCTTTAATGTTCGCATCTTCCAGGTTAATCCCATCGATACTTAAAGCACGTAAATCGCCCGATTTATCTTTTAACCCTTCCAGCAATACCTGCTGACCACTGTTGGCTTTGCTTTGCATAATAAACTGTAAAGCTTCGATTCTGTTGGCATAACTTGGTGCATTTTTATACTGGAAATAATAGTTTTCGGCTGTTTTATTATCGTTTGTTTCTCCAACAATGATTTTATCCACATCAAAATCAATCAGATCCGGTTTAGCGCTTACTTCGAAACTAAAATCCTGCTCGCGGCTATTAATCAGGATCTCTTTTCTGATTTTTTTACCACCGGCATAAATATCCACTTTAACCGGTAAAGTAAAAGTTTGCACGTTTGTATCCTGAGTTTGTTTCACTTTAATGGTTGCCTTGCCATTTTCGTAACCATAATCGATACTTAAAATCGGGTGACCGCCATTGTAATACCACTGGTTAAAATATGGGCTCCAGTCTTTACCGGTCACATCTTCCATAGCTAAACGCAACTGGTGTGTTTCGCCATTTTTGAAAGCATTAGTAGTTAAGTAGCGGTTAAGCGATTTGTAAAAAGCCGCATCACCCATCTGGTTTTTTAGGGCATACAAAATGATCGATCCTTTTGCATAACTCACATTATCGAACATATCTTCCTTATCGTTATAATAGAAACGGGCCAAAACCGGGCTTTCGCCTTTCTTTGTGGAGCCTAAATAAGATTGCAGTTTTTCGTAGCGTGATTTATCTTCTGCATCCTGACCAGCATCGTGCCCGTGCCAGATCACTTCTCCAAAAGTGGCAAACGATTCGTTCATGGTTAAGTTAGACCACGATTCGGCAGTAACATAGTCGCCAAACCATTGGTGAAAAAGCTCGTGCGCAATGGTTCCTTCTTCATTTCCATCCAATAATTCGCGGTCTGTTTTTTGTACCTGCTCGCCATGTAGCGTTGCCGTGGTATTTTCCATAGCACCCGAAACATAATCTCTGGCCACCACCTGCGAATATTTGTTCCATGGATAATCTACACCTAAAATATTGCTGTAAAACTGAATCATATCGGGGGTTTTCCCGAAAATCTGCTTGGCATAAGGAGCAAATTTTGGCTCCAGGTAATAACTTACTTCTTTGCCTTTATAAGCATCTTTGGTAATTTTGAACTCTCCAATGGCCATCATAAATAAATATGGCGAGTGTAGCAGATCCATTTTCCAGGTATCGGTTCTTGTTCCGTCTGCGTTCGCTTTCTGGCTTACCAGCTTACCGTTAGACAGTGTGGTATATTTGGACTTAACGGTCATCGAAATTTCTTCGGTGGTTTTCTGGTCTGGTTTATCTATTGTAGGAAACCATGCTGACGAAGATTCTGTTTCGCCCTGTGTCCATATCTGGGTAGGTTTGTTTTTGTCGGTACCATCTGGGTTAATGAAATACAGGCCTTTGGCATCAGTTATGGCTGCGCTTCCCTTTACTTTAAGTTCATCTGGTTTGGCCGTATAAGCAATATAAATGGTGTACTTTTCAGCGTTAGTATATTTTTTATTTAGCGTGATGTACAGTTTATTGTCGTTGTAGGTGTATTTAAGCGGTGTGTTTCCCTTAAGTCCAACCAATGCCACGGTTTTAATATCCATTCCTTGTGCATCGAGTGTTAAAGAATCGGTTGGGTAAAAGTGGGGTTTTAAGGTTACCCATTCTTTACCGTAAAGATAACGTTTTGCATAATCGAAAGATACATCGAGTTTGGTATGTACCAGGTCGTTAACCTTGGTAGCAGTTACGCGGTAAACGCTCAGGTTATTCGATTTTTCGGCAGGTTTTTCCTGTGCGAAAAGTGGATTGGCCATAAAAGCCGAAACCAGTATTACCCCACAGGCAATAAATTTTTTATTCATTTTTTAAAATTTAATAAGTCAGTTTTCTCGAAAGCAAGATATTAAGAATTGTGTTATAAATTAATATCCAAACGTAAGTTGCTTTTATTTTAGTTTGTGGCTACAGGCTTAATTGTATAACCTAAAGTTTGCAGTCCTTGTATCAGGCCTTCATTCCCCAGTAAATGGCCTGCACCAACTGCAATAAATAAAGATTGTTTCTCCATTAGTGCCGGGAGTTGATCCAGCCACCTCTTATTCCGGTTTTTTAACAGTTCGTTCATAAATTCCTTATTTTCTTCATCAAAAGCTTTAAAAAAAGTGGTGAGTTTATCTATATCCTGAACTAAATAATAGGTTTTAAGTTCCTGCATTTTTTGTCGGGTTTTAGCTATTTCCCTGATCGATTTTAACAATGCCTTTTTTTGCTTCTGCAAATCGGTATCGAACAAAAGTGCACCCTGATATTCAACCGTTTCTAATCCCAAAAGCGATTTTCCATTTTTTTTCGCGTATTGCTGAAATCCGACATCAATGCCATCCTTCATTCCTTTTTGCGCATCAGGATCATCAAATAATGTAACCATTATCGATATCATGGCAGGCTTAAAATTGTTCATCTGCTTTAACTCAAAATCCGGTTGTTTGCTTTTAAAATAATCCTCAACTTCTTTGTATTCAGCCTTTGTGAGTAAATTGTTCAGTGTATTGTTTTTCATTATTAAAAATGGGGCCAGCTTGGTTTGCATGGTGCTATCCATTAAAATTTCGCCAACCACTGCATCAACCGATTTTAATTTTTCCTGCAAAACCTTCATGGTATCGGCAAATTTTGCATTAACTAAATGATGCGTGCCGAACAGATAGGATGGTTTTTTTAATCCTTTGCCCGAAATCTCCCACAAGAGAGAATTGCTTGCCTTTTTGGTTTGGGCCTGAAGAGCGATGTTAAATCCTATTAAAAGGATAAGGAGTAATTTGATGTTTTTCATTCTTTTTTGAGAGGTTTCATTGAATTGTATTATTCTAAACTACACTATTTTGCAGCGCAATGCAAAAAATACCCAATTATATGCTTCATTTTTCTTTAAAGCATGATATTAAAGATTATGATAATTTAAGCCCCTGAATGTAACCTGCTTTACCTTTATTTTTTGTTTTTTTGTGTAAATCGTTTAAAGATATGACTACAGATATTCAATCCATTTTAAACAAACTGGGCATAAAAGCAGATAATGCAGCCTACAGTACCGGAAGCAATTGGGGCGGAGAAACGAATTCAGGTTCGTTAGAAAGTTTTTCTCCGGTTGACGGTAAACTGATTGCTTCGGCAAAAGTTGCAAGCGCTGCCGATTATGATGCAGTTGTGATTAAAGCGCAATTGGCTTTTAATGATTGGCGGACTGTTCCGGCACCTAAAAGAGGCGAAATTGTGCGCCAGTTTGGCGATGCCCTGCGCGAAAACAAGGACGCTTTGGGTACACTGGTTTCTTATGAGATGGGAAAAAGTTTGCAGGAAGGATTTGGTGAGGTACAGGAAATGATCGATATCTGCGATTTTGCAGTGGGTTTATCGCGGCAGCTTTATGGTTTAACGATGCACAGCGAACGCCCCAGCCACCGCATGTATGAACAGTGGCATCCGTTAGGCATTGTGGGTATTATTTCTGCTTTTAACTTTCCGGTAGCGGTTTGGAGCTGGAACGCAGCACTGGCCCTGGTTTGTGGTAATGTTTGTATCTGGAAACCATCAGAAAAAACACCTTTAACAGCTATTGCCTGTCAGCATATTATTGCAAAGGTTTTTAAAGCGAATGATGTTGCCGAAGGCGTTTGTAATCTGATATTGGGAGATAGGGCTGTAGGTGAACTAATGACCAGCGACGGGCGTGTACCGCTGGTTTCTGCAACCGGATCTACTCGGATGGGCAAAGCCGTAGGTGCTGCAGTTGGTGCGCGTTTAGGTAAAAGTTTGCTCGAACTTGGGGGCAATAATGCCATCATCATTTCTGAACATGCAGATTTGGATATGAGTTTAATCGGTGCGGTATTTGGTGCGGTTGGAACTGCCGGGCAGCGCTGTACTTCGACCCGGAGACTGATTATCCACGAAAGTGTATATGATACTTTTACTTCAAAACTGGTTAAAGCTTACGGACAATTACGCATTGGCGATCCTTTGGATCAGCATAACCACGTTGGTCCGCTGATTGATACCGATGCCGTTGCAGCATATTTAGATTCGATTGAAAAATGTAAGGCCGAAGGTGGCAATTTTGTTGTAGAAGGTAGTGTTTTATCAGGCAATGCTTATGCCAGCGGCTGTTATGTAAAACCTTGCATTGCCGAAGTGCAGAATGATTTTAAAATTGTTCAGCACGAAACCTTTGCGCCGATTTTATACCTGATTAAATATAAAACCTTAGAAGAGGCTATTGCGCTGCAAAATGGTGTGCCACAAGGTTTATCATCGGCTATTATGACCTTAAACTTAAGGGAAGCAGAACAGTTTTTATCAGCCAAAGGATCAGATTGTGGCATTGCCAATGTAAATATCGGTACTTCGGGTGCTGAAATTGGTGGTGCTTTTGGTGGCGAAAAAGAAACTGGTGGAGGTAGAGAAAGCGGATCGGATGCCTGGAAAGCCTACATGCGCAGACAAACCAATACGATCAATTATTCGAATACTTTGCCACTGGCGCAGGGAATTAAATTTGATCTGTAATGAAGAATCGTCATTGCGAGAAGGAACGACGAAGCAATCTATATTGGTCAGGGTTTATAATCCGGATCATCTTTTAAAGCAAAAAAGGCGCTGAATTTAGATTTCAGCGCCTTTATGGTAAAATATATGATAGAGTTAGAATAGTTTTTCTAATAAATCAACCTGAATATCTTCGTAGCGGGATTTGTTGTTGTTTGCCAAAAGTGATTTTCCGGTTAATCTGATATTACTTTCCTGAGCGATAAAACCATCCATATTTATTTTAGATGCAATACCCGAAACAGCCTGGTGAGAATCGGTAGTACCTTCTAATTTTAAAGATGCACCATCTTTCACATTTGTTGATAAACTTACGGTATTGGCTTTAATATCTGCAGATGCCTCATCATTTAAAACTACGCTCAGGTTTAACAGGCTGAAAGTTCCGACAGTGCTTACACTTGCAGTATTTGAAGCTTCGATAGCAGTTAAATTATTTACATGTGCAATAACGGTTAAAGTATTTTTTTCAAAAGAACTGATCCTTAGCTCTGCTCCCTGTTGCTGTACCAAAGCATTTTTGGTGTAATATTGATCGTAAACCTCAACGCTTTCCTTCGCATCCTGAACCAGGATCAGTTTCACATTTCCTGATACCACAATTTTGCTGATGTTTTTTACTTTGGTTATTGCAGTGTAGTTAGCATTACTTTCTGCTGCATTGGCTACAACTGTTGCGCTGCTTAAAGTAACCATTACTAATGCAGCTGCGAATAAATTTTTGATAGAAGTTTTCATGACCTTAATATTTTGTGTTTTATAATCTTTATTTCAAATCCCTAATTATTAGGTGTTTTTGTAATTAAGACTACGGTCTGATGAAAACGTTTCAGCCAGAAACGGGCTATTATACCATGCACTTTTATTTATAGACGAACGCCAAAATAACCTATACGAAAACCCCTTGGCTTTTTGAAATATCGACCAACAAAAAAGGCCGGTTTAATTAAAAACCGGCCCTGGAATAAAAATTTTAGCTCAAAGCTTTTTAATTAGCAGGTAAGTTTTGGCCTCGTTCCAGAAATAATTATCGTGATTATCTTCATAATAAGTACTTTGTAAAGAGGTAACAGTGATGGTGTATTGATATCCTTTAATACTTTTAGAAACACTCATCAGTTTTGCAGGATAGAAGTATTCCTGTTTTTTACCCGCAGCCTTTAATTCACCTTTTTGGTAGGCTTTTACTGCCTGATCGAAAAGCACTTTAAAATCGATATGGAGGGCCGGCTGATTATTTATCGACAGTGAGGCTGTTAAGTTGCTCTTTTCTATTTTAAGATCTGTACCATTAAGACGTATAACACTTTCGTTTGGATACTGATCAATGGCAACGAGGTAATCGTAACCTTTAACGCTCAAAACCTGATTTTCGTCATTCTGCAGGGTTATGCTTGTACCATCATCGTAAATTTTATCATCCTTAACCTTAAAAATAGCCAACGCCGTATCTACTTTTTCTTCTTTCATACTGTAACGGTATGCATTGGAAGTATCGATCTTATCTTCTATTTTACTTAGGTTTTTCTTAGTAAAAGGCTGTAAAGTTTTTAATCCGTGGGTATAAACCAGGTATCTGATTACCGCGGGGCGTTCTTTTGCATCCTCTTTTTTCTTACTGTTCATGATCCTTTTTAAACGGCTTAACTGCGAAAATTTAGAAACCGAAAAGGCACTTTGCGGACCATAAGTGGCCAGAAGCGAAATGATACATAAACTTACCGGGATCACTTTAATATTCTGCTTTTTACTGAATAAAAAATAAATGGTTATGCCTGTTAGCCATAAAGCCAATGCCGTTAAAATATACCTGCTTTCGGTAATGCCGTAATGACCAACCCTTTTCCATACGGCAAGGAGTAAAAGCACCACTAAGGGGATCATCATAACATAAAAGAACCTGGAGAATAATTTAATCCAACTGTTTCCTGCTGTTTCTTTAACAGGATAAACCAGCAGCAACGATAAAATGCCAAATACCGAATAGCCTAAAATCAAACTTGATACCAGCCCTTTAGGCAACTGCCACTGTACTGCTATTTTAAGTTCGTAAACCAGTAAGATGGCCAGATAAATGGTTACAAGTGGGATAAGCACAAACTGTGCAAATATTTTTAAGCCTTTCGGATAGCTTTGATCTTCCTCCAGCAATTTATAATCAGTCGGGATTCCGGCCAAAAAGAACGTTGGACTAAATCCGGCACTTATAATCGCAAACAAAGTCATGTAGGTTTGCCACTTGATATCCACATTAAATAAGCCATTAATGGCAACTAAAGCAATTGCCAGACCTGCATATAGTACGGCTGAATAAAGGGCTGAAGTTAAAAACCTTAGAAAAAGGGCCTTGTTAAACTGCCAAAAACCATTCATTTTTTCATGGCCTATAAATGGGGCAAATGCCACAAGCAAATGAAAAGCAAAGGCAAACAGGAAAATACGGTAAAGATCGGCCGAATAATTAGACGGATCGAGACCAAAATATAGCAATGTACAAATCAGCACACCACCAAGCCGAAACAACCACTTTTTGATTAACGGATACTGGTTCCGTTCCGAAATTAAATCGAGTGCCAATACAAGTGTAAGTGCAAGGTTTAAAATGGCTATCGCTTTTATCAGATGATCTTTGAGATTTTCGTTTTGATCCGAATGGTACCGGTAATCTGAAACTCGGATATAATAACACCAGCAAACAGTTGCAGCAACTGCAAAGATAAATTGCAGTGGAAAACGCTTTATGACGGTTAAAAATCCCCGATAAAGCTGTTGGAGAGAAGGTAATTTCATCTGATTTTTTATTAAAGATAGATTGTTTTGCGTGCTGCTGTTAACAATTGGTTATTTTTTGTTAAAAAAAGTTAAAGTATAGCTGGCAACTAATATATTAGTTTTATATTCGGGCAACAAAACCAAATCCTATCTATGACACGTCTATTACTCTCGTTGTGTTTTTTAGTATTGCTTAGTTCATACTCAAAAGCACAGGGCCTCCATACCATCAAGGGTCGCACGATTGATACTGCCTCTACCACCCTTTTATCGGGCACTTCGGTTGCCGTTTTAAATGCAAAAGATTCTACGCTCGTAAAATTTACCCGAACAACAGAAAACGGTTCTTTCGAATTAAGCGGGATCAAAAACGGGAAATTTATCCTGTTGGTATCTTATCCGAAATATGCCGATTTTGTGGATCATTTCAGCCTCGATTCAACAACACAGGTTAAGGATTATGGAAAGATCAATCTTACCGGAATGGCTAAAATCCTTGCCGATGTAATTATTAAAGGAAACCGTACTGCCATAAAAATTAAAGGCGATACCACCGAGTTTGATCCAAAAGCATATAATATAGAACCCAATTCGAAAGTAGAAGACCTGATTAAACAGTTTCCGGGTTTCCAGGTTGATAAAGACGGAAAAATTACCGCCCAGGGCAAAACCGTTCCAAAAGTATTGGTAGATGGTGAAGAGTTTTTTGGCGATGACCCAACTTTGGTAACCAAAAACCTTCGGGCAGATATGGTAGAATCGGTTCAGCTGTATGATAAAGCCAGCGATCAGGCCAGTTTTACGGGTATTGATGATGGCGAAAAAACCAAAACACTGAATATCAAACTGAAAGAAGATAAAAAGAACGGTTATTTCGGTAAGGTACAGGGCGGTTACGGAACCAAAGATTTTTACCAGGGACAGGCGATGTTCAACAAATTCTGGGGCAAGAAAAAATTCTCTGCCTATGGTATTCTGGGTAATAACGGAACCGTAGGTTTAGGCTGGGATGACCGTGACAAATACAGCGGATCGAGCGGTTTAACGATGACCGATGATGGCGGAATGTATTTTAGCTATGGCGGTGGTGATGATTTCGATTCGTATGATGGCAGGTATAATGGTCAGGGTTTGCCTGTGGCCAGAACAGGTGGTTTGCATTTCGATAATAAATGGAATAAAGACAAAGAATCGATCAATACCAATTACAAAATCGGGTCGATCAGGGTAAAAGGTAACAATAGCGTAATCAGTCAGAATAATTTATCATCGGGTACGCAGTATACCAACTCAAATGAAGATTTCGATAAAGATATGTTCAGACAGAAACTGGATGTAACCTACGAATTAAAAATAGATACTACTTTAACCATGAAGGTAAGCGTTGATGGTGCCCTGAAAAAAAGCAATTCCACAAACAGTTTTAAAACAGAAACAACCAATGCAACTAATGATATTTTGAATTCATCAAAAAGAGATTTAAGTAACGAAGTGGATGACCAGAATTTTAATATGAATGTGCTGTTTACCAAAAAGCTGAAGAAAAAAGGCCGTACTTTATCATTAAATTTAAATCAATCAATAAATAAAAGCAATGGCGAAGGTTATTTGAACTCACTTAACACCAGTTTAAAGCAAACAGGTTTAGTAGATAGTTTAACCAACCAGTTAAAAGAAAATGATATTACCAACAATTCCTTTAAATTAAATGCTGCTTATACCGAACCCCTCTCAAAAACCTTAACCTTAGTGATGAACTATGGTTTAACGTTAATGAACGGAAAATCGGATCGCAGGTCGTTCAACCAATCGGCTAGTGGCAGATATGATATTCTGGATACGGTATACAGTAATAATTTTGAACTGAACCAGACCATTAACCAGGGAGGTGCCATTTTTAATTATAAAAAAGGTAAAACGGTAATTAATTTCGGATCGAAATTTAGCGGGGTAAACTTTAAACAGGATGATGTTTACCACAACCGTACTTATATCCGCAACTTTGTAAACTACATGCCACAGGCATCTTATCAGTACCGTTTTTCCCAGCAAAAATCATTCAGGCTTAATTATAACGGTAACACCAATCAGCCCTCACTTGATCAGCTGCAACCGGTTAGGCTAAATAACGATCCGTTTAATGTGGTAGAGGGAAACCAGGATTTAAGACCTTCATTCAGGAGCAGTGTTAATGCAAGTTATAACTCTTATAAGGTTTTAACAAGTCAGTCTATTTGGCTAAGTGCTTCTTATAGTTTTACTGCAAATCCGATCATTAGCGATGTAACAACCGATGGTGTTGGTAAAAGCACTTACCGTTACATCAATTACAACGATAAAATGCAAACGAATTACTACCTGTACGGACAGTTTGGTAGGAAAGTAAAATTCCTTAATATGGATGTTGGTGTAAATGTGGATGTAAATGGGAATTCATCATACAATTTTATTACTGTCGACAAAATCAGGACATTGAATAACACCAAAAATTATACTTATGGCGGAGGTTTAAACGTTTCGAAATACAAAGAGAAAAAGTATAATTTTTATGTGCGGTTTGGCCCAACATATAATATTTCGAGGGTAAGCGTAGGCTCCAACAGCGATGGTATAGGATATAGTGGCTATTTTTACGGGAATTTACAGTTGCCTGCCAAATTCGAAATATCTTCGGATGGAGATTACCAGTACAACGGTAAAACGCAGGTGCTAAACAAAAGTTTCGAACGTTTTATCTGGAATGCATCGCTGGGTAAAAAATTCTTTAAATCCGAAAACTTAAAATTCTCTTTAACTGTGAACGATATTTTAAACCAAAATGTAGGGTTCAACCGTACGGCAACCAATACCTCCATCAGCGAAACACGTAATACCACCATCCAAAGGTATTTTATGTTCTCGGTATCGTGGGATTTCAACAAAATGGGCGGCGTTAAAACACAAAAATAACCATGAAAACTATATTAAAATATATCATCTTATTTGCTGTTATTTTCATCAGCAGTGATCTTTTTGCACAGAATATCCACTTTATACAAAATGGGGTAATCGAATACGAAAAAAGATCAAATATGTATGCTTTGATCAAGAAGAAGATCAATAAAGACAACGAAAGTTATCTGAACGAGGCTTTTGAGCAATATAAAAAGAACAATCCCCAGTTTAAGGTTGCCAAAAGCACTTTAAATTTTACCAGGGATAAAAGTTTATACAAGTGGCCGACCGTGGAAGAAACGGTAAATAACAACTGGCTGGCATCTGATGTACTGGCGGATCTAAAAAATACCATTGCCACAAATTTCGACCTTCAAAACAGTGTTACCCAAAAAAGTGTTTACGAAGATACCTACCTGGTTAAAGATAGCGTGCGTAAAATAAACTGGAAAATTACCGACGAAACCCGCGAAATTGCAGGTTACGAATGCCGCAGGGCAAATGCCGTTATTATGGATTCGGTTTATGTGGTGGCTTATTACAGTAATCAGATCGCGGTTTCTGGCGGACCAGAATCTTTTACAGGTTTACCCGGAATGATTTTAGGTTTGGCTTTGCCGCACGAAAACGTAACCTGGTTTGCCACTAAAGTATCAGAAGTTACCGTACCCGAAAAAGATTTAACAGCACCCACAAAGGGAAAACCGACCGATAATAAAGGATTGAAAGCAATATTGCTTGGTGCAATGAAAGACTGGGGCGAATATGCACATCCTATTTTTAAGGCCTTTTCACTTTAGCGCCTTTGTTTATGTTCTTATAATTATGCCTATTTTAGCATAATCAATAGGATAACATGTACAGTGCACTTTATAACCATATTAATAGATTTATAGATTTGAGTACCGGTGAACAGGAGATTCTTGCACCGATGCTCAAATCTTTTTCCGTTAAAAAGAAAGCCTTTTTGTTAACTGAAGGACAAACCTGCAGGGCCAATTATTTTGTGGCGAAAGGTTGCCTGAGGCTTTATTTTATTGATATTAAAGGTGCGGAGCAAACCACACAGTTTGCCATCGAAAACTGGTGGATTACCGATCTTACCAGTTTCCTGTTCCAGCAACAAACCGAGTTTTATATCCAGGCGGCAGAAACAACCGAAGTAATTGCCATTGAACACCATCATTACGACGAAATGTTCCACAAACTGCCCAAACTGGAAAGGTATTTCAGGTTAATTTTACAAAAAAACCACCAGGCCTCGCAAAGGAGGATAAAGTTTCTGTACAGTCAAACCGCCGAAGAAAGATTCCGCCATTTTAATAGTTTGTTCCCCGAATTTGTACAACGTGTACCGCAATATATGCTGGCTTCTTACCTAGGTTTTACACCGGAATTTTTGAGCAAGATCAGGGCGAAGAAGTAATTCACAT
Source organism: Pedobacter miscanthi (assembly GCF_003315595.1). GTDB lineage: Bacteria > Bacteroidota > Bacteroidia > Sphingobacteriales > Sphingobacteriaceae > Pedobacter > Pedobacter miscanthi. The sequence goes on along the minus strand of NZ_QNQU01000042.1, from coordinate 261 downwards.
TTGGGCCAAGGAGGCCTAACTCCGTGGTTCGTGTCTCCACGAACCACTAAGCCACTAAACCACTAAGCTGTTATATACGATATGTTGTTTCCGCACATCCGTGGCTAAAATAGTATATTTTGTGTTAATCCGGTGATTCGTGGAGACACGAACCACAGCGGTTGAAATAGTTCACATTTGGGCCACGGAGGCACAGATTATCACCGAAATTTTAACACCGTGGTTGGTGTCTCCACCAATGCTATTAACTTAGTGTTATAA
>NZ_QNQU01000041.1 GCF_003315595.1 Pedobacter miscanthi | reverse complement strand
CTTGATAGAAAAGAAACAAAAGATCAAGGCTTGCATCCTTCCTTGTAAAAACCTACGGAAATCTTTATGACGGCAGTATCCAGGCTCTTACCCTGGCTTTTGTCGCATCGCTCCCGCTTGATTCTGCCTTGGGCTGTGGGGTTATGGGTTGGTTGTGCAAAGATTTTCGTGCTTTTTCCAGCGGAAATCTGCTAGGCCGGAAAGCATGGGGGCGAAGACCTTTTGCATCATTTCTACCGCAATACGTCATTTCGACCGTAGTGGAGAAATCTATTGAACATAATTTCTTACTGTATAGAATTTTTCGTGCGCTCGGGCTTGCCTCGGCTCACCGCCGCCGAAGGGACTCTTACCTTTTTCTTGATGAAAAGGTAACCAAAAATCAAGGCTTGGAACTGATGTTGGATAAGCTAGTCGAAACTTTATTTGCAACAGAGGCTAGGAACGAAGAAAAATCGTTCTTGCCTCTGTTTTGGTTTCTTTGGTTTATGGATGGTTGTGCACAAGTTTCAACTGCTTCTCCTTCCATCATCTCCTATGCCGGATAGCAGGATGCAGAATAGCAGGGTTCAGATAGCAAAATACAGTTTGTAGGAGATGAGAAGTTTTTCTCTCGAGCCTTTCCCTTTCAGGGGAAAGGTGCCGGTAGGCGGATTGGGGTTCTTTTTTGCCCCATGCTCAGTCTTGCCTCGGCTCACCGCCGCCGAAGGGGCTCTTACCTTTTTCTTGATAAAAAGGTAACCAAAAATCAAGGCTTGGAACTGATGTTGGATAAGCTAGTCGAAACTTTGTTTGCAACAGAGGCTAGGAACGAAAAAAAATCGTTCTTGCCTCTGTTTTGATTTCTTTGGTTTATGGATGGTTGTGCACAAGTTTCAACTGCTTCTCCTTCCATCGTCTCCTATGCCGGATAGCTGGATGCAGATGACCTCTTGCATCATTTCTACCGCAATACGTCATTTCGACCGTAGTGGAGAAATCTATTGAACATAATTTCTTACTGTATAGCATTTTTCCTGCGCACGGGCTTGCCTCGGCTCACCGCCGCCGAAAGGGGCTCTTACCTTTTTCTTGATAAAAAGGTAACCAAAAATCAAGGCTTGGAACTGATGTTGGATAAGCTGGTCGAAACTTTGTTTGCAACAGTGGCTAGGAACGAAGAAAAATCGTTCTTGCCTCTGTTTTGATTCTTTGGTTTATGGATGGTTGTGCACAAGTTTCAACTGCTTCTCCTTCCATCATCTCCTATGCCGGATAGCAGGATGCAGATGATCTTTTGCATCATTTCTATTGCAATACGTCATTTCGACCGTAGTGGAGAAATCTATTGAACATAATTTCTTACTGTATAGCATTTTTCCTGCGCACGGGCTTGCCTCGGCTCACCGCCGCCGAAAGGGGCTCTTACCTTTTTCTTGATAAAAAGGTAACCAAAAATCAAGGCTTGGAACTGATGTTGGATAAGCTGGTCGAAACTTTGTTTGCAACAGTGGCTAGGAACGAAGAAAAATCGTTCTTGCCTCTGTTTTGATTCTTTGGTTTATGGATGGTTGTGCACAAGTTTCAACTGCTTCTCCTTCCATCATCTCCTATGCCGGATAGCTGGATGCAGAATAGCAGGGTTCAGATAGCATGATGCAGAATAGCAGGGTGCAGATAGCAAAGTGCAGTTTGTAGGAGGTGAGAAGTTTTTCTCCCGAGCCTTTCCTAATTTACTCCCCTCCTGTAGGAGGGGCCGGGGGAGGTGGGGAAAGGTACCGGTAGGCGGATAGGGGTCCATCGCTACAGATATTCTTCAATATTTCCCTTGCCCTCACGGATGATTTCGAACTCGCCTGTAGTGAAGTCAATTACGGTAGAGGCTTCGTTATCACCAAAACCACCGTCGATTACCAGGTCAACCAGGTCTTCGTATTTTTCGTGGATTAGTTCGGGGTCGGTTGAGTATTCAATTACATCATCGTCATCCCTGATGGAAGTAGAAAGGATGGGGTTGCCCAGTTCTTTTACAATACAGCGTGCAATATTGTTATCGGGAACACGTATACCCACTGTTTTTTTATTGGAGCTTAATAGTTTGGGTACATTGTTGTTCGCATTAAAAATAAACGTAAACGGACCGGGTAAAGCTTTTTTCAATACCCTGAACGTGGTATTATCAATGGGTTTGATATAATCGGAAATGTGCTTTAAATCGTGACAGATGAAAGAAAAATTAGCCTTTTCGGGTTTGATGCCGCGGATACGGCAGATTTTTTCGATTGCTTTGGGATTGGTGATGTCGCAGCCCAAACCGTAAATCGTATCGGTTGGATAGATAATCAGGCCGCCCTTTTTTAATACTTCAACAACCTGTTCGATGGCCCTTTCGTTTGGGTTTTCCGGATAAATCTTAATAAGCATAGCGTAAAAATAACAATTTAATGGTGTCAGTTGTTTAATAATCCTAATCTTTGTATCAACAAAACATCCGCTAATCTATTATTATGAGAAAAGCTTTCGTCGCAATTGCCGCATTTTTAATTGCCCTGACCATTATGCTGGGCCTTTACCATCCTTTTTTATGGTGGACATTCATTTTTACCGGTCCTTTTGTACTTCTTGGTGTTTATGATTTATATCAGCCGAAACACAGTATTGTAAGGAATTATCCTGTTTTTGGCAGGTTAAGGTATTTTATGGAAGAGCTGCGGCCGAAAGTCTATCAGTATTTTGTAGAGAGCGATACCAACGGTACACCTTATAACAGGTTAAACCGCTCACTCATTTACCAGCGCGCTAAAAAAGATAACGATACCATTCCTTTCGGAACACAGTTAAACGTTTACGATAACGGTTACGAATGGTTAAGCCATAGTATTGCGGCCATTTCGCATCACGAACTAAATTTAGATCCCCGCGTTACGGTTGGCGGACCAGATTGTAAAAAACCTTATTCAGCCAGTATTTATAATATTTCGGCCATGAGCTTTGGTTCATTGAGCCAAAATGCCATTTTAGCATTAAACGGTGGTGCCAAAATGGGCAATTTTGCCCATAATACCGGCGAAGGGGGTATCAGCGATTATCACCGTCAGCCGGGTGGCGATTTAATCTGGCAAATTGGTACCGGTTATTTCGGTTGCCGTAATGCCGATGGAACTTTTAATTATGATGCCTATGCCGAAAGGGCCAAAACCGATCAGGTAAAAATGATCGAAATTAAACTTTCGCAGGGTGCTAAACCTGGTCATGGTGGTATGTTGCCTGCTAAAAAGGTAACACCGGAGGTTGCAAGGATCCGTTTGGTACCAGAGGGTAAAGATGTATTGTCGCCACCGGCACACTCCGCTTTTAATACACCAATTGGTTTATTAGAGTTTGTTAAAAAACTCCGCGATTTATCGGATGGTAAACCCGTTGGTTTTAAATTGTGTATCGGTAGAAAAAGCGAATTTTATGCCATTTGTAAAGCGATGATAGAAACGGGGATTTATCCTGATTTTATTACCGTTGATGGGGGCGAAGGTGGTACAGGTGCTGCACCTCAGGAGTTTTCTAACTCGGTAGGGATGCCACTTCGCGAAGGTGTGGCCTTTGTATATGATGTATTAAATGGTTTCGACCTGAAAAAACACATTAAAATTATTGCCTCAGGTAAGGTGGCTACAGGTTTCGATCTGGTAAAAAATATTGCCCTTGGTGCCGATATGTGTAATGCTGCACGCGGAATGATGTTTGCCTTAGGTTGTATCCAGGCTTTGGAGTGTAACAGCAATACCTGTCCAACGGGGGTTGCAACGCAAGATCCTAGTTTAATGAAAGGCCTTGTGGTAGAGGATAAAACGGTACGTGTTAAAAATTTCCATAACCTTACCGTAGCCAGTGCGGTAGAATTATTAGGTGCTGCAGGTTTAAGGGAAACACACCAGTTGAGCCGTGCATATATCAACAGAAGGGTGAGTCCGAGTGTAATGCAGAGTTATTTGGAAACCTTTCCGTATATCCCTGCAGGTAGTTTATTGCAAACACCTTATCCAACGCGTTACGAACTGGGGATGGCATTAAGTACTTCAAAAAGTTTTGCCCCAACCGATTATAAAGTTTCGGCAGTAGATTACGCGCATGCCAATCCGTATAGCGATACCATGCATGATGATGGCAGGTAGTTAACAAAGTTGAGAAGTTTTCCAGATAGTAAAAGAAGTCAAGTTTTTAAACTTGACTTCTTTGTTATATACCTTTTATTAGAAAAGCAGGTGCAGTGGTACTTGGGATTGTTCGGTCCTGCTTTACGCTGCTGCCGATGAAAAATCGGCATTCGCTCCAATCAGGTTTATTTGGCAGGGATAAGGATGCTATTAACGTTTTATAATACCAAACGTTCCTACTGAACGTTGCGCAAATAACAAAATGTTATTTGCTACCCACGAAGCGTTCCTACGGAACGATTTAGGATTATTTTTTCTGGCCGTCTCATCGGGACGATTCATGGGGAAAAAGAAGTCAAGTTTTTAAAACTTGACTTCTTTGTTATATACCTTTTTTTTAGAAAAGCAGGTGTAGTGGTACTTAGAACTGTTCGGTCCTGCTTTACGCTGTTGCCGATGAAAAATCGGCATTCGCTCCAATCAGGTTTATTTGGCAGGGATAAGGATGCTATTGACGTTTAATAACAAACGTTCCTACTGAACGTTGCGCAAATAACAAAATGTTATTTGCTACCCACGAAGCGTTCCTACGGAACGATTTAGGATTATTTTTTCTGGCCGTCTCATCGGGACGATTCATGGGGAAAAAGAAGTCAAGTTTTTAAAACTTGACTTCTTTGTTATATACCTTTTTTTTAGAAAAGCAGGTGTAGTGGTACTTAGAACTGTTCGGTCCTGCTTTACGCTGTTGCCGATGAAAAATCGGCATTCGCTCCAATCAGGTTTATTTGGCAGGGATAAGGATGCTATTGACGTTTAATAACAAACGTTCCTACTGAACGTTGCGCAAATAACAAAATGTTATTTGCTACCCACGAAGCGCTCCTACGGAACGATTTAGGATTATTTTTCCTGGCCGTCTCATCGGGAAGATTCATGAGTAAAAAAGAAGTCAAGTTTTTAAAACTTGACTTCTTTGGTGCAGAGGTTTGTTTAACCCTAAACCCTAAACCCTAAACCCTAAACCCTAAACCCTAAACCTTGCCTAAAACTCTGCGTTTTTCGGGAACCTTGGGAAAGCAATTACATCGCGGATGTTGGTCATACCGGTAACGAACAATACCAAACGTTCGAAACCTAAGCCAAAGCCCGAGTGTGGTGCTGTACCAAAACGACGGGTATCCAAGTACCACCAAAGCTCGTCTTGAGGGATGTTTAAATCTTCCATGCGTTTTGTTAAACGGTCTAAACGCTCTTCACGCTGCGATCCGCCAATCATTTCACCAATACCCGGGAATAAGATGTCCATTGCGGCAACAGTTTGTCTGCCTTCCGCATCAGGCTCATTCTGGCGCATGTAGAACGATTTAATATCTGCAGGGTAGTCAGTTAAGATTACCGGTTTTTTAAAGTGTTTTTCTACCAGGTAGCGCTCGTGCTCGCTCTGTAAATCAGCTCCCCACTCGTCTATCAGGTATTTAAACTGTTTCTTCTGGTTTGGTTTAGAAGATTTTAAAATCCTGATGGCTTCTGTATAGGTTAAGCGTTCAAAATCATTTGATAAACAGAAATCAAGTTTCTCTAACAAACCAAACTCGCTGCGCTCGTTCTGCGGTTTTTGTTTATCTTCTTCTGCCAAACGGCTGTTTAAAAATTCCAGTTCCTCTTTGCAGTTATCCAAAGCATATTTAATTACATACTTCATCATATCCTCTGCAAGCTGCATGTTGTCTTCCAAATCGGCAAAAGCAAATTCAGGCTCAATCATCCAGAACTCCGCAAGGTGACGGGTTGTATTTGAGTTTTCAGCCCTGAAAGTTGGTCCGAAAGTATAAATCTTTCCGAAAGCCATGGCCGCCAATTCGCCTTCCAGCTGACCAGATACCGTTAAGTTAGTGGCACGTGCAAAGAAATCCTGTGAGAAATCTACTTTACCATCTTCTGTACGTGGTGTATTGTCGAAATCCAAAGTAGTTACTTTAAACATTTCGCCGGCACCTTCTGCATCACTTGCAGTAATTACAGGGGTATGCATGTATACAAAACCACGTTCGTTGTAAAACTGGTGGATGGCAAAAGCCAATGCATGGCGCACCTTAAAAACGGCGTTAAAAGTATTGGTACGGAAACGCAGGTGCGCGATTTCGCGTAAAAACTCTAAACTGTGTTTTTTAGGCTGTAGCGGAAATTTTTCTGGATCGCTATCACCCAAAATTTCTATGCTGGTCGCTTTGATCTCCACCGACTGACCTTTACCCAACGATTCGATCAATTTGCCTGTAGCCGAAATTGCCGCGCCGGTTGTTATTCTTTTTAACAGCTCATCAGGTAAATTATTAAAATCGATCACAACCTGGATATTGCCCATGCAAGATCCGTCATTTAAGGCAATAAACTGATTATTACGGAAAGTTCTAACCCATCCCATAACCGTTACTTCTGTGTCAAATGCTGTCGACTTTAATAAATCTTTAATTTGCTGTCTCTTAATCATATTGTTATTTGTAAAAGGCGCAAATTTAGAAAAAAAGTTTATCAGTTGGCAGTTTTCGGTGTACAGTTTTCAGTTTTTTAAGTATGCCGCCAATCCAACTGCTAACTGCAAATTGAAAAAGCCAACTATTAACGTAAATTCTTATCTTGAGGGGATTTATAAGCTTATCCATCCGCAACGCCTCATGAGTAAATTTGATATTGATAAACAAACCTTAACCGATTTAAACATATTTGATGCTTATGGCTTAAATAAGAGTGTTTTTTCAGTATTCAATTTTACTGCTACAATTAAGGGCAATGATAAGCTGATGGAAATGTTCAGGACACCATCAACCAATATAGAAGTTATTAATGAACGGCAGGAGCTGATTAAATATATTTCAAACTACGAGGGCGATTTATATCTCGACCGTACCAATATGGATTTTGTTGAGAGTTACCTGATGCAAAACTCCAAAATAAAATACTACTCCGGCATTTCGGCACTGGCCAAAGCTGTAAACTATTTCTTTTACCCTAACCAGGCTTATTATTTAAAGGAAAAAGGAATCAGGGAAATTATTTTTCTGCTTAAAAAACTGAGCGAAATTTTTAATACGCTGAGCAGTGATATTAAACCCAGACTGGTTAAAGAATTTGATGACCTTATCCTCATCTTATTAAAACAAAGCCTGATTAAGGAAATTACCGGTCGTGATGAAAGAAAAATCAGCTTGTTTGAGCTGGAGCGACTGGATTTTATATTTAGGAAAACCGAGTTTCGAACAATCAAGCAGCTCCTCGATCTGGTATATCAGTTTGATGCCTTTTTTTCTGTTGTTAAAGCATCCAGGAAATACAATTTAAACCTTCCGAAGGTAAGCGCCAGCAAGCAGCATTTAAATATTAAAGGTGTATTTCATCCTTTCTTGGAGCACCCGGTTGCCAATAATATGACGTTTGAAGCTGGAAAAAATGTTTGTTTTCTTACCGGGAGCAACATGGCCGGAAAATCTACCTTTTTAAAATCAGTAGGCATTTCCATTTACTTGGCGCATTTAGGTTTTCCTGTTCCTGCAGCTTCAATGGAAACAGGTATCTGGCAAGGCCTGGTGTCGACCATCAATCTGCCTGATAATTTAAACCAGGGATACAGTCATTTTTATAATGAAGTATTGAGGGTAAAACATGTTGCCGAAAAGATTAAAGTTTCTAAAAACATTTTTGTGATTTTTGATGAACTTTTCCGCGGAACGAATGTAAAAGATGCATTTGACGGATCGCTTTCTATAATTAAATCATTTTCTAAAATAAAAGATTGTTATTTTATGATTTCGACCCATATAGTAGAGGTGGCCGAAATGATCAGGCATGAAGAAAACATGCTATTTAAATATCTTTTTACGAGGATGGAAAATGGCAAGCCAATATTTACCTATAAGCTGAGGGATGGAATTACCGAAGAGCGGATAGGGATGTGGATTATAGAAAATGAGAAGATTACGGAAATTTTAAACAATAGGGATCTGAATTAAATCCCTACCGTTTTATTTCGAAGCTAAAAACTCAACTGAAAACTGCCAACTATAAATTGTCAACTGCCAACTGAAAACTGTCTACTGTTGCTGCTGTTGTTGTTGCTGCATCGCCTCCATATATTCCTGATAGCTGTTTCTGGTTCGTGCAGTGGTAATTACAGGGGATGGTTTGCTGTAATTCACTTCTTTTGGCTGGAAATAGGTTTCATTATCGTTAAAATCGTCGTCGTTATAACCTACCGAAACATTTACTTCCATAATCTGCTCGAAACCACCTTTGTAAACACCTTTTACCGGCGAACAATCGGCAAAGTTGCGTCCTACGGCCAAACGGACATGGTTTTCGTTGGCAATACAGTTGTTGGTAGGGTCGAGGCCCAGCCAGCCATATTCGGGCAGGTAAGCTTCAGTCCAGGCATGGGTAGCACCTTCGCCCCGCATGCCATCTCTGTTAGGGCAGATGTAGCCGCTTACATACCGTGCAGGGATTCCGGTTAAACGCAACATCGCAGTAAGTACATGTGCAAAATCCTGACAAACACCCGCTTTTAGTTTCAAAATTTCATCAATAGTGGTATCAACGGCGGTTACACCTTTAATGTATTCGAAGTTATTAAAAACGTGGGCGCAGTATTTTATGGCGGTTTGATAGGGGGTATCCTCCGGAGTTTTAATCCCCAAAGCCGTTTCTTTTAACTGGATGATGCCTTCGAAAGCTTCCTGCCTCAGGTAATCGATATAAGGTACTTCGTATTTAAGGGTATCTAAACTGTTCCATTGTTCGCTGCTGAACATATCGTCTTGCGGAAGTGTTTTAGGGAAGGTTTCTACACATACCTTTGAGAAGATTTTCAGTTGGGTATGTGGTTCGTTTTGGGTAAAAGTGCCTACCTCGTTACCGTAATAATCGATAAAAATCTCAATTTCAGGACTTCCGGAAATGTTCAGGTCGTGTTTAACCACCTTTTGGAAATCATCTTTGATCGGAAACAGAATGATCTGGTTGGCACTATCGCGCACCGGCGATTCGTATTTATAATTGGTAATATGTTTTATTTTGAAAATAGGCATAATGGCTTTTGTTATTGATGTGATGCCACAGATAAAAACGATAAGCACAGATCTGAAATCAATAAAAATAATATCTGTGTTAATCTGTGTCTATCTGTAGTTAAATTTAATTGTTTATGAATTTGCAAAATAATACTCGTTCAACAGGTTACCGATTCCATATAATTCCGATCTGATTTCGGCAAGGTAACGGTGCAGCTCTTCTTCATTCATCTTATTAACCGAACTATAGGTAATCATGCTTTTTAACCGTCCGATTTTAAACGACAGGTTGTTATAATGTTCGATATTGCTTTCGCTTTTTAAGCGGTTAAAATACCGCTCGATATTGCCCATAGCATATAGTGCTGATCGTGGGAAATCGTTATTGAGCATGGCCAGTTCGATGATGTTTTTGGCATCAAAGCCCTGCCGGTAGGTTTTTAAGTATAGCTCATAACCACCTAATGATAACAATAAATGTTTCCAGTAGGAAATATCAGTGAGTAAATCAGGATTACTGCTGATTGAACTGAATTTAATATCGAGAATATCAACTGACTGGATACTGCGCTCGAGGTGTTTGCCGATATTCATAAAACTTCTGCTTTCGCCCCGTTCCATTACGCTATCGGCTGTTCCGTTGTACAGCATCACCTGTTTGATCAAAATATCCATAGCGGTAATCGGATCGTCTTTCTGTACATACCACAACAGTTTTTCATCCTTAACGGTATGGTAATATTCGTTGAGGCATTGCCATAAATCTTTGGGGATATGCTCCTGCACACTTCTTGCATTTTCGCGGGCCAGGGTAACGATGTTTAAAATCGAGTTTGGGTTTTCGCGGTTTAACAAAAGGTATTGTATCACTGCCCGGCTATCGTGCTGGATATTCAATAATTCATTTTCATCATCTGATGAGAAAATCCTGATCACAGGTTTCCAGGTAAATTCCTGGATGGTATCCTGTGAGGAGGCGTAATTTATTTTCAACATGCGCAGCATTCCATCGCTGCGCTCAACATATCTGCTTAACCAATATAAGCTTGATGCAACTCTACTTAACATAATGCTGTAATTTAAGAAGTTAAAACCCAGGTATCTTTACTGCCGCCGCCCTGCGAGCTGTTTACCACCAGCGACCCTTCTTTTAAGGCCACCCTGGTTAAACCGCCGGGAACAATCGAAACCCCATCCGGTCCGTTCAGGGCAAAAGGACGTAAATCGATCCTCCGTGGTGCCAGTTTTCCGTTAATGAAACACGGCGCGGAAGATAAACTGATGGTAGGCTGTGCGATAAAATTGCGGGGATCTTTCAGGATCTCGATTTTGTATGCTTCGGTTTCCTGTTCGCTTGCCGCATGTCCCATCAACATTCCGTAACCACCACTTCCGTTGGTTTTTTTGATTACCATGGTATTGATGTTCGCGAAAACATGTTCCAGTTCATCACGGTTGCTCAGCTGGTAAGTGGGAACGTTCTTTAAAATGGGTTCTTCGTTCAGGTAATACCTGATCATATCGGGCACATAGGTATAAACTGCTTTATCGTCGGCCACACCATTGCCCACTGCATTTACAATGGCCACGTTACCTTTGCGGTAAGCGCCCATCAAACCGGCAACTCCCAGCACGCTGTTAGGATTAAATACCAGGGGATCGAGGTAATCATCATCCACGCGACGATAAATCACATCTACCTGCTGCAACCCTGTAGTGGTTTTCATAAATACCTTTTGATTTTTTACCACAAGGTCGCGGCCTTCTACCAGTTCTACGCCCATTAAACGTGCTAATGTGGTATGTTCGTAATAGGCCGAATTGTACATGCCCGGACTTAACAGTACAATGGTAGGGTTTGAAACTGCCCGGGGGGAGAGTGACAGTAAATTTTTGTACAATAAGGCCGGATATTCGGTTACGCTCCTTACGCCGCATTGCGGAATAAGATCGGGAAATAACCTTTTGGTAATTTCGCGGTTCTCGAGCATATAACTTACGCCTGAAGGGGTACGAAGATTATCTTCGAGTACGTAAAACGTTCCGTCGTGGTCTCTTATTAAGTCGATGCCTGCGATATGGATGTAAATATCGTGCAGTACATTAACATTGTGCATCTCTCTTAAAAAATGCGGACAGGAATAAATCACATTTATAGGTACAATTTGATCTTTTAAGATAAATTGATTGCTATAAACGTCTTTTAAGAAAAGATTGAGTGCTTTTAGTCGCTGTTTTATGCCTTTTTCTATAAAAAGCCACTCAGTTGAGGTAATAATTCTTGGGATAATGTCGAAAGGGAAGATTTTTTCGATTCCTTCGCCGCTGTCGTACACGGTAAAGGTAATTCCCTGACTCATGAACAGTTTTTTGGCGAGTTCTTCCTTCTTGTTTAAATTTTCGAGCGATTCTTTAGAGAAATTGTTGATAAAGTTTGTGTAGTGATTCCGGTAATTATCACCGTTTAAAAACATTTCGTCATAAGTTTTGGGATGATTTACATAGTTTTTAATAAAATCTTCTATCATTTCGTTTAAATATTTCCTTAAATTATGATTTTGTAAGCAAAAAATAATACTTTTTATGTTAAAAATTATAATTAATATGTTTTTTATAGATTAATATGAATTTTTTGTGCTGTATTTGAGTTATTTATGTGTTTTATTATTGAATATTTTAAATATTTATCCAAAAAATTTGCAATTACTAATAAAATGTCTACTTTTGTAATGCTCGTTAATTATTATTATATATTTGGTTTAAAAAAAGCGCTGGTAACGGCGCTTTTTTTATCACAATTTCAGACTTATTCATAATCAACATAAACCAAACAACCTAAACTAAGAAAGCTCCGGTAAAACCGGAGCTTTTCTTTTTATATGCGTATTGTCACTCGACTAAAGTACAGTTCCGACGTTAAATCGGTACAAGTTGCACTTCGCTCGAAATGACAGTTTGGGGTAGGCCTTAATAAGAGGCGAGTCATCTCGACCGGAACGTAGTGGGGTGGAGAGAACTATCCCGAGACAGATTTAGCTTCGCTGAGCCTTCGGGTTCTCGACTGCGTTGCACTCTGATACCATTTACAAACTCCAATAGAAAACTCGTCATTGCGAGGAGGAACGACGAAGCAATCTTTCCTGCTGGCGATTATTGCAAGAAAGATTGCTTCGTCGGCTGAAAAAGCCTCCTCGCAATGACGAGCTTTCTGTTTGATGTACTAGAAATAAAAATTACCGCATAAAAAAAAGCTACCCTTTTCAGGATAGCTTTTTGATATATGTTTTGTTGTTGTTATTCTTCTGAGTAAGAGATTTTGTTAACATGTTTGTCAATTTCCCATCTTCCTGTACCTTCTTCGCCAATCACTTCGAATAATTCAAGCGCTCTGCGTGCTTTGTATTCTTCTTCGCGTTGCTCTTTCAGGAACCAGTTTAAGAATTCCATGGTTACAAAATCCTGCTCCTTATGACATCTTGCAGCAAGGTTTTTAAAACTTTGCGTAATGGCGATTTCTGCTTCTAAAGCATCTTCGAAAACCTCTCTAAATCCAGCGAAGTCGGTTTTAATACCTGTTACTTCAGGAGAGATCGCGTTTCCGCCCATATCCAAAACATATTTGAACAATTTTAACTGATGTACCCTTTCTTCTTCAGATTGTTTTAAGAAATAGTCTGCTGAAAAGTCGAATCCATTTTGGTCGCACCAAGATGACATTGCTAAATATAGTGATGAAGAGTGAGCCTCTTTTTTGATTTGCTGATTTAATAATGTTTCGATATCCTGAGATATTAAACATTTGATACGCATTAGATCTTTCATGTTTCTGTACTTTAATAACAATACAAATGTAAATCGAATTTGTTCAAGAATATAATTTATTTACTATATGAAATTAGTCTAAATTGCTGATAATTAGTTATTTGTAATGAGTTTAAATAAGAGGGGATGGATGATGTAAGGAGTAAAATGGATGATGGAAAATGAGGTATAACGCGAGATGGATACTGGTTGAGGATCAGAAGGGTAGCAGCCGGTTTTCAGTTAAAAGTTTCAGTGCTAATAACCAATGATCCAATTATCAATGAACGTGTACCGCCTTAAGAGTTAACAATAAGTAGCTATCTTCTTTTACCTAAATTGTCATTCTGAATGCAATGAAGGATGTTTATAAAGGAAGTATAAGGAGTAGATTTCTCCATTCCACTGCGTTTCAATCGAAATGACGATCTTGCTTAAGGTGACGTTCATAAGATTACAATTAACCAGTTTATACAGTTAACCAATCATTTTGACCATTAAGAAGTTAAGGGAATTAAGATTTAGTGGTTTTTAAAACAATCTGGGATCACATTTTCCATCTCACCTCAAACATTTTCCATTATTAATAAACTAACCTATAAAGGCAGTCGCTGATCATGTGGTTAAGCTTGAACATGGTGAACGTACCCTGCAATAAATCTTTTAATGCTAAAATTTCTAAAGCGCTTAATAAATAGATGTGTTCGCAGCCATTAAAGGTAACCAGTTCGAAATCGGCTTTGTGGGTGTTTAAAAGAAGTGCCTCGATATCGATATTCTCGACAACTGCTTTTAATTTTTGAAGCGACAGGCAGTTAAAGCGGGCAAACTTGCCGCCAAAATCTACATAAAAGCAATTGAGTTTATCTGATTGATAAATAGAACCCTGGGTATTTGAGAATACGTTAACCAGTTCATTAATATCGATACACGCTTTTTCCATCGATACAAAAATTGGTATTATTTAGATTAAATACAAATAAAAATGGAAATAAATTTTAGAAGCGCTTAGCGTAGGGCGCCATTCGATTTTTAAACTTAAGGTATTATTTTATTTTGAAGATCATGTGATGGTATAATCCACCCATAAACTGCTTTTCATTTTGTGTAACAAAGCCCATGTTTTGGTAAAGCTTAAATGCCCGGGTGTTTTCTTGCTCTACCAAAAGGCCAATGTTAGTATGACCAAGTTTTTTGCCCCAATCAACGCCTGCTTTAATCAATTGTTTTCCTATTCCTTTTCCCTGGGAATCAGGATTTACACTAATGCTATCCAGGTAAAATTCGCCGCTTTGGGTTTCGGTACCTTGATTATTGTTGTTTGCCTGGTGATGTTCTTCCAGATAGTTTAAGAATGGTTTGCGTAATTCTAAAAGTTTTGCGCCATCATAAGCATTAATAGCGCCTAAAATTGTGCCGCCCTCTTCAAAAACCAAGGTGTTTTGGTAACTGTATTGGTTGCCCTCTTCCTTAAAGAAATGGGTAAAAATTTCTTTTATTATTTCTCCGTCTTCAACATTAGTGAGCTTGTTAGCCAATCGCCCCATGGCCTGAATTATTAACGGTACAACTTGTTCGGCATCGGAGGGTTTAGCTGGTCTGATCATTTATATGTCGCTTAAATTAAAGGTTTCTGCTACGCGGATCCCTTTTTCGGTCCGTTGTAAGGTGCAACACTCATTAATAGGGTCGTGTTCTAAGTATAATATATAATTGTGGTTCACGGCTTCTTCTAAAAAGGCCTGTTTTTCGGTCAGCGTTTTTAACGGGAACATATCGTAAGCCATCACATAGGGTAGGGGAAGATGCCCAACGGAAGGCAAAAGATCGGCCATGTACACGATGGTTTTTCCTTTGTAGCTTATTTTTGGTAACATCATGGCATCGGTATGGCCATAGGCAAAGCTGATGTTGATATTTTTCTGCCACTCGATGTTTTCCTGCTCTTCAATAAATTTAAGCTGACCACTTTCTTGTATAGGCAGGATATTTTCTTTTAAAAATGAAGCTTTTTCCCTTGCGTTCGGCTCAACGGCCCATTGCCAGTGTTTTTCATTGCTCCAGTAATTTGCATTTTTAAAAGCAGGAATTAATTTATCATTTTCCCTAACAATTGCCCCACCTACGTGATCGAAGTGCAGGTGCGTAAGAAAAACATCGGTAATATCGGAGGTACTGAAGCCTAGCTGTCCGAGCGATTTCTTCATCGAATCGTCGCCATGAAGGTAGTAATGACTAAAAAACTTTTCATCCTGTTTATTGCCTATTCCGGTATCTACCAGGATCAGTTTATTGCCTTCTTCGATCAATAAACAGCGCATGGCCCAGGTACAAAGGTTATTGGCATCGGCAGGGTTAGTTTTTTGCCAGATGGCTTTGGGTACAACGCCGAACATGGCACCCCCATCGAGTTTAAAAAGGCCTGTGTTTATGGTGTGGAGGTTCATTTTTTTTAGTATTAAGTGTTTAGTATCGAGTATTTGGTATCGAGTATTTGGTATCGAGTATTTAGTATCGAGTATTTAGTATCGAGTATCAAGTATCGAGATTGGAATTTGTTAAAAATAAGAAAACCCTTCAGAATTAACTAAAGGGTTTCTGTAATAATATTGGTTTTATTCGGGGTGCCGACCTTATGCCTTTTACCCTAAACCTTCTACCTTATAAGTGTATCACTTCTCCGTAAGCATCAGCGGCAGCTTCCATAATGGCTTCGCTCATGGTTGGGTGAGGGTGAACAGATTTGATCATTTCGTGACCAGTAGTTTCCAGTTTGCGTGCCACTACAATTTCTGCAATCATTTCGGTAACATTGGCACCGATCATGTGTGCGCCTAATAATTCGCCGTATTTAGCATCGAAAATTAATTTGATGAAACCGTCTTTAGCGCCGGCAGCACTTGCTTTACCCGAAGCTGAAAATGGGAATTTACCGATTTTTAATTCGTAACCTGCTGCTTTAGCTGCTTTTTCGGTATAACCTACCGAAGCAATTTCAGGTGTGCAATAAGTACATCCGGGGATGTTGTTATAATCTAATGGTTCAGCATGCTGACCGGCGATTTTTTCAACACAGATAATACCTTCTGCAGAAGCAACGTGCGCTAAAGCCTGTCCGCCAACCACATCACCAATGGCATAATACCCTTTAACTGAAGTGTTGTAGAATTCGTCGGTAACGATTTTGCCTTTTTCAGTTTTGATACCTACTTCTTCCAAACCGATGTTTTCGATGTTGGCAACAATACCAGCTGCTGATAATACGATATCGGCTTCGATGGTTTGCATGCCTGATGCTGTTTTAACCGAAACTTTGCAACCAGCACCGCTTGTATCAACCGATTCAACACTTGCTGAAGTCATTACATCGATACCCGTTTTTTTCAGGCTGCGCAATAATTGTTTTGATACATCTTCGTCTTCAACCGGAACAACGTTTTCCATAAATTCTACGATGGTTACTTTTGTTCCCATGGTAGCATAAAAATAGGCAAACTCTACACCAATAGCACCAGATCCTACTACTACCATGCTTTTTGGTAATTCAGGAAGTACCATTGCCTGGCGGTAACCGATAATTTTTTTACCATCCTGTTTAAGGTTAGGCAATTCTCTTGAACGTGCGCCGGTAGCGATGATGATATTTTTAGCGCTTAATTCCTGTTGAGAACCATCAGCACCTTTAACTTCCAGTTTGTTCCCTGGTTTTACTTTACCAGTTCCCATAATGACGTCAATTTTATTTTTCTTCATTAGAAACTGAACGCCTTTGCTCATGCCATCGGCAACGCCACGGCTGCGTTTTACCACAGCAGCGAAATCTGCAGTAGCACCGGCAGTAGTAATTCCGTAATCGGCAGCATGATTAATATATTCGAAAACCTGGGCACTTTTCAAAAGTGCTTTAGTAGGGATACAGCCCCAGTTTAAACAAATACCACCTAATGATTCACGCTCTACAATGGCAACTTTAAGTCCCAATTGTGAAGCTCTGATTGCAGCTACATAACCACCAGGGCCGCTGCCTAAAACAATAACGTCGTAATTCATCTGTTTTTTCTAATTTGTCTTTTATCTGTCAGACGGAGCTTACCATAATTAATCGGAGAACTAACTATGGACGGTTCATATCTATATTAAAGAGATTTGTTTCTTAATTATTCTGCATTTACACAGGCAATGTTTAAATTTTTTCCCTGATGAAGGATTGAACTTCTCCATTACCATAATTAAAAGGAGGTTGTGCTCTTAATAATCGCTCAAAACTAAAAAAAAAATGTCAATTGAATAGGCCAATATTGAGATCACCTTTAAAAATTACAAAGGATGAATATTGTTTTGTCTGTTGTGTCTTAAAATACGTATTACAATTATGAAGATTTGCAGAATAATATATGGGTTGGATAACTAAAAGTTAAATAACCGGGATGTTTAAGGTTTAAAAATTGTTGTTAATATGTATTATTTGAAAAATACCAATGTTAACTTAAGTTTTCTGCATAAATTATAATCAACTGAGAGTTTCGTTGTTAAAAATTTAGTTTTATAAACAATGTATTGATAAAGTGAAAGTTATAATTGTGATGATATGTGTTAAATGTTGAAAAATTATGACCGACTTAATAATTATTTAACATTGGATGTTAAAATGTGTTAAATTTTATTAGGACATTTGCAGCAATAAAATCCCTATTAGATTATTATTCAACAACAAAAAACATTTAAAAAACAAAGTATGAAGAAATCTTTACTTTTAAGATTAGTACTGGTTATTGTTGCATTTGTAGGTTTTACTGTTGGTGCGAACGCACAGGTAACCACATCATCAATGACAGGAACAATTAAGGATGCCAAAGGCGCCTTGCCTGGTGCAAGTGTTAAAGCAACACACACACCAACTGGGACTGTTTATTCTGTATCTACAAACAACGATGGTCGTTTTACCATTGGTGGTATGCGGGTTGGCGGTCCTTATACCATTGAAGTTAGTTTTGTTGGTTACAGACCCGAGAAACAAACTGAAGTTTATTTGAAGATTGGTGAGCCTTATTTAGTAAACTTAACTTTAGTTGATAATAGTTCAACGCTAGCTGAAGTTAAAGTTGTGGGGCAAAGTGCCAATAGTATTTTGAATTCAAACAAAAATGGAACATCAACAGTAATAGCAAGACAACAGATTCAATCATTACCAACAATTACCCGTAGCGTTAATGACTTAACGCGTTTAACGCCACAAGCAAACAGCACTTCAATTGGTGGTGGAAACTACCGTTCGAACAACTTTACTGTAGATGGTGCTAACTTCAATAACCAATTTGGTATTGGTCAGAACATTCCTGCAGGTGGTTCTCCAATTTCAATTGATGCATTAGAGCAAATCTCGATCAATGTAACGCCATACGATGTTCGTCAAACAGGTTTTACTGGTGGTTCAATTAGTGCTGTAACACGTTCTGGTACTAACACTTTTCAAGGTAGTGCTTTCTATACCATGAGGGGTGAAGAACAACAAGGTAAAAGAATTGGTGATACTTATCGTATTCCTGATGCTTCAATTCAAAAATTGGACGAGAAAAATTATGGATTTAGTTTAGGTGGTCCGATTGTAAAAGATAAATTATTCTTTTTTGTAAACTATGAAAAAAAGCACACCATTCAGCCAGGGACTACAAGAATAGCTTCTTCACCTAGCCTTCCATACGGAGCTCCAGGTACCCCGAATACTGTTGTGCCAGCTAGTCAATCGCTTTTGAACGAAATTTCTTCATATTTAGATACTAAATATGGTTATAAAACAGGGCCGTATCAAGGATATTCAAATGTAAGTGATAACGAAAAAATGTTTGCTCGTTTAGACTGGAACATTACTAAAAATCATCGTTTTAGTGTAAGATATAATCAAGTTGAAAGTCAAAGCCCTTCTCCAGCTAGTACATCGGTAACCAACTCAGGAGTTACTGGTGCATTGAGTTACAACAATAATAGGTCTGGTACTGCAAATAATGCCGGATTACCTTTTTATAATTCTAACTATTATCAAGCAGCAAACCTGTATTCAGCAGTTGCTGAGTTGACGTCGAACTTTGGTAGCAAACTAACAAATGTTGCACGTGCTACTTACTCGCACCAAAACGATCCAAGAAATTCGGATAGTTCTCCGTTTCCTTTAGTTGATATCCTAGATGGAACCCAAAATTCTTCAAACGCAGGAAATGTTTTGACTACTTTTGGGTATGAGCCATTCACTTACGGTAACTTAAGAGATGTTAAAGGATATACTTATTCTGATGACTTGAGTTTAGCTTTAGGAAAGCATAATATTACATTAGGTTTGCAAGCTGAATTCAGTACTACCAAAAATGGATTTCAGCGTTTTGGTACTGGTTTTTACACATTCAAATCATGGGATGACTTCAAAAATGGAGCTAAGCCACTACAATATTCTGTGACTTATCCATTAACCGCTGATGGTTCTCAAGCTTTCCCTAGCTTTAAGTTTGCCCAATATTCAGCCTATTTACAAGATGAATTTACTGTTTCTGATCGCTTGAAATTAACTGCTGGTTTACGTGTTGAACAAGCAACTTATCCAGATGCTCCAGAAATTCAAACACATCCTTTAGTAGCTGCTCAAACTTTCCATGATGGAAGAAAAGTAGATACAGGTGTTTTACCTAAAAATAGATTATCATATTCGCCACGTTTTGGTTTTAACTGGGATGTAATGGGAGATCGCTCATTACAGGTTCGTGGTGGAACAGGTATATTCACTGGCCGTGTTCCTTTTGTATGGATTGTATCACAGTCAAGTGATGCAGGTTTATTACAATATTTACAAACTTATTCAAGTCTTAATGGTGGAGTTGTTCCTTCTTTTAATCCAAGTATTGCTCCGAATTTGCTTACCGCTACTAAACCAGCAGCTGGAACAAGTATCCCAGGAACGATTAGTATTATGGCTCCTGATTTAAAGTTCCCGCAGACTTGGAAATCAAGTTTAGCATTTGATGTTAAATTACCTTTGGGAATCGTGGCTACATTAGAAGGTATTTATGGTAAAGATTTAAATGTTGCTGTTGCTAAAAATATCAACTTGGTAAATCCAACTGCAACTAATATTTCGGGTTATCCAGATAATAGACCATTATATCCTAACTCTGTTGCTGGAAGACAAGAGGTAGACATTAATAGTGCTGGTATTCCAACTACTAACGGAACATCTGCATTAAATGTAACAGAGATGACCAATGCTAAAGGTGGTTATAACTGGATGATTACTGGTCAGTTAACAAAGCAATTTAACAGCGGAATATCAGCAATGATTGCTTATACACGTTCAGATCAACGCAATTATGGAGATGGTGGCGGAGATCAGCTAGGTAACTTATGGTCTATCCCAGCAACATCTACGAATCCTAATATACCAACTTTAAGTTACTCTCAAAATTTAAATCCAGATCGCATTATTGCAAGTGTTTCATACAGAAAAGAATACTTGAAAAACCTTGCTACTTCATTCTCATTGTTTTATGAAGGTTCTCAACAAGGAAGATACTCATATGTTTATGGAGCAGATTACAATAGAGATGGAGTCTCTGGAAATGACTTGATTTATATCCCTAAAGATGCATCTGAAATAAATTTTGTTGCTATACCATCCAACTTAGTAAGTACTTCTACTGTAACTAGAGCATATCCTAGATCATATACTGCAGCAGAACAAAGTGCTATTTTCGAAACTTATATTGCGCAAGATCCATATTTGAGCAAACATAGAGGCGAATATGCACAACGTAATGCGGCAACCTCTCCGTGGAGAAATCAATTCGATTTAAGGATTACTCAACAAATCTTCAAGAATTACGGTAAATCAAAAAATACTTTTGAATTTACAGCTGATATTTTCAATGTGGGCAATTTGTTAAATCGTAAATGGGGTAATGTGAATTTTGTTAATAATGCAAATATTTTGGTTCCTCAAAATGCATCAGCAATTAATGATACTACTAAACCAACATTTATTCTTGCTGCCGCTCAAGGTGATATAGTTAGAAATACTTTCGGTACCTCTCAAACTATTTCTTCTACCTATTATATGCAATTCGGTGTCCGTTATATTTTCAACTAATACTTAATAAATTATATGATATCGAAGCGCCGGTCAGATGATCGGCGCTTTTTTGTTTTTAATGATTTATTATTTTTTCGGTTTATATGTAAAAAACTGACTATTTGGTGTAAAAAATATAGCGCTTTTAATAATTGATGGTTATTTTTAATAAGGAAAACAAAAAAATCTATTTATGAAACGCACGCTCTCTCAGAAAATATTCTTTTTCACCAATTAGGTTATTAATGTGCTGCCTAATGTAGTTCATCCCTCCAAATCTAATTCAATTACATTCCTAAACTTTTCGTGCTTTTATAGTAAATCATCCATGTTTACCTCATGATTAAACTAATATGTAATAAAATTTTAAAAACATCTAAACATGAAAAAAATCTATTATGCTATTGCAGCTCTTATCGTTTTTATAAGTGCTTGTAAAAAAGAAACTTCTGTTAATGACGAACAATCGAAAGATAACCCGGGAAAAGTAATTACCTATCATTTAAAGAACGGTGGACAGGTTACCGTTCAAATTAACAACAGAGGTGAATATGTTGTTGGAGGTGACGTTATTTTATCAAAAGACCAGATTGCTTATTTGGAATATAATAAAGTAGGAGATGGTAAAACAACTACACCTAGAAGCACTTTTACCACTACATTTCAAAAACTTTGGCCTGGTGGCGTAGTTTACTATACGATTAGTAATACCATAAATAGTAATAATATAGGACTAGCTATAAATGAATGGGAGACCTATACGTCAATTCGTTTTATTCAGCGTACTAATCAAACAAATTATGTGGATTTCAGTACTCCTCCTACTCAGGGTTCTGGCTCATCTCAATTAGGGATGACTGGCGGTAGACAGGAAATTAAACTCGAGAACAATGCAAGTTTTCGTACGGTAGTACATGAAATAGGACATGCGGTTGGATTAATGCATGAACAAACCAGATCAGATAGAGATCAATATATTAATGTTAATTATGGAAACATAAATAACGATTGGAAGTCTCAATATGATATCTACAATTTAGGAGCTGGCTATCAAACAGGAACTTTCGATTTCAATTCTATAATGCTTTATAGTTCTGATAATGCAGCCGCAAGGATAAATGGAAATACAGCTCCTCAAATGACAAGAAAAAATGGTTCAACTTGGAGCAATAACTACTTTTTGTCTCAAGGAGATATTGATGGCGTAGATTATATGTATAATCCGAAGGTTTTTATAAAAGTAGTTTCAACCTATAATGAAAATGAGTCGTTTAACAATAGTCAAGGAGGAAATGATGATGTAAAAACTGTTTATGACATGTCTTTGGAACTTTATAGCAATTATGACTTAACTATTCCTTATACATCGCCTATTCCAATAGCAATAAATCTATCTTACTATTACAATGACAATAATGTTAAAGGTCAAATAATTGTACCTCCTGGTACCCAATCACTTTCTTATGGGCAGAATATCGAAGAGTATTACATGGAATATGGTCAATATAGATTTCATAATAATTATACCGTCTTCCCTGAAAAGGGAGTGGGATATATTGTTCCAGGACCATAATTATATAATTTAATAATAAATCGAAATCGTTTTCAACCTTGCAAAGGAGAAAGAAAAATACAAATTTATAATCCGTGAATAACAAAAAAGGGCTGAAATAAAATTTCAGCCCCTTTTTGTTATGTATTATTTCTTAATTATAAACAAAAGTACCTTTTTCGCTTTCAATCGTTACCTGTTTCTGATCACCTTTTTCTACATGGCCGATCACCTGTGCATCGATATTAAAGCTTTTTGATATTTCGATAATGCTATCAGCGATTTCCTGTGGCACGTATAGCTCCATTCTGTGCCCCATATTAAATACTTTATACATTTCCTTCCAATCCGTACCCGACTGCTCCTGTATCAGCTTAAACAGCGGTGGAACAGGGAACAGGTTATTCTTGATGACGTGGATATCATCATTAACGAAGTGAAGCACTTTGGTTTGTGCACCACCACTACAGTGTACAATGCCATTTATCTGGCCTGCATGTTTTTCTAATATTTTTTTGATTATCGGTGCATAGGTACGGGTAGGAGAGAGCACCAGTTTACCAACGGTTATTTTACCAAAACCTTCGATTTCAATTTCATCGGTAAGTTGTTTCTGACCGGAAAATACAAGATCAAAAGGAACTGCAGGATCAAAGCTTTCAGGGTAAGTATTGGCAACTGATTTCTCGAAAACATCGTGGCGGGCAGAGGTTAATCCGTTTGATCCCATGCCACCGTTATATTCCGTTTCGTAAGTAGCTTGTCCGTATGATGCCAGGGCCACAATAACGTCGCCAGGTTTAATATTATCGTTGCTGATGATCTCTTCGCGCTTTAATCGACAGGTTACCGTAGAATCTACAATAATGGTTCTTACCAGGTCGCCAACATCTGCAGTTTCACCACCTGTTGAGTAAATCGAAATGCCTTGTTCGCGTAAATCGGCCAAAATTTCTTCTGTTCCGTTAATTACTGCAGCGATTACTTCGCCCGGGATCAGGTTTTTGTTGCGGCCAATCGTTGAGGATAAAAGGATATTATCGGTAGCGCCTACACAGATCAAATCATCGATATTCATAATTATGGCATCCTGCGCAATGCCTTTCCATACAGAGATATCACCGGTTTCTTTCCAGTACACATAAGCTAAAGAAGATTTGGTACCTGCGCCATCGGCATGCATAATGTTGCAATATTCCTCATCGCCACCTAAAATATCAGGGATGATTTTGCAGAACGCTTTTGGGAAAATTCCTTTGTCGATGTTTTTGATGGCATTGTGCACATCTTCTTTTGAGGCAGAAACGCCGCGTTGATTGTACCTGTTATCACTCATGTTGCCGCAAAGATAGTTTTTTAAGGTGGAAGGTAAAAGGGAAATTAGTCTAAAGTCCATAGTCAGCAGTCTGTAGTCTGAAGATTTATTAACCTGAGTTCGATAATTTTTGAGTAAAAAAATGTTTTATTGATACTTAGTCTACACGAATCGTAGCATGAAAGACCCTGAAATAAATTCAAGGTGACGGATTGCCGGTAATTTGCAGTGGCAGTTAACCATTTCGCTATACCAATAACAATGCCAAATAAACCAATAAATAAAAAAGGCGTAGAGTAAACCCTACGCCTTAAACCTTTTAGCTTATGCCATTCTTATTTCATGAATAATAATTCTCTGAATTTTGGTAAAGGCCAAACGCTATCGTCAACAATCTGCTCTAATTTATCAGCGTGGTAACGGATGATCTCGAAGTAAGATTTAACTTTTTCGTCGTAAGCAATTGCTTTCTCACGAGTATCTTCGATTTTGTTGGTTACTTTACGTTCTTCTAACATTGCATCGATATTGGTTTTCACAATTTCTAAATGCTCAGAAAGTTTTTTAACGATATCGATAGAAACTTTGCTATCTACACCAATTGCTTTTAATCCCTGTACGTTTTCGATCAAAGAGTTTTGGTAAGCAATGGCAGCAGGAATAATGGCAGTATTTGCAACTTCGCCCATTACACGTGCTTCGATCTGTAGTTTTTTATAGAAGTTTTCTAACATGATTTCATGACGGGCATGAATCTCACGTGCACTATAAATGCCTGTTGTAGCAAATAACTCAGCAGATTTTTCAGTCAAATAAGCATCTAAAGCTTTAGGGGTGGTTTTGATGTTTGATAAACCGCGTGCTGCAGCTTCATCTTCCCACTCCTGGCTATAACCATTACCTTCGAAACGGATATTTTTAGATTCTTTGATGTATTTTTTGATCACTGTTAATAAAGCGATGTCTTTTTTGTCTCCTTTTTTGATCAGTTTATCAACTTCAACTTTAAATTTAACCAATTGCTCAGCCATGATCGCGTTTAAGATCGTCATTGGAGCAGAAGAGTTTGCTGAAGATCCAACAGCTCTTAACTCAAATTTATTACCTGTAAAGGCGAAAGGAGAAGTACGGTTACGGTCGGTATTATCCAACAAAATCTGAGGGATTTTAGGAATACCTAACCAAAGTGCATTATCTTCTTTGATTTTTTTGCTGATACGTGAGTGCTCGATCTCATCCAATACATCGTTTAATTGCGAACCAAGGAAGATAGAGATAATTGCAGGTGGCGCCTCGTTTGCACCTAAACGGTGATCGTTGCTTACTGATGCAATACTTGCACGTAATAAATCAGCATGCTCGCTAACAGCTTTAATTGTGTTTACAAAGAAAGCAAGGAACATCAAGTTGTTTTTAGGTGTTTTACCCGGAGCCAATAAGTTTTTACCGGTATCGGTAATCAAACTCCAGTTATTGTGTTTACCTGATCCGTTGATGCCAGCATAAGGTTTTTCGTGCAATAATACACGGAAATGGTGACGACGGGCAACTTTTTCCATCAAATCCATCAATAATTGATTGTGATCGATAGCTAAGTTGATTTCTTCATAAATCGGAGCACACTCGAACTGAGAAGGTGCAACCTCATTGTGACGGGTTTTTAAAGGAATGCCTAATTTTAGAGCTTCGTTTTCGAAATCTACCATATACGTGAATACACGCTCAGGGATAGAACCGAAATAATGATCTTCTAACTGCTGGCCTTTGGCCGACATGTGACCGAACAAAGCGCGGCCGGTTAACAATAAATCCGGACGGGCGTTAAATAACGACTCATCTACCAAGAAATATTCCTGCTCGATACCTAATGAAGCATTTACTTTAGTAATGCTTTTATCGAAATATTGGCAAACATCAACAGCAGCTTTATCAAGTGCAGCTAATGCTTTTAACAAAGGTGCTTTATAATCCAAGGCTTCACCGGTATATGATACAAATACTGTAGGGATACATAGTGTTTTACCTGCTTTACTTTCCATAATGAAAGCCGGAGATGAAGGATCCCATGCAGTATAACCGCGGGCTTCGAAAGTATTACGGATGCCGCCGTTAGGGAAACTTGATGCATCAGGCTCTTGCTGAACCAATGCGCTACCAGCAAATTTTTCGATAGCACCATCACCGCTTGGCTCAAAAAACGAATCGTGTTTTTCAGCTGTTGTACCGGTTAAAGGCTGGAACCAGTGCGTGTAGTGCGTTGCGCCAGCGCTCATTGCCCAAGCTTTCATAGCTGTTGCAATTTGGTTGGCATCGTCAGAATTGATTAATTCACCCTGGTTGATAGATGAAATTAATTTTTCATACACGTCCTTAGATAAGAAATCTCTCATTTTTTTCTTATCAAATACATTCGAGCCGTAAAAATCAGAAATTTTCGCTGAAGGAGATTTAACTTCAGGTGAAATTCTGTTTTGAGCCTCTTTTAATGCGATGGTTCTTAAGCTTTTCATTAATTTGTTATGTTTTTTGTCAAAAATAGTATATTTTATTAATTTTTGTAAAACAATCGCAAGAAATATGTGAATTTTATTGAAAATGAAATAAAAAAATGTTTTTCAGATGGAAAATTTCATTTTTTGCAAAGAAAATAGATTTTTTAAATGTTTTATGGAATCGGTGATTTTGCTGCATCATCCAATAAAAACTTAAATACTATGTTCAACTCTTCTATTAACGTATACAAAACCGAGTGGCTCGATCTTGTATTTGCAAACCGCAACAAAAATTATGGTGCTTACGATTTAAGGTCTAAATCTTCGAAGATTATGACCAGGGCACTTTTTGTATCAGGAAGTTTATTTGTACTGGCCTGTTTCTCTCCGTTAATTTATTCGAAACTGGTACCAAAAGAAGAAGCAGTTGTTGAAGTGGCGAAACCTGTTGATTTAACCAATGTGATTCACCAGATGAAACAGGATCTGCCTAAACCAGAAGAAAAACCTGAGCCGAAAAAAGTAGAACCAGTAAAGGTTAAAACGGTTGCTTTATCGCAGAATATTGTGGTGGTAAATAAAGTAGATCTTCCAGATCCTCCAACAATTAAAGAAATACAAAATGCTGTAATCAGTGATAAGACGCAAGATGGAATTGTTGCCCCAAATTTGGTAATTCCAGATGCAAAAGGTAATGGTGATGGAACAGGGACTGCTAAAGAGGGAACAGGAACGGCAGATAATGCAGAATACACTACAGGTGGTGTTGATGAATATCCTGAATTTGCAGGCGGCGCCAAAGCCTGGTCTAAATATATGGAACGTAATTTAAGGTATCCATCAAGGGCACAGGAGGAAAATATTGCTGGAAAAGTATTTGTAAGCTTTGTGGTAGAAAAAGATGGTTCCATCACTGATGTATCGGTAATTAGAGGGATCGGTTTTGGCTGCGATGAAGAAGCAATGAAAGTGATTAAAAAATCGCCATTATGGAAACCTGGTAAAAATAAAGGTGTTCCGGTGAGGGTGAGGTATAACATGGCGATCAACTTCCAGATTTCTAATTAAAATTGTTGAAAATGAAAAAGTTCCTCTTAATAGTACTATTTATTTGCTTTACCGCTGCTTATTTAAGTGCTAAAGTTGTAAATCCGGCAGATACTTCAAAACAATACAGCATTAAACTGGCCAATACCGATTTAAAAAACGGAACTTTTAAGTTTTTGCTCCGCGGTGGTATTGTATCTACTTATGTTAAAGGGCAGGAAATATTTGAAAAGAAATATGGCATTGCTTATCGCGATTTTGGATGTGTAATGCCTGCAAATATTTCGATCGAAGATTATAATAAGGTAGTGGCTTCTTTTATGGATAAGAAATATGGAAAGAGTTGGAGAAAAGAAGTGAGGAAGGATGTGCAGGGAATAGGAAGTGATGGATGATGTGAGATGGGAAATGGATGATGGGAGGAAGACTTTCTATTAACGCTCTTGGTTTTTAGGGAGATGTGGGGTTAGGTAAATTGAAACGGTTTGGGCGGCGCCCAGGCCGTTTTTTTGTTTAGCCACCCACCACCACAGTTCGTCATCTCGAGCGGAGTGCAACGTAGTCGAGAGATCTATCTTTACACAGATCTCTCCATTGCACTGCGTTTCAGTCGAAATGACGAACTTTTATTAGCGTCTGTCAATGTAGCGAAATGGAGAAATCTATCTCGGTAGATCACTTGCAGGTCGTCACCCTGAACTTGTTTCAGGGTCTATTTAGCATGGCGATCGCGGTAGGACAAGGAGCTTAATAACCAAGCAAAACGAATAAATATTAATCGGTTTCAAATAATTAAATATTATTGCAGTTTTTTTGGAAAGCATGGACAGTACCTTTTTTGTAATTGCAGTCCCGCCCTTTGTTTCAAATCCTCGCCCTCGTACCTCTGGCTGCGGGTTTTCCACTTCGGTCGGGTTTAGGTAGCAAGGCTAGTGGTGCTATAAATGGTTATTGCAGGTGCAGAAACTGGCGATATGCCGAAGAACAGGCTTTGGTTCAATAAACCCGACAGAGCGGTTAGCCCACAGTGGAGCGCAGCGGAACGAGGACTATAAGCGAAGGCGGGTGTACAGCAGCGATGAAAAACAGCACGTACATTTTCTAATAAATAAATCATTTAGAAGGTCGTCACCCTGAACTTGTTTCAGGGTCTATTTAGCATGGCGATCGCGGTAGGACAAGGAGCTTAATAACCAAGCAAAACGAATAAATATTAATCGGTTTCAAATAATTAAATATTATTGCAGTTTTTTTGGAAAGCATGGACAGTACCTTTTTTGTAATTGCAGTCCCGCCCTTTGTTTCAAATCCTCGCCCTCGTACCTCTGGCTGTGGGTTTTCCACTTCGGTCGGGTTTAGGTAGTAAGGCTGGTGGTGCTATAAATGGTTATTGCAGGTGCAGAAACTGGCGA
>NZ_QNQU01000040.1 GCF_003315595.1 Pedobacter miscanthi | reverse complement strand
GCTACATCGCTGGTAATCTCCACGCCGCGGTTAATCGGGCCCGGGTGCATCACCACGATTTCTTTGTCGAGGTTATCTAAGATTTGCTTATTTAAGCCGTACATCATGGCATATTCCCTTAGCGAAGGAAAATATTTAATATCCTGACGCTCTAACTGGATACGCAGCATGTTGGCTACATCGCACCAGTTTAGTGCTTTAATAAGGTTATGTTCTACCTTTACACCCAGTTGGTGGATGTGTTTCGGGATTAGTGTAGTTGGACCACAAACCATTACTTCTGCGCCCAAACGCTGTAAGCAAAGGATGTTGGAGATGGCTACACGCGAGTGCAGGATATCGCCTACAATAACCACTTTTTTACCGGCCACGTCGCCTAATTTCTGGCGGATCGAAAATGCATCAAGCAAAGCCTGTGTGGGGTGTTCGTGCGCACCGTCGCCGGCATTTACAATCTGCGCTTTAACATGTTTGCTTAAAAACTGACCTGCACCAGCATAAGGGTGGCGCATCACCACCATATCAACTTTCATTGATAAGATGTTGTTTACCGTATCAATCAGCGTTTCGCCCTTACTTACCGAGGATGATGATGCTGCAAAATTGACTACATCTGCAGAAAGCCTTTTTTCAGCAAGCTCAAAAGAAAGTTTGGTGCGGGTGGAGTTTTCGAAGAAAATATTGGCAATCGTAATATCGCGGAGCGAAGGTACCTTTTTGATTGGCCTGTTAATCACTTCCTTGAAATTATCTGCAGTTTCGAAAATCAATTCGATATCATTCCGGTTAATATCTTTAATGCCTAAAAGATGTCGGGTTGATAGTTTTTCTGCTGCCATTTTTTATTTATTGTTATCCGATATTAAAATCACTTTGTCTTCACTTCCTTCACTCGTCCAGGTTACTTTTACCTGTTGCGAGTTTAAACTGTCTACCTGTTGGCCGATATAATCTGGCTCAATTGGTAAATGCCTGCTAAACCTGCGGTCTATCAAAACCAAAAGTTCCACTTTCTCCGGTCGGCCGTAAGCAAGCAGGGCATCCAATGCCGCCCTGATGGTTCTGCCTGTCCAAAGTACGTCATCAATTAGAATTACTTTTTTGCCTTCGATAATAAAATCGATCGAGTTGCTGCTGGCGGTTACCAAGCCATCCTTACGGCGGAAATCGTCCCTGAAAAAAGTAATATCAAGGTTTCCCTTTAATATTTTCTTGTTTTTCAGGATTTGCTCGAGTTCCTGGTGGATGCGGTCTGCCAAATAAATACCCCTCGGCTGGATGCCAATTAAAACGGTATTCGCGAAATCGTCGTGGTTTTCAATTAATTGATGGCAAAGCCTCTTAATTGTAATCTGAATTTTTTGTCCGTCAAGAAGTGTTTTCTTTTGCATTGAAGAAGGATTGGGCAAATATATAAAAATGTTTTAAGGTTGTAAAGTTGAATACCGATTGTTTTGCGGTTTGCTTGTTAAAATGTTCTCTATCAAAATGTAAATAATCGTATCAAGACAAAAGTATCAAGACTGAATTGCAAAATTACAGGTCTGTTCTAATAATGTATCCTTTGAGTTTTAGTCTTTCTGCTTAAATTTTGAAAAGCAATTGCTGTTTTTTATTTTAAAGTTAGTCCGGCTGTACACTGTAGTCCCGATTTTCAATCGGGAGCTGTCGTTCCCATCCGGTTTAGGTGGCCACTTGTTGCTACTATTTAAGGTAAAAACCCACCGCTTCGACCGTTTTGGTGCTATAATTTATGGCTTTATTCTTTAGTCTTTATGCTTTGGTCTTTTAGCTTTAGTCTTTCTGGTCCAATGCTATCAGCTCCAAAAGTTTGTTGTTAATCAATTTGGTAATGGTTTTTTTTCCATTGCCGATCAATTTTCCATCTATTTTATCAACCGGAAAGGCATTTTTGGTAGAACTGCTGATAAAAGCTTCTTTGGCCTGGTAAACTTCGTTTAAAGTAAAATCTCTCTCCACAAAAGTATAATCGGGAATATCCAGGCTCAAAATTTTCTTTCTGGTAATTCCGTTTAAAATTTCATTTTTTGCGGTAATCACTTCATGATCTGTAACAATAAAGAAATTTGCCCTAGGGCATTCCCTCACTTTGCCATTGTTATGATAAAGCAGGTCGTCAGCACCGTTTTCCTTTACAAATTTCTGCAAGCGGATGGCCTGCAGATAATCGATGGTTTTAACGTGCGGAATCTGCCTTTGATGGTTGTAGCTAACCAATGCTAGCCTTGTATTGGTCGTATTTTCGATTATATTTAAAGGTGTTTGAATAATGATCAGGTTAGGTTTAACCATGGTATAACCATCTGCTGAGAAACCTCCGGTGAGGATAATTTTGATACCCGAATCAGCAATATTGTTTCTGGCAATTAGTTTTAAAATGGCTTCATGCAACTGCTTGCGGTTTAACTCAACTTCCAGGTGCATTTCCTTTGCAGAGTTGTAAAACCGGTTAAAATAATCCTCAATAAAGATTGGTTTGTGGTTAATTGTTTTCAGAAAATCGAAAATTCCATAACCCCTCTGGATAGAAAGATCGGATACCGAAATATTAGCATCTTCCGCTAAAAACAGTTCATTATTGATCGAAATATACATCGTACAATGGCTTAAAAAGTTTATTTTGATTAATATTTACTCATAGTAACCGATTTTTAGCCTAATTGCCTTACTCGATCGTCATTCTGCCCAGATTTTGCATCGGGATCAGCATCTTTTCTGCCAGATAGACCCTGAAATAAATTCAGGGTGACGACCTGCAGGGGCTTAGTTTTGTTGATCGTTTTTCTTTCTGCCTGGCGACCATAACCAAAGCGATAGTAAAATTAAAGGAATACAGATACTTAATGAAATTACAATCAGGATTGGGCGCTGTTTAACCATATCTGCTTCCTGCGAAATGAAAACATATACCGCTTCTTTAATGGCGAATATGGTAATAATGGTGCAGATAACAGCAAGAATTTTCCTCATGGCTTAATTTTGAATGCAAAGATTGCATTTATTTTTAAAAAGAGAAAGGAAAGTCGTCATTGTAGGCAGAGTTCCCCATCTGCCGTCATTTCGACCGTAGTGCAGCGAAGTGGAGAAATCTGCTGCAGACAACTCCACTCGCGATAGATCTCTCCGTTCCGCGATGCTTCAGTCGAGATGACGGCTTCTTAAAAAAGCCGGCTGGATTATTCCAAACCGGCCTCTGTTTAAACCAAATAAATAACAATTACTCTGCAGTTTTTACAGGAGTTAAGTTTTTCAATTCATCTTCGGTAAATAAGCGGTAATGCACTTTAAAGGTTTTTTGGAGGGGAGTTTCCAACGAAAAACCGCCAACGCCAAAACCTTCCAGCACATCTAATGTAAAATGCGAAAATTTCCAATACTCAAATAAATCCCTGTCTACCCAGAACTCGCATCCCTCCACTTCGCCCAAACAAACATCATTCATCCGCAGGTAATAACCTCCTTTTTCGAAACACTGGGGCTGTGTGCCTTCGCAGCAACCACCAGCCTGATAAAACATTAGCTCACCGTGTTTTTCTTTTAATACTGCGATGAGTTCTTTAGCTTTTGCTGTACTGTCTATACGTTCTATCATTGTGATTTTGTTTTGTTGTTGATGGCTTAGGGTTTTGATGGTTGGTGGTTCATGGCCAAATGGTTGATGGTCTGATGGTTCATGGTCAAATGGTTGATAGCCTTGTTGCTCGCCTGATTTATCGCATAAATTTTATATCGGTCATTAGGCAATTGCAATAATCCGCCAGGCTATGGACTAATAAACTATCAAACCATGATCTAATAGCCTTTTTTGCCATAAACCAACAACTATAATCCACTAAAAGAACCCCAGTTTATTTTTATCGTAAGAAATCAACATGTTTTTAGTCTGGCGGTAATGGCCCAGCATCATTTTATGGTTTTCCCTGCCAACGCCTGATTGTTTATAACCACCAAAAGGAGCACCCGCAGGATAGGCGTGGTATTGGTTTACCCAAACGCGGCCGGCCTGGATGGCCCTTGGTACCTGATAAAGCTCGTGTGCATCACGTGTCCATACACCGGCACCTAAACCATATAAAGTATCGTTTGCGATTTCAATGGCTTCTTCAACAGTTTTAAAGGTGGTAACGGCCAGTACCGGACCAAAAATTTCTTCCTGAAAAATCCGCATTTTGTTATGGCCTTTAAAGATGGTGGGTTTAATGTAGTAACCGCCACCCAGTTCGCCTGGCAATTCGTTTACTTCGCCACCCGTTAAAACTTCAGCACCTTCTTCTTTACCGAGTTTAATATAGGCAGCAATTTTTTCATACTGGATTTTGGAAGCCTGAGCGCCCATCATTACGGTTCTATCCAGCGGACTACCGATTTTAATTGCTTCGGTTCTTTCGATTACTTTTGCGATAAATTTTTCATAAATGTCTTCCTGAATCAGCAAACGTGATGGACAGGTACAGATCTCGCCCTGGTTTAAGGCAAACATTACTGCTCCTTCTACTGCTTTATCTAAAAAGGCATCATCCTCTGCCATA
Source organism: Pedobacter miscanthi (assembly GCF_003315595.1). GTDB lineage: Bacteria > Bacteroidota > Bacteroidia > Sphingobacteriales > Sphingobacteriaceae > Pedobacter > Pedobacter miscanthi. Next base: position 24,696 of record NZ_QNQU01000040.1, on the reverse strand, counting down.
ACCGAGCTAAAGAAAATATTTGGCGATTTTCCACCCAATTCTAAAGTAACTGGGATAATATTTTCGGTGGCATATTGCATCACCAATCTTCCGGTAGGGGTAGAACCTGTAAATGCCGCTTTCGAAACTTTTGGATTGGTAACCAATGCACGGCCAAGTTCTGCGCCAAAGCCATTTACCACATTAACCACACCCGGAGGCAGTAAATCGCCAATTAGTTCCATTAAAACCATAATTGATATCGGGGTGCTTTCAGCTGGTTTCAACACCACACAGTTTCCGGCTGCAAGGGCAGGGGCAAGTTTCCAGATCCCCATTAAAAGCGGAAAATTCCACGGAATAATTTGTGCCACTACACCAATAGGTTCGTGAACAATTAATGAAACGGTATTATGATCGAGTTCTGATAACGAACCTTCTTCGGCACGGATTACGCCTGCAAAGTACCTGAAGTGATCAACTCCTAAAGGTAAATCGGCAGCTAAGGTTTCCCTTACCGCTTTTCCGTTATCAATGGTTTCTACGGTAGCCAGGTATTCGAGGTTATCTTCCATCCGTTGTGCAATTTTATTCAAAATAATGCTCCGTTCGGTAGAAGAGGTTTTGCTCCAGGTTTTAAAAGCCTCATGCGCCGCATTAACAGCTAATTCCAGATCTTCTTTGGTAGAATGGGCTGCTTTGGTAAATACCTTGCCATCAATCGGAGAAATGTTGTCGAAATATGCCCCCTTTACCGGTGCTACAAATTTTCCCCCGATATAGTTATCGTAATGGGGTTTGAATGATGGTTTCTCAATTAAATTTTCCATAATTATTATTGAATTTTAAATACCACCATGAGCATGGATCTGAAATAATATCTTGATGGCTTGCTCATAATGATTTTGTGTTTAAAAAGATTTGGTTAATACAAACCTAATGGCAAAGCAATGCGGATAGGTAGTATAATCGGCTCAAATGGTAGCACTATTGTTTCAGGTAATGTAACCTATATGAAACGTGGGCATTAAGCCGTTATCTTGACATTAATTGGTATTTTGAATGGTAAAATAAGTGGATGGAATCATTATATTTGATAGTATTAAATTGGTTTAATCAAATATTTTCTGTTATGCAGCATACATTGGATCAGGTAAAACTCAGTGCTTCAGAAACGTTGCAAACGTTGGTAGAAAACAGAACTTCGTATACCCTGGAGCGTTGCGAGCTGAATGTTTTCGAAACCTATACCCAATCCTATAAAGTGCCGCTTACGTTTAACGATTTTGTGATCACCAGTATGCTCAGGGGCAAAAAAGTGATGCATTTATTTGATAAAGAAGGATTTGATTATTTTCCCGGTCAAACTGTTATTGTTCCACCTTCGGTTACCATGCAGATCGACTTCCCCGAGGCTACCAACCTTAATCCCACCCAATGTATTGCTCTCGCCATTGATCAGGAACAGATCCAGAAAACAATTGCCTATTTAAACGAGTTTTTCCCGAAAGAGGGAAGTAACGAAAAGTGGCTGTTAAATTACGACGAATATCATTTTTACAATAACGAAGAAATTGCCTACCTCATCAATAAGGTGATCCGTATCTGCTCCGAACGCACTAAAGAAAAAGATGTACTGGCCGATTTAACTTTAAAAGAGCTGCTGGTGCGTATTATGCAAACGCAAAACCTTAAAACAATCAGCGATGAAGGTTATAACCTCAACCAGAACCCCCTGGCTTTTGTACTGAACTATATTAAATCAAACCTGAACGAGAAGATCAACATTAATAGTTTGAGCGATAAAGCCTGCATGAGCAAGGCAACGTTTTATCGCCTGTTTAAACGCGAACTGGGCATCAGCCCGAATGATTTTATTCTGACGGAAAAAATTAACAAAGCAAAACTTTTACTTGCCCAGCCCGGTACGAAAGTAGCCTCAATTAGTTACGAACTGGGTTTTAATGATGCCAATTACTTTATCAGGGCATTTAAAAAGATTGTGGGCATTACACCTGGGGCTTATCAGCTGCAGGCGGCAAAACATTTAATCCATTAATTTTCCAAATACCTTTTTGAGTAGGTAATGCCCATTAAATCGTAGCGTTTAAACTGCGTTTTAAGCCTTTTCTGAAAGTCGGGATAATTGCGTTTTTCTTTAGGACTCCACAAAATTTCACTCAGGGCATCCAGTCTTGGGAAAAGCTGATACTCCACTTTTGCCAGATTAGTGATATACTCGCTCCAAAGGCAGCCCTGTCCACCCCAGATGTATTTTGCCTGTTCGGCAGTTAATCCAGCAGGTACAGGTTCGTAATTGTATACATCAATCAATGGCGAAAATTTATTGGCAGTTAAACTATCTTCCTTTACAAACTGGGCATGATTAAAATACATTTTAATTTCTGGCGTCATGATGGCTTTGTGTTGTAGTTTGGCGGCATCAATGCCTCCTTTTTCGCCCTGCCAGCTCATTACCACAGCATTTGGGGCTAACCCGCCCTGTAAAATCTCGTTCCAGCCGATAATGGTTTTGCCTTTGCTGTTTACAAATTTCTCCATCCTGCGGATAAAATAGCTCTGTAGTTCACTTTCGTTCTTCAAACCGTTTGCTTTCATTATTTCCTGCGAAACAGGAGATTGTTTCCACCACACTTTCGAAGCTTCATCACCACCAATGTGGATGTACGGCGATGGAAATAGGTCCATTACCTCGGTTAATACATTTTCCAGAAATTTAAAGGTCGTATCCGAAGCTTGTAAAACGTTGTTGTATTTATTCATCATTCCCCAGGTTTGGGCAACTTCATATTTTTTATTGGGTTCGGTACCAAGCTCCGGGTAGGCAGCCAATAAGGCCATGCTGTGTGCAGGCATTTCAATTTCTGGAATAATCGTGATGTAACGTTTGGCCGCATAATCAATTACATCCTTAATCTGCTCCTGGGTATAATATCCGCCATGTTTAATGCCATCGGTTTTAAGTACAGCGTTATTTGGTGTAATTTTTACTTCTGTTGGTAGAACCTGGTATTTAATGTTTTCATTTCCTTGTCCGGGCCATAAGCCAATAATGCTTCCGTTGCGCCAGGCCCCGATTTCAGTCAGTTTTGGGTATTTTTTAATCTCGATCCGCCAGCCATGATCATCCGTTAAGTGCCAGTGGAAATAATTCATTTTGTGGAGGGCCAGATAATCGATGTACTGTTTGATAAAGGCTACATCAAAAAAATGACGGCTTACATCGAGGTGCATACCACGGTAATCGAAACGGGGATAATCAGTGATTTCAACAGCAGGTATTATCAATCTTCCTAATGAATCTTTTTCTTGGGGCAGCAACTGAATTATTGTTTGAATGGCATAAAACAGGCCTTGTGCTGTTGACGAGGCCGAGACTAATGCTTTTGGTAAGACAGAAAGAAAATATTCATTAGGATTTTTATATTGGCTTTTTCGAAGATTTAAACTAATTGAATTTGTTTGCACTTCGCTAAGGGTTATTTTTAAATCTATTTGATAGTGTTTTAATAGATAATTTTTTAAAAAATGTGCAGAATTTAAAATGGAAGAATCATTTATTGAAATAACTGTGTATTTATCGATCGCAAATGTTTCATTAGGAAAATTGTTTGTTCTAATTTCTGCAGGCTGCGGGATAATATTTATTTCCTGAGCAAAAAGATTAAAGCTAAATGCCCAAAGGAAAAATAAGACGATCAGGTTTCTCATAATCTGTGATTTCGTTTTCAAAAGTAATCATTCTATACGGATGAACGGAAAAGGTTTGGTAGAACGAATTACAGATGTTACATAAACCCGATGGGAGCGGGCACGAAGTGTAACGGAGTAAAGCGGACAGCGGGGCAGGAGTTGCCGATTTAGGATTGCTTTCGTTTTTAAATATTGAACCATATAAGACATTTAAGAAAATATAAGCTCATGCAGCAAATTTCTTCATTGTTCTTACATTTCTTATATGATGAATGAAAATTAGATTGCTTCCCGAAAATCGGGGCAGGCTGTCGGCTGAGAAAGCCTGCCCACAATTGACGATCCATCAAAGAAATCCATGTTTCCGTGGCAAAAAAAAGCAAAAAAAAATCCCGATAACTTTCGCTATCGGGATTAAATTATTCAGTTAAAAAGAACTAGCCTTTTTTAGCTTTGCTTTCTTCGCCTTCTAATTGCGATTTCAATTGAGCCAATACGTCTAAGTCTCCTAAAGTAGATTTCTCTACAGAATCTTTAACTTTTTTAACCGCAGTTACAGCAGCTTTAGCTTCTTTTTTCTTAGCATTTCTTTCTTCTGCTACAGCTTCAGCTTTAACCTCTTCCCAGATACGGGCGTGAGAAACTACGATACGTTTTGCTTCTTTGTTGAATTCAATGATTTTGAAGTCATTGGTTTCTTCAGCTTTAACCGAAGTCCCATCTTCTTTAACCATGTGTTTAGTTGGTACGAAACCTTCTACACCATAAGGTAAAGCAATAACAGCACCTTTATCAGTTACTTTAACAACTGTACCCTGGTGAACCGAATCTAAAGTGAAGATCGTTTCGAAAGTATCCCAAGGGTTTTCTTCCAATTGTTTGTGACCTAAGCTTAATTTACGGTTATCAACATCAAGTTCTAAAACAACTACGTCTAATACATCACCAACTTTAGTGAATTCGTTAGGGTGGTTTACTTTTTTAGACCAAGATAAGTCAGAGATGTGGATTAAACCATCGATACCTTCTTCGATTTCAACAAAAACGCCGAAGTTAGTCATGTTTTTAACAGTTGCTTTGTGCTTGCTTCCAACTGGGAATTTAGCAGCAACTTCTTGCCATGGATCGTTAGATAATTGTTTAATACCTAAGCTCATTTTGCGCTCGTCTCTGTCTAAAGTTAAAACTTCAGCTTCGATCTCATCACCAACTTTTAAGAATTCCTGTGGATTTCTTAAGTTTTGCGACCAGCTCATTTCAGAAACGTGGATTAAACCTTCAACACCTGGGATGATTTCTAAGAAAGCACCGTAATCTGCAACAGTTACGATTTTTCCTTTTACTTTAGAACCAACTTGGATGTCGGTACTTAAATTCTCCCAAGGGTGTGGAGTTAATTGTTTTAAGCCTAAAGCGATACGTTTTTTCTCATCATCGAAATCTAAAACAACCACGTTGATTTTTTCATCTAATGATAATACTTCTTTTGGATGCTCTATGCGGCCCCAAGAAATATCAGTAATGTGAAGTAAACCATCAACACCACCTAAATCGATGAACACACCGAAATCAGTAATGTTTTTAACAGTACCTTCAAGTACCTGACCTTTTTCTAATTTAGAAACGATCTCTACTTTTTGGCTTTCTAAATCGTCTTCGATTAACACTTTATGAGAAACTACAACGTTTTTAAACTCATGGTTAATTTTAACAACTTTAAATTCCATTGTTTTACCCACGTATACATCGTAATCGCGGATAGGTTTAATATCAATTTGAGATCCTGGTAAGAAAGCCTCAACGCCCATGATATCAACAATTAAACCACCTTTAGTACGGCTCTTAACGAAACCGTTGATGATTCTATCATTTTCAAGAGCCTCGTTAATCGCTTCCCATGATCTTTGGGTTTTTGCTCTTTTGCGAGAAAGGATCAATTGACCGTTAGCATCTTCTGGTGCTTCAACGAAAACGTCAACTGAATCGCCGATTTTTAGATCCGGTGTATCACGGAATTCTGAAGTAGAAACTAAACCGTCTGATTTGAAACCTACGTTTAATACTACATCTTTGTTGTTGATTGAAACAACAATACCGCTGATGATCTCACCTTTAGTGATCTGATTGAATGTTCCGGCATACATATCTTCAAACTTTTTACGGTCTGCATCATTGTAATTACCAAAAACTTTTTCATCAGCATCCCAGTCGAAATCTTCGCTTGGTGTTGCTAATGATGATTTGATCGATTCGATCGAAACTGAATCAGCTTCTGATTCAATCGTTTCTTTTTCAGTCAGGCGTCCGCCTTCTCCCTGAAGTTCAGCTGTTTTTGCTGCTAATTCTTTTTCTGCTACTTGTTTTTTAGCCATTAATTAATTATCTCCTTTTTTCCCTATTTAGGGACTGCAAAGGTAAAAATATTTTAATTAATAGAAAAGATTTTTTTAATAAATGTTGCTGATTTTTAGCGTTTTATAATTCCCCTCCCATAGAGGGCCTGCTCCGATTCCTTCGGAGGGTGCCTGAAAGGCGGGGTGGTTATTTCAGTTTACCACATCTTTTTCCAAAATGTAGCTGTTTTATTTTAGAATTTAATCGCTTAGCTGCGCTAATTATTTGAAAATGAGCGCCCGTATTTCATCGGAAACATCAGCCCCGCTATCGCTTATAGTCCTCACTACGTTCCGGGCTATACTGCTCTATCGGGTTTAAAAACAAAGTTTGTATACAAATGCCCACCAAACGTTCTACCCAGGAGGCGTCCCGATGGGACGCGCCAATTAAGTTTATCACAATCGTTTATAATTTATTTGAATTGAAGGCCAGATTTAATTCATTGCATTCGTTTACCATTCATCCCGTGGGACGGATCACGGGTAGAACTAGGTTAAAGTTTATCACAATTGTTTATAATTGGTTTGAATGGAAGGTCAGATTTAAAATTTGCTGCATCGTTTATCATTCGTCCCGTCGGGACGGATCACGGGCAAAACGTTTGATGATTCTGGGATTATTTCTTCGTAAACGTTCCTCTCGTAAAACCTTCGCCAATTAACGTTTTATCATCCCTGATTAATAACATAATCGTGTTCTGTTGATCGTATAATTTAATCATATCGCCATCGATTACATATTTTGATGTGAAAATAGAATCTGTATAGGCATCGGTAACCGTTACCGAATCTTTCGATTTAAAGTTGAAGGTTTTATATTGGATATCTTCATTGCTGGCAAAAGTGCCCGAAACCATTTTTTCCTGTATAAACGTAATGAAGCAGAAATAACCGATTACAAGGATTACAATAACCGAAAAAGCGATCAAAAATTTATTTCCGCTACCATATTTTATTGAAAAGTAGAGTATGGTAATCAGGATTAAAGCAACCACTGCAAAAAAGATAATGTTGGTATAACTCTTATTTTCCTGAGGCACCGATGCGGCTACAGTTGTTTTTTCGGCAGCAGTTTTTACCGGCGAAACCCTCACCAAAAATTCTTTGCTTACCCATCCTTCGCCATTGGTAACCTTTATTTTGTAGAAACTCGTATTTGATGAATCGATAACCGCTACATTTTCATTTTTGGGTAAATGGCCAACAATTTTACTTTTCGGATCGGCTTTTTCCCTCACACGTAAATCGTCTGTTGTACTTCGGTATATATCATTGCTTGTTGCAGCAGGTGTTGTGGCCGGTTGCGGGGTATTGACCTGTGGAGTTGCCGGCTTAGCAGCCGGGACAATTTTTTCGAGGAAATCTTTACTTGCCCAACCTTCACCGTTTTTTAATTTCACCCTGTAAACTTTAGCATCAGTAGCATCTAAAACGGCAACGTTTTCATTTTTCGGAATGAAGCCGATAATCTTGCTTTTAGCATCTTTTGTTTCCCGCACCCGTAATTTGTCGGCCGTAACACGGTACATATCCTGTGCATTAATGTTGGTTGTAAAGATAGTGAGGGCGAAAAATAGGAATAAGATTCTAGTCATGTTGTTCTTTCTGGTAGATGCTTTAACAGAGCGTTAACTGCAAAAAATGGCATCAGATTTAAGATGTATTTGAGCCATTATGATGCCAAAAATAGAAATTCTTTTACTAATGGTTCCAGAAGAGGGAAAAGATTTTTGCACATTCTGCCGTGATCACCATATCCAGTATTAAATTGAAGATACTTTCTCATTCCGTTAAACCTACCAGCTTCCACCAGTACCACCACCGCTGCTGCTGCCACCACCCCAGCTACTGCCCGATGACGATGAAGAACTGCTGCCGCTGGATGAAGAAGAAGAAGATGAACTGGATCTGGTTAGCATGGCAAGAGTAATCCACTTTATAAATTCTGTTTTTTTGCAAAAACTACATTCATTAATCAGTTTGGCCTGTCCATCATGGCTGTAGGTTGCTGCCCTTATGGTTACACGTTTATTGAGTTGGTAGGTTCTAAAATAGCAATCCGGACATTCGGTATATTGATTATAGGCTTCAGCTGGCCAGGCTTTTATAATATGCTCTTTATGATCTGTACTTTCCCAGATATCGTAATCGTAAGCTTTTACCAGCTCTTCTATGCGTTGCCCCTTTGTTAAAAAAGGCTCGCCTTCCATGTTGATATCACGATCTACTCTGACCATTGGGTTGCTTTTACTGTCCAGAATTGGTTTGAAACGATCGATAGCCTTAACGCGCTTAATCAAATGGAGTATAATCGCAATTAAAATTATAGGAGAGAATAGAACTAACCACCAGTTTTTTTTATGGAAAGCGACAACAGAATCAAAAAAGTTTTTATCGTCATGGTGTGCCTTACGTAATGCCGAAATGTAGAAAAGATACCTGAAGAACAGTGCTATTGCTAAAACAGCGAAAAGAATATAAGGAACATGTGCCAGCCTGATGTTTTTGAAAAGATCAAAAGCCCCGGTAAAAACAAATACGAAGACAGAAACGAATGCAATGAAGAAAATCACCCCGCAACCTTTCGCTATGGTAGTATCAAAACTGTTGTTCTTATCAAAGGTTTTTTGATTTAAACCATTTTTAGCCTGCTTGTTTACGATTTTGAACACGCCAAAAAATGCCAGTAGGATAATTCCGGTTGGTAGCCAGAAATTCTCCAGCAAACTATTACTTTCATGTTGGGTAAAAAACTGGTTAAGTTCCGATTTATTCTCGGGTTTTAGAATTACCTCACCAATGGCATTAATGGTGTTTACAATGCCATTGGCAAAATTATTTTCCCTAAAAGCTGGGAGAAGTTCCTGTTCTGCAATATGTTTTAGCTTCACATCCGGCAAAACGCCCTCAGCACCCGTGCCCGTAATAAATCTGTATTTTCGTCGCTCCTTGGAGATAAACAATAGTAAACCATTGTTGCTCGTTTTAGAACCAATTCCCCAGGTATTAAACAGTTCGTACGCAAAATCAAAATCCTCCTTATCATGGTCGAAATCGTTAACCACAACCACTGAAACCTGAACATTCGTTTTACTTTCGAAATCTGCAATTGTACTGTTTAGTTCAGAAACCGCGCTGTTACCTAAAATACCATCGGGATCGCTTACATAACCTCCACCGTTTTTTTTGGGGTCGGGGATGTCTTTTACCTGATAAGCTTTTTGTGCAAATGTTAGGTTTACAGCAAAAAACAGTAAAAACAGGGTAATGGCTTTAAGTAAATGGGATTTGAGCATCGTAAATTAAGGTGTATGTGTTTAACTGCAACAATAACAACTTAAGTGCCAGTTTAATTTACTCTTTTAATATTTTTGCCAATACCTTGTCTAATTTTGGCTTATCTTTCATGTATGGTTCTAAATCGTAAAGCTGTACGGTTTTAAATTCAATCGGGTGACTCTCACTCTGTAGCGAAATATAACCTGAGGTTAGCGGTTTTCCATCTATTTTAACCTTCGGATCGAAATTGGAAACATTGCCGCCCCCAATTTGAGGTTTTGTATATTCTAATACCACCTCGCCTGCAATAATGTGTTTTACTACCGAATCGCCGAGTACTAAAAACTCTGCCGTTACCCATTGGTCGCCAGCATAAGTTTTCGATTTTGAATCTAAACAGTGTGGGGTAAACAATTTACCATTATAATTAATCAATGTTCCTGGTGTACAAACATTACTGGTGTGGCGTTCGTGTTCGCCGTCGCCACCTAAAATCTGCCCTTCAATAGAGATCGGGAAATCCTGGTTTTTTAACATTGTTGCCGGATCCTGGCAGTGCAACATGGCACCACTGTTACGCGTAGCCCAGCCTTCGCCACCTTTGGCCTGGTCGCCAACAAAACGGTAGGTTACTTTTAAAAGATATGCAGAGAAAGGTTTTTTATAGAAAATATGTCCGTATTGTTGGTCAAATTCTTTGTAACCATCGTAACTTACTTTCATTAGCCCGTTTTCTACACGGAAAGTATTAGCGTAATTTTCTTTGTAATCGTGTTTGGCAATTTTAATGTTCCAATCTTTTAAATCTTTTCCGTTAAACAGATTGATCCAGCCTTTTTGGGCATTGGCATTAAAAATAAAGAGAGATAATAATAAGGTAAGGTAAATTGATTTTAATTTCATAGCAACATTTGGGTTAGATGCTAAAAATATGAATTTTTTTTAGAAGTCAATGTGGATCGACTGAAGTCCTTAGGCTATTATCCTCTTAAGATATTAAGTTAAGCATCAGTTAACCCCTGAGCGCAGCCGAATGGTAAACAATTAGTCAGTTTGCAGTTTTCAATTGGTAGTTGGAAATTAACATTTTAGCAATCAGGTAATTATGCAAATAGAACGATTAACCGATTTAAACAATTAGTCAGTTTACAGTTTTCAATTGGCAGTTGGCAATTAACAATTTAGCAATCCAACAATCCGACAATTATGCAAATAGAACGATTAACCGATTTAAACAATTAACCAGTTAACCCAATTCACAAATCACCAATGACCAATAAACCAATGAACCATCAGCTAGTGTACCAAAAAAGGATTTACCTTTTCCAGAGCAAAATCCAGTTGTTCTTCCTGTGTAAGATCGGTATTGTCTAAAATAATCGCATCATCGGCCCTCACCAGCGGACTTTCTTTCCGTGTAGTATCGGCATAATCGCGGTGGGCAAGGTTTTCAAAAACTTCTTCCAGAGTAGTTTCGTTATTGCCTTTGCTTTCAAGCTCTTTAAACCTGCGTTCGGCCCTGATTTTCGGGTCGGCTGTCATGAAGAATTTTACAGGTGCATCAGGAAAAACAGTGGTGCCGATATCGCGGCCATCCATTACAATATTTTTCGATTTGCCCATGCGCTGTTGCTGTTTTACCATTTCATGGCGTACAATTTTATGCGCCGAAACTTCACTTACATTTTCAGAAACCGGCATCAAACGGATCTCGTCTGATACTTCCTCGCCGTTAAGGGTAATATGCGATTCGTAATCTCGCGAATGGAAATTTAGTTCGATGTGCTGTAAAGCGTCAACAACCTGGGCATCATCCCCAACATTGATATTATTTCTCAGGAAATATAGTGTAACGGCACGATACATCGCCCCGCTATCTACATAAATGAAACCTAATTTTTTAGCCAATGCCTTTGCTAATGTACTTTTTCCGCAAGATGAATAGCCATCTATCGCTATTACCAGGTTTTTCTTCATCGTAGTACAAAGGTAAAAAATAGAAACAGAATGCTGAATTTTTTTAGGGGTATAAAGATAGATTCTAAACAAGCTCATGCTAAAACATTGACCTGCTGCAGGTGTTTAGATATAAAATTAAATACGATTATGTTATTATCCGAAAAAATGCTGTCGGCACTGAATAACCAGGTTAAACTAGAAGCCGAATCCTCACAGGTATATCTGGCAATTGCTTCCTGGCTGGAAACCCAGCCCGGTTTAGAAGGTTATACCGAGTTTTTTTACCGCCAAAGTGATGAAGAACGCCATCACATGTTAAAACTGATCCACTATATTAACGACCGCGACGGCCATGCAATTGTAACGGCTTTGGAGATGCCTAAAAATTCGTTCGGACAGGTAATTGAGGTATTTCAGGATTTTTTGGATAATGAACTATTGGTATCTAAAAGCATCAATGACCTGGTAGAACTATCGCTAAACGAGAAAGATTACCTTACCTTTAAATTCCTGCAATGGTATTTAGACGAACAGTTGGAAGAAGAAAAAATGGCCAAAACCATGTTAGAGAAACTTCAGCTCGTTGGTAGCGATAGGGGAGGTATTTATCAGTTGGATAAAGATATTGTTGGTTTGCGCAGCAAGGTGAGCGAAACCAAAGAGGGGGAATAAGTTATTTTTATTATCCTCAAATGTTTACTTTTGCGGCATGTTGCCTACAAGAGAAGAAATTTTACGGTCTGTTACTTTCAAAACTTCCAGAAGCGGGGGCAAAGGTGGGCAGAATGTAAATAAGGTTTCGAGCAAGGTAGAACTTATTTTTGATCTCGAAACCGCAGTTTTTTTTAATGAAGATGAAAAAGCATTGTTGAGGAGCAGACTCGAAAACCGCCTGGATACTGATGGCTTGCTGCATATTATTTCACAGGAAGACAGAAGTCAGTTGTTAAATAAGGAAAAAACCATTGTAAAACTCATCGAACTATTAAAACGGTCGTTGCAGGTTCAGAAAAAGAGAAAAGCAACCAAAATTCCCAATGCCGTTATTCAGAAAAGGTTAAAAAATAAAGCCGTTAACGCCAATAGAAAAGAAAATCGCAAAAAACCGTCGATTGATTAAGACCTGATCTCAATTTTGGTTCCTATTTTTACGGAATCGTATAATTCATCAACTTCGCTATCAGTTAAAGCCATGCAGCCGTTGGTCCAATCTAAAAACCTTTGGAACTTTCCTATAAATCCCAATCTGTTCCTGAGTCCGTGTATTTTAATATCGCCACCAGGGTTTTTACCCAATAATTTGGCCTTTGCCATATCTTTTGCATTTGGATAGGATATGCCAAGGTTTTTATGATAACCGCTATTGGGGTTTTTTGCGTTAATGGTATAAATGCCTTCAGGCGTTTTTTCATCACCCTCATATTCTTTATGCCCAACAGGATTATCCCCTAATGAAATCTCATAGGTTTTAACCAGTTTTTGCTTGGAATAAGCCAATAATTGCCGATCAGATTTTTTTACGAGAATATAATCAATTTCCGTATGGAGAGGTAACTCCTTTTCGGGATACAAATTATAGATAATTGCACCAACAATGATGAGCGAAAGTATAAGAAGTATGGCTTTTTTCATGTTTTGTAGGGGAAGCGTTAGGCGGCTGGCGTTTAGCGGGTTGTTAATCCCCTGAGTGTAGTCGAAGGGTAAACAGTTAACCAATTAAACCTTTTTCCAGTTTCCAGTCGGCAATTTGCAGTTTACAATTAACCCTTTTTGCAATTTTCAGTTGGCAATTTGCAGTTTACAATTAACCAATTTAAACAGCATGCAATTTTCAGTTTACAGTTGGCAGTTAACAATTAACCGATTTACATAGTTACCAATTAACCCTTTTACAGTTTGCAGTTAACCAATTAACCTAAATCTTCCCAAACCTATAATACAAGCTCAAGCCACCATAATTCTGTGCTTTAGCCACACTTTTAACCTCTTTAGTTTTAAAAATCACATTAAAATCGGCAGTAAACCTTTTCGAGCTGTAATTTACGCCAAACTGTTGTTCATAAACAATTGGTTTTACCCCAAATGTTACCGGACTATTGTTGTTGAACAGACTGCCCTGTATAGTAGCATCGTAAGCCACAAAATTAAGCTGCGGTTTTATGTAAAATAAAAATTCTGAATTGTTCAGGCTTTTAGTTTTCGAATTTCCGATTACTGCATTATGGTAAGCACTGTTAAACAATTGATTTAATTTGCCAATCCTAAAAAGTGCAGATGCGCCTAAACCCGAAAAAGTTGTTCCCAAATTGGCATAACCCTGCGCGCTAATATCAACAATGGGATCTTCAGGACGGAAAAGTAATTTGCTATAATTTGCAGCAAGGTTTACAGCCACTTCATTTTTAATTTGGTAATCCCAGCCTGCAGGCGTGTAAAAACCAACGGTTTTATGCAGAAAACGCTGTGCATCCTGAGCCAATGAGTTTGGACCAACGGTTCCCAACTCAACACTGGTTTTTAAAACGCTTTCATTTTTATAGAAAACAGAATAGGCACCGCCGGCATACAAATATCCCGCAAAAGGCCTGTCCTGATCTTCTTTGTTAGGTACCTGGCCCCAATAAGGGGTATACATTTTTTGCCCTGCAGAAATTTCGAGAGTCTTTTTCTCTATTTTATCCGATAGTTTTTCGGTATTGAGTGCCCTGCGGAAATAAATAAATAAGCCGTTCGTATAATAGCGGTCGTTTAAAGTGGCCAGATAAGCATCGTTTTCGGTTTTAAAACCAAATTCGTTTTTAAACGATTGTGCAAAACCGGTTGAAACAACCAGGCAAAAAACTATGATCGATAAAATTGATTTCATAAAAAAGTCCCGATGGTTATCGGGACTATAAAAGTATTTATTGTAATTGGATTTTTGATGGTTAATCCAAATTTTTACCAATTAGTTTACAATCGGGGCAATTTTAATGCTTAAGTCTAAAGGTTTTTTAACCTTATTTTTGGTTAAGGCCAGATCAATTACTTCGCTCATTTCGGTTACATAATGGAATGTTAAATCTTTAATGTAACTTTCTTTAATCTCTAAAATATCTTTACGGTTGCTTTTGCAAAGGATAATTTCTTTAATATTAGCTCTTTTTGCCGCCAATATTTTTTCTTTGATACCGCCAACAGGAAGCACTTTTCCGCGTAGGGTAATTTCGCCTGTCATAGCCAGATGCTGTTTTACCTTACGTTGTGTAAACGCCGAAGTTAATGCCGTAAGCATGGTAACACCTGCCGAAGGACCATCTTTTGGTGTTGCACCTGCCGGAACGTGAACATGTACATCCCAGTTATCAAATAAGCTATAATCAATACCAAATTCGCCTGCGTGCGCACGTAAATATGCTAAGGCGATTACCGCCGATTCTTTCATCACATCACCCAGGTTACCGGTTAAGGTTAATTTCCCTTTACCGGGGCTTAAGCTCGATTCGATAAACAAAATGTCGCCACCAACACTTGTCCAGGCTAAACCCGTAACCACACCGGCAACTTCGTTACCCTCGTACAAATCCTTATCAAAAATTGGCGCACCTAAAATACGCTCAACATCATCATTGGTTAAATTTGCCTCGTAGGTTTCTTCCATCGCAATTTTTGTAGCCACACCACGTACCAAAGAACCAATTTTTTTCTCTAAACCACGTACACCTGATTCCCTGGTATAATCTTCGATCACTTTTTCAATCAGGGCAGGTTTAAGGGCAATATCTTTGGTTTGCAAACCATGATTTTCTTTCTGTTTTGGTAACAGGTATTTTTTGGCAATCTCTATTTTCTCTTCAATGGTATAGCCGTTAACTTCGATAATTTCCATACGATCCAATAAAGCAGGTTGTATGGTGCTTAAAGAGTTTGCGGTAGCAATAAACAGGATATTAGATAAATCGTAATCCATTTCTACATAATGATCGTAGAAAGCATTGTTTTGTTCAGGATCTAAAACTTCCAGCAAAGCCGATGATGGATCGCCACGGTGATCGGTACCTACTTTATCAATCTCATCTAGTACAAAAACAGGATTATCTGCTCCGGCTTTTTTAATGGATGAAATGATACGGCCAGGCATTGCACCAATATAGGTTTTACGGTGACCGCGGATTTCTGCTTCATCACGGATGCCACCCAGAGCCATACGTACATATTTGCGACCCAATGCCTTGGCGATTGATTTTCCTAAAGAGGTTTTACCCACTCCCGGAGGACCAACCAAACACAAAATCGGCGCTTTCATGTCGCGTTTTAGTTTCAGAACGGCGAGGTATTCGATAATACGCTGTTTTACTTTTTCTAAACCGAAATGGTCTTTATCCAGGATGCGCTGTGCTCTTTTCAGGTCGAAATTATCTTTGGTAAATTCGCTCCATGGTAAATCCAAAAGCAACTCGAGATAATTTAACTGTACTGAATAATCAGGGGCAGCAGGGTTCATGCGACCCAGTTTATCAAGCTCTTTGTCAAAATGATCGGCAACTGCCTGTGTCCATTTTTTCTTTTTTGCTTTTTCCTGTAAGGCATCAAATTCTAGATCGGCAGAATTACCGCCCAGTTCTTCCTGAATGGTTTTTAACTGCTGATTTAAGAAATAATCGCGTTGTTGCTTATCAAGATCGGTACGTACTTTAGACTGGATCTGGTTTCTTAATTCCAGCATCTGCAGTTCGACCATTAAAAGTTCCATTACTTTTTGCGCCCTGTCCTGCAGTTTATCCATTTCTAAGATATTCTGCTTATCGGCCATTTCGGCATTCATGTTTGATGAAATAAAATTGATCAAAAATGAGTTGCTCTCGATGTTTTTAAGGGCAATACTGGCTTCGCTAGGGATGTTGGGCGAAAGCTGGATAATCTGTGCCGACATCTCACGGATAGAGGCAATCAGTGTTTTAAAATCTTTATCAGCCTTATGTTTCTGCTCTTCGAATTTTTTTACAACCGCCTTAATGTATGGCTCATTCTGTACTTCTTCAATCAGGCTAAAACGTTGTTTACCCTGAATGATTACCGTAGTATTACCATCAGGCATTTGCAACAGTTTAATGATGTTTGCTACGGTACCAACGGTGTTAAGTTGCTCAAATGTAGGGTCTTCTATCGAAACATCCTTTTGGGATACCACCCCGATAATTTTATTTCCCTTGTAAGCTTCTTTAATTAATTTAATCGATTTGTCTCTTCCAACGGTAATGGGAATTACTACACCCGGAAATAAAACGGTGTTACGCAATGGCAATATGGCCAGCGTTTCGGGCGTTTCCTCATTGTTCATTTCCTCTTCGTCCTGCTGAGACATTAAGGGGAAAAATTCGGTATCTTCGTTGATGATTGGCATTGCTGACTGGAAATCAAATATATCTTGTTTACTCATTATCACATTTTCCGCTAACGACAAACTGGCAGTTTAATCGTATTCACTTTGTTTAATTATTGTATTAAGTTAATAAATTCAACTCTTGTGCCAAAGTGAAAATAGTATTAATCTTATGTTAAAAAGGCAGAGTAACATAAATATTTCCATCAGCATCATATAAAGCATATTTTAACGTTTAAGCTAATGTTTAGGGCAATTGGTTTTTAATGAAAGAAAATTAAAACTTTTAAATTATCAGAATAGGATTATATTGCAAAAAATTTCTCCTATAATGTTGATAGGCGTTAAATATGTTAAACTTATTACTCATACATGAACTATTTTAAAAAGGCTATTTTAGGACTCATTATTTTTTCATCTACCGGTAGTTTTGCACAGGGCAATTACGAAAGAAGTATGCAGGCCATGATGAAAGGGGATTACAAAACCGCTGCCATGCAACTGGAAAAAGCCGATGCTAAAACGCCTGATAATGCAAATGTTTTACAAATGCTTGGGTATTCTTATTTTCAGAACCGCGAATATGAGAAATGTATTGCAACCTATAGCCGTTTGTTAACAGTTAAACCAACTGAGGTTTCGGCCTATTATTACCGTGGTATTGCGAGGTTGAAAATTGCAAACGATCCTAAAGAATCGCTAAATACCATGCGCGAAAATTTTTATATGGCCTCTCTTAAAGATTTTACAAAAGCGATAGAAATTAACGGCGATGAAGATGCACAGATGTTCCAGAACCGCGGTTTAGCCTATAAAGATTATGCAATTTTTAAATCTTTTAAAGCAAAGAAAAAAGAAGAAAAAGCAGCTTGCGTAGCTTTATTTAATAATTCGATTGCAGATTTTCAGAAAGTCTTAACCCTGCAGCCACTAAGGAAAGATATTATTGATTGGGTAACGTATGATAAAGCACAGATTGCGAGTTTGAAATAATAAAATTAGCTGATATACATAATAAGAGAGTTCCTATGGCAGGTTGCTGTATATCAAAATAATCGTTTATAAACATTCATTCTTGATCGATCCGTCATGCTGAATTTATTTCAGCATCTTTTTAGCATAATAGACCCTGAAATAAATATAGGGTGACGACTTACTTCAATTAAAAAAGAAAAAGGGACCTGAATATTTCAAGTCCCTTTTTTTTATTTCAATTTTCCGATAACCGAATATCTTTTTTCATTAAGCAGCCTTATTTTTTGGTGCTTTTTGATCATATATAAACTATCAGGATAATATGTTAATGTATCCTGCGATTGATAGAGAATATTTTTGTTATCAATGATAATTTCTATTCTATCTACTTTCTGACCGCTCTGCATCACTGAAATCTTTTTGATTGGTATTTTTTTACTGTCGGAAGTATAAATATCAGCTCCATCTTGTTTGGTTGCTTTAAAACTTCCTTTCCAGGATGTTTTATTGATATCGGCATTCACAAAAATGGTCAGTTCTTTGGTCCAGTCGGTAATTTTGGCCGTTTTATTTTCCGCAACACCATTTATACTTACGGTTTTATCCACCTCAGGGTTTAAATGCTGCAAACGTGAAATTTCTTTCCCGAAATAGCCCTTAACATCGAAATAGGTTAAACTGGTAGTTGCTTCAGCTTCTTTTTGCTGATTGCATGAAAATAATGCCAAAGCAAATACCAGAATAGAGATTTTTTTGATCATTATACTAAAACGTTTCCTGTCATTTCTGCCGGAATATCAACACCTAAAATTCTTAAAACAGTAGGGGCAATGTCGCCTAATTTTCCGTCAGCGATGGTTTTGTAATCTTTATCGATTAAAATACATGGAACCAGGTTGGTGGTATGTGCAGTATTTACAGATCCATCGGCATTAACCATAAATTCGGAGTTACCATGATCGGCCAAAAGGATAAATGAATAACCATGTTCCAAACCTTTGGTTACCACTTCTTCCGCGCATTTATCAGCTGTTTCTACCGCTTTAACTACGGCTTCAAAAACACCGGTATGACCAACCATGTCCGGATTGGCAAAGTTTAAACAGATAAAATCAGCCCATCCTGTTTCCATTTCTTTGGTAATGGCTTCAGTAATACCTGCAGCACTCATTTCAGGCTGAAGATCGTAAGTAGCTACTTTTGGAGACGGAATTAAAAGACGTTTTTCGTTTGCAAATTCGGCCTCTCTTCCGCCGGAGAAAAAGAAAGTTACATGTGGATATTTCTCAGTTTCGGCAATACGGATCTGGTTTTTATTGTTATTGGCCAGCACTTCCCCAATGGTTTTGGTTAAATCATCCTTGGTGAAAATCACATTTATCTTTTCAAAACTCTCATCATAGGTAGTCATGGTAACATAATACAACGGCAGTTTATGCATTTGCTGCTCGGGGAAATCTTTCTGGGTTAGGGCAGTGGTAATTTCACGACCTCTATCCGTACGGAAATTGAAACAGATTACCACATCATCATTTTGGATGGTAGCAACCGGGGCACCATTATCCTGTGTTAATACCACCGGTTTTAAAAACTCGTCAGTAACACCATCTGCATACGATTTTTTAATCGCGCCCAAAGCATCCTGTGTTTTTTCACCCACACCGTTTACCATTACATCATAAGCCTGTTTTACGCGTTCCCAACGGTTATCACGGTCCATTGCATAATAACGGCCAATCATGGTAGCCAGTTTGGCATTGGTATTTTGAATGTGGTTTTCAAGATCAGTAATAAAGCCCAAACCAGAATTTGGATCGGTATCGCGGCCATCTAAAAAGGCATGAACAAAGGTGTTGGGTACGTTTGCCTCGTTGGCGGCATCGCATAAAGCTTTTAAATGCTCGATGTGTGCATGTACACCACCGTTTGATACGAGACCTATAAAGTGTACAGCTTTGTTGTTTTGTTTAGCATAATCGAATGCATTTACCAGAATCGGGTTACTATGCAGTTCCCTGTCGGTGATTGATTTATTGATCCTTCCAAGTTCCTGGTAAACCACACGGCCGGCACCTAGATTCATGTGTCCAACTTCAGAGTTACCCATTTGTCCGGCAGGCAGGCCCACTGCTTCGCCCGAAGCTTCAAGCTTAGAATTTGGGTATTTTTGTAATAACGAATCGAAAAATGGAGTGTTGGCAGCATAAGCAGCATCAGAATTGTCTTGTTTTCCGTAGCCCCAACCATCAAGGATTATCAGCGCGAGTTTTTTATCGTTTACCATCTTTATTGTAAAATTTATTGATACACATTAAAACATTTTCACATATAACATGTTTTAGTGTTTTGTTTATATGGCAAATATAACTTTATTGAAGCTTATACAAATTAAGAAATCCTTTTTTTGATGCGCTAATGGCATAATTTTAGCTATAGGGTTCTGTATAAAATACAGAAATGATCCGGAGCTTATTTTTATTCATTATTAGTTTGTCGTCATTATATAGTTCTACGGCCTTCCAGGCTGATATTATTGATGATTTATCCTCGTATTTTAAGGCTGGCAACGCAAAAGAGATTGCCAAAAATTTTGCTTCCACCATCGAACTGATCATGGTTGATGAAGAAGATGTATACTCAAAAGCACAGGGTGAACAAATTTTGAGAGATTTTTTTGTGAAACATCCACCGGTAAAAACAAGTATTTTTCATAAAATTAATACCAATCCAAACTATCGTTTCGGCGTAATTATATTAAGTACTGCCAAAGAAACTTTCAGGGTTTCGATCACGATGAAAAAATTTAACACCAGCTTTTCGATTACCGAATTAAGAATTGAGCCTGCAAAAGACTAAGTAAATTGCCAGCTAACAAATAATTCTTATTTTTGCGGCATAAAGCCTACGTTTTGGATACTCAACTTATACATCAATTCATAAAAAATGCCCTTACCGAAGATGTTGGTGATGGCGATCATACCTCACTTTCTACCATCCCGGCAGCAACGCAGGGAAAAGCAAAACTGATTATTAAAGAAGATGGTATTTTAGCTGGTATTGAACTGGCTATCGAGATTTTTAAAGAAGTTGATACCGGTTTAAAAGTTGATGTACTATTACAGGATGGTGCAGAAGTAAAGTTTGGCGATATCGCCTTAACTGTTTCCGGAAGCACACATTCCATTTTAATAGCCGAACGTTTGGTTTTAAATTGCATGCAGCGCATGAGCGGTATTGCAACTACTACCCACCGTATTGTATCGCTGTTAAAAAATACCAAGACTAAAATTTTAGATACCCGTAAAACTACTCCCGGACTCCGTTATCTGGAAAAATGGGCGGTAAGAATTGGTGGTGGCGTAAATCATCGTATCGGGTTATATGATATGATCCTGATTAAAGATAACCATGTTGATTATGCCGGAGGAATTGCCAATGCGATTACTGCTGCTCAAAAATATCTTGCCGATCAGCATAAAAACCTGGAGATCGAAATTGAAGTTCGGAATCTGGAAGAACTTAAACAGGTTTTGGCCATTGGTGGTGTAAACCGCATTATGCTCGATAATTTTAGTTTCGAAAACCTTAGGGCTGCTGTTGCGTTGATCGATGGTAAATTTACCACTGAAGCATCAGGGGGAATTACCGAAGCAAATGTTGCAGAATATGCAGCTTGTGGGGTAGATTTTATCTCAATGGGTGCGCTTACACACTCTGTGAAAAGCCTGGATATGAGTTTAAAAGCATACTAAAGTGATTTGCTATAAAATTAAAAGCTTATTTTTTGTATCATTGTAGGCTATGGTTACGGTTTATTCTCTCAGCGCGCTATTAATTGCTTACCTTTTTGGATCTATACCAACAGCTGTATGGCTTGGTCAGGCCTTTTATGGCGTTGATGTAAGAGAATACGGAAGTGGTAACGCCGGCGCAACCAATACCTTCAGGGTGCTGGGTAAAAAAGCCGGAATTGCCGTAATGATCATCGATATTGCAAAAGGTTATACCGCCACTAACCTGGCTTATTTAATCGGCATGTCGGTAACCGGGCCACAAAATTCAGTTGTTTTTGTTAATTATCAGCTTGCCCTTGGTGTAACCGCAGTTATGGGGCACTTATTTCCTGTTTTTGCTGGTTTTAGGGGTGGAAAGGGTGTTGCTACCCTTTTTGGAATGATTTTAGCAGTTAATTTCGAAGCATCTATGCTTTGCGTTCTGGTTTTCGTGGTGGTGTTGTTATTAACCAAATATGTTTCATTAAGCTCCATTTGTGCGGGTTTTACTTTTCCGCTCAGTGTAGTGTTCCTGTTTCAGGTTTCCATCAAATCGGAAGTGCTTTATGGCATGGTGGTTTGTATTTTAATCCTGGTAACACATCAAAAAAACCTCGAAAGATTGCTGAAAGGCAAAGAATCCAAAGTGTATTTGTTTAGGAAGAAAACTAATTAATTAACAAAACACATTTCATTAAAACTTATTGATAGGCGCACTGTTTAATCTTCGGTTTGCTTATTGGTATTACTAATCATTTAAAATCGTATTTATGAAAAAGTTATTTTTGGCAGCAAGTGTTGCTGGGATTTTATTATTTAACTCATGTTCTACCGTTCCTTTAACAGGTCGTAGTCGATTTGATCTGGTAAGTAACGATCAGGTTTTGCCAATGGCATTTCAGGCTTACAGCACTTTTTTAACAGAAAATAAATCAACCGTTTTACCGGCCTCAAATGCACAGGCGTTAAAGGTAAAAACGATTGGAAGCCGTTTAATTACCGCTGTAAAATCGTACATGAACAGCAATAATTACGGTAATTTAATTGCAGATTATCAATGGGAAGTGAATGTGGTGCAAAACAATGAAAAAAATGCATGGTGTATGCCAGGAGGAAAAATTGTGGTTTACACAGGTATTTTACCTGTAACGCAGGATGATGCCGGTTTAGCAACGGTAATGGGCCACGAGATTGCACATGCCATTGCAGGTCACTCGGCTGAGCGTATGTCGCAGGAAATGGTGGCGCAGGGTATTGGTGCTGCAGCTGGTGTAGCTTTATCTAAAAACCCGAAAACACAATCTATTTTTAACACCCTATATGGTGTAGGTACGCCAGTGGCGATGTTGAAATTTAGCCGTAACCAGGAGTTGGAGGCTGATCGTTTAGGTTTAATTTTTATGGCCATGGCAGGATATAACCCACAAAATGCTACCGCATTCTGGAACAGGATGTCGGCATCTTCTGCAGGTGCACAAAAACCAGCTGAATTTTTAAGTACACACCCAAGTGATGAAACACGTATAGCACAGATTCAAAAATATTTGCCTGAGGCGCAACAGTATTATAAGAAATAAGGTAGAAGGCTGGAAGGTAGAAAGGTGGAAGGTTTTGCATGGTGCAGATACTTTCCACCTTTTGTTTTTATATCTGTTCGTTACCCTCAAAATACCGTCATTTCGAGCGGAGTGAAACGAAGTCGAGAAATCTATCTCGAGATAGATCTCTCCGCTCACTACCGATGTAAAATCGGTACAGGTCGCGTTTCGGTCGAGATGACGCTACTAATTCTAGTCTTAGCGTCTCGCTAAGACTGTTCATTTAATTATAGCTAAAAGTATTATCTTGATCGTAGCGAGACGCTACGACGAGAAAGAGTGGTCCAATGAACCAATTAACCTTCAAGCACCTTCAAAATTGCACTGGCTTTCAACAAACATTCCTCATACTCAGCAGCTGCGTTGCTTTGATAGGTAATAGCACCGCCAACCTGAAAGGACAAGTACTTCGATTCTGAATTATATAAAATGCTCCTGATGATTACGTTGAAATCAAAATCGCCATCAGGACTGATGCAGCCAAATGAACCTGAATAAATGCCCCTTTTGCTCACTTCATATTCTTCTATCAGTTTCATGGCCTTAACTTTTGGAGCTCCGGTCATAGAACCCATTGGGAAGGCATTTTTAATGGCATCGATAAAATGGATCTCTGGGTTTAGTTCACAGCTAATGGTCGAAATCATCTGGTGCACCTGAGGGAAGCTATAAATCCCAAACAACTCCTCAACCTTTACAGAACCTTTAACAGCCGATTTAGTGAGATCGTGGCGCACTAAATCAACAATCATTACATTTTCGGCCTGCTCTTTAACATCGTTCTTTAGCTGCAATTTTATAACTTCATCTTCTGCAGGATCAAAACTTCTTTTTGCGGTGCCTTTTATCGGTTGCGAAATCAATTTTTGGCCACGTTTGCATAAAAACCTTTCGGGGGTTGCGGATAAAATATATTGATTGTAAATTTTAAAATATCCGGCAAATGGGGTAGGAGAAACCGCATTAAGCAACTCGAAAGTTTGAACAGGATTTATTGCTGCATTTTCGGCAAAAAACTCCTGACAGAAATTAACTTCATAAATATCGCCCCTTAAAATATGATCTCTCAACGTTTCTACTTTGTCAATATATTGCGCTTTTGATAATTTTTGCGATAGCTGTACAGCAGTTGCTTTCTCTTTTTTCTGTACCTGAAAAGATTCGATTTCTGCTAAAATATTTTTATCACCAATCAAAACTTCAGCTTTACCCTCTTTAAAAGCAATTAAATATTCTGGAACGAAAAAGTATAAGTCTGGAAATGCTAAGCCATCAGGATTATTCGATTGCAGATCTTCGATCTCATTTTTTAAATCGTAGCTAAAAAAGCCAAAGATCCACTGTTTATGTACTGTATAAAAGCTTTTTAGCTGATTAAAGGCATTACCAGCTGCGCATTTTAATTCGTGATTTACACTGGCTGCAATGATAAAATCATAAGCCGAATAGGTATCTTTATAATGATTCGAGTCAAGAAAGCAGCATACTTCAAACTGGTTGGCCCAGTGCAGTGCTTTTTGTTTAAAATCGGATATTTTTTGCGGGGTTTTCAAGCTGCCGCAAAGGTAAAAATAGAGATGATAATTGTAAGAAATTAATTTTTATCTTTTGATAACTTATGGGGCTGACCAAAAAGGTAGATTACTAATTTGGTCAGCCTC
>NZ_QNQU01000004.1 GCF_003315595.1 Pedobacter miscanthi | reverse complement strand
TGGCACCATCCGTTTGGGATTGCAAATGTAGTGTTCTTTTTTCAAAAGCAAAACTTTTTTTCAATTATTTCAGCGTTACTCTGATTATCAATTAATTAATTTTTCAGCGTTTAGAAAAACTGCCCTAATCATAGCTTAGAATGAGTACAAACAAACAATTTTATTATTTTTTTTATGCATGCATAGTATTTTTTTGATATTAATATCCTAATTTAGCGTAAACAATCTAATATTGCATGGTGGCACAGATCCTCTTTCTAGTACTAACACTTGCAGCAATTGCGCTGTTTACCGTTAACTTGCGTAAAATAATTCGCAATATCCGCTTAGGAAAAGCGGTTGATCGTAAAGATCAGCCACAAAAAAGGTTAATGACCATGCTGCGCGTAGCCTTTGGTCAGTCTAAAATGGTGGTACGCCCTATCCCAGCCTTTCTGCACTTTTTTGTTTACATCGGTTTTGTAATAATTAATCTCGAAGTACTCGAAATTATGATCGACGGATTATTTGGCACCCACCGTATTTTTAACGGTTTAGGCGGTCTGTATAACTTCTTAATCGGTTCTTTCGAAATCCTGGCTTTTACAGTTTGGGTTTCGTGTGCTATTTTTCTGGTGCGTAGGAATATCATTAAACTTAAACGTTTCAGCGGTGTAGAAATGAAAAGCTGGCCAAAATCAGATGCCAACTACATCCTGATTACCGAAATTTTATTAATGAGTGCTTTTTTACTTATGAATGCAGCCGATGCCAAACTACAGCTTTTGGGCGTTAGCCATTATGTTAATGCAGGTGCATTTCCGGTAAGTCAGTACTTAATGAACATTCTTCCTTCTTCTGAGGGCGCATTAATAATTGTAGAACGCAGCTGCTGGTGGTTCCACATTATCGGTATCCTGGCATTTTTAAATTACCTGCCTTACTCAAAACATTTCCACATTCTGTTCGCCTTTCCAAATACCTATTTTTCTAATCTCGAACCAAAAGGCGAATTTACCAATATGGCATCTGTTACCAACGAGGTAAAGGCTATGCTCGATCCTTCTTTCGTTCCGGCAGAAACCGAACCTGGTAAATTTGGCGCAAAAGACGTGACGGATTTAAGCTGGGTAAACCTGATGAATGCCTACACATGCACCGAATGCGGCAGATGTACTTCGGTTTGTCCGGCAAATATTACCGGCAAACTTTTATCGCCACGTAAGATTATGATGGATACCCGCGACCGCATTACAGAAGTGGGACAGAACATCGATAAACATGGTGCTGATCATCAGGATGGAAAATCTTTATTGGATGATTACATTAGCAGGGAAGAAATCTGGGCCTGTACCAGCTGTAATGCCTGCGTAGAAGCCTGCCCGGTAAATATCGATCCTTTGCAGATTATTATGGAACTTCGCCGTTACGCAGTGATGGAAGAATCGCAGGCTCCGGGTAGCATTAATGCCATGCTGGGAAACATTGAAAATAACCAGGCACCATGGAAGTATTCTCCTGCCGATCGTTTTAACTGGGCACAGGAAAGTTAGCAATCAACAGTTTTCAGTTTGAATTAAATAAAATAAGTTACGCCAGGTCTCTATATTTGATACTCAACTTAATACTTGATACTCGATACTTAACACTAGACAACAGACAAATGGAATTTAAAGTCCCTACAATGGCCGAATTAATGGCCGCAGGTGAAGAACCAGAGATATTATTTTGGGTTGGATGTGCAGGAAGCTACGACGAGCGGGCACAGAAAATTACCCGTGATATATGCAAGATCTTACATCATGTAGGCATAAAATATGCAGTTTTAGGAACGGAGGAAAGCTGTACCGGAGATCCGGCTAAAAGAGCGGGCAACGAATTCTTGTTCCAGATGCAGGCCATGACCAATATAGAGGTTTTGAATGCATATAACATTAAGAAAATCGTAACCGGCTGTCCGCATTGTTTTAATACCATTAAAAATGAATATCCTGGTTTAGGCGGTACTTATGAAGTAATCCACCATACACAACTCATCCAGGATCTGATAAACGAAGGTAAATTGAAAGCCGAAGGCGGCGAAAGTTTCAAAGGCAAGAAAATCACTTATCACGATCCATGTTATTTGGGCCGTGGCAATGGAATTTACGAAGCACCAAGAAAAGCCTTAGAAGTGCTGGATGCGCAACTGGTAGAAATGAAACGCTGCAAAAGCAATGGTTTATGCTGTGGTGCTGGTGGTGCACAGATGTTTAAAGAACCGGAAAAGGGAAATAAAGACATCAATGTAGAACGTATTGACGAAGCATTGGAAACCAATCCACAGTTTATTGCAGCGGGTTGCCCGTTCTGTATGACAATGCTGAGCGATGGCATTAAATTAAAAGATAAAGAACAGGAAGTTAAAGTGCTTGATATTGCGGAGATTACAGCAAGGGCAAATGGATTGTAAATTGCTTTAATTAAAACGGTCGTCACCCTGTCCCGAACCATCGGGATCTGGGTCTTTCATGCTTAAAAGATGCTGAGATAAATTCAGCATGACGAATCGATCTGACTAACCTAGTCGAAGTAACCCTTAATCCTCCGATTTCACTTCTGTTTTAGGTATCTCAGCGGGCGGTAGTTTTACTATCCTTTCCAGGTTATTCCTGATCAGGTTTAAATCTTCCGCTTCCATATTTTTTACCGGAATAATAATCTGTGTAGCCATCGAATCAACATCGCCTCCCCTATCCTTATAAGTTTGCACAATTACATCGTCACTTTTGGTATGAATGTATAATTTCCCTGAAACAGTGGTGCCATAATAATCCATATCTTTAAATTTTGCCAGCTTAAATGCGAAATACTCTGTTTTACCGTTATTATAGTAACGCTTATAACGGCAAAAACCAGTGTTGGTAACATTTAATTCGTAACGTTTTACCTGGCTGCTTTCCTGTGCATTATCATAATGATCAACAAATGTTTTTTGCAGGTAACCAGTATATTGTTCGAGGGTTTCGGGATCGGAAAAAGCGCATAAAAACATACAGAAAGCCGAAACAAGGGATATTTTCAAGCAGAGTGTAAACTTTTTCATCAGGTTAGCGTTTTAAACACAGCAAATTAATTAAAATCATAAATTTGTATATGAGTTTTTCTCCACAATCAAGAGTTTGGATCTACCAAAGCGATCGCAAGTTTACTTCTACCGAAGAAAATGAGATCCTGAACAAATTAGCAGCTTTTACCAACCAATGGAAAGCCCACGGAAACGAATTGCTTGCAAAAGCAGAAATCCGTTATGGTTTTTTCATTATCATTACCGTTGATGAAAGCCAGGCAGGGGTTACCGGCTGCTCTATTGATAGCTCTGTAAGGCTCATCAAAGAAATTGAACAGGAATATCACGTTGATCTTTTTAATCGTTTCAACATGGCTTATAAAGTAAACGGAGAAGTGGTGGTAAACAATAAAGAAGATTTCGAAACCCTGGTCAATATTAAACAGGTAACACTAGAAACCATTGTATTTAACAATATGGTGCAAAACCTGGCAGAACTCGAAACCAAGTGGGAAGTTCCCTTCCAGAACAGCTGGCATTCTACCGTTTTCGCGCACCTATTATAACATGTTCATCGTAGATTTAAAATATATTGTTCCATTAGAAGAACTGGACGGGTATATGAAAGCACATGTTCAGTTCTTAAAGAATACTACGATGCAAATATTTTTGTTGCTTCGGGGCGAAAAGTACCCCGTACAGGCGGCATTATTTTAGCGTTGGCCAAAGATGAAGAAGCCTTAAAAAAGATCCTCATGGAAGACCCTTTTTATACCCGCCGATTGGCCGATTATACCATTACACAGTTCCTCACTTCTCAATATCACCCTGATCTGGAGCTACTTTTAGGATAAATATACCTAAAACCTATAGCGCTAAAACTGATATTTTTCTTTACCTGCCAAACAATTAGCAATCAAAAAGCATTATATTGTTAAATCAAACTAATGTGTATGAAGCGCTGGCTCAAAATCTCTTTAAAAATCATATCGGTTTTTGTTATCCTGATTATATTAACCTGGCTGGCCGGGGCATTTTATATCAGCAGGAACAAGAAAGAAGTATTGGCTTCTATCCTCTCACAGCTGAATAAAAATTTAAACGGAAAAATTACGGCTACCAGTATGGAACCTACGCTCCTGAAGAGTTTTCCGGGTGTTTCTGTATCATTAAATGGCGTTTTATTGAGGGATAGTTTATGGAACCAGCATAAACACGATCTTTTAAAGGCACAGGATATCGATGTATCCTTAAATGTACTTTCGCTCATTGTGGGCAACATCAACATTAAACAAATTGCCATTAATAATGCCTCAATCTATATCTATACCGATTCTACCGGGTATAGCAATACCAGTATTTTTAAAAGCAAACCTAAAACCGATGATAAAAAGTCGTCGCCAAAATCTTCTGCACTGGAGGTAAAAAAGATTGATTTCAACAAAGTAAGTTTAATACTCGATAACAAAAAAAGGTTTAAACTGTTCAATTTTGATATCGACCAGATCCAGGGGAGGATGGAATATCCGGATAGCGGCTGGACAGGCAAAATTAAACTGAATACCAAGGTAAACAGCTTTGCTTTTAATACGCGCAAAGGAAGTTTTTTAAAAGATAAAACCCTGGGCGGAACGCTTGTTGCACATTATAGCCGCGATTCGGATGCAGTAATCTTAAACCCCGAAATTTTAAACATTGGCGGGCATCCTTTTAAGATTGGTGCCAAAATAGATCTTTCCAAATCGGCCTTTGCCATCAGCATTGCTGTTGATGACATTTTATTCAGGGACGTGGCTTTACTTCTTTCGCCCAATATTTCATCCAAATTATTAAAATTCGGCATCGAAAAACCGATCGATATCCGAGGAAATATTATCGACGATGGATCGGGAAAATATGGAGATCCTTTGATCAAGGTCGGCATTACTGTGAGAGACAATATTGTTTCTATCCCTGCCGGAAAATTAACAGCCTGTAATTTTGATGGCTCTTTTACCAACCGCGATACAGTTGGCGGCATAATCGGTGATGAAAACTCTTCGATCAAATTTCATAAACTTACAGCCAAATATTTCAACGCACCCCTGAAGATCGATACTTTTACGGTAAACAACCTGGCCAGGCCCATTGCTACCGGACTGGTTACTTCACAATTTCCATTATCCAACTTAAATAATTCGCTGGGTACAAACGATTTCAATTTTAAAAACGGAACGGCCAACCTGAGGTTGTACTGCCAGGCCGATATTGATAATTTTAGGTTTACCAAACCTGTGGTTTCAGGCAAGATACAGATCGCCGATGCGGATATTTTGTATGTACCACGGAACCTTCACCTGGTAAAAAGTGCATTGAACATCAACTTTAACCAGAATGATTTATCTATACAGAACGGACATTTCCAATTGGGTAAAAGTGAGCTAAATGTTAACTGTAGCATTGCTAATTTTGCCAATTTATATTATACCGCACCGGATAAAATATTGGTAAACTTAAAAATGTCGAGCCCACAACTTTATTTAAAAGAATTTTTGCCCTTTTTAGGTCCGAGATCAAGTAATAAACCAAAATCGAGCGGCAACAAAAAAATAGTTTCAAAAGAGTTGAGCAATGTGCTCGAGCTATCCAAAATGAACATCCGCTTAACCGTAGATAAAGCCATTTATGATAATTTTACGGCTAAAAACCTCGATGCTGATATCTCACTCCGTGGTGGTGGTATATTTTTTAATAAAATAAGTGTTGCCCATGCTGGCGGTCAATTATCTTTAAATGGGAATATTGTACAGGAGGCCGCATCGAACAGTTTTAAAATCAATTCGAAAATAAGCCATGTAAGCGTTAAGGATTTCTTTTATTCTTTTGATAACTTCGGACAAAACACCATTACCAACAAAAACTTAAAAGGTTATTTATCTTCACTCGTAAATATTTCGGGCAGGATATCGCATACCGGGAAAATACTTCCGCGGTCGATAAACGGCAGGGTAGTTTTCAACCTTAACAATGCTGCTTTGGTCAATTTTGATCCGATGGTTAAAGTAGGGAAATTTGCATTTGCCAACCGGAATTTATCAAATGTAGAAATCAAAAACCTCGACGGAACGCTCAATATTAAAGGCGATAAGGTAGAAATCAGTCCGATGCAGGTAAACTCCAGTGCCTTAAATTTTAATGTTAAAGGAACTTATGCCCTGGGCCCAGGAACAAATGTAGCCATGGATATCCCGCTGAGAAACCCTAAAGGCGACGAAAACCTCACCAAAGAAGAGAAAAAACAGGCCCGGATGCGTGGCATTGTATTGCATTTAAAAGCCGTTGATGATGAAAAAGGCGGCATTAAAATCAGGTGGAATAAAGATCATGATTAATAGATGTAAGATGGATGATGGAAAGAAACTGTATCTCCATTACCCATTTTACATCAAACATCTTACATCAAAAATCAAGTGGTCCCAGCCTGTTCATATTCCGTAAAATGAGATATTGGCGGTGCCTGATGTATGGGGTGGCATTTTTCGGCGTCCATCTTCTTGGGTTTGGGAAGCAGGATGCGATTAAAGCGGCCTGTTTTTTAGTGAGTTTGGTACACGATTTACCATAATACTCCTGCGATGCGGCTTCGGCACCATAAATGCCATCACCCATTTCGATTACATTTAAATAAACTTCCAGAATCCTTTCTTTGCTCCAGAAAAGTTCGATCAGTAAAGTAAAATAAGCTTCGAAACCTTTTCTAATCCATGACCTACCAGGCCATAAAAACACATTTTTTGCAGTTTGCTGCGAAATGGTACTTCCCCCTTTTACTTTTTTTCCTTTTGCATTGCTGGCAAAAGCCTTTTCAATAGCTTTCATATCGAAACCGATATGTTTTAAAAAGAGTTGATCTTCGGCTGATACCGCGGCCCTTTTCATGTTGTCAGACATGTCATCAAACTTCACCCACTTTTTCTCCGTTTTAAATGGCTTTCCATCTGCTTTACGTTCAATATTACGCAAAACCATTAAAAGTGTTATCGGTGGATTAATGAAACGTAAGGCAATTACCCAAAATACAGAAACCAGTAAAAAATATAAAAATACCTTAGTTGCAATGTTTGTGATCTTTTTTAAAAGCGGATGTTTTGCTTTACTTTTCGTTCTGGTTGTCCGGGTTTTCGCCATAGGCCCAAAGGTAATTAAAGGGATGGAAGATGTAAAATGTTACATGGAAAATGGATGAAGAGAAATACCAATGATCAAAACAATTACCAATAATCAATTTTCAACAACCAATGGTTAACGCCTTGAAATATGTCGCTAACTTTAACATCCTTAAGTCCTTAATGATCAAAAAAATGTAACATGGGAAAACGTGAAATGGAAACTACAATGAAGAAATAATTACCAATAATCAATTTTCAATAACCAATAGTTAAAGCCTAGAAATATGTCGCTAAATCTTAATGTCCCTAATACCTTAATGGTCAAAAAATGGAAAATGGAAAATTATGTTTTTTTGATATCAAAAGCAGAGCGTAAATTAATGCTGCTTCATTTTTATATCTTAGTTTTATGATAAGACTAATTTTCGTTCTTGTATTATCCTTCTGCTTCATTGCGTGCAGAAACTCAAAACCAATAGAACAGATCAAAGCTGCGCCTACAGTTATTATTAACAATAAATTACCCGATTCCAATAAACTAGATACCGCTTACAAGCCACTCATTATTAAAATAGATGGCGCCGATAGCATCAGGATAAAAAGGGTATATTTTGACCATAAGGATTACGATCGTTACCATGAAGCGATATTTCTGAATGATAAACAGATTTATTTAGATACTACACACTATTTTATCTACGAAAGTAAATACAACAGGGTCATCAAAAGCAAAGGTAAAGTGCTGCTTTTTTTGGAAAACGATGGAAGGCCAAACTTCAATTTTATTACAGCTTACTCAATTTCTAAAGATAAAAAGGTAACATTTATTGCAGATTGTGTGTATAACGACAAAAATCAAGGAGGCGGGCCAGCTCCATTTACCGATATTGATCATGACGGGTTTCTCGAATATGGTGGTTTTGACCTTACAGAATTAGCCCAAAATCCCGATTCTATTTACTATAACCCATCCGAATTTTATGAAATTAGAAATGGTATGGTCAAATTCGATAGTTTACTCGCAATAAAAGCAGATATAAGGGAAAATGGAATACACTTATCTAACTTTACGGACAATAGCGGTAATTGCTGTAAAATTATTAAGAAGCCTAAACGATAAATAAAATTTATGATTGACCAATTAAAGAACTAACACAAATACCGCAAATCAAATTAACCAAATGAAAAAACTAAGCTATCTGCTTTTCGTCCTAACTTTATGGGGCTGTAGCACCACCAAAAACATCAATAACAATTCAGAAAAGTGGGTTACACTTTTTAACGGAAAAGATATTAAAGATTGGAATGTGAAAATTCACCACCATGATTATAATGTGAATTATGGCAATACTTTCAAGGTAGTTGATGGTACAATACAGGTTCGTTATGATCAATATGGTGATTTTAATGATCAGTTTGGTCATCTTTATTATAAAACACCCTTTTCTTATTATCACCTCAAACTGAAATACCGCTTTGTTGGCGAACTGCAAAAAGGAGCGCCAGATTACACCCTGCGCAATAGTGGTGTAATGTTTCATTCGCAGGATCCGAAAACAATGCCGAAAGAACAAGATTGGCCAATTTCGATCGAAATGCAGTTTTTAGGTGGCCTAAGCGATGGCCGTCCTCGACCTACAGGCAACATGTGTTCACCAGGTACGGATATTTTTTATCGCGGCAAGTTATATGATGCACATTGTTTAGACTCTAAATCAAAAACATACGATGGCGATCAGTGGGTATCAGCAGAGCTGATTGTAATGGGCGATTCGCTGGTTACACACATTATCAATGGCGATACGGTTTTACAATATAGCACACCGCAGATTGGTGGCGGTGTAGCCAACCGCTACGATCCAAAAATCAAAATCGATGGCAAGGCACTTACAGAAGGTTTTATTGCTTTGCAAAGTGAAGGTCAGCCGGTTGATTTTAAGGATATCCAGATCAAGGAACTGCCACATAACAGCAGGAAAAAATCAAAATAAACATTTTCCGATATCATACGTTACAAGAACATGAAAGTTGCATTAATTACAGGAGGAAGTAAAGGAATCGGTTACGGTATTGCCGAAGCCCTTTTAAAAGAAGGTTACAAAGTAGCCATTACCAGCAGAACAATAGATAGCGCAAACCAGGCAGCAGCCAATCTGGTGGCGCATGGGGATGTACTGGCCATCGAAGCCAATGTTGCCGACTTTAATTCGCAGGAGGCAGCCATTAACCTGATCGTCGAGAAGTGGGGACAACTGGATGTGCTGATTGCCAATGCCGGTGTTGGTCATTTTGCACCGATAGACGAGCTGGATATTAATTTATGGAAAGAAACCATCGATACCAACTTAACAGGTGTTTTTTACAGCATCAAAGCATCAGTTGAAGAAATTAAAAAAAATAAAGGGCATATTTTTACCATTTCGAGTTTAGCCGGAACCAATTTTTTTGCCGGGGGTTCTGCCTACAATGCCAGCAAATTCGGTTTAACCGGTTTTACACAATCGGTTATGCTCGATTTAAGGAAATACGGCGTAAAAGTGAGTACCATTATGCCCGGATCGGTGGCGAGCCATTTTAACGATCATCAGCCTGATAGCGAAAACGATGCATGGAAAATCCAGCCCGAAGATATGGGTAAACTGATTGTTGATCTTTTGGCCATGCCGGCCAGAACCTTACCGAGCAAGGTAGAAATCAGGCCTACCACACCAAAAGGATAGTTAGGATGGAAGATGTGAGATGGATAATGGAAAATGGACTAAACCAATTTCATTATTATCTATAACTCTGGGAGATCACTAATGGTTTCCCAGAGATCACGCAGATTTGATGACTTAGAAAGCATTTCAGTTACTAAAACTTCATCAACCAAACAAAATGCCCTGACTTTGTTACAAGAATAATGGTGAAATGCCCTGACTTTATTACAAGCTAAACTCGTTTTCTAAAGTAGTCGTTTTCCAAATCCGATAGTTATAGGATTTATTTCAGTATTTTCAAGCTAAAAAAGATGCTGAAATAAATTCAGCATGACGATATATTGTTTTTCCATAAAAAAAGTCCCGATTTTCATCGGGACTTTTTATTGATTCTTTAAAAGAATGCTTATTCAGCAACTACTTCGAAAGGAACCTGAACTTTAACTTCTTTGTGTAAGTTTAAGTTAGCAACATATTCGCCAACAAATTTAGGTTCAGTTTCGAAAGTAATACGACGACGGTCTACATCAAAGCCTTGAGCTTTTAATGCTTCAGCAATCTGGATGGTATTAACCGCTCCGAAGATTTTACCGCTTTCGCCAGCTTTAGCACCGATTGATAGTTTAACATCAGTTAAACGCTCAGCAACGCTTTCAGCATCTTTCTTAATTTTATCTTGTTTAAAAGCAGCTTGTTTTAAGTTTTCAGCTAAAACTTTTTTAGCAGAAGAAGTAGCCAGTGCTGCAAATCCTTGAGGGATTAAATAGTTACGGCCATAACCTGGCTTTACTGTAACTAAATCATCTTTCTCGCCAAGGCCTTTAATATCTTGTTTTAAAATAATTTCCATATCTCTAGCCTCCTATTTTAATTGATCAGCAACGAAAGGTAACAAACCGATATGACGGGCACGTTTAACAGCCTGAGCCACTTTACGTTGGAATTTTAACGAAGTACCAGTTAAACGGCGTGGTAATAACTTACCTTGATCGTTAATGAATTTCAACAAGAAGTTTGCATCCTTGTAATCGATGTATTTAATTCCGTTTTTCTTGAAACGGCAATATTTTTTACGGTTATCCTCTACTTTAGGGGCAGTTACGTATTGAATTTGTTCTCTTGCCATTACGCTGCAACCTCCTTAGTTTTTTTGTTAAAAGCACCACTACGCTTTTTCTCATTGTAAGCAATTGCGTGTTTGTCTAAACGGATAGTTAAGAAACGTAACACACGCTCATCGCGTTTTAATTCAAGCTCTAATTTTGCGATCAAATCTCCTGAAGCTTTGTATTCAGTTAAGTTGAAGAATCCGTTTGATTTTTTGTCAATTGGATACGCTAATTTTCTCAAACCCCAATTATCTTCCTGGATAATTTCGGCATTGTTGTCAGTAAGAACGGCTTTAAATTTAGCTAATGCTTCTTTAGCAGCCTCTTCTGATAACAACGGGGTTAGAACGATAACAGTTTCGTACTGATTCATTGTTATTAATTATGTTTTTAATTTTTTAATCCCGAGCTATATTACGGGGATGCAAAAGTAACAATATTTTTCTTAAAATCAAATGATTATACAAAAAATGTAGGGAAGATGGAAAAGGGAAAATGGATGATGGAAAAACATTATGAAAAATGTAAGAGGTATGATGTATAATGGGAAATCAAGCTATACCTTCATCCGCCTTAAATCATCCATCTTACATCATTACATCATCCATCAATAAAAAAGGGATCATCAATTAAGACAATCCCTCTACATCAATTAGCTGTTGTTGTTAGTAAGTTTGTACAGTTTTTACAAAACACTCGTCTTTAAATTTAACCACAAAGGTTAATTCTCTTGAATCTGTTTTGCTGATATTGAATTTTTTGGTCAACTGTGCTTTATCTTTAAACACTTCGTTATAAACCTCATCATTGTATTCGTTGTATACTTTAACTTCGATCGGATTTTTCTCCAGGTTATCTAAGCTAAGTGTTACCACTTTATCATTTAGTGTATATACAGGTTTAAATATATTAGAAACGGTTGGTTCTGAAACAACAGCTTCGCCATCTTTAATGGTAACTGCATATTTTGCCAGTTTAGCCTCTGATTCAACTTTAAGCACATAGTTTCCATCAGGAAGCGCGTTTAAATCGTAAATTTTGCTTGAGAATGCCACCGCGTTGATGGTTTCTTCAAATAAAACTTCATCATCCGACCCTAAAAGCGAAAGATTAACTTTTTCTGCTTTATCAGCAGTAAAACGAATATATTTTTCTTTCTCGCCTTTTACCTTTAATGTAAAATCATCATCGTTAGCGTGAACACCCGTAGCAGTAAAAAATAAGGCTGCTATTAAACCGATTTTTAAGAACTTTTTCATAACCAAATATTTTTAAAGAGTTAATAATTATATGATGGTACTAAGGTAGGGAGCAAACCGGGATATAGTTAGTTGCATATTTTCCACTTTCTATGCTATATTACCCCTATAATACACTTATCTGACAAAATGTTATAATAAAGCATATTTTTTATGTATTTTGGTGAAATAATTCAGAAAATATGAAACCAAGTTTCGAGGTTGTTGAGCCCTCTTTCGGGAGCTCTTTCTATTATTCTAAATATGTAGAAAATGCCAATAACATGGCGCACCTTTGGCACTACCATCCGGAGATTGAAATGGTATTTGTAAATGGCGGAGCCGGAAAAAGGCAGATTGGCAGTCATGTTTCTTATTATACAGACGGCGATCTGATCCTGATTGGCAGCAACCTCCCACACTGTGGTTTTACCGATACCAATACAGGCAATAAAAACGAAACGGTGATCCAGATGAAACCGGACTTTCTTGGCGATACCTTTTTAGGTTTGCTGGAAATTAAAGGCATCCACGAGTTATTCGACAAGGCAAAGGCAGGCATTGCTTTTGGCGCCGAAACCATGCTTGCCGTTGGCGACAAAATCGAAATGATGGATGATCAGCCACCTTTCGAAAGGCTGTTAACCCTACTCAGTGTTCTGAAAGAGCTGGAACTGGCAAATGATTATAAAATTTTAAATGCAGATGGTTTTTCGATGGAAATGCAGGTGCAGGATAACGACCGCATCAATATGATATTCAACTATGTGAAAGATCATTTTCAGGATCAGATCAGTTTACAGCATGTAGCGGAAATGTCGAGCATGACGGTCCCCTCCTTTTGCCGTTACTTTAAAAAGATTACCAAAAAAACCTTTACTCATTTCGTAAATGAATACCGTGTGGTACATGCCTCAAAACTTTTGGCCGAAAAACCGATCAGTATTGCCAATATTTCTTACGAAAGCGGTTTTAATAATTTTAGCCACTTTAATAAATTGTTTAAAGAATTTACGGGGAAAAGTGCTTCGGAGTATAGAAATGAATTAAAGTCGGTGATTAAGTAATATATTAGAATAGGTTTTAAAATTATGAACAAACTATTTCTATTAATATCCATTAATCTGATCAGCTTATCGCTTTACGCCCAGTATGTCGAAATCAATTTGGTAAACTGTAAAATAAACGACAGCGAACAAAAGAAGATCGAAAAACTGATTGCCTACGAGCGCATGTTCTGCAATGAAATTTTCGAAACCAGTAATAACATTACTGTCCCTGTTAAAATTAACCTTTACGGAAAATATAAAGATTACAAAATAGAAAAAACCAAATACAATGCGCCATCACAAACGGGGTTTTATATCCCAACAATAAATGAAGCGTTTATCATGAAGGGTGGTGATTTTATCCCTGTGGCATTACATGAGGCCAGTCACAGTATTTTCCAGTTTAATTACCAGAAAGCACCAAAATGGCTAAATGAGGGTTTGGCAGAATTTTTCGAAACACTTGATTTCGACAGCGAAGGAAATTTATATTCCTATCCGCAAAGTAACCGGATTAAAAGCATAAAAGCAGGTTTGGCCTTTAAGGATACCGACAGGTTAAAAAACTTTTTTAAAATCTATGATGGAGCATTTTACGGGCATGGTGTGGATGATAATTATAACACCGCTTACAGCATGATTTATTATTTCGTTAAAAACAAAAGCACAAGGGCATTAAAAAACATTATCAAATTAACTGCAAAAGGCTACGATACTGAAAAAGCCATTGAGCTTACTTATGGTAGCTTTAATGCATTTGAAGCCAGTTATAAACAATTTTACAGCTTGCATCCTTAGGTTTAAATTAAAGAATGATTGAATTTTGAATGAGTGAATGTGCATTAAGCTCAACATTTCAACTTTACAACATCAAACCTTAAAACAATATAATAATGATTGAATTTTGAATGAGTGAATGTGCATTAAGCTCAACATTTCAACTTTACAACATCAACCTTAAAACAATATAATAATGATTGAATTTTTAATGATTGAATGTTTTCTTAAGCCTAACATTTCAACGTTCTAACAATGAAGTNATAATAATGATTGAATTTTGAATGATTGAATGTTTTCTTAAGCCTAACATTTCAACGTTCTAACAATGAAGTAAAACAAATGAATAAGTGGCTGAATTTTGAATGAGTGAATGATTGCGAACAATAAAACAATCCAACAATTAACAATTTGCTTCCAACATTATACCTCCTGCACCAACTTTTCCACATTCCAATTTTTCAACCTAACAACACCTAAATTTTTCCTATTTTCGTGCCGATGGAAAATTTTATCGTTTCTGCCCGTAAATACCGCCCAGCCACCTTCGAAACCGTAGTTGGCCAGCAGCATATTACCGGTACGTTAAAAAATGCCATCAAAAATAACCAGCTTGCCCAGGCATTTTTATTTTGCGGGCCGCGTGGAGTAGGTAAAACCACTTGTGCGCGTATCCTGGCCAAAACCATTAACTGTACCAATCCTACAGCTGATATGGAGGCCTGCGGCCAATGCGACAACTGTCTTTCTTTCCAAAACGGACATTCTTTTAATGTGCACGAATTAGATGCGGCATCAAACAACTCTGTTGATGATATCCGTAGTTTAATTGAACAGGTGCGTATACCGCCTCAAGCCGGAAAGTACAAGATTTATATTATTGATGAGGTTCACATGTTATCGCAAAGTGCATTTAATGCCTTTCTGAAAACTTTGGAAGAACCACCTTCTTATGCCATTTTTATCCTGGCTACTACCGAGAAACATAAAATCCTGCCAACTATTTTATCGCGTTGTCAGATTTTTGATTTCAACCGTATTCAGGTAGAGGATATTGCCAGTCACCTATCAACCATTGCCCAACGCGAAAATATTGCTTTCGAAAGTGATGGTTTACATATTATTGCCCAAAAGGCAGATGGTGGTTTGCGCGACGCGCTTTCGATGTTCGATCAGATTGCCAGTTATGCCAATAAGAACATCACTTATAAAGCGGTAATCGATAACCTGAATATTTTAGATTACGATTACTTTTTCAAACTTACTTCTTACTTAACTGCAGCAGAAGTGAGCCAGACTTTACTTTTGTTCGACGAAATCCTGAACAATGGTTTTGATGGCAACAACTTTATCAATGGTTTGGCCAGTCACTTCCGTAACCTGTTGGTAGGTAAAGATGCAGCAACCATTAGATTGCTGGAGGTTAGCGAAAATATCAAGCAAAAATATCTCGATCAGTGCCGCCAAACAGAACTTTCGTTCTTGTTAACTGCTTTAAACCTGGCCAATACCTGCGATTTAAATTATAAAAACTCTAAAAACCAGCGTTTACAGGTAGAGTTGGCACTGATAAAAATGTGCCATATCCGGTCGGTCGTCAATTTAGCGCAACAACCTTTAAACACCAATAACACAGCAACTGACGGAGATCAGGATAAAAAAAAAACTAATGTCGTAGCCGCGCCAGCTGAAAGCCCTAAACCAAAAGTTGAAGCTGAAAATACGGCACAAACTCCTCCTCCTGTTATTAATATCCCTGTTCAACCGAGTATTACTGTAGAAGAAAAAGCGAAAGAAAGCCCCAGGGTGAGTGGTCCCCCGCCGTCTGCAACTTCCATCAGCATCAACATACCAAAGGCCAGTGCTACAAGCATGCTTATTCCTTCGTTAAACGATTTTGACCGTATTGCACAGGAAGAAGAAGAGAAAGGCCCGAAAAAAGCAACAGGCGAGGCCCGCGAGGTGTTTAGTTATGATCGCTTATTGGAAATCTGGAGTATTTATACCCAGAAACTCAAAGCAGCTGATAAAATCAACCTTTTTACCATTTTAAATAATTTTGCTCCTACCCTCCTTAATCCACAACTGATTGAGATTTCGGTAGAAAGTAAAACGCAGGAACACCTTATCCAGCAGGAATCTGTTGAGCTTTTAAATTTTTTACGGAACGAACTCCGCAACTTTGGTGTAGAGGTTACCTATAAACTGGTAGAGCGTAAAATTGAAAACAGGCTTTATGGTAACCGCGAAAAATATGATTACCTGGTTAATAAAAATCCAAAGCTTGATGAATTACGCAGACGATTTAACCTAGATATTAATCCTTAAAATGAATTACGAAAAAAAACCAGACGCCAAGGCCTTTATAAAGGTAGGTTTATTGTCTGGCTTATTTTTTTGCCTGTTTTTTGGTATAACATCAATTTTTCTATACGATTTACATGCCGCATTAATCATGGGACCAATAAGTGGACTACTATTCGGATCATTCATGGGACTGATGCTGTATTTCTTTTCAAAATCTAAAAAAGTAAATCATCAGACACAATTAGAGGGAGTTGATGAAGCTGACATTGTTTATGCCGGTGCTGCCAATCATTTTGTAAAAAGGGAAGCTGTAGGTGGAAAATTATACCTGCTAAATGATCGTTTAGTATTCAAATCACACCATTTAAATATCCAGAACCATACGCTTTCTATTCAAATTGATAGTATAAGTGAGCTTACATTCTTTAGCCCATTGGAATAATTAAAAATGGTTTACAGATTTCGTTGAAAGACGGAGCAATCGAAAAATTTGTAGTCAACAATAGGGAAACTTGGAAACAGCATATAGAACAATTGATAAAATAGATTTGCACCAAAACAAAAGCAGGACTACATTTGCTGTAACCCTGCTTTTCCATTTATGATTGTTTCGTCAAGTCACCATCTTCCCGACGGTAATCTCCTGACTATTTTTGGGGCGTATCGTTAACAGGATAACCTTCTTCATCCAAATCATCACGGTTATCTTCTGGCGTACGGGCCAGTATTTCATCTTCAGGGTTCAGTTTTACACTTTCCCCATTATCTACA
Organism: Pedobacter miscanthi; assembly: GCF_003315595.1. GTDB lineage: Bacteria > Bacteroidota > Bacteroidia > Sphingobacteriales > Sphingobacteriaceae > Pedobacter > Pedobacter miscanthi. The sequence goes on along the minus strand of NZ_QNQU01000004.1, from coordinate 311,200 downwards.
TGCATACCTAATTCTTCCAGGTTATCTTCAGCAATTTCTTCATTACGGGCATATTCATCGCCAACATAAGGATTAGCCTCATCGTAGGTAGAATCATCATCCTTTGCACCGGCAGCAACTGTTTCATATCCCATCGGATGATCGTAATCGCTATCCGTACCTTTTACATCAAGCTCGTAACTATCTTTATTTTTATCGTATGATAAATTTTCTTTATTGATTTCGCTATTTTCTGTGGTGCTGTGTATTTTATCCTGCGATCCTTTGTTCTCGTTAATTGCCATGGTATTGGTCTCCTATAATTTATAGTGATATAACAAATGGAGATAGATAAGGTTTTTCTTTAGCTGTAGAATCTTTTTACCTGGGCGTGCCCCAAGCTGCGCAAGGGTCGGGCTATGCACTGCTAGTCCTCGCCTGATGAAAAATCAGGCTGCGGGCTATCCGTTTCTATCCCTCATGCGGGTAATTGTATCATTAAACTTTTATTTCGTTCTGTGGAGACACAGACCGAGGGGTTGTGGAATTAGATTTATCATTAAAAAAGGGATCACAAATTATCGTAAAGTGATACATTTTTTTACATTTTGTAACTTCCTCCATACCCACCAATCAAACGACCTAAAACCAAAGTATGGAACTAGAAATAAAGAACTTAACAAAACAGTACAACAAAGGTAAAATAGGATTAGCTGATTTTTCTGTCAGTATCGGGAAAGGGATATTGGGCTTATTAGGCCCAAATGGTGCCGGAAAATCAACTTTATTGAAAATTATTGCCAGCATTAGTAAGCCTACCGGCGGAACCATATTTGTGAATGGAGAAAATATCATAAAAAATCCAAACGCAATCAGAAAAATATTGGGTTATCTGCCACAGGATTTTGGGGTATATCCCAATCTGAACGCTTACGAATTTCTAACGTACATGGCTGCACTCAAAGGTATTGGCGGCCATGGATTAAAAAAACGCATCGAAATCTTGCTGGATGGGGTTAACCTCACTGCCGATGCCAAACGGCCAATAGGCAGCTACTCTGGTGGAATGAAACAAAGGGTGGGTATTGCACAAGCTTTACTTAACGATCCTAAAGTATTAATCTTTGATGAGCCGACTGTGGGCCTTGATCCTGAAGAAAGAGTCCGTTTCAGACAATTGATTTCAGAAATGGCAAACAATGCTATTGTTATTCTTTCTTCACACATCGTTTCAGATATCGAAACCATTGCCGATGAAGTGGCCATCATGAAAAACGGAATGCTCATTGATAAAGGTAGTCCGGCTGCTATAACAAAGAAAATGGAGGGTAAGGTTTTTGAAACTTCTATCCCACATGCCGAACTTGATGGTTTCAGATCAAAGCACCTGGTAACCGACATGAGTAAACAGCCTGACCATATTAACCTTCGGTATATTTCTGATACCAGCCATGGAAATGCAAACATAAAAGGTGTAAATCCTGGTTTAGAAGACGCCTATTTGTATTTAACCCAAAAACAGTACTAATTATGGGCATATTTTATCAAACGATTAAAGGCGATTACCTACAGCGAAGCCGTAGCTATGCTTTTCTGATTACACTGGCCATAACCATTTATGCAGCGTACCACTTTGTACCTGCACCTGATGAAAATTATACAACTTTAATTATCACCGGGTACAAGGGCGTTTATAATTCTGCATGGGCCGGACATATTTCTGTATTAATGACCACCACCATACTTGCCCTGTTCGGTTTCTTTTTAGTTAACGGAGCAATCAAAAAAGATATAGATACCGAAGTGGGATTAATTGTTGCTGCCAGCCCAATATCCAATATGCGCTATCTATTAATCAAATTTGTAAGTAACCTGCTTATATTACTTACTATTTCCGCTTTGGCAATTATTGTAGCAATGCTGGTGTTTTTGATCAAAAAATCCGGTTATCCCTTCCTTATTAAAGATTTTTTACTACCCTATATTTTTACAATTATCCCTGCAATGACGGTGGTTGCAGGATTTGCCATACTGGGTGAGGTATTTTTACGGGGAAAAGGTATACTGCAGGGTATTCTTTATTTTTTCATCTTTACTACCTTAATTACCATTAATATGGGCTCAACGTCTTCCTCTGCCATCACCGATATTTTTGGAATCAATGAAATTATCAGTAGCATTACAAATCAGATTGATACCCAATTTCATGAGCGCATTAAAGACATTGCTTTAGGCTATACAATTACAGAAACGGCGAGTTATAAAACCTTTGTATGGAATGGCGTATCTTGGAGTTTTGATTACCTGACCAGCAGAGCGGTATGGATTGGCATGATATTGATCTCAGTTTGCATTTCTTCATTTTCATTTCACCGCTTCGATTTTAAAACATTAAAGATTAGAAGATTGCCTATATTCTCGGCACCTGCAAAAACAAATTATTCAAAAATAGAAAAGATTGCCCTTCCGGCAATAATTCCAGCTTACGGCATCTTGCCACTGATCAAAATAGAGCTGTTATTAATGATCAGAAAAGATCCAAAAATTCTAAATATACTTAGCTTTGCGCTATGGGTTTCGTTGTTATTTGTTCCACTTACAACGGCCCATGTAATTTTACTTCCTGTTTTATTTTTTCTGCAGGTAAACAAACTATCCGATCTGGCTACTAAAGAAAAGGCATATCGGTTACATTACTTAACCTATGCCGCTTACAAACCCCTGCAAAGAGTACTATCGGCACAAATTCTTGCCGCCTTTAGCCTGTTGATTGCATTGGCTTTCCCAGTAATTTTGAGGTTGATAATCAGTTCAAGCTATCTTAACATAATACAGGTAGTTAACGGAACTTTGCTCATTGCCATATTAAGCATCTCTATCGGAATAATTAGTGATGGCAAAAAGCTCTTTGAAGTGTTTTTTTTCCTTTTAACCTATTGTGTTCTCAAGCGGATTTCGGCGGTAGATTATTTGGGAGGAATACCGCATCCTGATTATTTGGGCAAAATGTTAAGCATCTTCATCATAAACATATCACTTTTAGTAGCATGCGTTATGTTCAGAGCACGCCAGGTGAATAATTTATAAGCAGCAAACCAAACGACATTTATCTGGAAAAAAGAAGAAGTTAAGGGTCTACTATAAACGACATAAAAAAGGTGTTAAATGCAACGCATTAACACCTTTTTTATTTTATGCTAAAACTTAGTTATTACAAACCAGCCAAAGCGGTATTTAATGTTTCACTTGGGCGCATGGCTTTACTCGCCAATTCATCATTAGGGTTATAGTAACCGCCAATGTTTTGAGGTTTACCCTGCGAACCGATCAACTCTTCGTTAATTTTTGCTTCGTTTTCTAACAAAGTTTTAGCCAACGGTGCAAATCTTGCTTTCAGATCAGCATCTTTACTTTGTGCAGCTAAAGCTTCAGCCCAATATAAAGCTAAATAGAAATGCGAACCACGGTTATCGATTGTTCCTAACTTTCTGCCAGGAGATTTATCTGTTGCCAAAAACTTAGCATTCGCTTCATCTAAAGCATCGGCTAAAACCTGTGCTTTCGCATTGTTTTGAGTTTGAGATAAATGCTCTAAAGAGGCTTGCAGTGCTAAAAACTCACCAAGCGAATCCCAGCGTAAATAACCTTCTTCGATAAACTGCTCAATGTGTTTTGGAGCAGAACCACCTGCACCGGTTTCGAATAAACCACCACCGTTCATTAAAGGTACAATTGATAACATTTTGGCCGAAGTTCCTAATTCTAAAATCGGGAACAAATCGGTTAAATAATCACGCAATACGTTACCGGTCACCGAAATGATATCTAAACCTTTACGGATACGCTCCAAAGTAAATTTGGTTGCTTCGATCGGGGCTAAAATACGGATATCCAAACCAGTCGTATCGTGGTCTTTCAAATAAGTATTTACTTTGGCAATAATCTCTCTATCGTGTGCCCTGTTTTCATCTAACCAGAAAACTGCAGGGGTTTCAGACAGGCGTGCCCTGTTAACCGCTAATTTTACCCAATCCTGAATTGGCGCATCTTTAGTTTGGCACATGCGGAAGATATCGCCTTTTTCTACTTTCTGATCAAAAAATACTTTTCCATCAGCATCAGTTACACGGATGATCCCCGAAGCTGTAGCCTGGAAAGTTTTATCATGAGAACCATACTCTTCAGCTTTTTGAGCCATTAAACCTACGTTTGGTACCGAGCCAATGGTAGTTACATCAAAAGCACCGTTAGCTTTACAGTCATCGATGGTTGCTGTATATACACCTGCATAAGAACGATCGGGAATTAAAGCAATTGTATCTTCAGGCTTACCTTCTTTGTTCCACATCTGGCCTGATGTACGGATCATTGCAGGCATAGAAGCATCCACAATCACATCACTTGGTACGTGCAGGTTGGTAATTCCTTTATCAGAATTTACCATCGCTAAAGCCGGACCATTTTCAATAGCCTGTGCCAAAGCAACTTCAACTTCTGCCTGTTTAGGATTGCCTGCAATTTTTGCATAAACATCACCTAAACCATTTCGGGTATCGATATTTAATTCTTTAAAGAGATCTGCATATTTAGCAAAAACATCTGCAAAATAAACTTCAACAATGGCACCAAAAATAATAGGGTCTGATACTTTCATCATCGTTGCTTTTAAGTGCGTCGATAATAAAACACCTTCTGCCTTAGCTTCGGCAATTTCTTTAGCCACAAAAGTTTTAAGTGCCGATAAACTCAATGCCGAACTATCGATTACTTCTCCTGCTTTTAATGGCGATAATCCTTTTAATTCCGTTACAGCACCATCTGCAGCAACAAATTCAATTTTAAATTGGCTGGCTTCTGCAACAGTGGTCGATTTTTCCGAACCGAAGAAATCACCTTCTGTCATACTGGCTACCCTGGTTTTAGAATCTGCAGACCACTTGCCCATCGAGTGCGGGTTTTGTTTTGCATAATTTTTAACGGCTTTAGGCGCCCTGCGATCGGAGTTACCTTCACGTAAAACCGGGTTTACCGCCGAACCTAAAACTTTTGCATATTTAGCTTTAATTGCTTTTTCTTCTTCGCTCTGTGCGTTATCAGGATAATTTGGAAGGGCAAAACCCTGCGCCTGTAACTCGGTAATTGCACCTACCAATTGTGGAATAGAAGCAGAGATATTTGGTAATTTGATAATGTTTGCTTCAGGAGTGGTGGCCAATGCACCAAGCTCTGCCAAAGCATCACCAATTTTTTGGTCGTCTTTTAAATACTCAGGAAAGTTTGCCAAAATTCTTCCTGCTAAAGAAATATCTCTGGTTTCTACATCAATACCTGCTGATGCGGTAAAAGCTTGTACAATAGGTAAAAGTGAATAAGTAGCCAACATTGGCGCCTCATCGGTTTTGGTGTAGATAATTTTTGATGTATTTGACATATTTATATTGATTTTGCTTATTAAGGTTAAATATTCGATCGGTTTATGGCTCTTTGTACCGATCTTTTTAAAATCGCCTAAAGATAAAATAATCGAATGAATTAAGGAACATCGCAATGTTATTTATGATGCAGCTGTGCCATTCCTTTAGTAAAATGTTACTCATGGGAAATTGTTTGGAGCGCAGGGCCATTCACTATTATCATCGTTACTCCTGCTCTCCGCTTTATCCCAATGAAATATCGGGATGCCCGCTCCGATCAGGGCTATAAACTTAGGCTTCTGGCCCGGAATATTAGCATAGTAGCAGAAAAATAACCAAGCTAAACCTGATCGAACGGATGCCATTTTTCACGGCAGAAGGCAGAGCAGGAAGAAATTAACCTAAGGAATGCTTCAACTGCTTTCCAAAAAAAGTAAATCTAAAGTATGAATGACTGTAATTTTTTTGAAGCGCAAGGCTATGCGCTTTTTTTATCGGTACTCCTGCTCTCCGCTTTACCCCGATGAAATATCGGGATGCCCGCTCCGATCAGGGCTATAAACTTAGGCTTCTGGCACGGAATATTAGCATAGTAGCAGAAAAATAACCAAGCTAAACCTGATCGAACGGATGCCATTTTTCATGGCAGAAGGTAGAGCAGGAAGAAATTAACCTAAGGAATGCTTCAACTGCTTTCCAAAAAAAGTAAATCTAAAGTATGAATGACTGTAATTTTTTTGAAGCGCAAGGCTATGCGCTTTTTTTATCGGTACTCCTGCTCTCCGCTTTACCCCGATGAAATATCGGGATGCCCGCTCCGATCAGGGCTATAAACTTAGGCTTCTGGCCCGGAATATTAGCATAGTAGCAGAAAAATAACCAAGCTAAACCTGATCGAACGGATGCCATTTTTCACGGCAGAAGGCAGAGCAGGAAGAAATTAGCCTATGAAATGCTTCAACTGCTTTCCAAAAAAATAAATGTAAAGTATGAATGACTGTAAATTGTTTGAAGCGCAGGGCCATTCGCTTTTTTTTTCGATACTCCTGCTCTCCGCTTTATCCCGACGGAACTGTCGGGATGCCCGCTCCCATCAGGGCTATAAACTTTGGCTTCTGAACAGGAAATTAACATAGCAGCAGAAAAATAACCAAGCTAAACCTGATCGAACGGATGCCATTTTTCATTGCAGAAGGTAGAGCAGGAAGAAATTAACCTATGGAATGCTTCAACTGCTTTCCAAAAAAAATAAATGTAAAGTATGAATGTCTGTATCTTTTTTGAAGCGCAAGGCCGTTCGCTTTTTTTATCGGTACTCCTGCTCTCCGCTTTATCCCGATGAAATATCGGAATGCCCGCTCCGATCAGGGCTATACACTTTGGCATTTGGCCCGGAAAACCAACAATTAGCAAAAAAACAAACAATTTTCAATGGGCAACCTGCGGTTAACAATTTAGCAATGCATCAATTTAGCAATCGCCAGGCAACAGTTAACCCCCTGAGCGTAGTCGAAGGGTAAACAATTAACCATTCTCAACACTTTATACAGTTACCCATAAACAACTTTCACATTATTTTTTTTCTCCAAACATTCTTTGGCTAAACTTTTGTAGCATCAGGGGCACATATATCTATCTATTTTAAATATTTTAATTGAAATGACCGAAACTACCTTAGATCAGCAGTTAAATGCCCGCAAATTTGACGAAGCGAAAAGCATGATGCAAAACGGCGAAAAACTCTCCAAAAACCTCCAAGATTACCAAAAATCGTCTATTTTCGACAACCTTATCCGCGAAAAACAGTACGAAATGTTAAATATGATGGTAAAGGATAAAACCATCGAAACTGATATTTATGAATTCGATAATTTTGATAAAAGCATTTTTCAAAGCATTGTACGCAACCTGGGCAACGATGAGGAAGACATCATTTTCTTTCAGGAATTTATTACCCATTTTGATAACCTGAACGACGAGGTAAATGCAAAAACCTTATTGGGTTATCTTTTCGAAAATGGCGTAAGTTTAGAAGTAATCAAAGCCTGTATTGATGCCGGATGCACCACAAATTTTAAAAACAATGCAGAAGAGAACTACCTACAGCAAGTGGTAAAAAGCAGTTTCCGCCGGTACAACCTCAACGATGAACAAACAACCGATTTGCTTAAAGGTTATATCGATATACTCATTAACGAAGGCATTGATATCAATGAAGGTAATATTGTACAGGAAACGCCTTTAATTACGGCGATAAAATTTAATAAGAAAAATTTAATCGCACACTTGCTCGAAAACGGCGCCGATCCAAACCAGACCGATCAAGAAGGAAATTCGGCCTTCTTTTATGCCGTTGCACATTCGCAAAGTGAAAACATTTACGATACGTTGCGCAATTTTGCTTCACCCGAATTTGATCAGGTAAGTAAAAAAGGAGAAACCCTTTTGTTCGAATATGTACGTATGATGTCGAACAGTGAAAGCGGCATTAATTTCCTTAAAAAATTGCTTAACGATGGTGCCGATCTCTATCAACCGAGCACCTGGTATAGTGCAGATAAAACCCCGTTGGATGTGATTGCCGAAAAACAGGCCGATATTTTAGCTGCTGTTTTAGAAACCGGGCAGGTAGATATCAACAGGACAGATGATGAGGGAAATACGCTGTTGCACAAAGTTTGCGCCTACAATGTGAATTACGAACCCGAAAAAGCAAAGGAAACCTACCGGAAAGTAAAACTTCTGATCGAAAATGGAGCAGATATTACCATGAGCAATGATAAAGACCAAACAGCTTTAATGCTGGCCTCAGATGACAACCTGAAAATAAAAACAGTTGAACTGCTAATGAAACAATCTTAATATATGTCGATGTCATTTATAATTGCCTGCGAAAGCGGCAAACGAAAAATAGCCGAACTTTTATTGGCCAATAACGAAGTAGAAGTAGGTTATACTGATGAAAAAGGCAGAACTGCTCTGCATTATGCCGCGCACCACGGTTATTTAGATCTGGTAAAAATTTTAATTGATAAGGGAGCAGATCTGGATTATGAAGATCATGCCGGCGAAACTCCTTTTTATTTTGCCTGCCTGCAAAAGCAGAAACAAACAGCACTTTACCTGTTGGATAAAGGTGCCAGGATCGACATTAAGGACCTTAAAGGAAATAGCCTGTTACACTTAACTGCACAAAACGGTCAAATTGAAATATTGGAAAAGCTGCTGGATAGCGGCCTTGACGTTAACAGCGAAAATAATGAAGCAGAAACCCCATTACTAATCGCATCTGCGTGGAGAAACAAGGAAGTTGTCCAAAAATTATTGGAATTTGGTGCCAATATTGGTACTACTAATAAACATGGCGATTCGCCATTGATTTTTGCGGTTAAATCTAAAAATTCGCCAATGGTTGAGCTGCTGATTGATAAAGGCGCCAATATTAACCATGTTAACCACAATGGAGAATCGGCATTATTGCTTGCCTGTTACGATGCCAACCGCATGCTTACCAAAACACTGGTAGAAAAAGGTGCGGATGTATTTGTATCTTCAAAAAATGGATTATCGCCTATATGGTATGCCTGTGCCAATAACCAGAAGGAAATTGTTGATTTATTTTTAGCCAATGGCGTAGATGTAAATTACGCAAAACCGCTTTCGGGCAACGACGATTCGATGTATTCGTACCTCGAATGGGTAGAAACGGCAAACAATATTTCTATTTCGGCCAGTTTCTCTTTCGACAATAATTATAACTATGGTGGCGAAAGCATGTTACACGTAGCAGCTAAAAGTGGGCATTTAAGTATGCTAAAGTTATTACTGGAAAAAGGTGCCAATGTTAATATCCAGGATGAAAGCGGAAACACCGCCTTGCATTATGCTGCTGCAAATGGCAAAAAAGATGCAGTGAAATTTTTACTCGAAAAATCTGCCGATCCGTCAATTGTTAATGTGAAAGAGCAAAAAGCAATCGATTATTCAAACATCAAAGGTTTTAATGAAATTACTGAACTTTTATTAAAATACGGTCCTGCAAGTGCCCCAAATCAGCAAACAGAGACCGCAGCATCATCACAAAGTAGTTCTGAGCCGCCCAAAAATGATATGGCAGCCAAAAAGCAGGCTTTATTGGATTTAAAAGAATTATTGGATGCCGGAATTTTATCACAGGAAGAATTTGATGCAGAGAAAGCTAAAATTTTGAGAGGGTAAGTTTACCTAGACGGACGTCATTGCGAGAAGGCTTTTTCAGCCGACGAAGCAATCTTACAACGATCGCTACTAGCAAACGCTTTAAGATTGCTTCGTACCTCGCAATGACGAGTCTTTTAATTAAAGTTTATAAATGGTAGTGAAATATAGATATAACAAATTCTAATATTGTTAATTAACATTTTAGTTATAAATTTATCTTTAAGAAATTTCCTGGTCGGATGATTTAAATCTGATCAGGAAATGTCAACATTAATGCTCACACAAATGAAAAGTTTCACTAAATTCAAATCTCAATTATTTATACTCCTACTTCTTGCCATATTTATATACGCCTGTTCTCCAAAACTCTATGTAGATGAAAAAAACCGTTATCAGGCGGGCACATTAACCGATGCACAGATCGACTCGCTACATATCTTTTTAAAACAGAACGAAAGACTTGCTTTAAAAGATACCATCATCATTAAATACGATTTTAACAAAGACGCCTGCTGGAACGACCTGAATTACCAGAATGCTGAGTTTTTGAACAATGTAAGGTGGACATTTCAAAAAAATATTTTAGAAAAAGCTGCAGCCCGGCCAAAAGTTGCCATTTATCAGTACCGTGAGGTAGGAGAACAGTTTAGCCAAGTTAAATCAAAAGGCCTGGAAATAGATACCGATCCGGGATTTTTAAAAAAGTTATTATTTAAAGAAGTTACCACCTGCGGTACCTCGGCCATTGTTCTTCCTAACGGAAAATTTTTATTGGTAAAATCTGATCCCCAGTTCTCCGCATTGCTATTAAATGCAAAAGATATTGAGACCAAATTACTGGAGAACCTCGTTAAATAACGGACAAAGTCTGTTTTAAAACGATTTAACAATTCCTTAACTAAATCTTTGGTTATTATGCAGTAATTTAGTTTCAACTAATCGTTTCAAAATTATAGCTCAACCAAATAACCTAAATGCTCAAGCTTCTCACCACGCTCCTGTTAATTTTAGCAGGTTTAAACCTGATGGCACAAAATAAAACTACCGTTAAAGGAATTGTTGCCGATTCATCATCCAAAGTCCCTGTAGAATTTGCCACCGTTGCCATTGTTAATGCGAAAGACACCAGTTTGGTTTCCTATACCCTTACCGATAAAAACGGCGTTTTTAAATTATCCGGTATTTCTGTCGAAAAGCCTGCAAAACTCATTATTTCCTATGTTGGCTACACTACATTCAGGCGGATGCTTGATCTTAAAAAAGATGCAGTTAAAGATTTCGGCACCATTTTACTGGCTGGCCACAACCTGGAGGAAGTAGTAATCAAAGGTGAAAGATCGCCTGTGGTAATCAAAAAAGATACCATTGAATTTAATACCGAAGCTTTTAAAACCCGCCCGAATGCAGTAGTAGAAGAACTGCTCCGAAAATTGCCGGGTGTACAGGTAAATGTTGATGGTTCTATCCTCGTAAATGGTAAATCGATCAGTAAACTGTTGATTGACGGAAAAGAATTTTTCGGAAACGATCCGAAAGTAGCCACCAAAAATCTTGATGCCGATATGGTTGATAAAATTCAGGTTTACGACGACCGTGAGAACGATCCTGATCACCTGGTGAGCGAAACTCAGGTAGCCAAAATCATCAACCTGAAGATGAAAAGTAAAATCAAAAAAAGTACGCTGGGTAAAATTTATGGTGGTGGTGGCAGCAGGGATCGGTATGAAACTGCGGGGATCCTCAGTAATTTCAGGGATACTTTGCAGGTAAGTTTAATTGGTTTGGCCAATAACCTCAATAAAACAGGATTTTCCGGTCAGGATTTATATTCCATGGGTGGTTTCGACCGTTCGGGTGGATCGCAGGTATACGATGGCACATTTGGTGGAAGAGGTTATGGCGGCATGGAAAACGTGGCTTCAGGAGGTATTAATATCAATAACAACTATGGGAAGAAATTAAAGCTCAACCTGGTTTATTTCTTTACCCACACCGAAAGGATTTATAACAGTCAGAATTATAATGAACAGTTTCTGCCTGATACCAGGCTTGTATCTTTTTCGCAGAACAGCAATACCAATAAAAATAACAAACACGCTTTCGGCGGTCTGGTAGAATGGGTGCCCGATACCATTAACAGAATCAGGTATGAGCCAAAGCTTAATTTTGGCGGCGATAACAACTTAAACAGCAATTTTGGCAACAGTTCGAATACCGCTTTCCCCAAATTGAGGGAAAATTCGTACGATGCTACCTACAAATCAAACAACATTGATTTTTCGCACAATTTTAATTATTACCGGAGGTTAAAGAAAAAAGGCGAATCGCTCAATATTACCCACTCCATTCAGTTAAGCAATAATGAAGGAGACCGGTTTTCACTCAATAACATTGTTTCTTACACAGCAGATGTAAAGTCGGAAAGGCAGGATCGCTACGAAGACAGCTGGAGAAAATCGACTTCCGTGGATTTATCTTTAACTTATAATTATCCGCTCCTTTCAGATAAGCTGATCCTGGAGATGAATGCCTATTCCAGATATTCGAGCAATAAAGATCAGTTGAGCCTTTCAGAAAAAAATCCACTCACGGGCACTTACGATTTTCTTCAGGTAAACCTGAGCAACGATTTACAGCGCAATATTTTTACGCAGAATATTCGTCCGCAGCTTTTATACAAAATCAGTAAAAAATACAGTGTGAGGCTGGGTGTTAAAGCCGAATTAATGGATGTTAAAAATGTGTTCAATTATGGCTATGATGATATTGATCAAAAATTTAACAACTTTTTCCCAAGTGTACGCATTGATGGGCCAAGCATGTCGTTCAGTTACGATGAGCGTTTAGATCTGCCCAGTATCTCTCAAATGCAGCCCATTGTGCGTGTTTACAATTCTTTGTATAAAACCACGGGTAATCCTGATTTGCTGCCATCAAGGGTAAGAAATTTTAATTTTAATCTCTATAAGTATAATTATAGCAAACAGATCAATTTTAATGTCTACTCCGGACTAAATTTCAGCAACAATGTGGTTATCCAGCAAACCATACTGAGCAGCGCAGGCGCAAATACCACCACGTATGTAAACCGGAATGGTAATGCCAATGGGTATATGGGCATCAATTTTGGCAAACAGTTTAAAAAATCGCAGAAATGGCAGATTGGTCTTAACACCAATGTAAACCTGAACCTAAACAGAAGGCCATTTATCTTAAATACTGACGAGGGTTTTGAAAACAGCTTTTATACTACATTGGGCGAAAACATCAGTTTCAATTACAATGAGCTGCTGAATATTAATGCACGCTACAATTTCACCAAACAGATGACCCGGTATAAGGATGTTAACTTTAATAATGTAAATACCTATTCGCATACCATAGGATCTGATTTTAGCCTGCGCTGGCCTAAAAAAATAATCCTCGATGCCAATTACTCCTATAATTACAACCCGCAGATTGCCGAAGGTTTTCCGAGAAGTTCTCATCTTTTAAACCTGGCACTGTCATTACAGATGCTTAAAAAAGACCGTGGACAGTTAAAAATCTCTGTTTACGATCTTTTCGACCAGAATATTTCGGTAAGCAGATATGCCTACAACAATGCAGTTAATATATCAGATAGAGAAATATTAAAACGATACTTCCTTGTTACCTATCAGTACAAACTGAACATCTTCAAAGGAAAATAAGGTGCGCTCTCCTATGGAAAGTACTTTCGGGTACTTTCCATTTCAATTTCCCGGTTGTGGCAATTATGATTTGTCGAAAACATCTGTTCGATTTCCATGTTATATTTTTTGAAACCAGTTAATGATCAAAAAAATCCCGGACATGAAAAACAAGATTTTCTATACTGCAATACTTTCAACTTCAGTTCTTTTTGGATGTCAATCCAATTCTAACAAACAGCCCCAGGGCGAAGATACCACAGTAACCACTAAAAATGGAGCGATAGATTTACCCGCACCCGATACCAATGCCGCTAAAAGCAAATTCAGTAGGGTAATTGGCTGGCCGGAAGGAAAAACGCCTGTTGCTCCTGAGGGATTTGTGGTAACAAAATTTGCTTCAAACATTAAAAGCCCGCGGAATACCTATATTGCCCCAAATGGTGATGTACTGGTGGTACTTTCCAATTCAGAAAGAAGCGCAGCAGAATCGATTGCCAATACGGTAACTGGTAAAGCCAAGTCGGAAGTTCCCGGAAAAAGTGCCAATACCATCTTACTTTACCGCGATTCGAACAAAGATGGTAAACCCGAAACCGTAACTACTTTTTTAAACGGACTTAACCAGCCTTATGGCATGTTGATTATCGGTAATTCATTTTATGTAGCCAATACAGATGGTTTATGGCAATATCCTTATCAAACAGGCGATACCAAAATAACTGCAACCGGTAAAAAGATTTTGAGTCTTCCGGCCGGGGGCTATAACAACCACTGGACAAGGAACCTCATTACCAATGCTGATAAAAGCAAAATTTATGTAACTGTTGGATCGGGCAGCAATGTTGGCGAAAACGGTATGGAAAACGAAGTTCGCAGGGCCAATATTTTAGAAATCAATCCGGATGGAACAGGTGAAAAAGTTTATGCCAGTGGTTTACGTAATCCGGTAGGGATAGATTGGGCACCATCAACCAATATGTTGTGGACAGCCGTTAATGAACGCGATGGCTTAGGCGACGACCTGGTTCCAGATTATATCACCAGTGTTAAACCCGGTGCATTTTATGGCTGGCCTTTTTCTTACTACGGACAAAATGAAGATCCTCGTTTAAAAGGTAAAAATCCTGAAATGGTTAAAAAAGCCATTGCTCCGGATGTTCCGGTTGGGGCACATACTGCTTCATTGGGATTAGCATTTTATAAAGCCACAAAATTTCCTCAAAAATACCAGGGAGGTGCTTTTATCGGTCAGCATGGTTCGTGGAACAGATCGGCAATTTCAGGCTACAAAGTAGCTTTTGTACCATTTAAGGACGGTAAACCAACTGGAAAACCTGAAGATTTTTTAACCGGCTTTGTGGCTGATGCCGAAAAGGCAGAAGTTTACGGCCGTCCGGTTGGTGTTACACTTACTCCAGACGGTGCCTTATTGGTTGCCGATGATGTAAGCGGTGTAATTTGGAGGGTAGCAGCAAAATAGTTTATAAATTAGCTACAGATTAGTAGAATATGCAGTAAATTTATCTGCCAGTCTGTGGCTAAACATCAACCTATGTCCCTTTGAAATCAAATCTTACCTTAATACTATCATTGTTTGCATTAACAGGTTTAGCGCAGACCATAAAACCCGATTCGACAAAAAAACTCGAAGATGTTAACGTTAAAGGTTATTACAACCGTCAGCCTTTACTCAGGTCGGTATCAGCAGTAAGCCTTATCGATAGTAATGCAATCCGTAACCAGCAAAGCAACTCGTTGGTAAGTACCCTAAATACCATTACCGGTGTGAGAATGGAAGAACGTTCGCCCGGCAGTTACCGTTTATCCCTCCGTGGTAGTTTATTACGTTCGCCATTCGGTATCAGAAATGTTAAGATTTATGTTGACGATTTCCCCCTGACTGATGCAGGCGGCAATACCTATTTAAATGCATTGGATGTTACTGCAGTGGGTACCATGGAAATTTACAAAGGTCCGGAGGCCAGTATATTTGGCGCAAACACTGGTGGGGCGTTATTAATTACGCCACCCAACCTCGGTAATAATGGAATCAGCGCATCAGCCATTACCGGTTCTTATGGTTTGTTCCATCAAACGGCAGACATCAAACATCAATTTAAAAATTATAGTTTCAGCTTTAGCGAAGGTTACCAAAAAAGTGATGGTTACCGTCAGAACAGCGCCATGGACAGAAAATATTTCCAGACTTTTCAGCAATGGAACTATAGCGCCTCAGGCAGCTTAAAGGCTTTTGCTTTTTATAGCGATTTGGCTTATAACACACCTGGAGGATTAACAGCCATGCAGTTAGACCAGGATCCTAAACTTGCACGGCCGGCAACCCCAACCATACCAGGTGCTATTTCGCAACAGGCTGCCATTTATAATAAAACTATTTTTGGCGGATTATCTAATTCTTACCAGATCAATACACATTTGAAGCATGTAATTGCTTTGTTTACCACTTATACCGATTTCAAGAATCCGTTTATTACGAATTATGAAAAACGTTATGAAAGTACTTTAGGTTTAAGAACATTTTTGGATTATACACAGGCAAAAGAAGACTTTAAGTTTAATGCGCAGATTGGATTAGAAAGTTCGGCTACGAAAAGCCAGATCAAAAATTTTAACAACAATGGTGGCGAAGCTACTGCCATGCAGGCTTCAGACCGGTTAAAGGCAAGTCAGGATTTCGCCTACCTGAGACTGAATTTCGATATCAGCAATAAATTCCTTATCGAGCTGGCCTCGAGTTTAAATTTCTACAGGTACAATTACGAAAGTTATTTCCCCGAAGTTATCGCATCAAAGCAACGCAGATTCGATACCCAGTTTATGCCAAAAGCAGCAGTTTCTTACCTGATCACTTCCGATTTTTCGGTACGTGCCTCGGTAAGCAAAGGTTATTCACCTCCTACCATTGCGGAAGTAAGGTCGTCTGATAACAACATCAATAATAACCTGCAGGCCGAATTAGGCTGGAACTATGAAGCTGGTTTACGTTATAAAACCAAAAACAACCGTTTTTATGCCAACGCCAACGTATTCAGTTATCATTTGAAAGATGCCATTGTAAGAAGATTGAACCAGAACGATGCCGAATATTTTATTAATGCAGGGGGTACCAAACAAAATGGAATTGAACTCGAAACAGCCATCTGGATCATCAGGAATAACACATCATTTTTAACAGGATTACAACTAAGAAGCAATTATACCTATAGTCATTTCAGGTTCGATGATTTTGTAAGCGGTACTACATCTTACAGTGGTAATAAACTTACCGGTGTTCCCGAAAGTATTTTGGTAAACAGCCTTGAATTTAACTTTCCTAAAGCAATTTATTTCTTTGTCCAGCACAATTATACTTCTTCTATCCCATTAAACGATGCCAATACCGTTTTTGCAAAGAGGTATCATCTGGTAGAAAGCAAATTGGGGATCAGAAATTTAAAGATCAGCAAAACCCGTTTAGACGTATTTGCGGGTGTGAATAACCTGCTTAATGTAAATTACAGTTTGGGTAATGATTTAAACGCGGCAAACGGAAGATATTTCAATCCGGCTGCGGGAATCAATTTTTACACGGGCCTTTCTGTAAAATTATAATTATAAACCACATCATGTAATTAAAGCCTTACATGATGTGGTTCTACTGATTTAAAAAGCGTTCTGTTTTTCGTTTTCACGGATGACAACATCAATTACCACAATCTCAAAATGATAACGTTTTGAGCCATCCTTCCCATCATAACTGCTATTCTGTAACTTACCTTCTATGGTTAAACCAGTACCTTTTTTAATCTGTGCCTCCGCAATATCCGCTTTCGCATTCCAAAAGATTAAATTAAACCACTGTACTTTTTTAATATCCTCACCCGATGAGTTTCTATACGATTCATTGATAGCAATGCGCACTTTAGCTAATTTTTGAGACCCAACGTTTTTAACTTCTGCATCTGCGCCTGCAAATCCGCTTAATACCACTTTGTTAGTTGCACTTTCCATAATTTTAAATTTTAAGTTTCTAAATGTTTAACGAACAGTTGCCACCACGACAACCGACACCACAAAATTGCACACAGCACCAAAAATTAGTCGGATAGTAAGTATTTATAGTCGTTTATAAACGTTTATACACGGATAATGCGCGATTTTGAGCTTGAATGAGGGTTTTTATTTTTTTCTTTTCAATCATTTTATTTTATAAATTAGACCATCATCCCATAATAAAAAAAAGAAAGTTATTATGGAACGCTTATGTTTAGACTGCGGAACCGCAGTTAAGGGAAGAGCCGACAAGAAATTCTGCGATGATTCTTGCCGCAACAATTACAACAACCGTATTAAAACCGAGGACAGCCTCGTATTGAGACGGATTAACAGCATTTTGAAAAAAAACCGCAATATCCTGGCGCAGTTTAACCCGAATGGTAAAGCAAAAATCAGTCGTAAAAAATTGATATCTGCAGGTTTCAATTTTGATTATCATACTTATTACTATGAAACACAGAACGGCAACTGTTATATTTTCTGCTATGAGTATGGCTACCTGGTTTTAAATGACGACAGGGTACTGGTGGTGAAAAGGGAAGAAAAACTTTGGTTATCCTGATCAGGAATTAAAGTTAAACTATTTATATTCCTGATGGGATGTTTAAATTTATCGCATCATGGTAAATGATAATGATAAACCTGGTTGCTTGTTTTAAACAGGAGTTTTGCCCTGATTGTTGATTAATTTTGGCTCTTGAAGTACGAAAACATTAAATTGAGCAAGTTTCGGGTAGTTTACGGTTTTTATGCATACTACTTTTGGGTATAAATTATTCAAGACCATGAAAGCACAAGAAGAAATCAATTTCAACAGGATAGCCGAAGCAATTAGTTACATCAAAACTAATTTTAAGGCACAACCCGGACTGGAACAAATTGCCGAAAAAGTAAATTTGAGTCCTTTTCATTTTCAAAGGTTATTTAGCGAATGGGCAGGCACTACACCGAAACGTTTTTTACAGTACATCAGTCTAGGTTACGCCAAAGAAATGCTGAAAGAAAACTATAGTTTGTTCGATACCGCTTTAGAAACCGGTTTATCGGGCACCAGCAGGTTACACGATCTCTTTGTAAACATCGAAGGGATGACACCCGGCGAGTATAAAAACGGTGGCGAGAATCTTCATATCAATTATAGTTTTGCAGAAAGTCCGTTTGGGAATATTATTGTAGCGAGCACACCAAAGGGAATCTGCCATATTGCTTTTTATGATGATGAAAAGCTAGCCTTAGCTAATCTTCAACGCCAGTTTCCGGCAGCTAAATACCAACTGATACTGGATAAGGAGCAACAGAATGCTCTATATATTTTCAGTCACGATTGGAGCAAACTCAATCAGATCAAATTACATTTAAAAGGAACAGATTTCCAGTTAAAAGTTTGGGAAGCACTGCTTAAAATCCCCATGGGCAAATTAAGCACTTATGGAAGCATCGCCAAAAACCTGCAAAACCCGAATGCATCAAGAGCGGTTGGCACGGCTATCGGCGATAATCCGGTTGCTTTTCTGATTCCCTGTCATCGGGTAATACAATCGAGCGGTGCTTTGGGAGGTTATCACTGGGGTATCAACAGGAAAACGGCCATGATTGGTTGGGAAGCAGCACAAATAAACCCTGAATTGTAATGAACAAAAATAGCATTCAAACCCTCGATTTATTCGGCGTAACGACGGATCCAAATCAGAATTTTCTTCCTTATGGTGGAACAGTAAATTATTTCGGGAAATTATTTTCACCTGCGGAGGCCGACCACTATTTTGATGTATTGATGGATACGATAGCATGGAAAAACGATGAGGCTTTTATAATGGGCAAACATATTATTACCAAGAGGAAAGTGGCCTGGTATGGAGATGAAAATTACTCGTACACCTATTCGAATAAATCGAAACTGGCTTTACCCTGGACGAAAGAATTGCTTGAACTTAAAAGAATTTCGGAAGAACAAACAGGTGTAACTTACAACTCCTGCCTGCTAAATTTATATCACAATGGTGATGAAGGCATGGCTTATCATAGCGACGATGAAAAAGCCCTGGCTAAAGATTCTGCTATTGCATCTTTAAGTTTTGGTGCCGAAAGGAGATTTCTTTTCAAGCATAAACAAACTAAAGAAACGGTTACTTTATTTCTGGAACACGGAAGTTTATTGGTGATGAAAGATGAAACGCAGACCAATTGGCTGCACAGGCTCCCTCCTACCAAAAAAGTAAATCAGCCAAGGGTAAACCTAACCTTTAGAACGATGGTGGTTTAAAGATTATCGTGGTCCGTGAAGACACGGACCACGGCTATGGTTTTTAAGCAATTTTAGTGGTTACTTAATATTATCAATGGCTTGCGCCTTCTAGATTAGGTTCAAAACCCTTAACCGCGGATAATTTAAACACTTATATTTTTTTTAACTGAGGTTTTACTTTATCGAAAAAATTTTGGAAGCTTTGATTGCTTTGATTTCGCATACCAGGAAAACCGCAGCTTTCGAAACAGATCCTTAGGTAATTGATAAATGTTGTTTCGTTTGGTTCATTTAAAAAATAACCATCAATGCTTTTAGCTTGGGTCAACTGTAGCGCGTAGGGAGCTCCGCCACTGACGTTATCTTTATGAAAATTATCGGCTGAGAGCTCTAAAAAAGCGGAACCAAATTCCTCATCTTCAATATATTCATGCATTTCTTCCAACCAATATTCATCTGTAACTTCCGAAACACAATAAGTTAATGGAGTGATCTGGATTGGATCTGCCATTTCCCACATGATGTTTTCATTTTCTTGATAATTCCAAGCAAAATTGCAGCTACCAACAATTTTATAAAATATTTTTAAGGATTGCGGTAATTTACCAACAGGCTCAATACTCTTTGCTAATGTATTAAAAAGTTGATCAGTATTATCAGCGGGTTTAATTATTGCATCATCATCGCCAATTTCATTCTTCCAGAAAACGTAATTAATATTTATCAGCTCATTATAAATAATATCCAGATTGAATTTTACTCTTTCAAACGTTTCGATCAACACTTTTTCTACATCAGGATAAAAATCAGGAGAGAATGCTTTCTCTCCTAATTTTTCTATGTCGTTATAAACATCCTGTGTTTCCCCGTTTTGATACCTGCTGTAAAAAGTCATGGATACAGATTAAATTCTGTTAAAACAGTTTAGCTTAGTGCTTAAACTCCTTAATATCCACAATGCGGTTATCATCAGCATTTTTCTTCAGGAAAGGTGTTCCATGCTCATTCGGTACCCAGGTATAGTCGCTTTGGATATTCCCTACAAGGGTTTCGGGCTGACTGGTTAATGATGCAGGCAAAGGCAGGTTAAAAGTTTCTCCCGTTTTGGTATTTACCTGATATAAAGCATTAGCGGTTAAAAATGCCAGAGTGGTTTTATCGCTCGAGTACATAAAGAATTTACCCTGGATGCGCTCATCTTCTTTTTGGCGTTTGATCGGGTAAACCCTTGAGTTGATTGTGGTGATAAAGAAATCGTTGTTAACCAACAAATTGCTTCTGGTTAATTCTTCTAAACCATTGGTATATTTTTTATCTTCAGCCCCTTTTGATGCTTTGTTTAAGCTTACCACTTCTGTTTTTCCTCCATTTACATAAATGATATAAAATGGAGCCATCTTGCCGTCTTTATCATCTACCTGTACCAGTACTGCTGTTTTTTGTGTGTTAATGAATGAGGCTACACTAAATTTCTTGGCCGGAGCATTTGCACCATCCTCTATAGTGATTGTGGTATCCCTGGTATTAATAGCGAAACGATCGGCAGCAGTTGTTTTACCCGAATCGGTTTTTACAATGGTTAAAATGTCTTTGCTCCCTTTTGGAAATACATTAAAATCATCACTTACCGCAAATGCGCGGGCTTTGTAAGTTTTTTCTGAATTGCCACCGCAGCCGAACAAAACAACGGACAGAACAAGTGCATAAAGCGTAATTTTCATGGTTTAGTTTTTATTTTTTTTGCTAATTTAAAATCTTTATTGCTTTTATGTTATCAAAGTCACCAGAAAATTACGGCATTTGGATGAAATTTTGATTGACTACAGGCTAATGGCATTTTAACCGCAAAAAACGCGAAAGAACGCTGAGCATTTATGGCTTATTTTTCACCGCGCCAACATCGGACTTCGGACATCTGACTTCCGGACTTATCCTATCATCCATATTACATTTTCCATCATCCATACTTACTTCGCTCAAACTAAATTCCTTATTTTTGATTAAAGATTTATCAAATGGCGGGCTCAACTAACTTTCTGAACAGAAATAAAAGCGTAATCCTATATGGCGTATTCCTCGCTATATTGCTGTTTTTATTGAAATGGCTGGAGCTTCGTTTCCTCATTATTAATCATGCTTTCGAAATTTATGCAGGATCAATAGCTGTTATTTTTACAGCCCTGGGTATCTGGCTGGCCCTAAAATTAACCAAACCTAAAACCATCCTGGTCGAGAAAGAAATTTTTACCGGGCAACGCGGGGCTTTTACACTTAACGAAAAAGAATTAAGCAGATTGAACATCAGCAAAAGAGAACTTGAAGTATTGCAGCTGATGTCGGAAGGGTTAAGCAATCAGGAAATTGCATCGAAGTTATTTGTTTCTTTAAACACCATAAAAACGCATAACGCCAGGCTTTTCGAAAAACTGGAAGTAAAGCGCAGAACGCAAGCGATTGAAACTGCAAAAAAACTCAGCCTTATCCCCTGATGAGGTTAACACTTTAGTGTTAAAAAGCCAGATTTCTTAAAAATCATACTAAAGTATGAAGGCAAAAAGGAATAATCAGGTCAATTTTGTGGGGTAAACCAATAAAAAAATCAAACATGAAAAAGAATGTAATTGTATTCGGATTAATTGCAGGTGTAATTGTTTCCGTATTGATGGTACTTTCGATGGCCGGCTGTTATAATAACCCAGATATGGAGCATAGCATGCTTATCGGCTATGCATCTATGGTACTGGCCTTTTCCTTCATTTTTGTAGGAATCATCAACTACCGCGATAAATATAATGATGGATTAATCACTTTCGGTAAAGCATTCAAAATCGGTGCCTTAATCAGTTTAGTAGCTTCAACTATCTATGTTATTGTTTGGCTAGTTGATTATTATGTATTTATGCCCGATTTTATGGATAAATATGTAGCTCAGGTATTAAGAGAAGCAAAAGCCAGTGGTGCCTCGGCCGCAGAGCTATCTAAAAAAGCAAAAGAATTGGCCGTAAATCAGGAAATGTACAAAAACCCGGTAATGGTCGTATTATTTACCTACATGGAAATATTGCCCGTAGGAATATTGATATCATTAGCGGCGGCATTGATTTTAAAAAGAAAGCCGGTTAATGATTTTAAGACTCATGCAGTTTAAATAAAACAATTATTTATTAACCGCAAAGAACGCAGCGTTAATTGCTATCTTTTGCCTGGATGTAATCGAAGGGTAACCACATAGTGCATAGAGATCCTTCAATTACACTCAGCATGATACAGGGGGCACCGAGTTGGATGCAATTCCATTATCCATTCCACATTTTCCATATTCCATTCTTTCCCGTCTGCGTATATCTCCTTAAATCTGCGGGAACCAATTGCAGAATAATCTCCCCCGGATTTCGCTGATTACCGCAGAATACATTCCATCATCCATTCCACATTTTTCATCTTCCATTCTTTCCCGTCTGCGTATATCTCCTTAAATCTGCGGGAACCAATTGCAGAATAATCTCCCCCGGATTTCGCTGATTACCGCAGAATACATTCCATCATCCATTCCACATTTTTCATCTTCCATTCTTTCCCGTCTGCGTATATCTCCTTAAATCTGCGGGAACCAATTGCAGAATAATCTCCCCCGGATTTCGCTGATTACCGCAGAATACATTCCATCATCCATCCCACATTTTTCATCTTCCATAAAGACTAAACTTAGCCCAAATTATCCTAATTTTGATCTAACCATAGCCTGATATGAAGATTTTTGCTGAAACTGAACGTTTAATATTGCGCGAGCTGCTACCTAAAGATGCAGCAGGTATGTTTGAAATGGATGGCGACCCCGAAGTCCATATTTTTTTGGGTAATAAACCGGTTCAATCCATTGAGCAAAGTAAGGCTGATATCGAATTTATCAGGAAACAGTATATCGAAAATGGAATCGGCAGGTGGGCAGTGATTGAAAAAGCAAGCAACAGTTTTATCGGTTGGGCGGGCTTAAAACTGATGAAAGAAACCCATAATAACCATAGCAATTATTATGACCTTGGTTACCGGTTTAGTAAACGTTTTTGGGAAAAGGGTTATGCTACTGAAGCTGCTGCAGCTGCAAGAGATTATGGTTTTAACGAACTTAAACTTGATGAAATTATCGGCATTGCAGATATCAATAACCTGGGTTCGATCCACGTGCTTGAAAAAGTTGGTTTGAAAAAAATCTCCGTTTTCGATTACCACGGCATTACACACCACTGGATGAAGATTGAAAAACAACCATAAATTATCCGTTTATAAATTCTATTTTCGCCGGTAAATCGAAAAAACATGGAAACTAAAGACAGCAACGGCAATATTTTAAACGAAGGAGATTCGGTTACCGTTATTAAAACCTTAAAGGTAAAAGGCATGGCGAGCGATATTAAACAGGGTACCGCTGTTAAAAACATCCGTTTAACCGATGATCCTAAGGCCATTGAAGGTAAAGTAAACGGAACAGTTTTAGTGTTAAAAACAGAATTCCTGAAAAAGAAAAACTAATTATCTTCTAATCAACAGGATATCTTTGCGTTATTGGTTTAGTTTTTGATGGTAAAAAGAAATTATTAATCCTTATTATCATGAAACAACTGATCCTCTGCGGAATGCTGCTCTTCTTATTGAGTTCTTGTAAAGAAAAATTAGATCCCGCAACTTTTACCAATACCAAATGGGAGTTAACAGAATTACCTGGCTTAACCTTACCGGCATCAGCAAAAGCAACCCTGAATTTTGCTGATAGTTTAAAAATAAGCGGAAAATCTTTTTGTAACGGCTATGGCGGACAGGCAGAAATTGCAGATAATAAGATCACAGTAAAAAATGTTTTTGGTACAAAAATGTTTTGCCAGGAAACTGATGCCGCCGAACGGTCGTACCTGCATGCTTTAAACCAGGTAAACAGCGCCAAAGTAACTGATAATAAACTTTATCTTTTAGATGGCGATAAAACGTTACTTGTTTTCACCAAAACGAACTAAATCTTTACCATCATAGAAAGGCTGAATAAAGTATTTTTACTATTTTCGGCCTTTTGAGTTTAACGCAGGAGCGATGCCATCGATAATAGAAGATCTAAAGTTTTTTTTCTCAACCATAAGAAAAGCATTTAATTTATTTCAACAGAATGATCCTTTACGCCTCGCTGGTGCAACTGCTTTTTTCACCAATTTTGCACTGCCACCAATCCTCATTATCCTGATCAGGCTTTTCGGGATGTTTACCGATAGAAGATTATTGGCTACCCATCTTTTCGAACGACTGGCCAGTATACTCGACAATGAAAGCATTACGCAGATCAGAACAACTTTAAGAAATATCCGCGGGATTGATCAGGCCTGGTATGTTACCCTTTTCAGTTTTATATTTTTCCTTTTTGTAGCCACCACATTGTTCAATGTGATTAAAAATTCTTTAGAGCAGATCTGGAATATTGCCCAGGATAAAAAGGGCATCATCAGCACACTTAAATCGAGGGCCATATCGGTTACCATTATCCTTTTGGCTGGTATATTGTTTTTTATCGGATTACTGGCAGATAGTGTACAGGCTTATATCGGGGCCTATTTAAAAAACGGGGCACCTTCAATCGGTCTGATTTTAACCTCTGTACTTAACCAGCTGATATTTGTGGTAATTGTAACTACATGGTTTACCATCCTGTTCAGGTATTTAACCAATGGAAGGCCTACCTGGCGTGCAGCCATTTCAGGCGGATTATTAACCGGATGCCTTTTTACCGCCGGAAAGTATATTTTAAGAATCCTTTTGCCATTGAGCAATATCAGCAATATTTACGGATCAGCAGGCTCCATTATCGTAATCATGCTTTTCGTATTCTATTCCTCACTGATATTCTATTTCGGGGCTTCATTTATTAAAGCACTAAGTATTGGCCGGGCAACACCTATCGTACCAAAAAACGGATCGTTTGCCTACGAGCTTACGGAAGTTGAGTTGGAGAAAGAAGGGTAAACAAAAAATCGTCATTTCGAGCGGAGTGCAACGGAGTCGAGAAATCTATTATAGATCTCTCCATTTCGCTACGCTTCAGTCGAGATGACGATTCGCGGTGAGAAATTATATTAAGTATTACAAAATCCTATACCCCAAACCCACTGTAAATAAATTCAGCTTGGTACCTGGATAACCGGCTTTATTGATTTTTGATAATCCTAGTTCGTAACGGGCATCAAAGCTTAGTTTTTTAAGGTCTAAGCCTGCGCCAAACTGCCATGCCAAAGCCTGGTTTTTAAAATCAGCTTTGAAAACACTTCCTGCCGCCTGACCGAAACTCTGGTTTTCATCTAATATTAATGAAAACATTGGTCCGGTGTTTAAACGAAGACCAACTCCCGCGGCTCCAAATTTTGTACCGATCAATAAAGGCACATCTAAACTGGTGAAATTTACTCTGTTTACCTCTCCTGTTGCATCACTCACCAGGTTTGCTTTCTTTCCCGAAACATACAGCTCCGGTTGAAAATGAATTCCTGCAGCACCTATCCTAGCCCAAAGTCCGCCGTAAAAACCTGCACGGTTCTTACTGCTAAAAGTGTTATCACTATCAAATTTCGATAAATTTGCACCAGCTTTAATACCCAGCTGGAAAGATGGCAATACCTGCGCACTTGCGAAAAATGCAACAAGTAAAAATGCAACGGTTAAAGATAAAAATTTCATATACAGTTAATTTAGTTTGTGGCGTTGTTAATGGCTTCTTGTTCTTTTAAAGCCTCAACATTGTTTTTATCACCAAAGTTTTGTGTTTTACCTGCAAAGTAATCTAAAATTCCTGAAATAGTATCTAAGTTATCAGCTAAATTTTGATGTATATCCGGTAAATCTTTTTCAAGACGGCTATCGCCAAGTTCGATGTTATCAACTTCAATTTTACCGATTTTCTGGATTAGTGCCTGCTGAGAGTTTTGCAAATCTTCCAATTCACGCACAATTTTTTCCATTAATTCAAACTTCTTTAAAGTGTTCATAGGTTCTTATTTTTTAGTTCAACTATTCTGTATAAACCCTTTAGCACTTATTTTGTTTGATTTCGTCTATCTTTTAACAAACTGGTTTGGAAATTTCGAAAATAACTAATAAATTAGTTTAAAATTATCAGCCATGAAAAATCTACTCACTTTACTGGCATTATTCAGTTTCAGTTTAACAATTTACGCCCAAAACGGCGATGTATTGGACAAGGAAAAACTTTTTGATTTTTACCAATCACAACGTTATGCCGATGCCGCCCAATACCTGAAAAGTATTTATGGCGATGCACCGGATGACTTTAAAACTTTAAGCCAGATTGGTTACTGTTTTTTAATGGCAGGCAACAATGTTGAAGCAGAAAAATTTTATAGCAAGGCCTATACACTCCAGCCTTTAAACCTGCCTATCCTTTTTAGTTTAGGGAGTATTAGTAGCAAGAGGGGAAATACCGAAAAAGCCAAACGCTATTATGGCGAAGTGGTAAAGATAGACAGCAACAATTTTAGTGTTTATAAACTACTGGCCAATATGTACAGTAGCCCGAAAGAAGATTCGGTCAGACTGATTTACCTGTTAAAAGCGAATAAAATTAATCCGCTGGAAGGTGATGTTGCGGTTGATCTGGCAGAAGTACATTCAGGGTACCAGCAATATGAAAAGGCTTATGATGTGCTTGATATTGCCATTAAAGGCGATAGCGACAACCTGGTGTTGCAAAGGGCGAAACTTCCGATAGCTAACCAGTTAAAAAGATATGCCGAGGTAATTACTTCCGGAGAGAAATTATTAAAGGATGGTGCCGATGCAGGAGTAATAAAAGATGTGGCCAAGGCTTATTATTATACCAAAAAGTACCAGAAAGCTATTGATCTTTTCAAGATGCTGGAAGCAGCTGCCATGCAGAACGAAGCCACGCTATATTATACTTCGCTGAGTTACCGGGCGCTGAAAAATTATGCCCAGGCTGCTACTTATACCAAAAAAACGATCGATGAGGCCATTTCGCCTAATACTTCGAGTTATTATTCGCTACTGGGATTGGTTTATGAAGAAAATAACCAGTTAACACTTGCAGGTGCAGCTTATAAAAAAGGACTTCAGTTTAAAATTGTTCCAACGCTGTATTACCGCATGGCTGTATTTTACGATACTAGAATGAAACAACCAGGCAATGCGCTTAAATATTATATGCTCTATTTAAAAAGCAAGCCGAGTTTGCTAAATGACAAGGAAGAAATTAAATTTACGAAAGACAGGATTGCACAGCTCAACCTCACTGATTAAACCAGGTCTTCGAAAACGGGTTTTACATTGTCCCAAAATTCGTCGAGGGCAATAATTCTTGGTTTAAAAAATGAAATGAGATCCGGCCAATGCTGCTGGTTAAATATGCTTACCCCGCTAATGCTGGCAGAAATTAAGGAAACGGTTTTGCCAAATTCATCAGTTGCATCTTTGATCCAGTCCCACTCTTCGTTTACGGTGTTGGTAAACATGAGTTTAAATTCTTCAAACTGCTCAAATATGAGGTGTCTGATATCGGCGTCGGGATGAGAAAGCTGAATACTGATGAATGCCTTTTTATTATCTACATCCATTTTAAAGAAGATGTTCTTCACCCCTGTTTTATAATTGGTCCAGTTTACGGTTGAACCACTGGCCGAAGGAACGGGTTTCATATATTGCCCGAAACTGATCCAAAATTGTTGACGTAACCTCGCTGATTCTTCTTTACTGTACATTTATATTTAAGCTTAATTACCGTCATCTCGACGGCGTTGCCATCGACAGGCTCCAATAGAAAGTTCGTCATTGCGAGGAGGTACGACGCAGCAATCTTTCCTGCTCGCGATTATTGCAAGAAAGATTGCTGCGTCGGCTGAAAAAGCCTTCTCGCAATGACGACTCTTCGCCGCCTATCAAACGCTGCAATGATAAGCGATTAATATTTATATTCAAAATGATAGCTGCCAGAACCTATTTCTTCTTTTTTATCGCTTTTTGGCAAAATTACGGTGGCAGTTGTATTGGCCGGAATAGTTACATCGAGTTTAAAAATACCATTGGCAATGGTCCATGATGATTTTATGGCACCGTAGGCAGTTTCCAGTTCTGCCGAGGCATTGGTTAATTTGCCGCCTGGCCTTGGTGCAATTAAAATGGCTTTGTAACCCGGTTGGGCTGCCACAGGGTTAATCCCTGCGATATTTTTATACATCCAATCGCCAATGGCACCATAAGCATAATGGTTAAAAGAGTTCATATCTGCGGTTTGGAAAGAACCATCCTGTTTAATACCATCCCAACGCTCCCAAATGGTGGTTGCGCCCATTTTTACAGGGTAAAGCCATGAAGGGTAACTCTCCTGCAATAATAAATCGTAGGCTACATCCTCATGTCCGAACCTGCTCAATACATGGCAAAGATAAGGTGTACCCAAAAATCCTGTAGTAAGGTGGTTTCCGTAATCGCGAACATTATCTACCAATCGCTGTGCAGCCTGTGCACGTAAATTTTCGGGCAGCATATCAAACTGTAGAGCAAGAACATAAGCAGTTTGTGTATTCGAGATCAATTTTCCGCTTGGGGTCATGTTTTCTTTAATATAGGCTTCCTTTATTTTTTCCAAAAGGTCGCTGTACTTGGCCACATCATCTGTTTTGCCCAATACTTTAGCCGCATTAAGGAGTAATTGTGTAGAATGTGCATAAAATGTTTGTGCAATCATGTATTTATCGGTTACCGCCGCACGGCCATCATTATCATCGTTCGGGCGGTAGAATAACCAGTCGCCAAAGTGAAAACCAGTGTTCCAAAGGTTATTTTTAGCCTTCGAAGAAATGTAATCGACCCATTTTTTCATGCTGACATACTGCGTTTCCAAAAGGCCTTTATCGCCATACAATACATACATATCCCAGGGAATAATGGTGGCTACATCAGCCCAACCGGCAGAACCGGCATCGTTCTGGTTTAATACATTTGGAATTACAAAAGGTACACTACCATTTGGAAGCTGATCGGCTGAAACATCCTTTAACCATTTGGTAAAAAAGCCCGATACATCCATGTTATATGCCGCTGTGGCAGCAAATGCCTGCGCATCGCCTGTCCAGCCTAAACGCTCATCCCGCTGCGGACAATCTGTTGGTACATCAACAAAGTTCCCTTTTTGTCCCCACGAAATATTGTGTTGCAATTGGTTCAATAAAGGATTTGAAGTGCTGAATTTTCCACTTGCTTTCATATCCGAATAAACAGCTACAGCCGTAAGATCGGATAATTTCAGTTCGCCCGGATAGCCATCAATTTTAACATACCTGAAACCCTGAAAAGAAAAATGCGGTTCGAACACCTGTTCGGTTTCTCCTTTTAAAATATAATTGTTCTGTTGTTTGGCAGTACGCAGGTTAGTGGTGTAAAAATTCCCTTCTTTGGTTAGTACCTCGGCATGGCTAATGGTAATTTTTGTACCGGCTGCTCCTTTTGCTTTTAGCATTACCCAACCAACTAAATTCTGCCCAAAATCAACTACAGTTTCTCCTAAAGGTGTTTTAAATATTTTTAAAGCCTTAAATTCTTCGTGTTTACGCACCTGCGGACCGGTCATGCCCACCAGTTTTTCTGGTCCATTAGCTACTTCCTGCACAGGTTTCCAGCTGGCATTTTCTTTAAAGTTGATATTGTTCCAACCCATCTGTTCAAACCTCGCATCGTAAGTATCCCCATCATAAATGTTAGATGATTTTATGGCACCATAACTTGTTTTCCAGCTGTTATCGCTAACGATGGTTTCTTTGCTGCCATCGGTATATTCTACTTCCAGTTGTAACAACAATGCTCTTGTATTGCCATAAAATTCTTTTTGAGAGCCAAATCCAATCCGTCCTTTGTACCAGCCATCGCCCAGTGAAACACCGATTACATTCGCACCTTTTTTCAAGGTATTTTTAAGTTCGTAAACCTGATATTGGATATGATTTTTATAGCTCGTCCAGCCGGGTGCGAAATAAGTATCGCTTACACGTCCGCCATTTATACTGGCCTCATACAAACCTTTTGCGGTAATATAAGCCATTGCCGAACGGACGTTTTTCTTCAAGTTAAACTCCTTTCTGAACAACGGACTGGCAAGTGAAGTATCTTTTCCTTCTACAGCAATCCATTTTGCTTTCCAGTCTTCAGGTTTCAACCCCGTTTGAAAATACTGCACCGCCGACCAGGCAGAAGTGTTGCCATGGTTATCTTTTACCCTAACCTGCCAGTAATATCTGGTTTTTGAAGATAATTGGGGTCCATTGTAAGCAACTAAAACCGACTGATCATTATTCACTGCTGTTTTCCATAATACCTTATCAATTTTTGGCGAAGTACCCAGCCTGATTTCATAATTACCCTGTTTGGTATCTTTTACTGCTGAAACGATTTTCCAGCTAAACCTTGGTTTAGGGTTATCAATACTAAAAGGATTTACTAAATGCTCAACAGTTAAATCTTTTAAGGAGATTTTTTGAGCTGAAACACTTGTGGTAAATAAAAATAGCAAGACAATGGTAAACATTGTGCTTAACATGCAGGAGATTCTGTTCATATATGGTTAGTGTTAATTTTTAGTCTTAACACTACTATATTCAGCAATATAATTCAACCAACCATCCTGCACTGTCATGAAAAATTAAGCGTTACAACAACGCGTATTAACAAACAAAAAACTGATAATCAAGATATTAAAAACAAATAATTGAAGAAATAAAATTTACCTATTCATTAATCTGGCTACGTATTTGCCAATAATATCGAACTCTAAATTTACAGTATCGCCAACTTCTACCTCCTGCAAATTGGTGTGTTCAAAGGTGTAAGGGATAATAAATACCGAAAATTCATCCGCTTCCGAATTAACTACGGTTAAACTGATACCATTAACACAGGCAGAACCTTTTTCTACGGTTACATTTCCGGCAGAAGCATCATATTTAAAGCGATACTCCCAGCTACCATCCAGTTCTTCACGTTTTACACAAACCGCAGTCTGATCTACATGGCCCTGTACTATATGGCCGTCTAAACGTGCATTCATCTGCATACAACGCTCCAGGTTAATTTTACTGCCCACTTTTAAACCCCCAAGATTGGTTTTATTCAGGGTTTCATCAATTGCAGTAACGGTATGTGTTCCATCGTTTAAGGCCACTACAGTTAAGCAAACCCCATTATGGGCTACACTCTGATCAATTTTTAACTCATGGCTGATGGCCGATGAAATGGTAAAGTGGATATTGGTATGATCGTTTTTGATGGCGGTAACTTCGCCCAGTGTTTCTATTATTCCTGTGAACATTTTTTTTGTATTTGTAGGGTTGTCAATCTCATGCATGTCGTCATCTCGACTGAAGCAAAGCGGAACGGAGATCCTTCGACTACGCTCAGGATGACAATTCAATAAAGCGAACCGTCATTGCGAGGAGGTACGACGAAGCAATCTTTCCTGCTAGCGATTCTTGCAAGAAAAATTGCTTCGTCGGCTGAAAAGCCTTCTCGCAATGACGACTAATTTATTTTAGTATTTCTAATATTTCAATCTATTCTTTCTCCAGTCCGAAGTACTTTTCACTACCGTATCACCCAATTTCACCTCCTTTTTTTGGAAAAGTTTAGCGGCAATTACAGCTGCAATCAGCGCTTCTGTTTCATCCTGTACCTTTAAACTTTCGGGTTTAAAGTATTTTCCTACAAAATGGGTATCAAAATTGCCGCTTTTAAAGGCTTCGTGCTGCATTACAAATTTACCAAAAGCCAGTGTAGTTTCTATCCCCGTAATATCATATTCTTCAATTGCCCTTATCATTCTTTCGATGGCTTCTTCCCTGTCTTTACCATAAGTAATCAGTTTGGCAATCATCGGATCATAATAAATCGGTATTTCCATGCCTTGCTCAAAACCGTCATCAACCCTTACACCATTACCTTTTGGGGTATTGTAGGTTTGTAAAGTACCGATATCAGGAAGGAAGTTATTGGCCGGATCTTCTGCATAAACCCTCAATTCGATGGCATGTCCGCTTATTTTTAAATCTTCCTGGTTAAAACTCAGTTTTTCGCCTGAGGCAATTTTGATTTGTTCTTTTACCAGGTCTATCCCCGTAATCAGTTCGCTTACCGGATGCTCTACCTGTAAACGGGTATTCATCTCAAGGAAAAAGAAATCGAGGTTTTCATCTAATATAAACTCAACCGTACCTGCGCCGGTATAATTTACCGAACGGGCCACATCTATAGCACATTTACCCATCTGCTGCCTGATTTCTTCAGTTAAAACTGATGAAGGTGCTTCTTCTACCACTTTTTGGTGACGGCGCTGTACAGAACATTCGCGTTCGAAAAGGTGTACAATATTGCCATGGGTATCGCCTAAAACCTGTATTTCGATGTGCCTTGGCGAAGTAACATAACGTTCGATAAAAACGGCTCCATCTCCAAATGCCGAGGTAGCCTCGCTTACGGCAAGTTGCATCTGCTCTTCAAAATCATCGGCTTTTTCTACGATGCGCATCCCCTTGCCACCACCACCTGCGGCCGCTTTGATCAAAATCGGAAAACCAACTTCGATGGCGCGCTGCTTGGCTTCGTTTACATCCTGTATAGCTTCTTCCGTTCCGGGCACCATCGGGATGTTATATTTTAATGCGGCAGCTTTTGCAGATAATTTATTGCCCATGGTTTCCATAGCCTGTGGCGAAGGACCGACCAGAATCAAACCTGCATCGGCAACCAGCTGTGCAAAACCAGCGTTTTCTGACAAAAATCCATAACCCGGGTGAATGGCTTCGGCTCCCGTTAATTTGCAGGCATCGATAATTTTCTCGCCTATCAGATAACTTTGATTAGAAGGCGCCGGACCGATAAAAACCGCCTCATCGGCATAACGCACATGCAAGGCATTACGATCGGCTTCAGAAAAAACGGCTACTGTTTTAATCCCCATTTCTTTCGCCGAGCGCATGATACGCAAAGCAATTTCGCCACGGTTGGCTATGAGTAGTTTGGAGATTGGAGTTATGGGTTTGGAGTTGTTAGGCATATTGGTTAGACATTATACACGCAAATTAAACTATGAACTATGAGACTATGAACCATTGGCTTCTGACTTCCGTCTTCGGACATCCGACTAGCTACAAATGTAATATTATTTCAATTGCCTGATCGATCATTTCGGCGCTTAAATCCAGATGCGTAACCAAACGGATTGTGCTGGCACTGGTAGTGTTGCAATGCAGACCTTTTTCTTTTAGCTGGTTTACGATTTTCTCTGCTGATCCTTTTTCTACTTCAAAGATTACAATATTGGTTTCGACCGGTATAACCGATTTTACATATTTTGCGGTGGCCAGAGCATTGGCTAAAGCTTGTGCATGTGCATGATCTTCTTTTAAACGCGTTACATGGTTATCGAGTGCATAAATTCCGGCAGCAGCCAAAAAGCCCGCCTGGCGCATTCCTCCTCCAAAAGCTTTTCTAATTTTACGCGCTTTGCTGATCATCTGTTTCGTACCTAAAAGTACAGAACCCACTGGTGCGCCCAAACCTTTTGATAAACAAACTGAAATGCCATCAAAATATTTGCCATACTCGCCGGCCTGATCGCCGGTTGCGGTGAGCGCATTAAAAATACGCGCACCATCTAAATGCAGTTTTAATCCTTTTATATTACACAGGTGATGGATGGGGGCAATTTGCGATAAAGTATAACAGCTACCACCACCTTTATTGACTGTATTTTCTAAAACCACTAAACTGGAGTTTGGATAGTGGATATTATCTTCATTAATTTCAGGTTCGATCAGCTCCGGGGTCAGGATGCCGCGTTCGCCATGTAATAATCTTACCGATGCTGCTGAGTGGAAGGCAATGCCTCCTATTTCGTAACGGTAAACATGTGCTGTTTGATCGCAGATTACTTCGTCCATAGGCTGGGTAAAACATTTAATCGCAATCTGGTTGGTCATCGTTCCGGACGGACAGAATAATCCGGCTTCCATGTTAAAAGTTGAAGCCAGTTTTGTTTCGAGTGCATGCACAGTTTCGTCTTCACCAAAAACGTCGTCACCCACTTTTGCACTCATCATGGCATCTAACATTCCGGCTGTTGGCCTGGTTACGGTATCACTCCTGAAATCTAAAAATCTGTTGTTCATTTCGCTATGGGATTGTAAAATATTCTTGATGTTAAAAAAAAAGACCAATGCCTTTTCTGGTATAATTTTAAGGTTTTTCGTCGATTAAACGCCCTATATAGTGTATTTTTTACACACTTAATTTTCGACAACAACAAATTGTTAAAAAATTATTAAAAAAAAGGATACAAAATATAAGACTTTTTATACTTTTATCGTGCTAAAACCAAAAATAAATAAAATGATAGTAATTGCAGACGGCGGATCTACCAAAACAAATTGGTGCTTGATTAACGAGGCCGGCAGAAAAATTTACTTTAACACCGAAGGTTACAATCCATATTTCTCAAAAGGAGATTACATTGTGAAGTCTTTGAATGAGACTCTTCCAGACCACTTGGAAAGAGAGAAATTAACAGCGGTTTATTATTACGGCGCCGGCTGTTCTACACCTGCAAATGTTAAGATTGTTGCTGATGCGATGCAACTGGTTTTTACCAATGCAACCATTTTTGTTGGTCATGATTTACTTGCCTCTTCAAGGGCACTTCTTGGAAACGAGCCAGGATTTGCAGCTATTTTAGGTACAGGAACCAACTCATGCCTTTATGATGGATCTGAAATTACCATGAACATCGATTCTTTGGGTTATTTCTTGGGTGATGAAGGTAGCGGTTCGTATATCGGTAAACGTATTTTAAGCGATTACATGAAAGGTTATATGCCAAAAGGTTTACGTGAAGCTTTTTACGATAACTATGCTTTAACCAACGAAGATATTTTCGATAACATTTACAACAAGCCATTGCCAAACCGTTTCTGCGCAAGCTTTAGTAAATTCTTATACGATTTTAAAGATAGCTATGAGGATTATACTTTTGCAACCATCGATTATGCTTTTACTGCATTTTTCGAAGCTTTGGTAATTCACTACCCTAACTATAAAGACCATAAATTAAACTGTGTGGGTTCTGTAGGTTACAGTTTCCGCGATATTTTAAGTATTGTGGCCGACCGTTACGAAATGGGCGTGGGTAAAATTATCCGCTCACCTATAGATGACCTGGTTCACTATCACCTGGAACTAGCGCCGAAGGCTTAGTTTGGAGTTGGGAGTTTCCGGTTTGGAGTCTTTAGTCCAAAGTCGAGTAGAACAACATAAAAAAACCCGGTTTGAAATTCAAACCGGGTTTTCTTTTTATAATAATTTCAGTTAACATTTATATTTTCACTCAAAGAAGACCCTGAAATAAATCCGATAGCTATCGGATCAGGGTGACAGCTGTGGTTCAGAAGTTGAATCCACGCCAAACGCCAAACGCTACTCGCCCATCGCCCCCCGCTAAAACGAAATCTCCTTACCAAAAAGTTTCGCGTATTTACGTTTATCAAAGCGGTATAAAGTAGCTGCACGGTAAGATACACCTTTTTGCTTCTCATCAAGTTCTTTTAATACGCCAAAACTTACAATCTTTTTCCTGAAATTCCGTTTATCCAGTTTTTTACCCAAAACCAGTTCGTACACATGCTGTAATTGTGTTAAGGTAAATTTCTCCGGCAAAAGCTCAAAGGCAATCGGCTGGTGTTTAATCCTGCGTTTTATTTTCTCTAAACCTTTATCGTAGATTTTCTGGTGATCGAAAGCCAGTTTAGGCAGATCGGTAATAGGCAGCCAGTTGGCACGTTTTGCATAGGTACTAATCGGACGCAAATCTTTATCACCGCCCAAACGGATTAAAGCATAATAGGCGAGTGTAATTACCCTACCCTGCGGGTGCCTGTGCGGATCGCCGAAAGCATAATACTGCTCCATATAAATACCGCGTAAACCGGTAAGTTCGTACAAAATCCGCGAGGCAGACTGATCTAAACTTTCATCAGGACCAACAATATTACCGGGCAGTGCCCACCAATCCTTAAACGGTTCTTCATTCCTTTCGATAAGCAGGATTTTTAGTTCCTTACCATCAAATCCAAACAAAACGCAATCTATCGAGAATACAGAATCTAAATGAGGTAAAATTTGTTCCAAAGTAAAATTTAGTTATTTTAAGCAGATAAAGGTATGACTTTCAATATTAAGTAAAAAAAATAAAATAAATTACTTAGTGTAAAAAATACACACTATATTCGTATTATAAAGATGGAGCCAAATATAAAAAATATAGCTGTATTAACTTCTGGAGGCGATGCCCCAGGAATGAATGCTGCAATTAGAGCTGTTGTTCGTACCGGAATTTACCACGGCATTAATATGTTCGGGGTAATGCAGGGTTATCAGGGTTTAATAACCGACAACATAAAACCAATGGACGCCCGTTCGGTAAGTAATATTTTACACTTGGGTGGTACCATATTAAAAACTGCACGCTGTTTAGAATTTAAAACAGACGAAGGTCAGCAGATTGCCTATAACAATTTAAAGAAAAACGATATCGACGGATTGGTGGTTATCGGTGGCGATGGAACTTTTACGGGTGCCAAACGCTTTTCTGAAACTTTTGGTGTTAAGGTAATTGGTATACCGGGTACAATTGATAACGACTTGGTAGGATCGGATTTTACCTTAGGCTACGATACAGCCATTAATACGGTAATCGAAGCGATTGATAAAATCAGGGATACTGCCGATGCACATGATCGTTTGTTTTTTATTGAAGTAATGGGACGTGATTCGGGCTGTATAGCTTTAAGAAGTTCGATTGCCAGCGGTGCCGAAGCAGTATTGTTACCTGAAAAAGAAACCAGTGTAAACGAACTGATTGAAAAACTGGCGCTGGGTGCAGCAACTAAAAAATCGTCGAGTATTGTAATTGTTGCCGAAGGACATAAACAGGGCGGCGCTTACGATATCGCCAAAAGAGTAAAGGAAACTTTCGATCATTACGATACCAAAGTAACCATCCTTGGTCACCTGCAACGTGGCGGTAGCCCGAGCAGTTTCGACAGAATTTTAGGCAGCCGTTTAGGTTTTGCGGCAGTAAATGCGTTAATTGCAGGCGAAACAGAACAAATGGTGGGTTTAAAAGGAAACGAAATAAAATTAACCAGCATAAGAGAGGCTTTAACGGCTCATTCTTTTAAACTCGAACCCGATTTAATGGAAATGACCGAGGTACTTTCGATATAATATGATAGCAGTTGTTTATAGCGGATCGAAAACGGCATTTTGGAAAATCACCCAAAATGGACAGGTGGTGGCACACTGCAATACTACCGGCTTAAATCCCTGCTTTGTTGATCCTAAAACGATCTTACAGATTTTAAACAAAAAAGTTGCCCTGGTAAACAATGCCGAAAACATTAAAAAGATTTATTTCTTCGCGGCGGGGGCATCATCGGCAGACAGAAAAGAGGAACTGGCCAAAACCCTTTCATCATTTTTTAAATACAGCAAAGTTGTAGTAGAAAATGACCTTTTTGGCGCAGCCATTGCCGCTTGTTATAACCAGCCCGGTATTGTAGGCATGTTGGGCAGCGGTGCACATTGCGCTTACTTCGACGGGAAAAAACCGTTGAATAATAACTTTGGATTAGGTTATATCCTCGGGGATGAAGGTTCATCAAATTATTTCGGAAAAATACTTCTGAAAGAATTTTTAAGCCATAAAATGCCGAAAGATATTGAAGCCAAATTTACGCTAACGCATAATCTGGATCGCCCTCAGATATTAGAACGCATTTACAATAAGCCACAGGCAAATATATTTTTAACTTCATTTTTCGATTTTATTACCCAGAACAGCAAACATGAGTATATCCGTAAGCTGATTGATGAGGGATTTGAGAAATATTTCGAAACTTATATTCTGCCAACCTCGCAAAAACATAAAGGCAGCGAACTGCATATCGTAGGTAAAGTGGCCGCCGAACTGGAAGACCGTTTAAGGCTTACAGCAGGTAAATACGGACTAGAAATTAAAAGCATTATTAAAGAACCAATACAAAATTTATTAAAACATTACACTAATTAACAAAAACAATGAGCAAAATTGGAATAAACGGCTTCGGCCGTATTGGCCGACTGGTTTTCAGAGCCGCATTAAAAAGAGGATTGGATATTGTAGCGATCAATGATCTGATCGAGCCTGATTATATGGCATACATGTTAAAATATGATACTACCCACGGTAAATTTGATGGTACCATCGAAGTTGTTGACGGTAACTTAGTTGTTAATGGCAAAACGATCCGTGTAACTGCTGAGAGAAATCCAGCTGATTTAAAATGGGATGCTGTAGGTGTTGAGGTGGTAATCGAGTCAACAGGTTTATTCTTAACCCGTGCTGATGCGGAAAAACACATCGCTGCAGGTGCTAAAAAAGTAGTTTTCTCTGCTCCGGCAAAAGATAGCGATATCCCTACTTATGTAATGGGTGTTAATCACGATAAATTAACTGCAGATCAAACTATCGTTTCGAATGCATCTTGTACTACAAACTGTTTAGCACCTATTGCTAAAGTTTTAAACGATAACTTCGGTATTGTTGAAGGTTTAATGAGTACAATCCACGCAGTAACTGCAACTCAAAAAACAGTTGATGGTCCTTCGGCTAAAGACTGGAGAGGTGGCCGTGGTGGTTTCTCTAACATCATCCCTTCTTCTACAGGTGCTGCTAAAGCAGTTGGTATGGTTTTACCTGAATTGAAAGGTAAATTAACCGGTATGTCGTTCCGTGTTCCTGTTGCTGACGTTTCTGTTGTAGATTTAACTGCACGTTTAGAAAAACCAGCTACTTACGAGCAAATCAAAGCGGCTATGAAAGCAGCTTCTGAAGGCGAATTAAAAGGTGTGCTGGCTTATACCGAAGACGAAGTTGTTTCTTCTGACTTCATCGGTGATGACCATGCTTCTATTTTTGATGCAAAAGCAGGTATTTCATTGAACGATAATTTCGTTAAAGTGGTATCTTGGTACGATAACGAGTGGGGATATTCTTCAGCTTTAGCTAAATTCGTAGAATATTACGCTAGTTTATAATAAAAAAAAGCAATAAGCGGTTTTTAAACCATATAAAAGGCAACATTATTCAATTAATGTTGCCTTTTTATTTTAAATACAATTTTCATCTATAAATTATATTTCATTTTTAGCTAAAAAAATATTTTTAACCTAAACTACGTCATCAAAATTATCTTAAAAAATAAATTCAAGACAAAATGAAGTTTAAAAATTGATAAAAATCATTTTTCAATAAGAATTTGAGACGATTTAACTATATCGTATTATAATTTGATAATATTTAACAATTATTTAACACATTTTTAAGCTATATTTGCAATACAGTCGTTTTTAAAAGCAAAATCATTCAGAAAAAGATTAGTAATTAAAAAATGACAGAAAAAAAACTTAAAATTTTCTTAGTGTATTTTTTACACTATCAAATTTTTTCCTATATTTGTAGAGTAATAAACGGAACGATGTTTATTCACCTTAAAAAAGATAAATCATTTTCTTGAAAAACCCCGGTTTTGATAGAAGATTAAAGACAAAGCCTGGCTCATAACAGGTTTATATTTGGTTAGAAAAAAGAGATACGTCTGGATGGAGTATCTCTTTTCTTATTTAAGGGGGAATTGAAACAAACTCTCTCCCGCTAAATCATCACTTCTCATTAACCTCATAGAAAAGACCCTGAAATAAATTCAGGGTGACGATCGCAATAAAGTAAAAGATAAATTTTGCTTCACAAAGAATTTTCAGCCGAACAACTAATGCAATTGATGGGACTTAAAAGAAAATTCGTCATCTCGACTGGAACGCAGTGGAATGGAGAGATCTATTAAGGCAGATTTAGCTTCGCTGAGCACTTCGTGGTTCTCGACTACGTTACACTCCGCTCGAAATGACGAAGATTTTAAATTATTTACATTCTGCATCGATTCTTTTTTGCGCATCTGTTTCTCCAAGCGATTTCGCTTTTGCCCAATCCATGCATGCGCCACTTTTATCGCCAAGATTAAATTTCGTATTCCCCCTGTTGTAATATGCAAGGCCATTATCCAGCTCCAACTCTATAACTCGATTATAATCTTTTAATGCCCCGTCGTATTCACCGGCATCATCTTTATTGGTGCCTCTGATCAATAATGCATCAGTATAATCAGGATCTATTTCTAAAGCTTTGTCATAATCTCTCCGAGCGGCTTTATAACTATAAATCATCTCTTTACAATAGCCCCTGGCCTGCCAAGCTTCTTTCATTTTAGGTGATGATTTTATTGCCACCGAAAAATAGATGATGGCTTTACCAAAATTTCTTTTGTTAATTTCGTTAAGACCTTCATTATAAAAATCAACAGGAACTTCGGGGTCGGCTTCGAGATAACTTGAACTGTCTGGATCCGATAATGCACCATAACCATCCAACCTACAATCAAACTCGTAACCTTTACAATATAAATCGATCACCCAAAACATTAAGTCCTCTTCGGTGTAGGGCAAGGCAGTGGCTGTACCCGTTAAAATCCAGTGATCATCATCCTGAACCAGTTTTTCGAATTTAAAATCATAGTTCTCCTGCAAAAAAGCACTTAACGAATCCAGCTTTTGCGAGCTGTCTGAAATAAAGTCTATATCAAACTTTGCCAGGGCATAATCTTTAAAACCATCCTTCAGCATTCTTTTATAAACATTAGTGGCAGCATACTTTTCTTCAGAATAACCACTATTAAACTCTCTTTTGGTGAAAAATCTACTATCCATTCCTTTATCTGATTGACTATAAACTGTTAATGATAAAAATAACAACAATAATCATATACCTATTTTTTCATTTTAAATAATTACCTATAACCAGCAAAGAAAGCCGACGCATGTTACTTCATAATTAAACAATCGATAATTCAATTATTTTTTCTGATTATAAAATAACCCAACCCTATTACCAAACAAAATGCAATAACCGATTCGATATGTAAAGACGGAGATCCATAATTAGATGGCCATGATGAAGGTATATAATCCCTTTCGGAACCGCTAAACAACAGCAATATTTTATTTGTTAAGACTGCAACCAATGTTAAAAACCCAAAAGTTAAGCGCCAAAATCTGTTTTTGCGGAAATAACTGAACCAAAGGCTTTGTGTGGAAAACAGACATACCAATAGAAAAAATAAAATTTCGAACAGAAACAGGCTAAAGTCGTGACCTATAAAAGCGTATGATTCATATTCACTGCCCTACCACCAGCCGGTATTAACACGATTAGAAACTGCAAAAAATAGGCGATCCCTACCACCCTGATCAGCCAGATAACGGCCATGTCGGCTTTGCCAATGAATTCGTTTTTCCTAAAAAAGAAAAATCCAATACTCCAGCAAGCGTAAATCAATATGAGTTCGTGCAGGATACGGTATGGTAAAATATTATTAAA
The DNA here is from genome assembly GCF_003315595.1 of Pedobacter miscanthi. Classification (GTDB taxonomy): domain Bacteria; phylum Bacteroidota; class Bacteroidia; order Sphingobacteriales; family Sphingobacteriaceae; genus Pedobacter; species Pedobacter miscanthi. Next base: position 269,059 of record NZ_QNQU01000004.1, on the reverse strand, counting down.
CATTGATGAGCATTAAAATTTATACAATCCGTACTTCTCTCTACAAATTACCTGATTCCCAATTTTTCCAGCTGTTATTGGGCTTCTGGGTCGGTTTCCAATTCGCAGTATCCCTTGTTACAATAATCTTGGCAATCAATTTATAAAGCTCCTGCCCACTCGGTAATACCTTATCATCGTAATGGCTTGAGTAGTGAAATTTGTCTATTGTCGTTAATTTAGGAATATCTTTTGGGATATGCTGACGGATATCACTATCAGTTGCACTGATCAATTCGGGGTCAGTTTCGTGCAGATACCTTATAAAATCCGGGAAACCGATCAATTTATTGGGATTATCATATTCTTTAACCTTAATGCCCAGCTTTTCATAGTCGAGATAATTATTATTAAATGGCACAATTTTATCGCGGACCTTAATTTCCTTTATATCCCTGGCAATTATTTCGAAGCTTTCTTTACTTTCCTTATCTTCAATTCTTGTAAATTCATCGGAATCAATGAGTGTTATGTTTGCCGTATTGCTGATATAGGTTGTTTCCTCAAATTTTTCAACAGAATAATTGATGCAGTTCCCAATGTAATCGAGTTCTATCGAAGCGGCAGTTGCGCGATTTTGATAACCGCTTTTTTCAAAAACTACCGCCCAACGTTTGTCATCGGCAAATAAATGAATCCTGTTGCCTGCCGTATTGAAATAACCGTGTTCAAGATCAAGGAAAAAGTTATACTTAATATCACCATGTTTTCCTGCAGGATAATATTTATCGGGAATGTCTTTAAATGACAGATCGAGTTGTTCCAATATTTCATTTTCTGTAAACCTTACTAAGCCACTTTTTGCAGTACCTTGTTTTATTTTTCCAAAACAAGCGCATAATAGTAGCATTGTTGCGATTAGCAATCGATTCATTCTATACAATTAATTAAATATGCTTTTTTGAATAAAAAAATGCAAACATCATTGCCACAAAATACAATTGATGCTACAGAGAAAAGTACTTTTAACAGGCTTACCATCAACAACAGGAGCTTTCCAGCCCTTTAATGTTAAAAGTTTGGCCCTCATTTTAGCTTCACAATCCTTAGAGAGGCTTTCATCAGGAAAACCAACATCAGTGATATCTCCCTGTTCATTGATATACAACCGCATTTTTAATTTAGCTGGGGGATAACCACTGTTTTTAAACCCCTCCTTGCTCATCAAAGGCGTTACCTCGCTACTCAAATAATTATAAAACCCCTTTAAGCCACCTTTTGTATAGGTAGGCAAACTGCCTGCGTAATCAGGTTGGGGAACAGCTACTGTGGCTGTGCTGGTCTTAATCTGCGCGTAGCCCTTATACGAGCATACGGCAATTAGAACCAAAAGAATGAGAGCAGCGTTTTTCATTTAATGAAGATATAAAAAATCTGTCAAAGCACTTCAATCCCTAAATGTTTGTAAGGCGCCAAAGTTTCATCATCAGGAGTGGTTTCGGTAATGATTACATCTACATCGGTAACCGGGCAAACGTAATACGATTCTACTGTATTTATTTTTTCGAGTGCAGAAAGCGCAATGGTTTTCTGTGCCTGGTTAATCATAACATTGTTCAGCTGGGCATCTTCATAAATAATGGAAGTAATGCCCATGCTATGGTGCAAACTACAAATGCCCAGCATACAGATATCGGCCCTTACTTTTCTAAAGGTATCAACGGTATCCTGCCCCATAGTGGTAAATGCGGTTTTATGCAATCTTCCGCCGGCAAATATCACTTCGGCACTTGGGTGGTCTTCCAGAATGTTAGCCACAGGAAAGCTATTGGTAATGATGGTGATTTTTAAATCTTTAGGCAAAGCGGCGGCAAGGGCAACAACAGAAGTACCACCATCAAAAAACACCACCTGACCATCTTTTAAAAAGGCTAAAGCTTTGTGCGCTATGATCTGTTTGTGCTGCTGATTGTATTTTTCGCGCTCCCTGTAGTGCTGAGGAACAGGTGAATGGGAAATTGCTCCCCCTCTAACCGCTCGCAGCAGCCCCTGAGAATCGAGTTCTTTAATATCGCGCCGCACCGTATCTTCTGATACATTGAGCAATGTACTCAATTCATCCAGCCTTACTTTACTGTCCTTTTCAAGGGTATCTATAATTACCTGTAAACGCTCTTCTTTTACCATATTGCTGCAATATATTGCAAATATAAGAATTTATTGAAATTTAAATTTGCAATATATTGCAATATTAAATATTTTTGTTGCAAAATATAGCAAACTATGAAAAGACAATAGGCATTGATATGGATGGCGTACTGGCCGATATCGAAGATCATATATTACAGACTTACTATGCAGAAACAGGCATTTTACTTACGCGCGACGATATTAAAGGTAAACAGGAAGAAGAACTTTTTCCGGATAGGGCCGTTGTGATGAATATCTGCAACCGGGTAGGTTTTTTCAGGAATTTACCGGTTATGGACGGTGCCATTGAAACGGTAAAGCAACTAATGGAAGATTACGAAATTTACATTGTATCTGCTGCGATGGAGTTTCCTCTATCACTTTTCGAAAAACACGAATGGCTTGCCGAACATTTTCCTTTTATCAGCTGGAGAAATATTATCTTATGTGGCGATAAAAGCATTATAGATACCGATTATTTAATTGATGATCATTGTAAAAACCTCGATTTCTGTAAAGGAAAACCTTTAATGTTTACTGCATTCCACAATGTGGAGAAAGATCACCATCAGCGCATCAACCACTGGAAAGAGGTACCTGCTTTGTTGAAACAACTGGAAGAGGAAAACCTGACATTGGCATAATAAATAGCCTGATTCGTCATGCTGAATTATTTTATTAGTTATTTTAAAAGGTCCTGGCAGCTACTTCGTGCCCAGCATCATTTTAGCGTGATAGACCCTGAAATAAATTCAGGGTGACGACCATTTTAATAAAAAATTAATTAAATCGGCAATAGGAAAATAATGATCGGATTCATATTAATAAAAAAAGGATGTAGCCACTGGCTACACCCTCTATCTAAATTAACGCTCTCAACTATGAAGTTGATATAAGGCTCTCACCCCTTATGCCTACAATATTACGGCAGAAAGATTAAGATTTGATGAAGATTTTAATTTATTGCAAATAAAATTTCGGTTAATCACCACCACAACCACCGCAGCTTCCGCAGGAACTTCCGCATGATGAACCGCAGGAGCTGGCTCCGCCACCAGCATCTCCACTCCTATTCCTTTCAACATTATTAACAAAGGGGATCAGACTGGCTGATAATACCGTTGAGCCGTATAAAAAATAGTCCCAACGCCAATTCGGATCATCTTTTATCGCTGGAAGAATCGTGTTCGCATAAAGATCGGGGATGGTAAGGCCAAAAAACTGCTGATTCAGTTTATATAGGTGATTAATTGTAAAAACAACCAGAAGGCCCAGTAAAATTGCAATTTCAACAACAGGTTTACCCCTCGAAATGCCTGTAATAAGGCGAATTAGTGGAAACATGATTAAGGTTACAAAAACTGTAAAATTGAGATAAAACACTTTTACAAATGGCTTCGATTGATTAAGATAACCCTTCAATTGATCAATGCTCCGGGCAGTAATCGTAAAAATAGATTTAGCCCGTAATAGATGAAGCAATTCACGATAAAAAATATTACCTCTATCTTTTAAAACGGTAATTACCTGCAGTTGTTCACCGAAAAGCTGATCGGTTTTGCCTGAAATACAAACCCGCTGATCAGCGCCGATCCTTATTACACCATCATGCATTAGTTCGCTGATTGTTCCATTTATGATATCATCCAATTTCCCGCTTTTAAGATAAATGAGCTCAAATGGTTGAAGATGATAGATAAAAGATTCTTTACCAAAACTACCTGCCAGCTGTTTAAACCTGTTCTTCGTGTATAAATGAAGTATCACATAAGCAGAAAGTATTAACCCAAGCAAGCCCAGAATAAAATATGGATTATCGATATGGATATAAATCGGTTTAAGCAGATAGTAAAAGGGAACAATCAGCAAAACGAAAGCCAGCAAACCATAAAGTGCAAAAAAGCCAGCTGTAATTTTAGCCGGTTTAAGGTTTAAACTGCCCAGCATGGTATCGTTCTGCCAAATACTTTCAGGCTGTTCGCCAAAATTCCCGATATAAAGTTGCCGGGTTAGTTCTGCGGCTCTTTTAAACTGCCCAAACTCTGTTTTATGATGTGTAGAAGGAATATGCTGGATAACTTTACCCAATAAAGAACAAAAATCCTGATAAGACTGGCTAAAAATAAGGTGCTGGTGCCAAACAACATCAATAATGGCAGAAGGCGAAACCATATCATCAGAAATGACCGCGAGATACATAAACTTTTTATACTCCAGAATGGCTTTTTCAGTAAAGTCTGCAGTCCATCCGTTTTCATTGGCCAGCCTGATCGAAAAAGAATATTCGCCCGACAGATGATCGAGATTAAACTGAATGATCTTATCCCAAAGCACCTCGTTCATAATAGTTTGTGTTATTTTTCAAACTCAAGCCATTTTGCCATCTTTTTCCAAGGGAGGCAAAGCAAAATGAACAATAATTCAAGTAGTATTTCCATACCTTAAATATAATATAAATAATGTTGATATATATAACTTTCTTCGAGTTACGTTATCTCATGTTTTAATTTATTGCATATAAATTGATATTATCGACAGAACGCTGAAGAAGAAAACTACCTCCTCGAGGCGTCATCAATGCTATTAAGTTAGGTTTTTTAACCACAGATGCAGACAGATAAACACGGATTTTATCTGTGGTCAAATTATATTATCCGGGGTTATTGGCTTAACTTAATAGCATTGTAAGCGTCTTGCTAAGACTTTTTTCTGTTCCAATTATTTTTTGCCGCGGATTCACAGAAAACACAGAAATTCCCTGCAATCTTCATTTTCAGTTAAGGCTCGTTTTTAACGAACATTGAATAGTTTGTAGTTACAAACGATAAAATCGTTTAGCTATTCATACACTCGTTTGGAAACGAGCGCAAACTAAGTTTCATTTACAGGTAAAATAAACCTAACTGGTCTCAGCGTCTCCAATGCTATTAAGTTAGGTTTTTTAACCACAGATGCACACAGATAAACACGGATTTTATCTGTGTGCATCCTTTTTATCTGTGGTTAAATTATATTATCCGGGGTTATCGGCTTAACTTAATAGCATTGGAGGCGTCATCTCGAGCGGAGAGCAACGTAGTCGAGAGATCTATCCGGGTAGATCTCTCTATTCCGCGATGCTTCAGGAAATTACGACATTAACATCACACCAATTCCTTTACCAGTTTACTGCGTATGCGACTCAGGGTTTCAAGGCGCATGCCTAAATAACTGGCAATGCAACGCAACGGGACTTTCGACACATCAAATGAATTTAATTCCAGAAACTTTTCGTAACGCCGCTCTGCCGAAGGGATGCGGGCGAGTATAGATCTTTCTGATGCAGCATGATATTGCAGCGCCAGGATTTTTCGCCCGATTACATTGGTTTCGGGATAAAGGCTATACAGTCTATCAATCAAAGCACGGGGAATGGGTACAAGCTCGGAATTTTCGAGTGCCTGTAAATATTCAATTGAAGGCTGGATACTCTCATCAGGATGCTGGATGGCCCCGATAAATTCGGTTTCTAAACTTATCCAGGTGGTAATTTCTTTGCCATCATCTTTGATAAATCCCCTCACCAGGCCGCTTACCACAAAAAAAACATCATCATTATTATCAATAGGCGAAAGAATATATTTATTCTTTTTAACCTGTATAGGTTGAACATTTTTTTCAATTTCCTGAATAAAGCCCTGCGTTATGGGGCTTAAACTGCTGAAATAATTCAATACAGCATTCACTAAAAATACCTTTCGGGATTCAAGCATATAAAATAAGGATAGACTTTAGACCCTTAATTATAGCAAATACAACTGAAACTTAAAAATAAAGTAGATTATTGACACGATTGTGCTGTTAAAAACTTATTAAACGGTAGTTTTCCTGATATTTTGAAGTGCAATTTGATTGATCCAACTAAAAATACGCAACTTTGTTGCGTCATAATCTGAAAAATTGCGCCACAATTCAGAAAAGGTTTGATCCAAAATCATTTTAGCCTTCTCCTCGTCGTTTACTTTGCGGATAATCGATCCATAAATGGCTGCTGCATACCGTTTATATAGCACTTTGAATGCTTTGCCGTCCTGATTCCTCAGCTGGTTATAAAAGATTTCCTCGTCTGATAACCAAACTTTTAGATTGGAATCATGATTTGTAATCCGGTTAACTGCCACATCCATAATAAATTGATATTATAAGCTGAACATGGATAACATAAATTTGTTTAATTACTTTGGATTAATCAAACAACCAAAAAGAGTACCCCTAAAAGTGATAAATTAAAAGTAACATTTTGGGCGCCTGCTTTTTTTGGTAACCAGGTAATAACCAACTGAAATTTCATGCGAGCCATAATCATAATTACCCAGTTTATTTAAGCTGTAATCGTAGCCATAACCGATGCGCAGGTTCTGCCGCACAAATAATTCGCTGATAAAACCAACAGCTGCACGGTCGCGGAGATTACTATCCAGGTTCTGTTTTGGATATATTTTAACTGAAGTCCGGTAAACAGCCCCTAGCCAGAAACGTTCTTTGATAAGCAAAAAAGCATTCAGATCTAATGATGTTGGTCCATGCAGATCATCTTTAATCAAAAAAGTGGGCTTAAATACAAATTCATCATTCAGCGGAAGTGCCAGTCCGGATGTTAAATAAAAATGCGGCTGTACTTTTATGTTAAGCAGGTTGTAATCGCTAAAAACGGATAAAGATTTAGACAAAAGGTTATCTGCAGAGAAACCTATAAAAAATTTCTCATTAGAATAATGGATGCCGGCACGGATGTCGGGCATTACCTGACTTACATTGCCTGTGGGGATGCGGTTATCGCCCTGTTCAATCGGATCAAGCAAACTGCCATCTAAACCGATCTGCATTACGCCAACGCCCAGGCCAAATGCAAGAATATTGGTTTCGGTACGGTCTAACTTAATGCGGTAGGCGAAATTGGCCGAAGCATTTAAGGCACTTTGCGCTCCAATTTTATCTTTGGTTATAATGCCACCTATACCCAGACTTTCGTCATTTATTGCTTCATCAGCCGAAATCGACAGGGTTTGTGGCGCTCCTTTCACACCGGTCCACTGTGCCCTTGCAAAAGCCTGCAGATAAAGTTCCTCTTTGTAACCGGTATAAGCCGGATTGATGTACATTCCGTTAAAAACATACTGACCAAACTGTGCATTTTGCTGGGCATGTATTTTTAAAAATGCCATGCAGACAATAAAAACAAGTAAGATCTTTTTTAAACTTATCATATCAGCTTAATTGTATTTACCTAATAATGGTGATATAGCCTTTATATTCCAGCCAACCGGCATCCCCGTTTTTAACCTTAACCACGTAGAAATAAGTTCCATCACTTAATCCCGGAGCGGTCCAGTCGTTCAGGTATTTGTTTGATTGATATACTGTGCTTCCCCACCTGTTGATTACCGTTACCTCGTTAAATTCAAAAGATTCGAGGTTTTCGAGATAAAATGTATCGTTTTTCCCATCCCCATTGGGTGTAAATACATTTGGTATCCTTAAACCTGAAATTTCTTTTAAATCGGTTGAGGTATTATTTGATAATAGCGGATCATCTTCGGTTGCCGTTACAGTTGCGGTATTGCTTACCATGCCCGGTTGCTTTGCCCTTACATGTACCACGAGCTCTGCAAATTTTCCATTGCCTAAAAGATCTATCCCCCATTTGATAGTTCTTGATGCCGGATCGTAACTGGCGGTTCCATCTGTTGGCTGCGCTAAACTTTCGAAAATGAGGTTATCCGGTAAAACATCTTTCACTTTTACTAATGTGGCATCGTCTGCACCATTATTCCGCACGTTCAGGTAATAGTCGAACACCTGGTTGCTCAGTACATTTTTGGTTTCTGACCGTTTAGTGATGGCTACATCTGCAACAGGCGTACTGATTACCTCGACTTCTATTTCGTCTGAAGAATCAGACGAGCATCCAAAACGGTTTACTGCGGTAACTTTATAAATCCCTGCGGTTGCGGTAATAAGTTCCTGTTTGGTTTGACCGGGCACAAGTTTACCATCCTTGTACCAGATGTACGAGGTGGCCCCTACCGAATTTGCGCGCAACGAAACCGCCGATCCTTTTTTGATCGTGATTTTCGGCCGCCCATTGGGTACGGTCTGGCTAAATCCTATTATAGATGAAAATAATAGAAAAGCCATAAACAGGAAGGTATAAAACCTAAGCCTCATTTATAGATTTAAAAACAGAAAAAAATTTATTAAACGCTATTAAAAAGTAACCGGGGTAGCTTTTCCAGAAATCAATGCAGGAGTAATAGTTGGTTTAGTTGGCTTAGCCGTTACCGTTACATCATGGTCTACCGTTTGCGCACAGTATTTATTGCCATTAATTTCGTAACCTACTTTTAAGCGGTATTTTGTTGTACCCACGGTTGGCGAAACCGGTGTATAATCTTTTTGAGTTGCACCAGAAATTGCAGTTTCGGTTGTACCAACTACAGTGTACCATTGATAGGCCAAAGTAGTGATGGTTGGATCTTCGGGATTGGTAACTGTTCCAACCTGTGCAATCGGCGTTTCCACACAAAAATCGGCCGCGGCAAAATTGGGCACGAGTGGCTGAAGTACATAAACCGGGATTTCCTGCATGTCCGATTCGCAGGATCCTGCTGCGGTAGCTTTCGAGCTTAAATAGTAAAATCCATTCTTTAAAATGGCAGCGGGAATCTGGTTCCCACCGGTTAAAGGAATTAAGTCTGGTGGTGTTGTAGTTTGTATTGCACTGTATCTTACGATCCAGTTTTGGCCTGGGGCTGGTGCAGGCAGGGTAAGATCAGCGCCTTGGCAAAATAGGTTAACACCTGTTGTAGTTGGAGTAACCTGCGCCGAAACGCGTAAGAAGTTACAGATCAGCAATAATGCGATTACGAATGAGCTTTTTTTAATGAAACTGTTCATGGGGATGGGATTTTTGATTTGTTTAAATTTTTAATATTGGGATGTTATGGGCAGCGATACATGTGGCGCTGCCGGTTTTGGATTTATTTTTATGGTAAAATTGATCTGGGTACTGCAACCATCTGCATTTTTTATGGTGAGGATACCAGAATGGGTCCCGGTTGCAGCATCAAAAGGAACTGTAAAAGGTATATTGCCCATTGGCAAAGCCTGATTATTTATTGCTGAAAAGCCAGCAGTCCCCCAACTGATGCTGTAAGTGGTTGGACTATTTACCGGATTGGTATAACTTAATGATGAGCTGGTAAAGCCAGAGCAGATTTCCGGTTCTGGCCCCAATGTTAAACCTGGAGGCGCCGCAACTGTTAAATTAAAATCGTTAGAATTTGTACACACAGCTGGTCCGTCTGGAATAGTATACCTGATTATCGTTGTTCCGGCAGCAACTCCGGTTACTTCTCCGGTAACAGGATTTACCGTTGCAATCAGTGGATTGGTACTTAACCAGGTTCCGCCAGGATTTACATTGCTTAAAGTAGTAGCAGAACCAATGCATATTTTATTGGTTCCTGTTGTTGTGCCAACGGTAGCTATTGGTTTTACCTGGATGGCCAGCGTTGCACGGTTAGCACTTACACAACCCGTGGCCTGATTTACGGCTTCTACATAGTAAGTTGTATTTGCAGTAAGTACAGGGGTGGTATAAGTAACACCTGTATTTTTTAAGTTCCCACCTGTAAGGGCATCGTACCAATTATAGGTGATACCTGCAAGTGGGCTATCTACCGAAAGGTTTACCGCCGAGCCACTGCATGAAATTACATTGGTAACTGAAACAGTTGGCAGCGGATTAACCTTTAGTGTTACTTTTACGCGCTCCGAAATAGAAGAAATACAATTATTTCGCCTAGATTCTACGTAATAAACATAATCGCCAACCGGTAATATGCCGAGATTATAAGAACTGCCTGTAAATAATGGTGTCGGAGTGGTTTTATCCGCATACCATTTATAAGTGGTACAGTCCTGCAGGTTATCAATAGATAAAATAGTGCCCTGGCCCGAGCATACACTACCGGCGTAAGTCTGCTGTCCGTCGATTAAAGGTATGGGTTTGGGAATTACCTTGGTTACATTGTAAATATGGAGTTCGGTACCGATGGCTAATACACCACCCCATGAGATTTTTACACGGTCAAAAACCGCAGATACCGGAAAAGAAACTTCAAATTTGGTGGTACCAGCGATTGCTTTAACCGTTGTATTCCCATTATTAAATGCGCCACCTGCTGTGGCATCGCCCAGATAAGGCTGTATGGTAAAACCACTGAGTAAACTCAGACCTCCGCCACCATCATAAACGATTTTAATGGAATCAAGCGGCTGACTTTCTTTAGCAAACAATGCGGTAAGATAAGCTTCGTTTGCGGCTTGCAATCCGGTATTAATGGTGGCATAAGTGGTATAAGTTGGATCAGCATCTATTGCAGCGTAAGGATTACTTATTGAAGCCGTTCCGTTGAGCAAACCAGCGCCGTTTACCCCTGTAAGTACATCAATCCCTTTATCACACTCAATATCCAAAGGATTATCTTCTAAAAGATAGGCACCGTATATCTCGGCAGAAACACCGATAGAAAGTGACGCCGAAAGTTTGACATAAACACCATTGTAAGCCTGTGCAGGTGTTAAAGGGATTTCGATGGCACCTGCACCGCCCAATAAACCTACGGTAGATGCAGAATACATTGCGACACGTGTGGCCGCTTTGGTACCAGTATTTAAATTGGTAAAAGTGCCGACTTCAATAGTCCCTGCCAAACTTAAAGCTGAAGCAGGAATAGATACCTTAACGGTTACCAGTTTACCTGCTGCAATTAAGCGTTTGCCTAAATGTGTACCATCTGTACTAAACTCCAGATATTGTGTTACCGATGATGAACCCAACAAACTATTAATGGAAAGTGTAGAAGCTGTTGATGGATCTGTATCTACAGATTTAGCATTATTGGTTATCGAAACAGATGATCCAAATCCACTTGCAGCATTCTGCGAATCCTGAAAACTAGCGTATACACGGCTTTGGTTCGTACACAATTGTGCATACAAAGGCCCTGGAAGGACCAAAAACAGTCCCAATAATAAGAATAGACAAAAAAACCGCTTCAATTTGTTTGGGAGAGCAAAATTCAGGGTTATGTTTGATTACGTAAAAATGAAGCGAACGGTTTTTAAACATTCATTTTATTCATTCCGTAACCAACGCAAAACTAATCATCGCTCATGTAATCCATGTTAAGAAAACATGTTACCACAAACAAAAAGCAAACAAATCAGGAATATTTATACGATTTTAAAGAGATTATCGTTAAAAGTAGCATTTGGGTCTTCTGCTTTTGGCTGTTTGCAGGTAATAGCCTATCGATATTTCGTGCGAACCATAATCATAACTACCCAATTTATTTAAACTATAATCGTAGCCATAACCAATCCTAAGGTTTTCGCGCACAAAGAATTCGGCAATTAAACCAATAGCGCCCCTTGCCCTTAAATCGGCCTGCAGATCAGGTTTTGGATAGAGTTTTATAGATGTTCTGTATACTCCACCCAGCCAGAGTTTTTCTTTAATCATTAAAAAAGCGTTCAGGTCAAGAGAGGTAGGTCCGTTCAGGTCATCTTTAAACAGGAACGTCGGTTTGAACATAAAATCGTTATTCACCGGAAACACCATACCAGCAGTGAGGTAAAAGTGTGGTTTAGCTGTAATGCTGAGTAAATTATTATCCCTAAAAACAGGTAGATATTGTGTAAGCAGGTTATTGGCGGAGAAACCGATAAAAAACTTTTCGTTTGAATAATGTACTCCTGCCCTGATATCGGGTACGATACGACTTTCGTAACCTGCTGGTATCCTGTTGTCGTTTGTCTCATTTGGATCTAAAAGACTCCCGTTTAAACCCATCTGCATTACCCCGAGTCCGATCCCAAAAGCCAGCACATTGGTTTCGGTACGGTCGAGTTTAATGCGGTAGGCGAAATTACCTGATAAATTAAGTGAAGTTTGCGCACCAATCTTATCTTTCGAAACTAAAAGCCCTAAACCAAGACTTTCTTCTTTAACCGCTTCATCAACAGATATAGAAAGCGTTTGCGGTGCCCCCTGGATACCGGTCCACTGTGCCCTGACAAAGGCCTGCATATACAGTTCTTCTTTATAACCTGCATAAGCCGGATTAATATATAAACCGTTGAACACGTATTGCCCGAACTGTGCGTTTTGCTGGGCAAATAAACATAAACAGGTTAAATTAAATAATGCCGTTAAAATTATCTTTTTCATATCCTCCTCTCATTTATCTGATCACGGTAACATAGCCTTTAAACTCCTGCCATTGGCCGTTGGTGGCTTTAACTTTAAGCACGTAGAAATAGGTTCCATCTACCAAACCATTGGCTGTCCAGTCGTTTAAATAGCCACTTTTTTCATACACCGTGCTTCCCCACCGGTTAATGATGGTAAGCTGGTTCTCGATATAACGATCGAGGCGTTCGATAGAAAAGGTTTCGTTTTTCCCATCGCCATTTGGCGTAAACACATTCGGTATTTTAAGTCCGGTAATTTCTTTGGTATCAACCGAAGTATTGTTCGATGGATCGGGGTCGGGCTCATTGATGGTAACCGTAGCACTATTTACCACATTACCAGGTTTCATGGCCCTTACGTTAACAACTAGCTCTACAAAACTCCCATTGGCCAGCGAAGGTATGGCCCACGAAACTGTTCGGGTTTGTTCGTTATAACTCGCCGTACCTACAATGGCTGGATCAACGCTTACGAACGTCAGGTTTTCGGGAAGGTCGTCTTTTACCTGTACATTGGTAGCCATGCCCAGGCCGTTGTTGCGTACCAATAAATTATATTTAAACACTTCGGTATTGATTACCTGTCTGTTTTCCGACCTCTTAAGTATGGAAACATCAGCTGAGATAACCGATTCCATCACCACCTCCATCTCTTCCGAAAGATCGGAACTGCAGCCACCCAGGCTAAAAGTAATCACCGTATATTTTCCAGCGGTGCTTACCACATAATCCTGCTGGGTAGCACCAAAAATAGCATCACCATTCCTGAACCATTGGTAAGAGGTTGCCCCTGTACCATTGGCCCTGAGTTTAACCGTAACACCAGGTTTAAGGTTAAGCACATTGGGATTGTTAGATTGCGCAAAGCATGCCGCCGCTGGAAGCAGCAGCACGCCAAACACAATTATCCCTAACCTGCTAAACACCATGGCGGTTAAACTTTATAACTTAAGGCGCTACGGCAATTGTTGCTTTGCCCGGTTTAACTGTAACGGTAATTGCTTTTGATGCTGTGGCAGTACATGTTGTTGCAGGGACAATCTGAACGCCCCCAGTTGCATAACTTCCAGTTGCTGTAAAAACATATGCACCCGGTGCTACACCAGCTTTAAGTGTAAAAGTATCTCCCGAAGCAGATGCCGCACCCAAGGTTGTAATATCAGTTACGGCGGTACCACCAAGCGTTGCAGACCATAGATAAGTCATAGTTACACCAGTTGGCAAAGTGATTGAAGCATCTTTACTTGCTGTAAATACGGTTGATGCGGTTTGATCAGTACAATAAACACTTCCCGGTGCGGCTACAGTAATTAGAGGTGTAGGTAATTTCTCAATCACTGTATTATCTGATGCATCACTCGGACAAAGATTTGCATCGGCCGGTTGAACCTGTACCGAATAAGTATGTGTTCCGGCTGCCAATGATGCAGGCACATTAAAAATAGCATCTGCTGCTACATTATAAGTTACAGCACTCTGGGCAGTACCATCTACCGTCCAGATAATTTTATCACCAGCAACTGGTGTATACCCGGTAAATGACGGTGTAAGTTTCACCGTTCCTGTACCACACAGGTATACATTCGGTGTAGTTTGTGCAAATGCGCTAACCGGCAATAAGAACATCAGGAATGCAAAGATCCTTAAATAGTTTTTTGTAGATTTTTTTGTCATGGCTTTAATTTGTTAGGGATGAATGGTTTATTTCTTTTTTAATTAATAGATACTGTTGGTTTATGCGGCACAAGCTTTACCCTAAAACTGAAAGGGATGGTACGCTCGCAGCCGTTTGCATTTTTAATGGTTAAATTCCCCTGGTATACACCTACAGGCGTTGTAGAAGGTATATTAATGGTAATTTCGTTCGCCGGTAAAATTTGGTTCGAAACAGCAGGAAGTGAGTTGCCAACCCACGAAATGCTGTAGGTAACCGGATCGAAAAGCGGATTGGTATAAGTGAGTTTTGTTGAACTCAAGCCCTCGCAGATTCCCGGATCAGGCCCTAAGATTAAATTGGGCTGCGGATTTACGGTTAAATTAAAATCAACCTTCTTTCCGCAGTAAGTAGCATCATCGGCAACAGTATAACTGATTAGCACGTTACCTGCTGCAACTGCTGTAACCAAACCCGCAGCATCTACGGTTGCAATACCCGCATCACTGCTGCTCCATGTTCCATTAGGATAAGTATTTGTAAAAGCAGAGTTTGTTCCTGCGCACATAGTAACTGCACCAATAATTGCAGGCACAAGCGCATATTGTTTTACTTTAACCTCTACAGCCTTGGTGCCACCTGCATTTTTACATCCCGTTAGGGAATTTACGGCTTCAACATAATAAGTTGTGGTTGCTGTAAGTATTGGCGTGGAATAAGATGTTCCGACATTAAATGGCGTGCCGCCCGAAGATGATGTATACCAGTTATAGGTAAAACCTCCATCGGGATTGGTGACCAAAAGTGTGGCAGAAGATCCACTACAAATTGTTGCCCCGGAAACAGTAAGCGTTGGCAAAGGATTAACCTTTAGCTTAACCCTTAACCGTTCGGATACTGCTGTGATGCAATAAGTTCTGCTTGCCTCAACGTAATAGTTATATTCTCCGGCAGCAAGGGTAGATGGCGGTGTATAGGTTAAGCCAGTGTGTAATAAAGTACCTCCCGTTTCGGCATCATACCACTTATATTCGGTACAAGCCTGCGCATTTTGAACAGAAAAACTCGCCGTTTCACCCTGACAGATCGTTTTTTCATCAGTTGTTGACGGATCTACCAGTGTTCTCGGTTTTGCAAGTTTGCGTTTGATATTATAAATTCTTAAACGGCTAAATGCACCTGTAAGCCCGCCCATCGAACTTTCTAAACGGTCGTACACATCGGTTACCGCAAAAGTTAAAGTATATCTGCTGGTTGATCCCGGAAATAATTTTAGGCTCAGAAAAGTTCCGGTATTATCAAATGCAGGCCCTGCTTTTGCTCCGTTTAAATAAGGCTGTATGGTAAAACCTGTTAAAAGACTAAGGTTTAAAAGTCCACCACCAGGATTTTCGAGTACAATTGTGACCGAATCTGCAGGTTGCGAAGGTTTATTAAAAATAGTAGTAAGGTATACCTGATTCAGCACAGATGCACCAACATCAATCAGGGCATAACTATTGGGATCAGCATCGATGGCATTAAATGGATCGGTTACCGTACCCGTTAAGTTTGCAATTCCACCCAATGGTGTTGGCTTTACACCCGAAAGCACATCAATGGTTTCATCACAATTGATTGATCCTGTGCTCAACTCCATGATATAAGCGTGGAAAACCTTCATGGATAAAGCTGTAGAAACTACAGCACCGGCGATTTTAATATAGATGCCGTTAAAATCCTGCGTAGGGGTTACTGTAATTTCGACCTCTCCCCCTCCGCCTATTACCCCGGCAATATTTGCTGAGGTATAAATCGGATTTCGTGTTGCATCATAACCCGCCTCATATCCATAACCAAGTAAAGGCTTATTCTCTGCAACAGCGTGCAAATCAGTAAAACTTCCGATCTCAAAACTGCTCAATACCCCAAGCAATTCTTTGGGCAGTGCCAGTTTAACCGTTACAGGAGTATTTGCGGCTATAGTACGTTTACCTGCATTGGTACCATTAGTGGTAAATTCGAGAAATTGTGTGGCCGAACCGGTAAGGTTCAAAAGTCCTATCGGAACCGAGAGTGTTGATGCATCCTTCACCTGCCCATTAACGGCATTTGGTGCATCGGCAATATTACCGTATAAATTTGCTCCCAAAATACCTAACCCATCAAGATATGAACCTTGAAAGTTAGCATAGGTCCGTGCCGTATTTTCACACTGCGCATATAAATAGGCAGGCATAAAGCAAAGCACAAACACCAGAAAAGATAGACAGGAGCGCCTTTTCAATACTTTAGGGATGTGACGTAAAACAGTTTGTTTGTTGACACAAAAGTATATCGGGGAGCTGCCAGATTAGCCGTTCACTTTATTCATTAAACAGATTAAGAATACATAACACGCTGTTTTATTGACATTTATCAACAAAACACAGATTGTAGGTTGAATGATTGAAATGTTTAGGCTTGAGCAAATTTTTGCTGGCCTTCAATCATTAATTTTTAAAACAACGCAGCCCTTGTTTATTTTGGTTTCCTCAAGAGAAATAATATTTACAGCCAAAATGGTTATAAATTTATTTAGCAGATAATACTTGCACAAGAAAAGAGTTATCGTATCTTTGCACCCTCTCTGGAAGCTTCCACTCCAGGGTTTAAGAAAGCTTTCCAGCAATGGGAGGCTTTTCTTATTTAAAATCAGGAAAATAGTATATCCATGGTAATTTCCTTTTGTATCAAACCCGGATAGTTTTCTCTATTTTTTACGCCATAAGTTGTGATCATGGTTAAAAACAACGCCTTTCTTGTTCCCGTTTGCAACTGAAATACCTGTAGTTTGTTATTCAGTTCTTTTTCGTAAGACTTGCTGATTTCAAAAGGCGCAACTGAAAATTTCATCTCACATATATTGATACACGAATCATTGCGGTCTATCAGTAGATCGATCTGCGCGCCCTGCTCCTTTTTATTTTTAGGTACATACCGCCACACTGATATTTCAGCATAAACATTTTCTATTCCTATTGCCTTTTTAATCTGCACAGTATGTTTCATGCAGATGCTCTCAAAAGCATATCCGCTCCAGCTTTTCCACGAAGTGCCCGAATAAAATTTTAGCCAGGTACCCGCACCTGTTGCTTTATTGCCATCAATAAATTTCAGGTAAAAAATCGAATACTCGTCGGTAAGTTTATATAAAGCATCTTTAGTGCTTTTACCGAAAGGAATATATGGGGTTATAAAACCTGATTCGGCCAGTTCTGCAAGCAATTGCGTGGCATAACCCCCACTGCTTAATTTACAGGCATTGATAATTTCGGTACGTGTTAAACCTTTGCTTTTTTTAGCCAGAGCCTGTACAATATCGATGTGGTTTTCGGCTTTATCAAATAAGGAATAATATAAGTTCTTAAATTCTTCGAGCAGCAATCCATCTTTGGTGAAAAATAACCGGTCTATAATCTGCGCCACACTTTCGCCAGGTTCTATCTCCTTAAGGTATTGAGGAATACCGCCCATGGCCATATAAACCTGTAAAAGCTGGTATTTATCGAGTTTTATTTTCCGGTGTTTAAGGTATGCTGCTGTTTCGCCAACGGTAAAGGGCAAAAGCCTGATCCTTCTGGTAACACGGTTATGCAGGCCGCCACGGTTATTGATTACTTTATTGATCATCCAGGAGGCAGCAGAACCGCAAATAACCACAATAAGTTTCTTCTCTTTGGAAGCCCAGCTGTTCCAGAAGTTTTCGAAGGCAGGCAAAAACCCTGAGCGGGCGGTATTGATCCACGGAAATTCGTCGATAAATATGATTGTTCTTTCCTTTTTAACTAAAGGCGTAAGGTATTGGGTAAGCATCTGAAAAGCAGCTATCCAGCTTTCGGGTTTAGCGAGTGGAAGTCCGCCTGTTACTCTGGTAAGTGCCAAACTAAAGTTTTCCAGTTGCTGGTTTAATGTAGCATGATGGATACCCGAAAATTCAAATGCAAGGTCTTTACTAAAGCCATTCCTGATGAGGTAAGTTTTTCCAACCCGCCTGCGCCCGTATACCGCAATGAGTTCGGGTTCGCCGGATTTTTCAATCTTACCCAACAGTAATTTTTCGTCGGTTCTGCCTACAACCTGTTCCATAAACCATTAATTTATAACCACAAAGGTAATAAATTTATAATTTTTGGCGCAATATAAAAAGTTATATCACGCCAAAAGTATATTTTTTAAGGTAGTTTTGGCGCAATATAAAAAGCTATATCACGCCAAAAGTGTATTTTTAGAGATCGTTTTGGCGTGGTATAAAAATGAAAAATCTTATTTGCTCTTGAATATAGTTACCGCTAAAGGTGGAAGATCAACAATTATCGAATATTCCTGTCCGTTATAACCTTCCAGATCAGGTACAATATCGCCACGGTTATTAATGCCGCCGCCGTAATAAACAATATCGTCGGTATTGAAAATCTCAGTCCACTTAGTTTTAAAAGGAACGCCGATTTTATAATTTTCGCGCACCACAGGCGTCAGGTTTATGGCAATTACCAGGGTATCTTTTGCTTTTGAACCTTTACGCATATACGTAAATACTGATTCGTTTGCATTATCCGCATCAAGCCACTGGAAACCTTCGTAACTAAAATTAAAATGATATAAGGCAGGCTCTTTCCGGTACAGGAAGTTTAAAGCTTTAACGGTTTCCTGCATGCCCTTATGTGGTGGGTATTGCAGTAAATGCCAATCGAGCGACTGGGTAAAGTTCCACTCACTGGTTTGGCCAAATTCGTTCCCCATAAAAAGCAGTTTTGCTCCCGGATGGGTAAACATATAACCATAAAGCGCCCTCAGGTTGGCAAATTTCTGCCAGTCATCACCCGGCATTTTATATAACATGGGCGATTTACCATGTACCACTTCATCATGCGAAAAAGGCAGCATAAAGTTTTCGGTAAAGGCATAAGTCATGCTGAAGCTTAACTGATGGTGGTGATGTTTCCGGCCAAGGGTATCGATTTTAAAATATTTCAGCGTATCGTTCATCCAGCCCATCATCCATTTCATACCAAAACCCAGGCCACCATTATGCACCGGATGGGTTACACCAGGGTAGGTACTGCTTTCTTCGGCAATGGTTTGTACACCATCAAAACTACCATAAACCGCTACATTCAGGTCTTGAAGAAACTGAATAGCACCAATGTTTTCACTACCTCCATATTCGTTGGTTGCAGCATCAGCATCTTCTCTCGAGAAGTTAAAATATAACATCGAAGCTACAGCATCAACCCTTAAACCATCCGCATGGTACTGATCCAGCCAGAATATGGCATTACTGATGAGGAAAGAACGTACTTCATTACGATCGTAGTTGAAAATATACGATTTCCAATCGGGATGGAAACCTTTCCGCATATCGGCATGTTCGTACAGGTGTGTACCATCAAATTCATATAAACCATGCCTGTCGCCCGGGAAATGGGAAGGAACCCAATCCAGTATCACGGCGATATTGGCCTTATGTAATTCATCAATGAGGTACATTAAATCCTGTGGGGAACCGTAACGCGAGCTTGCCCCAAAATATCCGGTAATCTGGTATCCCCAGCTTGGGAAAAATGGAAATTCCATTACAGGCATCAGTTCTACATGTGTAAAACCCATTTCTTTAACATAGGGCACAAGCCTGCTGGCCACTTCCCTACAGTTTAAAACACGTTCAGGATTATCGGGATCGCGCTCCCAGGAGCCCAAATGTATTTCGTAAACAGAAATCGGCTGATCTAAAGCAGTTAATTTTGCCCTTTTATTAAGCCAGGCTTTATCTTTCCAGGTGTAATCGGTATCCCAGACAATACAGGCGGTTTGCGGCGGATGCTCCCAACGGCGTGCATAAGGATCGCCTTTCAGGTGTTCCGATTCATCAAAACCCTTAACAAAATATTTATATACCTCGCCTTTGGCAATGCCGGGAATAAAACCCTCCCATATACCCGATTTATCCCAGCGTTTGTATAGCGGATGCGCCCCGTTGTTCCAATCGTTAAAATTACCGACCACACTTACGTTGATAGCATTAGGTGCCCAAACCGAAAAATAAGTTCCGGCGGTAGCCTCTACGGTAATTAAATGGGAACCCATTTTTTCGTACAGCCTAAAATGCTTTCCAACAAGAAAAAGATCAATGTCGTAATCGGTAAATAAACTGTGTACCCAAACGGATTTCTTCTTATCGATTTTAGGTAACGCTGCTTTTTTTGCAGGAACTTTTTTTGCTGACATAGATATTTTGGCTAGATAAATGAAGCCCCAAACACTAAACAGCATTTGGGGCTAAATGTTACAGACTTAAAATCTGAATTTCCAAGAAATTTTTATTGCACTTGAAATGCAGGACATTCTGATCGTCGGTATAAAAATCTTTCACCTCTTTATTATCAATGATGATCTTTTTAACCTGGAATTTTACGCCGATAATGTTGCAAACATAAAACTCGTAGTTAGGGGTATATAAACCCTCGTTACGCTGGTTTACCTTAATGGCCTGGCTATCGCCTTTTACTGTAAATTTCTTTTCCAGGTAAATATCCTGTTCGTAGGCAAAGGTATCGCCATGATCTTCGTACATGTACGAATTCACTTCGTAATCGCTGTGGTAGATATTCAGGATTACTTCGGTGATCGATTTTTCATCTACATATTGCATTACCGGATACTCGGGCAAAACAGAACCTGCACGCACAAACATCGGCATACTGTCTATTTTCGCATCAACGGTATATTCGTTACCGCCATCCAGAATTTCGTTGGTCCAGAAGTTGTACCAGGTACCTTTTGGCAGGTAAACCCTTCTTGATATGGCGCCCTGCTCCAAAACCGGACAGATCAACAATTTATCGCCATAGCAAAATTCATCCTGACGGAAACTGTTGCTGATATTTTCCTGCTCGAGCATAACCAATGGCCTTAAAATAGGAAAGCCATAACGGTGGTGTTCCCAGAAAACCGAATACAGGTAAGGCATTAAACGATACCTTAACTCGATAAACTTGCGGTTAATATCTTCGAAAAACTGACCAAAGCTCCAGGGTTCGCGTTCGGCGGTATCGCCGGCAGAATGGGCACGCATAAAAGGAGAAAAAGTTCCCAATTGGATCCAGCGGGTAAACAATTCGCCATCCGGCTCGCCACTAAATCCACCAATATCGGTTCCACAGAAAGGAACACCCGAAACGGATAAACGCTGACATTGGATATTACCGATTTTTAAATGTTCCCAGGTAGCGATGTTATCACCCGTCCATACGCTGGCATAACGCTGCATACCAGAATAACCGGCCCTGGTAATGGTAAACGGACGTTTATTACGCATCAGTTTTTTAAGTCCTTCGTAGGTAGAACGTACCATCTGCATACCATAAACATTGTGCGCTTTGCGGTGCGAGCCACGATATCCATCGTAATTATGGCGTACATCGTTAGGGAAAGTACCCGAACCGAATACGGCAGGCTCATTCATATCATTCCAGAAACCTGCAACACCCATATCTACCAGCTCCTTGTACAGGTTGCCCCACCAGGCACGTACTTTAGGATTGGTAAAATCAGGAAACTGGCAACGGCCGGGCCAAACATGCCCTTCCATATAATAATCGTCGCTGCGGCGACAGAAAAATCTTTTCTCTTTACCTTCTTTAAAAACCCAGTAATCATCGTCAACTTTAATGCCCGGATCGATCATCACCACGGTTTTAAAACCATCATCAGAAAGTTCTTTGATCATCCGCCTTGGATCGGGAAAGTATTTTTTATTCCATGTAAAACAGCGGTAACCATCCATATAATCGATATCCAGATAAATGGCATCGCAAGGAATTTTACGGTCTCTGAACTGCTTGGCTATTTCTTTAACCTTTGTTTCAGGATAATAACTCCAGCGGCACTGCTGATAACCCAGTGTCCATTTTGGCGGCATAGGGTGTGTCCCTGTTAAGGTTGCATAACGTTTCACCACGTCCATAATGTGCGGCCCGTGGATATAATAGTACTGCAATTCGCCTCCATCTGCCCAGAAACTCGTTTTGTTTACATCTTCGGCACCAAAATCGAAATACGATTTAAAGGTATTATCGAAAAATATACCATAAGCAGCCTGGTTATGCAAACCAATATAGAAAGGTATGGTACGGTATAGCGGATCCTGGTTCCAGCCGAAAGAGTAAGCATCGGTATTCCAGTTTTCGAAACGGCGGCCTCGAAGGTTAAAATTTCCTGATTTATCGCCCAAACCAAAGAAATTTTCTTCGGGATGGCATTTTTTAGTGGCATAAATATAATAACCACCAAAATCTACATTCTCTTCCCAGTGCATAGAGTTGGCTTCATCAACCATCATTACATTGGTAATATTATCGTGGAAAGAGATGTGGAAATTTGCTTTTTCTATTTTACAGGTTACGGCGTGTGTAGAAACGGTATAGTGATCATCGTGCTCCTGCATTTTAAAAACAGAAACTTTCTGGTCTACTTCCGGTACGGCGTAAGAAAAATCATCCAGGAAAACACCATGCGGTGCAAGCCGTACCCTGATAATATCATCGCTCACCACCCTTACTTCTACCCTGGCATCGCCATCCGAGAAATAGAAGCGGTTGCCTTCTTTTTTTACTTTTTTAACTGCCCCAAGGTACTGTTTAACAATTGGTTTTACCGATATATCAACCGGATTGTTCAAATGCTGTATTTCCTGTTCTTTTTCGATCAGTTCACTTGCATCATTCGGTTTGTCGTTTTGCGCTTCCATCCTTATTTATTCAAATTTTAAATTCATACCTCTTAAACTGGGATGTGCTTAAGAAAGTACTATAATACAAATATTTTATAAAAGGGATGTAGCTTTTTTATAAAAGATGAATTTAATAGTGTAAAATTAACACTAAGTTGTGATGTATTAACATTAGGCAGACCTGATCATATTTACAAATCCCGAGATATGATCATTGAAATTATGTAATTTTAACATAAGATAACCGGAAATAAACCGTTTATCTTATTATATTTTGACAATTAATCCTACAAAAAAAGCCCTTCATACCTAAAGTACGAAGGGCTTTTAAACGTAATTATTATCCTATGGATTAAAAGTAAGCGCCAGATAATAAATAGCGCCTGCTGATGGATTTCCGTAAGAAGTGAAATAATATTTATTGAGCACATTAGAACCGCCCAGTTTAATTACTGACTGTACCGAAGGAATCCTCAAACTAACCTGTGCATCCAATGAGCTGTATGCAGGCACCTGACCTGATGCAAAAGAAGAATTCCAGTAGAACTGATCCTGCCAGCGGTAAGCAAGATTAAAACCAAAGTTTTTAATAATTTCTTTATTTCCAAAACCCAGGTTATAACGGATTTTTGGGGTATTAAAATCGTTGATGTAATTAACCGGAAGATCGCCAATTTTATTGTAAGAAACGTTACCACTAATAGTATATTTACCTACCAGGTAATCTAAACCTAAAGCAGCGCCATAAGAGGTTACTTTACCCTCTGCATTTACGGGAACACCAAATTTCACAAAGCTTCCGTTAACATTCTGGTAAACGTCAACAGCAGTGATAAAATCTTTATAGATATTATAATAGCCGTAAGCATCAACCAATAAATTAGGCAACACCAAACCTTTATAACCCAGTTCATACGATTGAACACTTTCCGGGCGTACACCTCTCGAATCGAAAGTATATTGTTGTAAAAGTGCCTGATTAGGTGTGCCGGTTGCAGCTGCCGAAGCCAAAAAGGCACGGTAACTCACATCTGTATAGGGTTTATTGGTATCAAGATGGTATTTAGTAAACATAATTTCGGGCAAACCTCCGATCAACCTTTGCGAACCCCCACCCACTGAAAGGTCGATATATTGGTTCTGAGTGGTTGGGTTACGGTAACCGGTCTGGTAAGAAACCCTGATATTATTGTTTTTTGCTACCGTGAATACACCTGTTATCCTCGGGGTAAACCTGCCTTCAAAATTCTGGCTTTTATCGTAACGGCCGGCAAAAGTAAACTTAACCTTATCACTAAAAAGCTTTTTACCAATCTGTCCGAAAGCACCGTATTCTTTAATATCGATAGATTCATTTAAATCATTAAAAATGGTGCCTGCCGAATTTAAATCATATAAACGGTATGATGCACCAACCTGAAACTCTACCACTTTATTAAAAAGGTTGGTAAAGTTGTACATCCCCTCATAATGGTACAGGTTTGATTTATCATCGAATTTGGCGCCGTAAATACCTTTACTAGGATCGGAAGCACTGATGGTGGTGTTCATGATCTGGTCTTTTGCCTGCAGGAATTGCGGGGAGCCAGGCTGAAAATAAGCACTACCTCCTGTTGAAGCAGAATTGGCAGCGGTTCTGGCCGTAATCTGGGCCTGTGCATCCGTTTGTCCGGCTGCCCTGGCACCCACATAATTACCTACATATTCAGGAAACCAGGCCTGCGAAACTTTTGCTTTTTCATTGATGTAGCTCCCCAGAATAGATGAAATATAAGAATCGCCCGAGCGCTCCTGTGTAGTATATCCACGCAATAGAAAATCTTCTCCTTTTAATTCGAGCTTATACTGGCCGATATTAAAATTACGGAGCGAATAACGATCTGAGCCGGTGTACACTGAAGTACCTGTCCCCCAATTTGCAAGAAAAGTTGCCTGAACCGTATTGCTTATGTTATAATATAATGCACCAGATGCCTTTAACGATTTTGTATTATAATCAACCAAATCTGATTCATTATAACCGTTCCGTGTAATATTCTGATTCGGGATTAATCCAGGTGTGTTTAATCCAAGATAAAAAGGTCTCGTTTGTGCATTTGTAGATAGAAAACTCGTTATCTGTGCTGGGGTGGGCACCTGTCCACCTGTAGCAAGCCCGTAGTTTTTGATATAGGTTGCCTGTCCTGAAGCCAATACACTCTGAGCCACATTTCTCATATTCTGACTAAGCTCATCGCCATAAGTATTGATTCCATCATAATTCGGATCACTTCTATCGCCACTTTTTACAGTTCTCGAAACCCTGTCGAAGTTAGAGTAGTTGTTCCCATACCAGTCTTTGGCCTGTAAAAATGAAAATGCAGCTTTTACCCCAAATTTATTGTTCCATGATTTTGCCATGCGTACATCCAGTTGGTTAAAAGGTTGTACGGTGCTATTATCATCATTAACGTGGTTAATTCCTGTTTTATATTGAAAACTTGCTCCGGGATATTTAAAAGGGTCTTTTGATGTCATTAATAAAGTACCATTAATACCACCAGCGCCATAAAGTGCTGATGAAGCGCCTGGTAACAGCTCTACATTATCTACATCAAGTTCAGTAATCCCTACAATGTTACCAACAGAGAAATTTAATCCCGGTGCCTGGTTATCCATTCCATCTATATATTGATTAAAACGGGTATTACCGTTTGAATTAAAGCCACGGGTATTGATTGATTTAAAAGTTAAACTCTGCATACTGCTTTCTACACCTTTCATGTTGTTTAATGCATCGTAAAATGATGGTGCAGCAATCTCCCTGATGGTAGCGGCGCTCATACGCTCGATTGAAACAGGCGATTCTAATATCCGCTCTGGTGTACGCGAGGCCGAAACCACTACATCGCCACCCAATACAACAGCCGTTTCCAGTTCCAGGTTAATACCCGTTGTACTTCCCGTTATCTGCTGTTCTACTGAGCCATAACCCACGTAAGATGCGACCAAAGTAAAGGGCACTTTTGCAGTTGTACTAAAGCTGAAACTACCGTTTGCTGTGGATGCCGTACCGCCCGATTGGCCTTTAATGGTTAAACTTACGCCTGCGAGGCCCTCTTTCGATTGCTTATCTTTTACGGTTCCGCTCACCGTAATGCTCTGTGCCTGTGCTGCAATATTAATTGTGCACATCAATAATAACACGTAGAAGATCTGTGTAAAAATTCTGCTCATAAAAGATTGTTAATTTGGTTACCTAAATAGTTAGTTGCACTCTTGATTTGTATGATTAGTTACATAAACTTAAACTCTTTTTTTGAATTAAACAAATTATGTTAGCATAATAATATCATTTAAAGGGTATTACAAAATCTCCATCTGAATAATCAATTAACTTAAGCAAAAGATTAGATCATTTACTTACTAACTTTTTTTTAAAAATAGAATCAAGTTAAATTAATTTGCATTAACAACAACTAATGCTTAAGTTTGAAAAAGAACTTAAAAGACACACAAGCAAATTATATCATACATTTTAGATAGTCAACTAAAAATAGATTAGCCGTTCCGATCTGACCATTTATCTTAATAAACTTTTGATTATGAAGTATCTAATTAATGCTAGCATTACTTTATTATCTATACTATCCTTGAATGGATGTAGTGAAAAAACATTAAGTACTACCCCTGCTTACCCTCCCGAAACTACTTTTTTTTCGGTTTCACAGCAAAAGGCTGATATCCTTGCAACTAAAAAACTAACGATATTCAAACTTGATGCTTCTGGAAAAAAGATCAACTCTAAGTTAATCACTAACCCTATTCTGACACAAAAATTTGGTACTGTTTTCAGGTTATTCGATAGTTGGTACGAAACCAAATCGTTTTTCAACGAAGGAATTAATACATTGATATTCAGCTATGATAATCAGCTATTAGACAATGTTACGATTAAAGTAAATCTCAACGCTGAAAATAGTACCATTACTTTTCAAAAAGTCGAATACAATTCACAGGTAATTATTCCGGAAAAAGTAATTATTGCCGCTTCCAAAGTAAATCTATTCTCTATCAAATAAAAATTTTATCTTATTAAACTCCTCTTATGAAAACAAAAAAAATTGTACTGTTTATTTTTGCCCTGGTATTTCTGTGGGCATGTAGAAAAGAATCAAGTATCTCTCCCGAGATAATAAATTCGGAAATTAACACTTCAAAATTGGAAAAGCTAGACTCCAATTTTATAGGACTTGAACAGGCGCTAACGTTAGCTAGAAGTGCAAAAATACCAGTTGGAACTATTTCACCAACAGATAAAGTTGCAAGTCTATATAATACAACTCCAAAAAAGACTATTAAAAATTATTTTATATATTCTGAAAACGTTAAAAATGCTGTTTTAAAAACCAAAGATAAAAATTACGTCAGCGATGTAGAACCAATTCTTTACGCTGTAAATTTCGAAGAAGGAGGGGCAAGTATCGTATCATCAGATAAAAGATTTGGTGAGGTATTGGTATATTTAGATAAAAGCGTAAATTTTAAGGCAGGCATGGACGCACCAGAAGCATTTATCAATTATCTTGAAAATGCATCAAAAACCATCAAAGGAATAAAAGAAAATACAATAAAACAAAGTGAAAGCTTTTTATTGTCAAGGAAAAAAGAACAAACATTGCTTGAATCAAGGAAAAAGCAATTATTGAGCTCAACAACATCAGGCCCTAATAAAACAATGGGAACTTGGGAACAAGAATGTCAGTATCAGGATTGGCCTTACGGCCTATTCCTCCCTGGTGTCCCATTTGGAAACAATCTTCCTAATTGGACTTGCGAAACATTATTGGATTACTATGTTGTAAATAATGGGCCACTTGTACAAACTGAATGGGACCAGGTCGGATCAGGATATAATGACCTTGTTCCGTTTGCATGCGGAACGGGAAAAGCCCCAACAGGATGTGTTGCAACAGCTATGGCACAAGCACTGTCCTTTTCTAAATACCCAACATCTTACAACTGGCTATCGATGAATAATCTTTCAGGTTCTTCAGAAACAGCACGTTTAATGAGAGATCTAGGAAGTATGGTGGATATGAATTATGCCTGTGATGGTTCTGGCGCTTATATGAGTAAAGCAAACGACGCTTTTCATGCTCTTGGCATAAATACAACTTACACTGATTATGACGACACGACGCCAAATCCAAATCTTGAAAAATATGGCGTACAGATCAGAAATAGATTAACCCCTGTTTATGATCTTCAAACAGGAACAATATCGCATGGTGGAGCTCCTGTGATGATTGGTGGATGCCGAATAGTTGGACAATCAGGTTGGTGGATATTTAAACGAAGATATTATTCTGAGTGTCATGCG
This sequence comes from Pedobacter miscanthi, assembly GCF_003315595.1. Classification (GTDB taxonomy): domain Bacteria; phylum Bacteroidota; class Bacteroidia; order Sphingobacteriales; family Sphingobacteriaceae; genus Pedobacter; species Pedobacter miscanthi. Next base: position 240,826 of record NZ_QNQU01000004.1, on the reverse strand, counting down.
TGGTTAATGGATGGGATAAGACGCCATAGATATGTTACCACAACTAAAGTACCTGGTTACGATCAACGCTATTATATTAATGATGAGGAGGTATTTCATTTTAATTTTGGATGGGGAGGATTTTATAATGGCTGGTACAAACTTGATTTCTCCGACAATAATGGATATATTAACTCAACTATTAATTTTTTACAGGGTCAGGATATTATAACAGACATCTACCCTCATTAGGATGACAAACATATAGAGATAGATATTAATTATAAAAGAGAGGGCAGCTAAACGGTCCTCTCTTCTATTTTAAAGAGCGCGCTGGTTTTCGATTTATTATAAAACACCAATTTATTAACTCAATTTAAATCCTATGTTAGCATAATAATATCAATTCAAATTATAATTTTGATTGATATACAGTTTGTTGTATTTTGCATCAAACATAAACCGTCATTTTGCGCTATCTTAGTAAACTGACTTGTTAGCTAACCATTATGAATAAAATTAAGGCCTTATTTTGCGTCATCATCCCGATAGCATTAGCTTTTTTATTTAATACCAAACTAGGTAGTACGCCTCCGCTGTTAAAATTCCTAAATCCTTTTATGGGTTTCTGGCAAAATGCAGAGAACAACCATTTTATGTTTAACCATAAAGCGAAGATCAAAGGTGCAATAGATAAAATTGAAATTGTATTCGACGATCGTATGATCCCGCATATTTTTGCACAGAACGATCACGATCTTTATCTGGCGCAGGGATATGTAACAGCTATGCACCGCCTTTGGCAGATGGATTTTCAGACCCGTTTCGCTGCCGGAAGGATTAGTGAGGTAGTGGGCGATAAGGCCATTGAGGTTGACCGTTATCAACGCAGGATGGGCATGGTTTATGGTGCAGAAAACTCGTTAAAAGGCATGATGGCTGATCCGAAAGCTAAAGAAATGATTCTGGCCTATACCGAAGGGATTAATGCCTATATCAAAACACTTTCGCACGCCAATTATCCGCTGGAATATAAGATACTCGATTTTAAACCGGAAGACTGGACACCAATAAAATGTGCTTTATTACTTAAACAGATGTCGGCCGTTTTAGCAATGGGCTCAGATGAGTTTTACATGACTAACATCCTTAAAAAATTCGGTCCTGAAATTACAAAAGATCTTTTCCCTGATTATCCTTTCCGTGAAGATCCCATTATTCCTGTGGGCACCAAATGGAATTTCTCACCATTACCCACACCTAAAACGCCTGAAAGCTTTACACAAGCCCAAACCGGTGAGGTAAAAACCAAAGAAAAAGTTGAAGGGATTGGCAGCAATAACTGGGCATTATCTGGGGCTAAAACAGCTTCGGGTTATCCAATTTTGGCAAATGATCCGCATCTTGATTTAACCCTGCCTTCTATCTGGTACCAGATTCAGCTGCATGCACCTGGCGTTAATACCTATGGTGTTTCGTTACCTGGCGCACCAGGCGTAATTATCGGTTTTAACCAAAAAATTGCCTGGGGTGTAACCAACGTAGCAGCTGATATTTTAGATTTTTATCAAATTAAGTTTAAGGATTCGACACACAATCAGTATTGGTACAACAACCAATGGAAAGCAACTTCTAAACGTTTAGAAACGATAAAAATCCGTGGTGGAAAAGATGAGATAGATACAGTTTATTACACGCACCACGGACCTGTTGTATATTTCCAGAAACCAAAATATGGCCGGGCCGATAATGTGCCCGTTGGTGATGCCTTAAGATGGATTGCCCACGAGCAATCGAATGAGTTAATGACTTTTTACCTTCTTAACCGTGGAAAAAATTATAACGATTACCGTAAAGCTTTAACCTTTTATACTGCACCGGCACAGAACTTTGTTTTTGCCAGTGTAGATAATGATATTGCCATCACACCGAATGGTAAATTCCCGTTAAAATGGAAAGATCAGGGTAAGTTTATTCTTGATGGTACCGATCCGGCATACGATTGGCAGGGCTGGATCCCGAATGCGCAGAATCCAACGGTAAAAAATCCGCCACGCGGATTTGTGAGCTCGGCCAACCAATCATCAACCGATCCCACTTATCCATATTATATCAACTGGGAATTTGCACCTTACGAACGCGGAAAAAGGATTAACGACAGGTTAGCAGCTATGAATAAGGCAACTTTGGATAGTATCCGCTTAATGCAGACCGATAATTACAGTATTTTAGCGCAAAACCTTGTTCCTGCCCTATTGCCTTTGCTAAATAACGAGCAATTAAATGCTACGCAAAAAGAAGCATTATCTTATGTTAGCAAATGGAACAAACGTTATGATGCACATGAAATTGCCGCCAGTGTTTTCGAAATATGGACCAAACGTTTATCCTACGATATCTGGGCCGATGAATTTGAGGTAAAAGGAATCCCGATGCGTTACCCATCCCGCGACCGCACGGTTGAAATGATCTTGAAAGAACCAAATGCGCCATGGTACGACAATATCCATACGGCTAAAAAAGAAACACTTGCCGATTTGGTAAACGAATCGTTTAAATATAGCTGCGATAGCCTGGAAAGGCGTTTTGGCCCGATCAATAAAGATTGGGACTGGGCAAATGTAAAACAGAGCAATGTACCCCATCTGGCCAAAATACCTGGCTTTGGATCGAAGATTTTACAGATTGGTGGTGCAAAATCGACCATTAATGCGCTTGGCGAAAGCAACGGACCATCATGGAGAATGGTAATCGAACTGGGTAAAACACCAAAGGGACATGGGGTTTATCCCGGCGGACAATCGGGCAATCCTGGAAGCAAATTCTATGATAATATGCTCGATACCTGGGCAAATGGCAAACTGTACGACCTGTTCTACATGCAAACACCTGATGATAAATCGGGTACAATTATTTCTCGTTTAAAAATTTCTAAATAAACTAAAATGGTTTTTATCGTTATTGCAATAATCTGTTTTTTTCTGCAAATGATCGCTCCCTGGTGGGTGATTATTGTTATTTCCTTTGCTACTTGTGGCATCATCGGCAAAACAGGAAAAATCGCCTTCTGGCAATCGTTCCTTGCCATTTTTTTATTATGGATCGGTTACGCCCTGTTTAAAAGTCTGCCGAATGATAATCTGTTAGCCGGCCGTGTAGCGGTAATGACGGGCATAAAACTTTGGTGGGCATTGCTTTTAGTAACCGGATTTTTGAGCGGTTTGGTTGCAGGCATTAGTGGTTATTGTGGTTACCAGTTCCGCATGGCCATGCTGGCAAAAAAAACTGACGAGAAAATAGCATAATGCTTTGTACTTTTGCAGCGTGAATTTAACAGCTGAGGATATATTTTCGATAAAAAGTGCTAATGAGTTTAACTCAGTTGCCTTAAATATTTTTAAGTTACAGGCCCAAAACTGTAATGTATACCGCGAATATATTTTTCATTTGGGTATCGATGCCGATGAAATAACCGAAATAGCACAAATCCCCTTTTTGCCGATCAGCTTTTTTAAAAGCCATTCAGTTTTAAGTAGTACCGATCCGGTTGAGGTTACTTTTAGCAGTTCGGGCACAACGGGTATGGTACAGAGCAGCCATCATGTAACTGATGCAAAACTTTATGAGCAAAGTTACCTGCAAGCTTTCACCGAGTTTTATGGTGATGTTACCGATTATTGCTTTTTAGCCTTATTACCCTCATACCAACAGCGCTCAGGCTCATCATTGATTTACATGGTGAATGATCTGATCGAAAAAAGTAAACATCCACAAAGCGGTTATTTTTTATATAACCATAGCGAGTTATTGCAAACCCTGCTCGATTTAAAATCAAAAAAACAGAAAACCGTTTTAATCGGGGTTACCTATGCCCTGCTCGATTTTATCGAAAACTTCGATATCGATTTCCCTGAACTGATTGTAATGGAAACCGGTGGCATGAAAGGAAAACGTAAGGAAATGGTCCGCGAAGAACTGCATGAGCAGCTAAGCAAAGGTTTTGGCGTAAAAGCCATCCACAGCGAATACGGAATGACGGAATTGCTTTCTCAGGCTTATTCTCTAGGTGAAGGCATTTTCAATTGTCCTAACTGGCTGAAAGTGGTGATTCGCGATACCAACGATCCATTGAGTTTAATGCCAAACGGCAGAACAGGAGGCATTAATGTAATCGACCTGGCCAATATCAATTCCTGCTCGTTTATCGCTACGCAGGACCTGGGCAGAATTAATCCTGATCAAAGTTTTGAGGTATTGGGCAGGTTTGATAATGCCGATATCAGAGGCTGTAACCTTTTGGTGCAATAATTAGTTTACCTTATCCGAGCAGTTTGCGCAAAGGCCTGTAGCAATCAGGTTTAAATGTTCTACCTTAAAACCAACAGGCACTTTTAATGCGGGGATTTTAACGCTATCCAAACAGTAAATTTTATGGCAGTTATCGCAGTTAAAATGCACATGTTCATCGTGATGTTCGTGCGCACTACATCCATCCGAGCAGATGGCATAATTGGCTGTTCCCTGCTGATCTAAAACCTTATGGATAATTCCTTTTTCTTCAAAGGCCTGCAATACGCGGTATAAAGTAACACGATCTGCATCTTTACCCATTACCTGTTCTAAATACGGCTGCGAAGTTGCAGAATCCCTCCCACTCAAAATTTCCAGCACCTGTAAACGTGGTGCGGTCCTTTTTAATCCGTTTTTGACCAAAAGTTTTTCGAAACGCTCTGTCTTGTTTTCCATAGCAATACAAAAATAAGCAATTAATTAATGAGTTTGGCATTTTTGATCGTGATTGGTGGTGCGTAACTCGCATCTTTCTGCTCCAGTCTCAATATCCCCCTTACATGTATCGGTTTTTCACTGTAAGTTGTAGCACTTTCCATTTCAATCATAATCATTACCGGAACACCATTCTGTCCGCAAAAATAACATTGGTTAATCGGCAGCGTGGCCAATAAAAATTTCTGCTGTTTCTGTCCGCTTTTTATGGGGATCAGATAACCGGTGAGGTCGAACTCGCGGTTATCAAAACGTTTAATCGATTCAGAAAACAGCGGAAAAAGTTCATTTTTTTCAGTAAGTTCAAATTTTACCGAACCGATTACATCCCAGTTTAGCGAACGTAACTGATCGTTAGGATTATGTTTCTGCGTTTGCCCCAAAGCAACATTTGCCCATAACAACAGCAAAATAAAATATATTTTTTTCATTTTTTCACGGCATCTAACAAGAAAAAAGTAGAACGGCTATCACCCGAATCGTTAATTATAAACTTTCCCCTTAGGGTAATCGGTTCTTCTGTCCAGGTAACCGGTTTCAATGTTTTAACTTCAATCATTGAGGGAATATCTCCTGTACCACAATACGGGCAGGAAGCAACCGGAACAATCGAAAACATAAATTCGGTAAAACTATTACCTACCTTGGTGGGAATAATAAAACCGGGCAATTCGATCACTTTATTGTTGATTGCTCTTAACGCGGGTGGAAAAATCGCCTGCCATACCAGCGGCTTAACCTGTTTATCGTACTTCAGGCCAATCAGGTTCCAGGTGGGCGTGCGCATATCTGTATGTACATTAACCTGCGCAAAGCCCCTAAAAGAGATCATTATCAATAAAAAAGTTATATATTTTTTCATCATAACTGTTTCGCATTTAAGAGGAAAAACTCACTACGGTCATCGCCCGAATCATTGATAATAAAAATCCCTTTTAGTTTAATCGGTTTTTCGGTAATGGGAATAGCGGTTAACATTTTCACCTGGATCATTGATGGGATATCTCCGGAGCCACAGTAGGGGCAGGAAGCAATCGGAACGATAGAAAACATAAATTCGCTGAACTTCGAACCTACTTTTGTCGGGATGATATAACCAGGCAACTCGATTACCTTATTATTTAGTGCTTTTAGTGCCGGCGGAAAAATGCTTCCCCACTTGCCCGGTGCAAGTTCTGCATCGTACCTTAAACCGATTAAATTCCAGGTTGGCGTGCGCATGTCGGTATGTACCCGAACCTGCGCTGCCAATACCTGGGCACCTAAACATAAAACAATCCAAAAAACTAATTTCTTCATTACGTTAACGGTCTTTTGTTAAAGTTGCGGCAATATCAACCTTATAAATTTGCATGGCCGGAATAAGTGAAGCCAGGGAGCCGATAAACAGGCCGATCCAGATTAAATAAATTTCCTGCGGAACAGCGGTTAATCCTGTTAATTTTGCCTGCGACGATTCCTGATAAACACCGATTACCTCTAGCGCCGCATGCCCGATCAATAATCCTAAACAGGTCCCTATCAGCGTAACCAAAATACCTTCGAACATCACCAGAAAAAACAGTTTCGATTTGGATGCACCCAGGCAGCGCATAATAGCCAGATCGTATTTACGCTCTTTCATGGCATTATACAGGCTGATGAAGATACTTAATGCTGCAATGGCCATGATAAACACCGCGAACCATTGCAGGGTATCAATTCCAATCCCAATCAATGAAAATAGTCTGGCGCTTTCCATCGCTGGCGAAGCTGCCTGCATATTTGTACTCTGATTTACCATCCTTGGGAAAAGAATGACCGACATAGGTGATTTATACTGGATCAATAACGCAGTAATTTGTTTATCATTAATTTCTTTGGCTTCAGCCGCTGCAGCATGATGGGTTTCCTTATGTTTTTCTTCATGCATTTTATATACACTGCCAATATTGGTCAGGATCAGGTTATCGGTAATATTTCCTTCTGGTTTTAATATACCTTTTACCACATAGGCATGCTGTTTATGGATATCACCATTGCCGGTTAAGCCATGTGCTCCGAAAAAATAATCACCAATTTTCAGTTTCGATGTAGAAGCTACTGTGCTGCCAATGGTTACCTCCAAATCTTTCTGCCAAAAATTGCCCTTTAAGACAGATAAACCATAAAGATGACTGAAAGAAGTATCGGTGCCCACAATGCGGTAACCGTTATAATTATCGCCCAATGCCAACGGAACAGCCCGTTTAACCATGGGGTGATGCGCTAATTTGTAGGCATCCTTAGCCGGAATATTTCCCGTTGGATAATCGATTTGATAAATGCTGCTCAATATTAACTGTAGCGGACTCCCTTTTGCGCCTACAACGAGATCAATGTCTTTTGCATTTTTTTCGAGTTTATTACCGATCTGATTGGAGGCCAGGAAAAGAATAGACAGGATGCCCACACCAAAGGCCACCAGAATAATATTCAGTATGGTGGTCAGTTTATTCCTGACGAGGTTTTTGCTGCTGATTTTAAAAATATTCATTAGAGTAGATAGGTTTTAGCAATATGTTCACGAACCCTTTGATCGTGTGTAGCAATAATCAGCGCAGCCCCATTATCTTTTGCCTGGGTGGTAAGCATTTCTATTACCTGTGCCGCATTTTCATCATCCAGGCTGGAGGTAGGTTCGTCAGCAATCAGCAGGTCGGGTTTATTTACCAATGCCCTTGCCACCGATACCCTTTGTAACTGACCCTGACTTAATTCATCAGGATATCTTTTAGCCAGATTTCCAATACCAAGATCTTTTAACAGCAAAAGATTGCGTTCATGATCAATGGGCACTCCTGCCATTACCGCAGCCAGTTCCAGGTTATCAAGCACATTAAGCGAGCGTATTAAATGTGGCCGCTGAAAAATAATCCCGATATGCCTTCCCCTGAAACGGTCCGTACTTCTTGCAGATAAAGTATATAAATCAGTATCGTTAATCAGAATTTCACCCTGGGTAGGTTTTAAAAGCCCTGAAATGATATTAAGCAAAGTACTTTTTCCGCAGCCCGAAGCACCAAGCAAAAGCCATTGGTCCATGTCTTCAATCTGCCAATCCGGAAATTTTATTTTTCTCCCTTTCTCATAAACATGAGATAACGACCTGATATTAATCATGATGCAATACTTTTTGTGCTTTTTTAACAGTTATGTTTTTAATGGCATATCGCCTGTAAAGTTCTATACCGTCGTTTGTGCCGTGTTTGCAGGCCGGGTTCAACATGGTGATGAACAACAGTGCAGGGATAAACAGGATTTTATAATTCTTAGACATCAGGATAAATTTTTAGTATTGGTGGTCGATGGGACAACTTTTAAGCATCCGCAGGTTGATAAAATGTGCAACAGCAATGGTAAAACCACCCAATGGAACCAAAATTGGCTCGAGTAATGTTATACCTGAGAAGTGCCCGAATGCAATACAGGCGAATCCGGCCATAAGTATTAAAATCGGTGTAATACGGTGGTGCTGTTTGCGGTAAGCCGAGCTTAAACTCCATATCCCGAGGATTAACGAAACCACTATCATCGTAATTTCAACAGCATTGTTGGCCAGAAAATCCATTCCCCACATTGGTAGTACAGTAATCAAAAAAGGTAAAGCTGCGCAGTGTATGGCACAGAGTGTTGAGGCGGTGATCCCGATCCGGTCGAGGTTGATTTTGTAGCTCCGTAATTTCATTAAAAATAAATTTAGTGCACAAATATAAAAGCAATGTAGTTGCATTTAAAATATTCAACCCTATATTTGCAACATAATTGCATTAACATGATAAAGAAATTACCGGTAACCGTATTGAGCGGTTTCTTGGGCAGTGGTAAAACCACTTTACTAAACGCTATTTTAAGGAACAAGCAGGATTTAAAAGTAGCCGTAATTGTGAACGATATGAGCGAGGTGAACATTGATGCCGCTCTGGTGAAAAACCAGAACACCTTATCCAAAACGGAAGAGCGGCTGGTTGAAATGAGCAATGGTTGCATTTGTTGTACTTTGCGCGAAGATTTAATGATCGAAGTAGAAAAACTGGCAAAAGAAAACCGTTTCGATTACCTGCTGATCGAAAGTACCGGAATATCGGAGCCTATCCCTGTTGCGCAAACCTTTTCGTTTATTGATGAAACTTCGGGTATCGATCTAAACCGGTTTAGCCGGTTAGATACGATGGTAACCGTGGTTGATGCCTATAATTTTTACAAGGATTTTGGCTCGGCCGAAAAACTGGCCGACAGAAACATGGTTGATGATGTTGCAGACAGGCGCACCATTGTAAACCTGCTTACCGATCAGATCGAATTTGCCAACGTAATTTTATTGAACAAAACCGACCTGGTGAGCGATGCAGACATTAAAGTATTAAGGGCTTTGATTGGAAAGTTAAACCCAGGTGCCAAAATTTACCAAACGCTTTTTGGCGAGATAAACCCTACGCTGATTTTAAACACAGGATTATTTGATTTCGATTCGGCCTCTGAAGGTGCGGGCTGGAAAAAAGAGCTGGAAGAAATCCATCAGCCCGAAACGGAAGAGTACGGCATCAGCTCGATGGTTTTCCGTTCTAAAAAACCTTTTCACCCTGAAAGGTTATGGAATTACATCAACAAAGAATTTCCGCAGAATGTGATCCGCTCTAAAGGTATATTGTATCTGGCTGCCATACCAGAGCAGGCTATTAATTTTTCGCAGGCAGGCGGTTCGTTGCGTATCGATCCGGCAGGCGTTTGGTGGGCGAGCATGGATCTGCTGGAACGGGAGCAGTATAACGATTATTTAGAAAACTTGGTAGAAATACATGTTGATTGGGATAATGATTTTGGTGACCGTAAAAACGAACTCGTTTTTATAGGTCAGGATATGGATATTGAAGATTTGAAAAAATCTTTAGAAGCCTGTTTATTAACACCAGCTGAGATACAACATTTTAGGGAGAAAAAGAGCTTTATTAACCCTTTTGAGCATCTAATATATTAAATTGCGTATAATAGTAGATGAAATGAATAAAATGGTAGTTTTCCTACTACAATATTTGCATTTATTTTGTTTAAATTTGGTTTATCCCAACAAGCCAACTTATTATGATACCATCAGAAGAATTAACCCTGGTTAAAACCGGCCTATCTTGTCCGAAGTGCAAAAACTTCGAAACATATAGGGTCCCGAGAGGTTTTATCTTTAAAACACTTATGCCATTTATCTCAGTAAAGAGATATAAGTGTTATAAATGTTTTAACAAGTTTTATGTATTCAATTAATCTATCTAAACATAGCAAACTCATTTAAGCCACTAATTGTGGCTTTTTTAGCTAATAGTAAAAAATACTACTTCAATAGTGCTGACTGCTGGAGTTTCTTAAAAACGTATTCTTTATAACTCGCCCCTATCGGCAGTTCCTTTGTTCCTATTTCAATATCATAATTAGTAAAAGCACTTATTTTTTTCATGTTTATGATAAATGAGCGATGGATCCGCAAAAAGTCTTTATTGTAAAGTTCTGTTTCCAGATCACCGATTTTGTATTTGGCAGTAATTTTTCTATCAGTGCAATGGATAGTGATGTAATCTTTTAAACTTTCGATATATAGTACCTCATCTTTATTCAGGTTATGAAACTTTCCCCCCGCTTTAATATGGATAAACTGTTGTTCGTTTTCCTGCAAACTTTCAGTTTTACCCACCGGACTTTTTAGTCTTAAATAACGGTCTACTGCCTTAAAAAAACGATCGAAAGTAATGGGTTTTAACAGGTAATCAATTAGGTCGAGATCATAACCCTCAATGGCATATTCGCGGTAAGCTGTTGTAATAATCACCGCAGGTGGATTTTTCAAGGTTTTAAGAAAATCGATACCTGTAATCTGTGGCATTTTAATATCGAGGAACAAAAGATCTACAGGAGTGGTACGCAGTAATTCTAAAGCTTTAATCGCGTTGGAGCACGTGCCAACAACTTCAAAGGTATCCAAAAGCTTAATATGGTTCTGGATCAGCTGTATGGCCAAAGGTTCATCATCAACTAAAAGACATCTCACTTTCATAACGTTGTTCTTCTTTGATAATGTGATTCTTTAGGTTAATGTGCAACAGTGCAACAAAGATATGATCATGGGTTGATGTATTAAAATCATATAAACCGGGGTAGATCAGCTGCAGTTGTTTAGTAATGTTGCTGATCCCGATCCTTCCGTCTTCTTCGCCTTCGCCTGGAATAAAACTATTGGAAACCATAAACCGGAAATGTCCCGCTGTTAAATTCATGTCGATATTAATTACCGGAAGTCCCACATCTTCGCCAGCGCCATGTTTAAAGGCATTTTCTACCAACGATAATAAAATTAATGGTGCAATCATGATTTCCTGGTCAACTGCATGTGTAAAATTGACCTGTAAACGATTACCATACCTCAGTTTTTCGAGCGCTATATAATTTTTAATAAGGTTGATTTCGGCCGATAATGGCACATACATTCCGTTACATCTATATAAAACGTGATCGAGTATTTCAGACAAACCAGCTATCGATTTTGAAGTGACCGGAGAATTGATGAGCGAAAGTGAATAGATATTATTGAGTGTATTAAATAAAAAATGCGGATTAAGTTGTGCCTTTAAAGCTTTCAATTCTGTTTCGGCCCTTTCTTTTTCAACAGAAAGCTGGTGCTGTTGCGCAATATATTGCGCTTTGATCAGTTTAATGAAAGCAAATATCCAGGCGGCAGAAAAAGTTAAGGGAAAGTAATGTGTAATAAGTTTGGGTACATCCATCATAATTTCAAAGATGGTTTCCTGTCCAAAAGGCGGTATTCTGATAACAGGCTCCAGAATATATACCACAGCTATCCTCGAAAATACACAGATAATATAACTGCCTGCAATGAAATAGCCTATCACAACATAATATTTTTTTGATGTGATAAGTTTTGGAATAATGATATATGCCAGAAAATAAGAAGCAAAACCAGTAAACAGGATATAATAGATATGCCTGGCCAGAATGCACTTAACATCATTATATTCTGCTACTTCGTAACGGTTTAGGAAAACAACAGAGGTGATGAGCCAAAAAATTACATGGCTAAGGAACCGGTGTGCGGAACTGAACTTCGCTATCCTTTCTATCAATGGCATTTACACAAAGATACAATTCCTTGCTACTGGATTAACCTTTGTAGACGAATGAGGCAAAAAAGCAGATGGATTTGGGAGATAAGGATATGAATGGCTAAAACTATATCTTAACTTAGCAACAAATTAGCCACGGATTCGCAGATTAACTCGGATAATTACATCCGCCGTCATGTCATTCTGAACACAGTGAAGAATCTTTTTCAAGGGAGTTATTTTTACATCGCAACCAATAGAAAAATCAACCTTCAGGTGATTGAACAACCGCATTAAAAATTTGCTGCATTTTATTTTTCACATCTATTCCTCTCTGAATGTTAAGTACAGTAATTACAAGTGCAAAGGGAAAAACCATATAGCCAATTAGAAAACACATCAATGCCAGAACAATTATTGCAAACAATGGTTCTGCGATAGATACTGAAAATAGAAATTTCAAGCTTTGATGATGATTATTTTCAATGATTTCGAAGCTACCGCCATTTGCCCTTTCCCATGTTTCAAAAGCGCTTGCTTTTCTGCCATCGTACTTATGATCTTTAAAGATGGTTTTATTTGGTAAGCTATCCAAAATATTATAATCCAGCTTTTTTAATTCGCTTATGATGCGATCCTGAAGAATTTCAACGGGTATATCAACTTCCCGTTCTATCTTAAATTCAAGCCCAATGAAAAAAGCTTTTATCTTTAATTTCATTGGGCCTGTAAATATTATTCAGCAATTAAAAGAAAGTAGTTTTTCTTGCCTTTTTGAACCACGATAAATTTATCGTTGATTAAATGATCCGCGTTGAATACTTGGGCCATTTCAGCCACTTTTTCTTTGTTCACAGAAACACCTCCGCCCTGGATGGTTTTCTTAGCCTCTCCTTTCGATGGAAAAACGGCTGCTTTTTCTGCCAACAGTGAGGCTGCGTCAATTCCGGCACCTAATTCTGACTTAGAGATATTAAATTGCGGAATACCTTCGAACATTTCCAAAACCTGTTTCTCCGATAAACTTTTTAAAAATTCCAGTGATCCGTTTCCAAACAAAAATTCGGATGTTTTAATAGCGGTTTCCAAAGCTTCTACCGAATGGGTTTTGATGGTAATATCTTCAGCCAAAGCTTTCTGTAGAATACGCAGATGCGGTGCAGCATCATGTTCCTTCTCTAAAGCTTCAATCTCTTCTTTATTTTTTAAAGTGAAAATACGGATCCATTTTTTCACATCATCATCCGATGCGTTTAACCAAAACTGGTAAAATTTATATGGGGAAGTTTTCTCCGGGTCTAACCAAACAGCACCACTTTCAGTTTTACCGAATTTAGTTCCATCTGCTTTTTTAATCAACTGAGTAGTGATGGCATAAGCCGTTCCGGCATCTTTTCTTCTGATCAGCTCTGTACCGGTAACAATATTGCCCCATTGATCTGAACCGCCCATTTGCACCAAACAGTTTTCATTTTTCCATAAATGATAAAAATCATAACCCTGGATCAACTGGTAGCAGAATTCGGTAAAAGATAATCCGGAATCGCCTTCCAAACGTCTTTTAACACTATCTTTTGCCATCATGTAGTTAACGGTAATGTGTTTACCTACATCTCTGATAAAGGTAAAAAGGTTCATATCCTTAAACCAATCAGCATTGTTAACCATTACTGCACCATTACCACCTTCTTCAAATTTCAGGAACTTAGCCAATTGCTTTTTCATTCCTTTTAAGTTATGCTCGATCATTTCGGGCGTTTGCAGGTTACGCTCGTCGGATTTACCCGATGGATCGCCAACCATACCGGTAGCACCACCAACCAAAGCAAATGGTTTGTGCCCGGCGTTTTGAAAGTGGATCAGTGTCATGATCTGCGTTAAGTGCCCAACATGCAACGAATCTGCAGTAGGGTCGAAACCGATATAACCAGAGGTCATACCTTCGTTTAACTTTTCTTCAGTATTCGGCATAATATCATGCAGCATGCCACGCCATCTTAACTCTTCAACAAAATTCGTCATTGTACAAACACTTTAATAATGTGCGTGCAAAGATAAAATTTTAGCTTAGTTTAAAGCAAATTAGTTGGTTTTGTAAAACAGGTTTTAGCTGCGTTAATATTTTACCATACAAACTTTACAACCATAACAGAAAATATTACCTTGCAGCATGAACTTCTTATCACATTATTATTTCGACAGAGCAAGTGAAGACGCCAATGTGGTAATGGGGACGGTATTACCGGATCTGATTAAAAATGCGGCAAAAGAAGCCAATTTATACCCGCAGAAAAATGAATTTCTATTTAAAGGAAACCCGGATGAAGAAAATCTGCTCGCCGGCTGGAAAAGGCATTTAGCGGTAGACCTATTTTTTCACTCTTCTCATTTCTTCCTCGAGAAAACCACCGAATTAAAACAGCTGATTAAACCTATAGTAGAAAATACTCTTGTTAGGCCATCATTTCTTGCGCATATTGGCTTAGAGCTTTTGTTGGATCATTTATTGATCGCACATAACCTGATTCAGGTACATCACTTTTACGATAAGCTTAATGCCGTAAAAAAGGAATCGTTAAGCGATTTTCTGGAACATTGCAACCTGAAACAACCGGAAGTATTTTTCAACTTTCTGGAAAAGTTTATCAGCAGCAAATACCTGCTCAGCTATCAGCAACTCGAAAACATCAGCTATGCGCTTAACAGGATATGCATGCGCCTTTGGCCGGAAACACTGAACGAAAAGCAATTGCAACAGCTTACTTTAGAATTGGCAGTTTTTAAAGAAATTTTACAAAAGGATTTTATGGAGATTTTTGAGGAGATTGAGGGGAAGATAAATTTGTAAAATGAATTGTTATTTTTTTGCATCCTGTAACATTTTATATAAAGTAGGAAGCCCCTTTTTTATCCATGTTTTTTTGAAAGCTTCAGAATGATAATATTCTACTTTGTTATTATCAATCGCACAAAGCATGGTTGGAATAATTGTTCCATCGTACAATTCTAATCTAGCAAAACTATTCAGTTGACTATTAATGTGAACCAGATTCATGTTGTAAACTCCTTTGATAGTCTCCGGTGAAACAGCATGGCCACCTTCCGAAATTCTTTGTTGAACCCTCGCTTTACATTGTTCTACGGTATCAAGACATAAATAATTTAACTGAACCTGATACCCTGCATCGTCAAATAAATTTATGTATGTCCAATAATAGGGATCAGACAAAGGAGTTTCCAGTACAAAATGTTCCTGTTTAGAGATAGCAACTTTCATCTCGTAAACAAGTCTTGCCTCCATCATTGATGTTGCATTTTTCAGCCGATCTGTTTTCGAAGCACCTTCGTCAATAAGTTGATTCAAAAATTCAATGCGGATTTCATCACGGTTAAAGGATAGGATATTTGCAAATTCCTCAGGAAGCATACTTTGGATGTAAGTTGATTTCCCTGCTCCATTAGGGCCAGAAATCACCAAAAGTGTTGGCTTAGAGTAGTCCATAATTAAGCCGCAAAAGATCAGCTTCCTCTGCTGGCAAGGTCTTTAATACCTTAATTTTAAAATTTTCACCTGCTGAAGAAACTTCTTGGACTTCTATACGTCCATCGGCATATTCTTTATAAACCTGGCCCTTTGGAAGTTTATTCGAAAGGATAAGAAAAGGAAGGTTACGATTAAAGTTTTTTGTACGGAGATTACGCAGAACATCGAAATATTTTTCGTTTTTTGTTTCTTTTTCTATATTAACTACTGACATAACTTAATATCCTTTCTAACGTAAAAATACAATTTTAATGCCATAAAACAAAATAAGGCCCCTGAAACACTACAAAATCAGGTAGTTATACAATTGTACTCATTTTAGATGTTTATAGAATTATTGCATAAATTGTTAAGTTTTATTTTCGCTCCATATCAAAAACCCTTTCATCCTTTTTTTATATTTGTGGATGCCCCTATCTGCAATACAAAAAGAAATGGATGCCCTTGTGGCCGAATTAAACCAGCATAATTACAATTATTATGTGCTGGCTATGCCTACCATTGGTGATTATGAGTTTGATAAGAAATTAAAACATTTGGCCGAACTGGAAAAAGCCCATCCTGATTTTGCCGACCCGAACTCGCCAACACAACGCGTGGGTGGCGATATCACCAAAAATTTTATTACTGTAAACCATAAATACCCCATGTTATCATTGGGGAATACCTATAACGAACAGGATCTCCGCGATTTCGACGAACGGATCCGCAAAGCCATTGGCGACAATTTCGAATATGTTTGCGAATTGAAATTTGATGGTTTATCGATTAGTCTTACCTACGAAAATGGCAAACTTTTACGTGCCGTTACCCGGGGCGATGGTACCAAAGGGGATGATGTAACCAGCAATGTTAAAACCATCCACACCATTCCACACCAGATTAAATCGGCAGTAGCCCCTGAGCATTTTGAAATTCGAGGGGAAATTTTTATGCACAAAGCGGCTTTTTTACGCTTAAATGCCGCAAGGGAGGAACTGGGCGAAATTCCTTATGCCAATCCGCGTAACTTTGCTTCAGGCACTATTAAAATGCAGGATAGTAAAGAGGTAGCCAAAAGACCTTTAGATGGTTTTATCTACTTTTTATATACCGATAAAAATGAATTTAAAACCCATTGGGATAGCTTAAATGCTGTAAAAGAATGGGGTTTCCATGTTTGCGAGCATACAAAACTGGTTTCGGGCATAGATGCCGTTCTCGAATTTATCCACCATTGGGAAGATGAACGTTTTAAATTGAGTTATGATATTGATGGTATTGTAATTAAGGTAAACAGTTATGCGCAGCAACAGGAACTGGGATTCACTTCTAAATCGCCTCGCTGGGCAATTTCTTACAAATACAAAGCTGCAGAAGTAGAAACCGTTTTAGAAAAAGTTACCTATCAGGTAGGCAGAACAGGCGCTGTTACTCCTGTGGCCAACTTAAAGCCTGTTTTACTGGCTGGCACAACGGTTAAACGTGCTACTTTGCATAACGCCAACGAAATTGAACGTTTAGACCTCCACGAAGGTGATACCGTTTATGTAGAAAAAGGCGGCGAGATCATCCCGAAAATTATTAAGGTAAATCTCGATAAACGTTTGCCAGGTGCAGCAAAAGTACACTACCTGCATAACTGCCCTGAATGTGGTACCGAACTGATCAGAAAAGAAGGTGAAGCAGTACATTATTGCCTCAACGATGAAGGTTGTCCGCCGCAGATTGTAGGTAAAATCCAGCATTTTATTTCACGCAAAGCAATGAATATTGATGGCCTTGGCGACGAAACCATCGAAACCTTTTATAAACAAGGCTTGGTAAGGCACATCAGCGATTTATATAGCCTAAAGGAGAAAGCAGATCAGCTTAAAACCTTAGAGCGTTTTGGTGAGCGTTCGATAGAAAATATGCTAACCGGAATTGAAAAATCGAAAGAAATGCCTTTCGAAAAAGTACTTTTTGGTTTGGGCATCCGCTATGTTGGCGAAACTGTTGCTAAAAAAACCGCTGCCGGGGTAAAAAACATCGACAATCTTTCTCATGCCACGGTAGAAGAATTAATCGCTATAGACGAGATCGGGCAGCGTATTGCAGAGAGTATTGTTGAGTATTTTGGAAAACCAGAGCATATACAGCAGGTAGAATTATTAAAATTAGCAGGATTACAGTTCGAAATTGAAGAAAAAGTAATTACGCTTGATAGTGATAGACTTATTGGAAAAACATTCGTAATTTCGGGCGTTTTTGAGAACTATAGCCGCGATGAGCTAAAGGATATGATTGAGGCCAATGGAGGAAAGATGCTGAGCGGTATTTCGGGCAAACTGAACTACCTTGTTGCAGGCGATAATATGGGCCCCTCGAAGCTGGAAAAAGCAAATAAATTAAATGTCCCGATTATTAGCGACGCCGAGCTGTTGGAAATGATAAAGTAAAGAAATGAATGAATGATTGAATGGTGAATGATCGAATGTAGTGAAGCATTCATTCAAAATTCAATAGCAAAAGTAAAAAATGAGAGCATGATTGAGTTTGAATGATTGAATGTAGTAAGTACGCATTTGGTGATTATTCAAAATTCAATTAGAAAATAAAATGAGAGCATGATTGAATTATTGAATGATAAAATGCACCATTCAATCTCTCATTCAAAATTCAATAATTATAAGTTAAAAATGAACAAATTTCAGGGTACTGGTGTAGCATTGGTTACGCCTTTCAACACAGATGGATCAGTTGATTATAATGGTTTAAAAAACCTGATTAATCATTTGGTAGACGGAGGGATAGATTACCTCGTTTCTTTAGGTACAACCGGCGAAACCGCTACAATGACCAAGGACGAGAAGAAGAAGGTGTGGGCTTATACTGCTGAAATTAACAATAACAGGTTACCTTTAGTCGCCGGTATCGGCGGAAACAATACTTTAGCAGTTGCCGAAGACATTAAAACATTTGATACTACTGGTTATAGCGCAATTTTATCGGTTAGTCCGTATTACAATAAACCAACGCAGGAAGGGATTTACCAGCACTATAAATACCTAGCTGAAATTTCTCCGCTTGATCTGATTTTATATAACGTACCAGGGCGCACGGGAAGCAATATGAGTGCTGAAACTACCTGCAGATTGGCACATGATTTTAAAAACATCATCGCTACCAAAGAAGCATCAGGCAGTTTTGATCAGTTTAACCAGATTATGAGGGATAAACCCAAAGATTTCCTTTTAATCTCGGGCGATGATCCTGTTACCTTACCTATGATTGCCTTAGGGGCATCGGGTATTATCTCTGTAATCGGAAATGCATTACCTAAACAATTTACCGATATGGTAAACCTATGTTTGGCCGGCGATTATAAAGCAGCTTTACCTGCGCATTTAAGCTTAATCGAATTTACCCGTTTAGCTTTTGCAGAAGGTAATCCTGCGGGGGTTAAAGCAGCTCTAAAACATATCGGTATTTGCGGTGATACCGTACGTTTGCCATTGGTTAAAGCATCATCAGCTTTAGAACAATTAATTATAGCAGAAATAGAAAAATTAAGTGTAATAGCTTAATCTCCTATCAATAATAATATTCTGGAACAGACTGTTTGATTTTGCAAAAAATGCAAAAGATAACAGTCTGTTTTTTTTGTGTGTAAATAAAAAATTACCAAAAGAAATTAATTCATAATCAAGGCATTAGTACTACAAACCAAAATTTTAGTTTGATGAAAACTTTAGTGTAAATCAGGGCATTATTATTGATTTGCGCTCTATACACACAAATAAACACACCATGAGAAAATTAATTTTAATTGGCCTGGCATTGGTTATGCTGAGCTGCAGGGCCTTTGTAGGCTTCGAACCTACTTTTACAATGGGCATGTCGGAATCTGATTTTAAAAAGAAAAACAAACCAGAACTGGTGGCTGCAAATGAAGATGGAACCAGAATTTATAGTACTTATCATGCAGCTACGGATTTCAAATTATTCTTCCGAAATGAAAAACTTGTACGGTTTGAAAAAGGGAGAAATGCAGATGATTATCAGCTATTGAGATACTAGCAAAAAAGGCTTCGAATGGTGTTCGAAGCCCTTTTTATTTTATTACGCTATCAATTTATTTCTTCTTTCCAACAACAGGTTATCCTGCCAAACGCCTTTTGCTTTACCTATCTTTTCCCTGTATCCTACCACCCTGAAGCCAGCTTTTTCATGAATTTTTAATGAGGCCGAATTCTGCAGGAAAATGCCTGCCTGGAGCATCCAGATTCCTTTTTTTTCACTTTCGGTTATCAAAGCGCTTAAGAGAGAAGAACCGATGCCCTGCCCTTTATAACCCTGTTTAACATATACTTCAATCTCTCCAACACCACCAACTTCATAATTGGCCACTACGGGCAAAAGTGCGCACCACCCAACAATTTCTTTCTCCTGTACCGCCACAAACCTGCAGGGTTTGAGATGTGATAAATCCCAGTCTTTCCACGAAATATCTGGTCTTCTAAAACTTGCAGTACCTGTTTCGATTCCTTCGCGATAGATAGCACTGATTTCTTCCCAATCAGCAGAGCGCATAATTCTTATCATAGTTTAATCAATTTGGGTATTTATTAACCTATAAAATCTATAGTTTTTGTTGTTCCTCTAAATTAACTAAACACAATGTTAATACAGAAACAAGTTTGTCCTGTATTATAAATCAACACAACTATATAACGACAAGTACTGAATAAGGCGCTTTATGTAACAAAAACGTTAAATCAACGCTTTTCTTTTTGAAGCTTTTTAGCATATTCTAAGGGGCTCATCCCCATTACTTTTTTAAATGCACTGTAAAAGGCACTACGCGATGAAAAACCGGCACTATAGGCCAGGGCTTCTAAAGTAAAATTCTGCATAATTTCAGGATTGGCAATGCTTTCTTTAATCCAGTTTATACGGTACTGGTTAATGTAATCGATAAAACTTTTATTAAAATAGTTATTGAGCACAACAGAAAGCCGGTGACTGCTCACGCCTATCTCCCGGGCAAGGGATTGAACCCGAAGATCTTTATTGCGAAACGATTGATGTTTATTCACATAAGCCTCTAACATCTGGCCGCATCCACCAAATTCTTCATTTGAACTGTTAGAAACAGAAAAGCTTTTTTTGATAGATAAAAGGGTTGAAGGTTTAATGTTTAACAGCGATGCAACCAGCTCTAAAGGCAAACGATCTAAGTAACCGGGATTGGTTTTGGTAAAATACAGGTATCTTTCTTTAGCATTTCCAACCCTTATGATGTGCGCCCGCTGCTGTGCATCCTTATAATATTTTTCTAAAACTACCCTAAAGATATAATTCAGCTCAAAATTATAGCTAAAAAGGCGATTAAGTTCATCATTATGCATAGCCAGAAGATCAGAATCTTCTACTGCTACCACATGTTCTTTCGAATAACCGGAACCATGAAGACCGGATATGGAACTCACAAAATCATTTTCAACCGATATATAAGTGGTAATTTTTTTCCCTTTGTGAGAAGTGCAGCCCATTAATGCACCTTTTACAATAAAATACATGTACTCACAAACTTCATCTTCCTTAAAAAGTACCTGCCCTTTTTTTATTTTAACTTTTAAAAGATGTTTTTCAAATTCGCGGGTAAGTTTAAAATCAACAGGATGTATGGTGCGCATTACACCTAATAACAGGCCCACATCTGCGCTATCTGCGCGAATATATTGCAAATTTTCTGACACTTAATACCGTTAATAATGTTAATTGTATTATTCCGTTTATGCGGTAGACTGATAAACAAAATATCCTGTTGAGAGCAGTTAAGTGTATTGTCTTTTTTGCAATGGATGCCATAATTTCAACAGGCAATTAATGCTATTGAGTTATCTAGTGTAAGATACGGCTTGTAAACAAGAAAACGAAAAGTGACACGGAGAAAGATAATTTGTCTTATATATTTTACAGTTAAAGGAAAATAGTAATCTACACCATGTGAAAACAAAGGTATATGATGCAAAAAGCCCCGGGAGATGTCCCGGGGCTTCGATAATGGAATATTTTGATCGCTTAAGCTTTGTTTTTGGTATCTTGTACTTCTAAACGGATTGCCTGAGCAAGGTTTTTCAGGTCTTGCATACCTTTACGTACACGTGTACCAGCAGCGCTGTTACCTTTGTTATAAAATTTGTCGGCATCAGCTTCCAAAGCTGCCACTAAACTTTTTACTTCTTCGAATTTTTTCATTTTTAATTAGATTTTTATGGTTCTTAGGTTTGACTTTTCTTTTATATACTCTAATTTAAAGGGTTTGGTTAAATAAAAAAATTTTTGGAAGAATAAAAAACAGCCTTCTCCGCCGTTTTTTTCCACATTTAAGGTGTTTATACACATCAGGAACACCAAAACACATTACAATTAGCTAAAAATCAGCGTTTTACAGAATAACACTAAATAAAAAAGCCCTTTAAACGTATTTAAAGGGCTTTGTAATATTTTAATTGATCTTAAACGGTAGCAAAAAGATTCTCTTTGTAATATCCGTTTTCCAGTTTTTCGGCTACTTCGCTAAAAGCATCCAAGGTACGCTGTACATCATCTAAAGTATGTACTGCCGTTGGAATTAAACGCAACTCGATCATTCCTTTCGGGATTACCGGGTACACTACAATTGAACAGAAGATACCATAATTTTCACGAAGATCGAAAGTTAATGCAGTTGCATCAGAAAGTTCTCCTTTTAAGAAAACCGGCGTAACTACCGAATCGGTAACACCTAAATCGAAACCACGCTCGCGTAAACCTTTTTGCAGGGTCATGGCAATTTCCCAAAGTTTTTCTTTTAATTCAGGACGGCTTTTCAATAATTCAAGGCGTTTTAACAAACCAATTACCATTGGCATTGGCAAAGCTTTGGCAAAAGTTTGCGAACGCATGTTATATCTTAAATAATTGGTAATTTCTTCGCTGGATGCTACAAAAGCTCCAATACCGGCCATTGATTTTGCAAATGTACCGAAGTAAACATCAATACCCTCTACACAATCCTGAGCTTCGTGGGTTCCTGCACCGGTTTTACCCATTGTACCGAAACCATGTGCATCATCAACCAGAATGCGGAATTCGAATTCTTTTTTAAGGTCTACAATTTCTTTTAATTTACCCTGGGCACCACTCATTCCGAATACACCTTCGGTAATTAATAAAATGCCACCACCTGATTCCTGGGTTAATTTTGTAGCGCGCTCTAACTGTTTGCGTGCGCTTTCGATATCGTTGTGTTTATACACAAAACGTTTACCCATGTGTAAACGCAAACCATCTATAATACAGGCATGAGATTCAGCATCGTAAACAATTACATCGTTACGGTCAACCAAACTATCTATAATAGAAACCATACCCTGGTAACCATAATTTAATAAAAATGCATCGGGTTTACCCACAAAGGCAGCAAGTTCCTGTTCCAGTTGCTCATGGTATTTAGAGTTACCACTCATCATACGGGCACCCATCGGGTAGGCCATACCAAATTCTGCGGCAGCATCTGCATCAGCTTTTCTAACTTCAGGATGATTGGCTAAGCCTAAATAGTTGTTTAAACTCCAAACCAAGTGCTCTTTTCCTTTGAATTGCATGTGTGGTGCAATTTCTCCCTCTAATTTTGGAAATGAGAAATACCCATGAGACCATTTTTGGTGTTGACCAATCGGGCCCATGTGTTTTGCTATTTTATCAAATATATCCAATGTATTATCTGTTTTTTTTAATATAAAATTTTGCGAATTTAAGCTTTATTCGGCTTAAAATCAACCTGCTTGAATCTTTTAGGTGTTAAATAAGAATTTTAACACTCCAATTTTATGCCAAAAAAGCCCCGATGTTAAATCGGGGCTTTAAAATTATATTTGGTCTGTTCTAATCAACGTTATCGTGTAAGAAAGAATTGTTCGGTCTGATTTCTGTACCACCATCCTGATCGTTGCTTAAAGTAAAGCGGCTCACCTGCGATTCTGATGAGTGTTGTACTTGTTGCAACTGCATTTGCTTGCGTTTGTAGGCAGGCTCATTTTCCAGTTCCTGCAATCCATTAGTGGTGCGCAGTTTCATGCTAAGGTCTTTTAAACGTAAAATACGTTCTTTAGATTTCCTTAACTGCTCTTCCATCGATTCGTCGCTTTTATCGTCGTCTAAACCAACAACCGGCATTTCGATTTCCGGTTCAGGCTCTGGCATCGGTGGCATCTGCGCAACCGGCGTTTCGAAAACAAAATTAGTTTCGGCCAATTTTACCTCAAACTCAAAACCGGTTTCTTTTGCTTCTTCAACCTGTGGTTCTTCTTCGATTAAGGTATGGCGAACTATATTGTTATCAGGCTCCTGAACCTTCTGGGTTTCCGATTTATTAAACATTCCACCAAAAAGATCAGCCTGCGAAACTTCTTCCTTCGTTTTTAAAACAGGCTCATAAGAAGGCACTGCTTTAGGCTGAATAAAAGAGTTTACTGCTTCTACCGGGCGAACCAATGGTGCTTCCTCAGGTGTTAAAAGTGAAATTTTCTTTTTATTTTTTTCTTCTTTTACACGTTCTTCTGAAGTTTGGAAACCAGTAGCAATGATGGTTACCGAAAGCTTGTCGCTTAAAGATTCATCGGTACAGTTACCCCAGATTAAATCGGCTGATAAACCGGCTTTCTCCTGGATGTAATCGGTAATGATCGAAACCTCATCCATGGTTACTTCACGTAAACCAGAGCTGATGTTTAATAAAATATAACGGGCACCCTCAATTTCACTGTCTTTTAACAATGGAGAAGCCAAAGCACCTTCTACCGCCTGTAAAGCACGGTCTTCGCCTTCGGCAGCAAAGCTACCCATAATGGCTACACCGCTATCTTTCATTACGGTACGCACATCTTTAAAATCGACGTTTATATAACCGGGAACAGTGATGATTTCTGCGATACCTTTTGCAGCGGTTGTTAAAATATCGTCGGCCTGACCAAAGGCAGAACCTAAGGTTAAGTTTCCGAAAATTTCGCGCAAACGGTCGTTTGAGATAACCAGGTAAGAATCTACATATTTCTTCAATTCTTCCATTCCTTCATCAGCCTGTAACCTACGTCTTTTTCCTTCGAAAGAAAACGGAGTGGTAATGATGGCAACAGTTAAAATATCAAGTTCTTTAGCGGCTTTGGCAATGATAGGAGAAGCTCCTGTACCGGTACCACCACCCATTCCTGCCGTGATGAAAAGCATTTTGGTGGTATTGCCCAACATGGCTTTAATATCATCTATATTTTCTATAGCCGAGTTTTTGCCAACCTCAGGGATAGATCCAGCACCCATTCCTTCGGTTAAACTAGCGCCTAATTGTACCTTGTTAGGTATAGGACTAGATTCCAAAGCCTGAGCATCTGTATTACAAATAATAAAATCCACACCAGTGATACCCGACAGGTACATATGGTTCACTGCGTTGCCGCCACCGCCCCCAACACCAATAACCTTGATGATTGAAGACTTATCTTTTAACATTTCGAACTGCATATCTTTATGAATCAGTTGTTTAAAAATTTTTAAATTCTGTTCATTACTCAATGTAATATTAACACTTTTTCAACAGACGTTTTCCACAAGTGTTAATAATGTGGAAAACTCTTCTTTTGTGGAAAAATAATTAACTTTTCAAGTAATCTTCATCGCTCACATTCATATCATCCTGAATGAATGTTCTTGTTTTTGCCAATAATTTATCGAACAAACCTGGTCCGCGTTTTTCTTTTTCCTTTGCCGTTTTTGGTTTCTCTACAAAAACACCTGGCTGTTTCATCTCTTCAATCAGTTCTTCAGCTTTCTGGATTCCTTTGATTAACAAACCTACACTGGTTGCGTACATCGGGCTTTTTAAATCGTCGTAAATGGCTTTAGGCATATCTTCGTATTTAGATAAATGCTCGTTCGGATAACCGATACGGCAATCTAAACCGGTTACATATTCTACCGCTTGTGACAGGTGTTTCAGCAATGCACCACCACCGGTAATTACGATACCGCCAATGAGTTTTTTCTCGTAACCTGAAGATTTGATCTCGTAATAAACGTGCTCAATAATCTCTTCCATACGGGCCTGGATTACGTAAGCCAGGTTTTTAACCGAGATTTCTTTTGGTTCGCGGCCACGTAAACCCGGCACGCAAATGATTTCGTTTTCTTTGTTCTCCTCAGCAAGCGCAGAACCGAAACGTGTTTTCAAAAGCTCGGCCTGGTTACGCATTACAGAGCAACCTTCCCTGATATCTTCGGTAACGCTATTGCCGCCAAAAGGAATAACTGCTGTATGGCGGATAATACCTTCGTGGAAGATGGCAATATCAGTAGTACCACCACCAATATCAACGAGTGCAATACCGGCTTCTTTTTCTTCCTCGCTCAATACAGATTCGGAAGATGCCAAAGGCTCGAGGATTAAATCCTGGGTCTGCAAGCCTGCATTGTTAACACATTTGATGATATTTTTTACGGCGGTAACCTGACCAGAAATGATATGGAAGTTAGCCTCAAGGCGCACCCCTGCCATTCCGATCGGATCTTTGATTCCCGGTTCGTTATCGATGGTAAATTCCTGCGGCAATACGTGGATGATTTCCTCACCCGGTGGCATTACCAGCTTAAACATATCATCAATCAACTTATCGATATCTTTTTTACCAATTTCGTTGTTTAATTCTCTTCTTGTTAAAATTCCTCTGTGCTGTAAGCTCTTAATGTGCTGACCAGCAATACCCACATTTACCACCTGTATTTCTACATTGGATTGTCCGCTTGCTACCTCAACTGCTTGAGCGATGCCCTGCACTGTTTTTTGAATGTTAGAAACCACTCCACGTGTTACCCCCGCCGATTCTGCCTTGCCTATTCCTAAAATTTCAATCTTACCGTGCTGTGTTCTCCGACCAACGATGACACAAATTTTTGTAGTACCGATATCCAATCCTACTACAATGGGCGACTGACTGGTAAATTTTGCCTTGTCCATATTCGTTAATTTTGCTGACTTTTATATTGTTTTTCTAGGGCTTTGATTTCTTTCTCTCTCGCTTCTTTCTCTTTTTTCAATTCAGCCGCAGATTTTGCCGTCTTTGGCTGCGTTGTTGCCGTTTGCTTTGGCTTTTCTTTTTTATCCGCAGGTTTTGTTTCCTTTGGTTTAGTGGCCGGCGTTGCTGCCGGTTTTTTAATTTCTGTTTTAACGGGTTCTACCTTTTTGGGCGTTACTTTTTTAGGCTCCACTTTCTTTGGTTCTTCCTTTTTGATTTCTACTTTTTTAGGCTCAACCTTTTTAGGTTCTGCTTTTTCCGGCTCGTCTGCTTCAGGGCGATCATCCATTACAGTGCCGATTGTATTTCTAATCAGAGAGTCGGTTACATTCCGTTGTATCCTCAAACTATCTGCTGCCGAAAATGTTTTCGCTTTTTTTCCTAAACCTGTCGAATCTCTTTTTTCGCAAACAATCTGGTTGGTATATTTAATGTTGATGGTTTTATAAGTATCCCAACCTACCTGGGGCATAGCTTTTTTATAAAACAGCAAAAGATTTTTCATCTTCTTTTCCAGCGAATCGGCATCACCTAAAATAATACGCTGGTTACCTACCCTTGGTACCAGTTCGATATCGTTTTTCTGATCAACCACAATCTGTTCAATCTGGGCATCCCAAAGGGTATCTTTTTTGATAAATTGTGCGGTTTTATATAAATCCCTTGCCAATTGTGTGTGCAAAGTATCAATCCTGCTACCAAAAACCTCGCTGATATGACCGGTTGCTACCAAAACATTTGCAGTGAAATTTGATGATATCGGCATTTTTAAACCATCATTATCGATATAAAAATCCTGTCCGTTTTCATTCAGAATGCGGAGGATAGGTTGCCTTTGTTTTACCTCGATATGCAATACACCATCCATATCTACATATACCTTAGCAAAGCCGATGTAAGGGTTAGACTGCAGTTTTTGCTCAATCTTATGGATATTGATATTTTCGAGGTTACGGCCCAAAAGCACACCCTGATCTTCTTTTAAAATGGCGTCGATCTCTTCGCGTTCGATAAAATTATCGGCGCCAGGAATCAGGATTTTAACATCGGTACATTTAACAGTCTGCTTTTTAACATTGATGAAACTTAAAAGCACAATCACCCCTGCCAGGCTGATTAGCCAGGCAAAGCCAGTAAAAATTGCGCTCCAGTTTATCCGTTTAAGCATTATTTAAAATATTTTTTAATGGGTCGATAATGGTATCGATATCTCCCGCTCCTACTGTTAAAATTAATTCAGGTTTTGTGTTCTTAACATGCTGAAGCACAAAATCTTTTCCACATATTCTTTTATCTGTTAACGTAATTTTATCCAATAAAAACTGTGCATTTATACCCTCAAGCGGCAATTCTCTTGCAGGATAAATCTCCAGTAGCAAAAGCTCATCGGCAGTGCTTAAAACTTTTGCAAACTCATCAGCAAAATCCCTGGTACGTGTAAACAAATGCGGTTGAAAAATTACTGTTAGTTTTTTATCAGGGTACAATTGTCGTACAGCATCAAAACAGGCCTTCAGTTCTTCAGGATGATGTGCATAATCATCAATATAGATCTGATTGCCATTGTTCACAATATATTCGAAGCGGCGTTTAACCCCTTTAAAGTTTGCGACAGCTTGTTTCACTTTTTTGGCATCGATACCCAATTGTAAAGCGATGGCGATGGCAACAGTTGTATTTTCTACATTGTGTTTGCCCGGAAGCATCAAACTAATGTCTTTTATGCTTTGCGTGGCATCTACATAATCGAAAACAAACTTCGATCCTTCTACCCTTAGGTTTTCAGCTTTTGCTGTAGCACTTGAACTTGCTGCATAGCTGATGCTATGTTCCAACGGCAATCCTTCGTGTGCATACAATGTACCCTCGGCTTTAAGCTGACCGGCAAATAACCTGAATGATTCTTCTAAATGGCTTTTATCCCCGTAAATATCCAAATGATCGGCATCCATTGACGTAACCACAGCCACATCGGGATGCAGGGTAAGGAAAGAGCGGTCGTATTCATCGGCTTCTACCACAACTACATTGTTATCGCCAAAAAGCACATTACTGTTATAGTTACTGGTTATACCACCTAAAAACGCGGTACAATCGTAACCAGTATCTTTTAAAATATGCGCTACAATAGACGAAGTGGTGGTTTTACCATGTGTACCGGCAACTGCGACGCAGAACATGCCTTTACTGATAATTCCCAAAACCTCTGAACGCTTTTTAAGTGAAAAACCTTTATCAATAAAGTGGTTTAAAATTTTTGAATCTTTAGGAATTGCAGGCGTATATACAACAAGGGTATCTTCACGGTGATCCAAAAATGCAGATGGCAGCGCAGAATCTTCATCAAGATAAGTGATTAAAATACCTTCCTGTTCTAATGTCTCGGTTAGTTTAGTGCGGGTTTTATCGTAACCACAAACCACCTGGCCGCGTTTAGCAAAATAACGGGCAAGCGCACTCATGCCGATACCACCGATACCTACAAAGAAAACCCTATTTATTTTACTTAATTCCATTTTTTCTAGCTAAAAGCAAAAAGACCAAAGCTTAAAGCTGTCTTTCTACCGTTTTATTTTTTTTAGATTTGAGATGGGAGATTTGAGACACTAGACAAATAGTCTGATCTCATATTTCACATCTTTAATTCATATTTCTTATTTAATCAATTTCAATACTTCGCCCGCAATAATTTCGTCGGCTTCGGGCAGTGCCATTTTACCTATATTTTCTGCGAGCACTTCACTTTGCTCTTTATTGTTTAAAAGATCGAGTGCAGTTTTTACCAGCGTATCTTCTGCAGAACGGTCGTTAATTAAAAGTGCAGCTCCGTTTTTCACCAGGGCCATTGCATTTTTGGTTTGATGATCTTCTGCCACATTTGGCGAAGGCACCAAAATCACCGGTTTTTTAATCAAACAAAGTTCGGCAATGGTTCCTGCTCCGGCCCTGCTGATGATTACATCTGCCGCGGCATAAGCCAGATCCATTTTATTTAAAAACTCGAGAATACGAACGTTAGGATGATATTCGAGTCCCAACCTTTCGATAATCCCCTGGTAATAATATTTTCCTGTTTGCCAGATCACCTGCACATCCTGCGCAAGTATTTCGGGCAAATGTTTTTCAATTGCTTTGTTCAGTGTACCTGCACCTAAACTCCCACCGGTAACCATAATGGTCTTTTTTAAGGGATCAAGTTTTAACAGCTCGGCACCTTGATAGTGTTTTCCTTTAATATCAACCACCTCTGTACGAACCGGGTTTCCTGTTTTTAAAATCCTCTCGCCAGGAAAAAACTGGTCCATACCATCAAAAGCCACACATATTTTTGATGCTTTTTTACCCAGCCATTTATTGGTTACGCCCGCATACGAATTCTGTTCCTGGATGAGGTACGGAATTCCTTTTAAAGAGGCTGCATACAATAAAGGTCCGGAAGCGTAACCACCTACCCCCACAACGGCATCGGGTTTAAAATCTTTAATGATCTGCAGGGCCCTGCGCACACTTCCAATTACTTTAAAAGGAAGGGCAAAGTTTTTCACGATCGAGCCGCGCTGCATCCCACTGATATTTAAACCGATTATTTTGTATCCGGCAGCTGGAACTTTTTCCATTTCCATGCGACCATTTGCCCCCACAAACAAGATTTCACACGCGGGCACCAAGCGCTTTAGCGCATTGGCTATGGCTACGGCGGGGAAAATGTGCCCGCCGGTGCCACCACCTGATATGATAATTTTTGGGGAATTATTCATTTTTAAAATTTATTTATTTTAATCGCAAAGAGTGCTGAGTTTTCGGCAGAGCGCACTAAGCTTTTTTTTTCACCACCGAGTGCGCTGAGTTTTTCACAGAGAACACTGAGTTGTTTTATTTTATAGCGAAAAGGTTATTTTGACCACTAAGGCACGAAGACACCAGGTTTTGATCACTTTTTAACGTTTCAACCTTTAAATCACTCAATCTTAACCCTTCCGCCTTAAGCCTTCCACCTTCAACCTCACTAAGCTATCGCGGGAATCTCTCCAACGATTATTTTATTATTTGTTTTTTCTTCTTTCGAAGTCAGTTTTGCGTTTTCTTCTACATCGCGGCTTACGCTCAAAATGATACCGAAAGCCACACTGGTAAAGATCATTGATGTACCACCCATACTCACTAATGGAAGTGGAACACCAGTTACCGGGCCCAAACCTACAGCTACGGCCATATTTGCAAAGGCCTGTATTGTGAGGCTGAAACTTAACCCTGCGGCCAGCAATGCCCCGAAGGCCTTTGGCGCCCGGGTTACGATCTTGATACATCGGTATAAAAGCACCAGGTATAGTATCATGATTACAATTCCCCCCACCGTGCCCCATTCTTCAATAATAATGGCGAAAATAAAATCGGAATACGGGTGTGGCAGGAAATTGCGCTGTGTACTATTACCTGGTCCTTTACCAAAAACACCACCAGTAGCTAAGGCAATTTTTGCCTGATCTGCCTGGAAAGTTTTGTCTGAATGTTGCATTTCGGGATGCATAAACGTATTGATACGTGACATGTATGTTTTTCTCCTTGGGCCCAAAAAGAAAACGAACAACAGCAGCACGAAGCCGCCAGCACAAACAATCGCGATCTGTTTAATACTGATCCTGCCGATAATTAACAGCAAAATACTTACACCAAACAGCATTAAAGCTGTAGATAAGTTGGCCAGTGCGATTAAAACAAACACCACACAAACCGACCCCATAATTGGTATAAATGATTCTTTTACGTTTTTAATGTTTTCCTGCTTTTTGGTGAGCATGCGCGCCAAAAAGGTAATTAATGCCAGTTTCGCTAAATCGGAAGTTTGAAATGTTAATCCGATTACAGGTATTTTAACCCACCTCGATGCATCATTTAAATTGGTACCGAAAATAAGTGTATAAAAGAGCAAGGGGATGGTTACAATCATTAAAACCTTCGAAATGCCTGCGTAATACCTATAATCGAGCAAATGGGCGATATAGATCATCCCTATACCCATCAACACGAAAATGAGGTGTTTGGTAAGCAAAAGTTTTTCTACTGCTTCGCCCTTTTTATAAGCCAGGGTTCCTGTTGCGCTATACACTGCCATTACAGATATAAGCGAAAGCAGGATGATGATCAACCAGATCCACCTGTCGCCTTTTGTTTTATCAAGTAGTGCCTGCAACATATTTTTGCCTCCTATTATAATTCTCTAACTGCCGCTTTAAACTGGTTGCCGCGGTCTTCATAATTTTTAAATAAATCGAAACTTGCACAAGCCGGCGATAATAAAACCGCATCGCCACGTTTGGCCAAATGGAAAGCAATCTGCGCTGCCTCATCTGCCGAAAAAGTATTTACGATTACGTCTACATCATCCTCAAAAGCATCATGGATACGTTTGTTATCCTTACCTAAGCATACAATGGCCTTCACCTTGCTTTTAACCAGATCTTTAAGCATGTTGTAATCGTTTCCTTTATCAACACCGCCCATAATCAGCACTACATCACTGGTCATGCTTTCTAAAGCGTACCATGTAGAATTTACATTAGTGGCTTTGCTGTCGTTAATGAAATCAATCCCCGAAATTTTGGCCACATGCTCTAACCTGTGCTCAATATTCTTGAAATTGCCCATGCTTTCGCGGATGGTTTCATTTCTTAACTCTAACACTTTCGACACGATGCCTGATGCCATAGAATTATAAATGTTGTGCTTGCCCTGTAAGGCTAAATCTGAAATCGACATGGTTAGTTCGTTATTTGGTTCTGTAAGGATATGTATTGTAGTTTCTTCTAAATAAGCTCCCGTTTCAACTTTTTTAACAGTTGAAAATGGATAGGTTTTAGCCAAAGGTTTAGTTAATGCAATGGCTTTTAAACTCTCTTCGTCATCGGCACAGTAAATGAAAACATCTGCTGCTGTCTGGTTTTGAACAATACGCATTTTTGATGCAGCATAATTCTCCAGTTTATAGTCGTAACGGTCTAAATGATCTGGTGTAATGTTTAATAAAACAGCGATATCGGCCTTAAATTTGAACATATCATCAAGCATAAAACTCGAGATTTCCAAAACATAGTATTCGTAATCTTCTGTAGCCACCTGCGCGGCAAAGCTCTGACCAATGTTGCCGGCTAGCCCCACATTTAAACCTGCATTTTTTAAAATGTGATAGGTTAATAAACTGGTAGTCGATTTTCCGTTCGAACCAGTGATACAAATGGTTTTGGCATTCGTATATCTTTTGGCGAACTCAATTTCTGAAACCACCGGAATTCCTTTAGCGATCAGTTTTTTAATGATCGGTGCGGTTGGCGGAATACCAGGACTTTTAATTACCTCGGTAGCATTTAAAATCAGTTCTTCAGTATGTTGTTCAGATTCGAATGGAACGCCCAGTTTTTCTAAAGCAGCTTTATATTTATCGGTAATTATACCATAGTCTGATACAAAAACATCAAAACCTTTTGCCTGGGCCAGTTTTGCAGCGCCCACACCACTTTCGCCAGCACCCAAAATAACCACACGGCCGTGCCCTGCCATTGCTGACGTAGTATTGCTTGATGTAGTATTATTTGTGCTCATTTTATTTTTTTAGTATCAAGTAGTAAGTATTAGTATCAAGTACTACTGCTGCTTATTAATTTTTATTTCATCATTCAAGATACCCGAGGGCACCTAATTATTATTTTTTGTCTTGGATGTAATCAACTTTACACCTTCAACCTTCCAGCCTTTTACCTTTACCTACCTTAACTTTAGTGTTACAATGGTCATAATTGCAAGCATGATTCCGATGATCCAGAAACGAGTTACAATTTTGGCTTCGTGATAACCTTTCTTTTGATAGTGGTGGTGCAAAGGCGACATCAGGAAAATCCTGCGTCCTTCGCCAAACTTCTTTTTGGTATACTTAAAGTAAGATACCTGCATAATTACCGAAACGAGTTCTACCAGGAACACGCCGCATAAAATCGGGATTAACAACTCTTTACGGATCATGATGGCAAACGAGGCAATAATCCCCCCTATGGCCAAACTTCCGGTATCGCCCATAAAAATTTGTGCCGGGTAAGAGTTATACCAAAGGAAACCCACACACGAACCCACAAATGCACCTGCAAAAATCATCAGCTCTGCAGAGTTCGGGATATACATAATATTGAGGTAATCGGCCATAATGGTATTACCGGATACATAAGCCAGAATACCAAGGGTAATTCCAATCACCGCCGAAGTTCCCGTAGCCAAACCATCAATCCCATCAGTTATATTCGCACCGTTAGATACCGCTGTAATGATAAATACCGTTACAATAAGGAAAATGAAAAAAGCATATTTCTGATAATCGCCTCCCAAAAACTTCAATACCTTCGCATAATCGAACTCGTTATTCTTATAAAAAGGCATGTTCGATTTAGTCGATTTTACATCTTGGGTGTAATAAAAAGTTTCTCCTTTCTGGCGTAATACCATCGGTACCGAAGAAGTGCTTTTTACATCATCCTGCACGGTTTCCCTTACCACAATATTGGGGTGAAAATACATGGTGCAGCCTACAATTAAACCCAAACCAACCTGACCAACAACTTTAAAACGGCCAGCCAGACCTTCTTTATTCTTTTTGAAAACCTTAATATAATCGTCTAAAAAGCCTACAGCACCCATCCAGATCGTAGTGATGATCATCAAAATCACATAGATATTGGATATGTTGGCAAATAATAAAGTTGGGATAAGGATACCCAGCAAAATGATGATACCTCCCATGGTAGGCGTACCCTGTTTCTGCATCTGGCCTTCTAAACCTAAATTCCTTACCGTTTCACCTACCTGTTTTTTATGTAAAAAATCGATCAGTCTGCGACCATACACTGTAGTGATAATCAGCGATAAAATAATGGAAACCGAAGCACGGAATGTGATGTACTGGAACAACCTCAATCCGGGGATATCGTAGTGCTTATGCAGGTATTCGAATAATAAATATAACATTAGCTGATAGGTTTTAGTTGTTCAAGTAAAATTTCTTTATCATCAAAATGGTTCCTTACACCATTAATTTCCTGGTATTTTTCGTGCCCTTTGCCTGCTACAAGAATAATATCTCCTGGTTTTGCCAAATGACAAGCAGTTTTTATAGCTTCTCTTCTATCCAAAATGGATAAGGTTTTACGCTTATTGGTCGGCGATACACCTTCTTCCATTTCACTGATGATCGTTTGCGGATCTTCGGTACGCGGATTATCTGAAGTAAGAATCACTTTATCGCTCCAATCGCAGGCCACCTGCGCCATAATGGGGCGTTTGGTTTTATCCCTGTCGCCACCACAACCAATCACGGTAATTACCTGTTCGGTTCCTTTACGGATATTGGCAATGGTGCTCAGTACATTTTGTACGGCATCCGGTGTATGCGCATAATCAACAATACCGATAATTTTATCAGCCGAAGTAATGTAATCAAACCTTCCCTCGGCACCCGATAAACGGCTGAGTAAAGTCAATACTTTTAATTTATCCTGCTCCAGCAATACTGCAGTTCCATAAACCGCTAAAAGGTTGTAAGCATTAAAAGAACCCACCAGTTTGAAGAACACATCTTCATTATCTATATCCAAATGCAGACCACTGAACTGGTTTTCGATAATTTTCGCTTTAAAATCAGCCAGTTGTTTTAACGCATAAGTTTTTTTATAGGCTTTAGTATTCTGCAGCATCACCATACCGTTTTTATCGTCGATATTGGTTAATGCAAATGCAGCTTTTGGTAAACCATCAAAAAATGCTTTCTTAGCTTTTAAATAAGCATCAAAAGTTTTATGAAAATCCAAATGATCGTGCGTGATGTTTGAAAATACGCCTCCTGCAAATGTCAATCCCTCTATACGGTGTTGCGATACGGCATGAGAACTCACTTCCATAAAACAATAATCGCAACCTGCATCAACCATTTGTCTTAAAAGCTGGTTTAATGCAATCGGATTTGGTGTAGTATGTGTTGCGATAACCACGGTATCATTGATATAATTTTCTACCGTTGATAACAGTCCGGTTTTATAGCCTAAATCTTTAAATAATTTAAAAAGAATCGTCGCAATGGTGGTTTTTCCATTTGTTCCGGTAATACCAACCAGTTTTAAATCAGCCGAAGGATTTCCGTAATAATTCCCGGCCATAATACCCAATGCCACAGAAGTATCTTCTACTTTAACATAAGTAACGGTATAATCATCGATCTCCGGCAGGTTTTCGCAGATAATTACACCCGCACCCTGTTTAATGGTTTGTTCGATAAATTGATGCCCGTCAGCAACCGTTCCAACTACAGCAAAGAAAACATCGTCCTTAACTACTTTACGCGAATCGAAATTAAGCGCATTGATTTCCCGATCAGTTTTTCCAACCAATTCTTTAATCGTTACACCGTAAAGTAAATCCTGTAATTGCATTTTTCTTATTATTTTAGTATCAAGCGGGGAGTATTTAGTATCAAGACTTAA
Source organism: Pedobacter miscanthi (assembly GCF_003315595.1). Lineage (GTDB taxonomy): Bacteria > Bacteroidota > Bacteroidia > Sphingobacteriales > Sphingobacteriaceae > Pedobacter > Pedobacter miscanthi. Next base: position 204,804 of record NZ_QNQU01000004.1, on the reverse strand, counting down.
ACCTTTCTACCTTCAACCTTCCGGCCTTCTACCTTTCTCGCCTTAATTCAACTCTATTTGTACACCAACTCCCTTACCCACCTTTGTTCCGGCGATAATGGATTGGCTAATCACTTTACCAGAGCCCGAAACTTTTGTTTTTAAACCTGCATTCCCCAAAAGGTACAATGCATCTTTCAATCCCATCCCTGCTACGTTTGGCATTATGCCTTTACGTTCGTTATTTTCCTGAAAAACCGTTCCTGCGCTGGTATCTATAATATTGTAATACTCCGATTTCGAAGCAAAAAGTGGCTTAAATCCAAATGCCCTATATACTTTCTGAGTAGCTTTACTTTGTCCGGCTTTTGTTGGCGGATTACCTGTATTTCCCACTAAACGTGTTGGCATATCGTTGTACATCTGCATATCGCTGGCGTAAATGCGGTCGGCAATTTCCCTGAATACCGGTCCCGAAACTGTAGCACCATAATAAGCCCCTTTTGGATCATTGATCACAACGATCAAAGAATACTTAGGTTTATCAGCCGGGAAATATCCTACAAAAGAAGCCTGGTATTGCTTATTTGCCTTATATCCTTTATTTGCATCTGCCACCTGCGCAGTACCCGTTTTACCAGCAATCGGATATAAAGGATTATACACCACTTGTTTTCCGCTACCTTCTGTCACTACACCTTCAAGCATTTTTTTAATCTTGCTCAGGGTAACATCCGAACATATTTTATCATTGATTACCCTTGCTTTAAACTGCTCGATCGGGTTCCCTAATCTTCTGATTTCTTTAACAAAAATTGGTGCTACCATTTTACCATTGTTGGCTACAGCATTATACATGGTAAGCATCTTTAACGGCGTAAGCTGCATCTCATAACCATAAGCCATTTGAGGAAGGGTCATGTTTTTATTCCAACTTCTGTTCGTTTTAGGATTTTTAACTACCGGCATTGCCTCACCCGGAATCTGCAGTTCCATTTTTTTGTTCAGCTGCCAATCATAAAGGTGATCAGTAAACTTCATTGGATCGCTTCCGTAATGCGTATTGATCAGCTTTGCGATTGCAGCATTGGAAGAGGTTTCAAAAGCTTTTTTGGCGGTAACCGTTTCAATTTTCGGGTGCGAATCTGTGATTAGCTTACCTGGGATCTGATAATAACCTGTACCGATCATCGTATTGGTATCGATCAGTTTATCTTCTAATAGCGCCATGTAAGAAGCCAGCTTAAAAGTTGATCCCGGATCCTGGTTACCTGCAATGGCATAATTAAACTTCTCTTTATATACGCCTTCTTCTACTTTCGAAAAATTGGCCACTGCACGGATCTCGCCTGTTGCCACTTCCATCAAAATCACGGTACCATGATCGGCCTGCGATTTGATCAGCTGTTTTTCCAGGGCACTTTGCGCTAAATCCTGCATGTTTACATCGATGGTCGAAATAATATCGGCACCATCTTTTGGCGCTACTTCAGCTTCTTCGTTAACCGGGATGTAAACCCCACCTGCAATACGCTGCATCAATCTTTTTCCGGTTTCGCCGTTAATGTATTCTTTATAAGCACCTTCTAAACCTACGCCGTTTTTAACGTTTTCATTTTTATAACCAATGGTACGGGCAGCCAAAGCCTGAAAAGGAAGAATACGCTTGTTTTGCTGAACAGCAATTAAACCACCACTGAATTTACCAATGTTGTATAATGGAAAAGTCCTGATGGTTTTGAGATCAGCATAACCCACTTTACGGTGAATCAATAAATAACGTGCACTATCCTGACGGCCTTTGCGGAGATAACGGGCATATTCTTTAGCGGTTTTATCCTGAAAAAGCTGCGAAAGTTTATAACCCAGCGAATCTACTTTCTCGTTAAATACCTTATCATCAGCAATACCACCGGCAAACATATCCATACGCAGTTCGTATTCTGGTATAGAGGTAGCCAATAAACTACCATCGTTAGAATATATATTTCCACGGGTAGCCTCTACATTAACATAGCGCGTAGAAAGACTATCTGCCATAGCTTTCCATTTTTTTCCCTGTACAAACTGCACCTGACCGAGGCGTAAAAACACCGCGAAAGCAAAAAGCACAATTAAGCCAAATGCCAGATATACACGAAGCAAGATGTTTGCCCTAATATTCATCGCTTTTAACAATTATTTTTTTTGGTGGTTCAATCAGTTCTTTTATTCCAAGGGTATCAACCTTTTTGGCAACCTCTGTCAATTTACTCTTAAACATCAGGTCGGCCTTTAACGATTTATACTCCCATCGTAATTCTTTTACTTCTTTATTTAATTTATCAATGCGGCGAACATTGTTTACCGCAAAATGGCTGTTAGCAATGTATACCATTCCTAAAAGGGCCAAAAAACACAAATAAGGCAGAGCATCAGTTGCCGCCTCTTTAGTTACTAATCCATCATTAAAAAGCTTACTGATAAATGAATTGCTATCCATTTTCTCTTCAGCAGTTTTTGGCCGTTTGGGCGTAGCCTTAAGCTCTGGTTCGGGCCCAATCTCTTCTTCCTCTATCTCTTCCCTAAACCTGTTCATATCTTTTCTGCAATTCTAAGTTTCGCACTGCGGGCCCGGTTGTTTTGGGCAATTTCCTCATCAGTGGCAATAATCGCTTTGCGTGTAATTACATTAAATGGTTTTTGCTGGTTCCCAAAAAAATCCTTTTCCACTTCACCCTGAAACTTACCTTTAGCCATAAAGTTTTTTACCGGCCTGTCTTCCAATGAGTGGTAAGACATCACCACCAAATGACCACCCGGTTTTAATACCTCAGCGGCTTGTTGTAAAAAATCTTCCAGCACCTGGATTTCAGCATTCACCTCGATACGCAACGCCTGGAAAACCTGCGCCAGGTATTTATTCTCTTTTCCTTTCGGGGTATAAGCTGCAATAGCCGATTTTAAACTGTCGATATCGGTAAAAGGCTTCTCCAAACGCGAAGTAACAATGGCACGCGCCAATGACTTTGCATTTTTTACCTCACCATAAATCCCAAAGATTTTATGCAGTTTATCTTCCGTGTATGTATTTAATATTTCTGCAGCAGTTAAATCGCGGTGCTGATCCATACGCATATCGAGATCAGCGTTATGACGGATGGAAAAACCACGTTGCGGCACATCGAACTGATGCGAAGAAACACCAAGATCAGCCAGGATACCATCTACCTGCCTGAAACCTTTTAAACGGAGGTTATTTTTTAAGAAACCAAAATTCTGATCGATAAAAACAAAACGGTCATCAGCCGGGATATTGGCCTGCGCATCAGGGTCCTGATCAAAAGCAATCAGTTTGCCTTTAGGACCGAGATGTTTTAAAATTTCTTTCGAATGACCACCGCCACCAAAAGTAACATCCACATACACCCCATCAGGTTTAATATTTAAACCATCAATACAAGGTTGTAACATTACCGGAACATGGTAATTATTCGCCATCCGCGCCTCCTTTCTTATCGCCCATTACTTTTTGGGCAAGACTTGCAAAATTGGCCGGAACATCATCAAAAATATCTTCGTAAGATTTTTTATCCCACACCTCAATACGATCTAACTGACAAGCCAGCACCAGATCGCTACCGATACCCGCATACTCTACCAGCGATTTTGGCAAAAGCACACGACCGGCAGCATCAAGCGAAAGCTCGGTTGCGCCACGGGTAAAAGCCCTAACAAAGGCACGGTTTTCCTGATCGTAGATATTAAGCTTGGCAAGATCAGCCACAACGGCATCCCAAACTTGTTTTGGATAGATCACCAGGTTTTTTTCGAAACCACGGTTAATAATGAGCCCATCATTCTCGGCATTAGGCAATTGTTTCTTAAGCGCAGCAGGTACCATAAGGCGGCCCTTTGCGTCAAGTTTACAATCGAATTCTCCTAAAAGTTGGGTCATAGTGGTATCTACACTTTTTATCTAGTGTAAAAGTAAAGAGTTCTACCACTTTTTACCACTTTTTACCACAAAAAAGTTTTCCACATCTTTTTTGTTACATAAATGGCCCCACAATATACTTAGAATAAACGTATCGGCATACTTAAAAAACCATTAAACACTGATAATAAGCCTATTAAAAATTATTCAGGATAAAGTGTCACATCTGCCCATTTTCGCCCATAATTTTAAGAATTGCATCAAAAAGTCCTCATTTATAGCCTTTAAAAAGTGGGAGATTGTCCCACTTTTTCTTCAACTTTAACCAATCTCATACAAAAAGAAGAGCGTTAAGCATTTTTGATTATTCATGAATGATTACGCAAACGTTTGACCGTTTTTTTGTCTTTCTTAATCGATGGTTTATCTCTAATTTGGATTAATAACCAACTCAAAATCCATCAATGATAACCAGATTCTTAAAAATTTCTTTGGCATTAACCATGGCCGGTTCACTCTGTGATGCACAGGAAACTTATAAAGACAACCTCCTACTAAATAATGTAATCCCGAAGCCATTGTCAATAAACAGGGCCGATGGCAGGTTCGAACTTAAGCCAACCACAACATTTTATTATACCAAAGATGCCCAGGTGCCCATTGGCGTATTTACTGAACTATTAAAAGGCAGTACAGGCATTAATTTTAAAACAGCACCCCTAAAACAGGAGAAGCAAGGTATATTTTTTATCACATCTGATACACTGAATAGTTTAGGCAATGAAGGTTACCAATTAAAAATCAGCACACAATCCATTCGTGTTTATGCCAGAACAGCAGCTGGGATTTTTAATGCTACGCAAACTTTAAGACAATTATTTCCGGCAGATATTGAAACGACCATTGGTAAAAAGAAAGTAAACTGGAGCATCCCCTGTGGTGAAATTACCGACAAACCGCGTTACAGCTGGCGCGGATATATGCAGGATGTGAGCCGCACTTTTTATGGCGTAGATGTGATGAAGAAATATATGGATGTGATGGCGCTTTATAAATTAAATGTAATGCACCTCCATTTAACAGACGATCAGGGCTGGCGGATTGAGATTAAAAAATATCCGAAACTTACCTCTCCGCAAACTACGGTTTTTGACGCAAGCTCAAAACAACCTGCCGAAAGAAGCGGTTTTTATACCCAAAATCAGATCCGCGAACTGGTTAAATATGCCACAGCAAGAAATATTAAAATTATCCCTGAAATTGATGTTCCCGGACATTCGTGGCCAACTATCCTGGCCTATCCCGAACTTGGTGTAAACCAGAACCGTAAGCCCGAATATGTATTCCCGTTTTTAGATTCATGGTCGCATTGGGGCAACCAGTTCACACCAAACACTTTAGATCCAACCAATGAAAAGGTTTACAGCTTTTTAGATGATGTATTTACAGAACTGGCCGAATTATTTCCAGCCGAATATATCCACTTCGGCGGTGATGAAGTACGCCATGTGCTTTGGGAAAAGGAACCACATGTGCAGGCTTTTATGAAAGAGAAATCGTTTAAAAACACCAATGAGCTGCAAAGTTATTTTGCAAGCAGGGTGTCGGCCATTATAAAAGCAAAAGGTAAAAAACCGATTGGCTGGAATGATATTTTAAGCGATAAGAAAAACCTGACGAAAGAAACCGCGATTATGTCGTGGTTGGGCGATGAAGCCATTACAGACGCGGCTAAAAATGGTTTTTATGCAGTGGCTACTCCTACAGATCCGTTTTATTTCGACATTACGCAGGCCGACCGCAATGATGGTACAATGAGCGATCTTGCGTATGGCAATATCAATTCGGTAGAAAAAGTTTACAATTACGAACCCGAAGCGGGACTGAGCACCGAAGAAGGGAAATTTGTATTGGGTGTGCAGGGCAACCAGTGGACGGCAATTACCCAGGAACTGAAAGACATGAACGTTCAGAATTTTCCGAGGCTTTTGGCGCTTGCGGAAATAGGCTGGATACCAAAGGACAATCGTAATTTCGACAATTTCAAAGATCGTTTGCTTATTAACCGGAACCGTTTAGAAGCACTAAAAATAGATTATTACAAACCCGGCGGATATATTACGGGTAAATGGAAACCAGAACAACTGGCTAATGATTACCAGAACATAGAATGGGATGTAACCAAAAAAACTTACGCCAACGGACGTATCATTGCTGGTTTTTACTATACCAATGGTGCCAATTTTATGGAGATCAGAAAAGTTGAGCTGTTAGAAAACGGAAAAGTTGTGGCACAAGATGAGCATAATGGAATTGCGGATAAATTTAGGGGAACACATAAAACGAAAAGCTTTTTATACCATTTACAATTGAATAACTATAACCCGAAAGCAAAATATACCTTACGGGCAAGCGTAAAAGGCATTAACGGAACAGATAGTAACGGAAATTTCACTTATAATTTAAGCCCTTACGATCGGTTGAATGGGATTGAGCCGAGGTAGAATTAAAGTCATTAAGGACGAAATGCAACTTGCACCTATTTTACATCAGTAACTTTGTAAGGAGATCCACATCGAGGTAGATCTCTCCATTCCACTTCGTTTCAGTCGAGATGACGACCCTTTGGGACATTATCACTTCCGGGCGATTCAATAAACTTAACGCAAAATAGACATCAACTTATTTAGACTTATTAAATATAATTTGCATCAATGCATATAAAACGATTTCTTTGTAGTATAATACCCTGCAAATTAAGATAGCGGTTAACTGCGCTCCAAAATGAAATCGGACACTAATTCTAAAAGTTTAAACTGGGCAAAACATCAGAAAAGATGGTTTGGCAAATGGCATTTATATATTGGCATTATTGCCGGGGCAATTGTAGCTTTTATTGGTCTTACGGGAAGCATTCTTGTTTTTCAGGATGAAATTGACCGGGCTCTGAATCCGCAACTCTTTGAAGTGGTGGCCCAGAGACAAAAGATGCCTGTTGAGGAGATTGTGCCCTTGATCAAAAAGAATAATCCACAGTTAAAAATAGATTACCTGTTTCTCGGTGAGGTGAAAAACCCCAACGAGGCATATAGTATCACCAATTTAAAAACAAACGAACAAACTTTTATCAATCCATATAATGGAAAAATAAGTGGGAAAAGAATTTATAGCAGTTCTTTTATCCGCGTAGTGACCGAACTGCACCGAACTTTGCTTATTCCCGTTGCAGGCCGTTACATCTGCGGTTTGGCATCACTTTGCCTGTTAATTTTAACCATTTCGGGCCTGCGTTTATGGATCCCAAAGAAATGGAAACAGCTAAAATCGGTGCTTACGGTAAGGTTTAGTGGTTCGTTTAAAAGACAGAATTACGACTGGCATAACTCATTGGGCTTTTACTCCTCTCCCATTGTGGCCATATTAAGTTTAACCGGCTTTTCCATTACTTTTTCTACATTGGTTATCCCCTTTCTGTTTTTACTGAGCGGGAAATCGCCACAGGGCGTTGCAAAATTATTAGGAGCTAAATCGGCATGGCATGCACAAGCTGTTCCGCTGCCCCTAAAAGACATTGCTGCCGCAGCAAAAGAGAAAATGCCAAATGCCTATATTGGTGGTATTGCCTTCCCTGCAGATAAAATGGGAACTTATCGCCTCGATATGGTAAGCGGAAACCTGCCAAGGGTTGGAAAAAGGGAAATGTTGATTGTAGATCAATATACAGGTAAAACACTGCTTAATAGCCGCAAGGATTTTCCAAACGTAGGCAATGCTTACCTCAGCTGGCTAACCCCCATCCATTACGGCAGCTTTGGAGGCAGGCCAACACAGGTAATCGCCATCATTGCCGGCTTAATTCCTCTGGCATTATTTATCACCGGTTTTATTATCTGGTGGCCACGTTATAAAAAACAGAAAAAGGGAAAAAAGAAGCAACTGGTATTGGATGGGCAACCAGAAATTCCTGTAGCTGAAAAAGAACTAAAACCAGCTAAAATTACACCACCATTGCCTAAACTGGGAAGGTATTTTGTTATACAGTTTAAATCGGGTTTTAAATATGCCGGAATAATTCTTGCGGTCAGTTTTATAATGGGGGCATTATACGGACTTCCATCGGGTATTGTGATACAACCGGCCATTTTTGTAGTGGCATTTGGTTGTGTAATGGTCTGCCTGAATTTTATATGTGCTTTATTATCTGAAATATTTAATATTCTGTTTTTACTTCCTTTTAGAAAGGGCAGCCACAAAGTGACCAGGTATTTTGCATTATCAACCGCCTTTTTGGTTTGCTATTTAGCTGTTTACATGCTGCTGTTGAATACAGGCTTTAAAGTTTTTTAGTTTGGAGTTCAGGTGTCAGATGTTACCACCTGACACCAAGGTTCAATTCGATTATTTCGAGGGAGTAATCACAATTTTTCTGAATTCGATAGGCGCATGATCCCCCTGAAGGTAAATCGGGCCAGGTTCGCTTTCATTACTATCCAATGCACCTCCGGTTATACCCGGGATTTCCTGGTTACTGATAATGGTTTTACCATTGGCTACCACGGTTACCAAACGGCCAATTAGGGTAATATCATAAGTTTGCCATTCATCCGGACCTAAAGTTACCATTTCGTTTGGAGTTAAAAACCCATAAACGCCACCGAACAACACGCTGTTGGGGTGTGCATCTTTTGGGCTGTCTTCAATCTGCACTTCATAACGGCCTCTTAAATAGATCCCGCTGTTTCCTCCTTTTGTATATTTAAATTCAACATGAAGTTTAAAATCATTATACTTTTGGTCAGTAACCAGGTTTGATCCGGGTTTTGGGCTGGTTAAAATACCATTTTTAACGATCCATTGGTTTTGTCCGCTGGCTTTCCAACCCGAAAGATCTTTGCCATTAAAAAGATTAACCGGCTTGTCCCATGTTGTTGCAGCTGTTCTTTTTAGATAAGGTGCCTTAATACCTTTCCAGCTGTATTGTTTACCATTGCATTCGGTCATGGTGCCCTGGATACCGCCATCTGTTAAACTTCCCTCCATAATAAGATTTGCTGTACCGCTTTCCCATTGTGGCGGAATTTCAAATTTAAATTTACCGTCAGTAAATTTTACTTCAGAAACCGGACGTGCACTTCCGGCAGTAGATACAAAATAGCCTACCAATGTTTTTACGCCAGAAAGTTTAACTTCCAGCCAGGCGGGTGCTGGTTTTCCATTTATATCGACTGTGATGTCCCATCGGCCGATCAGGTCCTTAGGCTCAACTGGCAGGATGTAATCAGTTTTTGACATTGTTGCTGCAAATGTTTTTTCAGTTATACCGGCTATCAGCAAACAGCTCAGGCATAACAAAAAGGCTTTTTTTCTCATAGGTTTAATTATTTATTGGTAGTTCATTGTTTTTAAACCATAGCAATTATTAATTTAATGCCTGGTAATGTGAAGAAAGGTAAAACTTATTTTGCTCAGGTGCAAGTATCCTGCAAGATGGGTAACCGGGAATTTAACAAACAAAAAAGCCCTTACAGAATTTGATCTGCAAGGGCTCTTAATATCAGGATTGCCGATTAGCCGTTAATCGCTTTAACACCCGGTAATTCTTTACCTTCCATATATTCGAGTAAAGCACCACCACCTGTAGAAACGTAGCTTACTTCATCTTCTAAACCGAATTTAGCAATCGCAGCGGCCGAATCGCCACCACCGATTAATGAAAATGCACCGTTATCTTTGGTGGCTGCTACAACTGCATCAGCAACTGCCTTGGTACCTACCTGGAAGCTTTCCATTTCGAAAACACCCATCGGACCGTTCCACAATAAAGTTTTAGAGTTTTTAATTACATCCTGAAATAAAGCAACAGATTTAGGGCCGATATCAAGTCCCATCCAATCTGCAGGAATCTGACCAGAAGTAACGTCTTTTTTATCTGCATCGTTTGCAAAACGATCTGCAATTACGGTATCAACAGGCAAAATCAGGTTTACACCTTTGGCTTTTGCTTTTTCAATCAGTTCTAAAGAAAGTTCCTGTTTATCTGCCTCTAATAATGAAGTACCGATTTCACCGCCCTGTGCTTTGGCAAAAGTATAAGCCATACCGCCACCAATAATCAGGTTATCAACTTTTTCTAATAATTTCTCGATCAAAAGAATTTTATCAGATACTTTTGCACCACCCATAATGGCCGTAAAAGGTCTTTCTGCGTGGTTCAGAATTTTCTCTGCATTTTCTACTTCTGAAGCCATTAAATAACCGAAGTATTTTGCGTTCGGGAAAAACTGTGCAATAATTGAAGTTGACGCATGCGCACGGTGTGCTGTACCGAAGGCGTCGTTTACGTAAACATCACCTAATTTTGATAATTTTTCGGCAAAGGCAACATCCCCTTTTTCTTCTTCTTTGTAGAAACGAAGGTTCTCTAACAATAAGATTTCGCCCGGTTTTAAATCTGCAGCTTGTTTTACTGCACTTTCGCCGATACAATCATCAGCAAATTTTACTTCAACACCTGTTAAAGCAGATAAATCGGTTAAAATATGTTTTAGAGAATATTTATCAGTTGGTCCATCTTTCGGACGGCCCAGGTGCGACATTAAAATAACTGAACCCCCATCTTTTAAGATTTTAGAAATGGTTGGTAAGGCAGCCCTGATTCTTTTATCGTCGGTAATTTTAAATTCATCATCCAAAGGCACGTTAAAATCAACCCTGATCAGGGCTTTTTTGTCTTTAAAGTCGAACTGGTCAATAGTATTCATGTTAATTATTTTGATTTTAAGTTTAATTTCATTTCATAATGGAAACCGATCCCGGGGATATCGAATTCGGGCGATTCGGTTGTAAAGCCGATTTTTTTATAAAAAGCTGCTGCCGTTGAACGGGCATTGCACCATAAATAATCAGTATTGTATTCTTTCAGGTAATCGATGGCAAAAGTAACTAAAGCAGCGCCGTAACCTTGTCCTCCGGCATCAGGATGTGTAGCCATGCCACGAAGCTGGTAACCTTCTCCTTCTTCAGGGAAAAAATCATTTCGCATAAATGTGGCAATAGATTTTATTTCGTCATCTTTTAAAAAACCAAGGTGAAAGGTATCATAAGCCAGGTCGCCATCAAAAACACATTCGCTGAATGGTTTGCCATTGCGTAAAACCAGGCTTCTTAAAGGTAGAACTTCTTCCGGAAGAATAAATTTGACCATATTTTAATTATCATGGGCCAATATCCAAATCAGGATATGGCTATTGCATGCACCGCAAACGTTTGCAAAGTTAATAAAGCAATTGAAACACGATAATAATAATGATTATAAAGTGCTAACATTTTGAGGACAAATGCTTTAAAAACACTACTTATCCCCAAGTTTTGGGAGCGCTTGCCACCAGGCCAGCAAGCTATTTTTCAGTTCTTTAGTTTTTTCAGGTTCGCTTGCTGCCAAATTATTGGTTTCTTTTTTATCGTTAATGATGTTATATAGCTGAATATTGCTGCCATTGCTGTTCATCAACAGTTTCCATTCACCCGAGCGGACAGCCAGATTAGGGCTTTTATCAACGGGCCTCGGATACTTAAAGGCAATATCATTGCGCCCATATTCCCAGAACATCACTTTGTTTCTGGCCGTAGGGCTTCCTGTAAAAACCAAACTCCTGTCTATTCCGTCGCCTTTGTAATTATTGGGTAGCGCTACACCTGCCATTTTAGCAAGCGATGGCAAAAGATCCAGTGCATTTACAACCGATGTGTTATCAGTTTTATCTTGTCCGATGTGGCCTGGCCAACTAATGATAAAGGGCATCCGGGTGCCGCCCTCATAAAGCGAAAGCTTTGATCCCCTGAGTCCTTCGGCCCTGCTGCCTCTAAAACTGGGCAAAGGTCCGTTATCACTTGTAAAAATAATGATGGTGTTTTTATCTGCCCCCATCTGCTTTAGTCCATCTAATAAACGTCCTATCTGAACATCATATTCTTGTAATACCAGTTTAAAAGCAGCTTCTTCTTCCGGATTCATCGGAAATTTACCTGTATATTCATTTTCTGTGCGCGGTACCCATGGCGTATGCACATCATCCGGCCAGAGATTTACGAAGCAGGGCTTATCTTGATGCTGTTTAAAAAAATCGAGGGTTTTATCTACAAAATATTTTGTCCGGTCCCAACGTTTAATGCTATCCTTGTCAGACCATATCCAGTTGGTGGCCGTAATCGCCGGATCAGGATCCGGACTTTCGTAGGTACTTGCGTGCGCATCGAAACCATACTGTTCAAATCCGGGTGCATTTTTAACATCCCGTCCGCCACCTACATGCCACTTACCAAAGTGACCTGTTGCATAACCTGCAGCTTTAAAAAATTTTGCCATGGTAGGTGCAGCCGGGTCGAGAAAATCAGCCTGCTGTGCTTCTTTATTATGCTTTTTGTTATCCAGATAGGTGCTGAAATTCCATCTTGCCGGGTACATACCCGTAAGCATACCTGCACGCGATGGGGAACAAATTGGCGCGGCGCTATAATATTGCGTTAATTTTAAACCGTTTTTTGCAATCCTGTCTATATTGGGTGTGGGTACAAATCTGCCACCAAATGCGCCAACATCGCTAAATCCCATATCATCGGTAAGGATGATGATGATATTAGGAGGCCTTTTCGCCATTACTTTTTTCTTTTGGGCATTTGCGGTTAAACATGCCGTTAAGATTAAAAGGCTCAGGCCTGAAAATATGGTAAACCTATTCATATACTATTAATCGAAATATCCATTGCCTGCCATACTTGTTATTTATACTACCAAATTTATAGATTTAACATCTACCTTATTGTAATGAATTGGATAGGTAAACCATATTCAAATGAGTGCTATGAAATTTTAAACAGATTAGCAGATTTATTGTTCAATAGGTATTAGCCTGTAACATCAATCATGAAAGAAGAAAATATAAAAACAGCAGCAAGAATATTATTGGGTGCGGGCCTAATTGCCGCGGGGATTGGCCATTTAACTTTTGCCCGAAAAGCTTTCCAGGCGCAGGTACCCAATTGGGTTCCGCTCAAAAAAGATGACACTGTTGTTTACTCCGGTTTAGTTGAGATTGCATTGGGTGCAGCATTAATCATTACACCAAAAAAACACGAAGCTTTGGTGGGCAAAATTGCTGCAGGTTTATTTGTTAGCGTATTTCCGGGCAATGTGGCGCAATTTACCCACAAACGCAGCGCATTCGGACTTGACACAGATGGTAAACGCTTTTTACGCCTCTTTTTTCAACCCGTATTAGTTTACTGGGCATTAAAATCGACTGAAAAATCTAAAATTAATCATTAGAAAGCGCTTCTATTTTTCTTACCACATCAATTAAACGGCTGCTATAACCATATTCGTTATCGTACCAGCCTACTACTTTAACCAGATCGCCAACAATTGAGGTTAACAACGAGTCGAATATGCACGAATGTGGATTATCGATAATATCAATAGAAACAATCGGGTCTTCGGTATACTCAATGAGGTTTTTAAGATCGTTTTCGGCAGCCGCTTTAAAAGCAGCATTAATTTCTTCGATGGTTGTTTTCTTTTTTAACAGGCAGGTAAAATCGGTAAGCGATCCGTTTAAAACCGGAACCCTGATCCCTGCTCCACCTAAACGGCCATCGAGCTCAGGAAAAATATGTGTTATTGCCTTGGCAGCACCAGTTGTAGTGGGAATAATGGATGAGGATGCCGCCCTTGCCCTGCGCAAATCTTTATGGTTGGCATCGTGCAGGTTCTGATCGCCCGTCATAGAGTGGATAGTTGTAATATAACCTTCTTCAACCCCCCAGTTATCGTTCAGGATCTTAATCATTGGCGCAATGTTGTTGGTAGTACAGCTTGCATTTGACAAAATCGGGCTTTTCAGGTCGATCTGATCATCGTTAACACCTAATACCACCATGGGGATATCGTCTGCTGCTGGCGCAGAAATAAGCACTTGTTTTGCACCCGAAGTAATGTGTTTTTCGGCTGCTTCTCTGGTTAGGTTTTTACCGGTACAATCAACCACTACATCAACCCTCAGGGCCGACCATGGTAATTGATCTGCGTCTTTAATCGCAAATACCGGGATAGAAAGTTCGTCGATAACCAGCGCATCGGGTTTAGCCGAAACCCCGCCTGCATATACACCATGTACGGTATCGTACTTAAATAAATGGGCCATCGTTTTTGCATCTGCCAGATCGTTAATGGCCACCACTTCAAAGCCCTCAGCCAATGCCAAACGTAAAAATGTTCTTCCTATTCTACCAAAACCATTTATTGCCAGCCTCATTGTATATAAAAATTAGAGCGCAAAATTAGTATTTATTTATGAAAGCAGAGCGCTTATGGTATAAGATGGAAAAGGCATGATAAAACTGCATTTAAACGCTGAATCAAGCTTAAAAATCCAATTTTATTGTCTTTTTGATTTCCTTCGCAGGGCAAGCGTAAGGGTGCTGTTAAAAATGATGCAGATGCCGATAATAAGCAAAATCAACACAAAATTACCCATTTCCTGAAGCACAATGGTAGCAGCCAAAATCAGTAAGTTAAAACCCAATGTGGCAACAACAATCCATCCTGGTGTTAAACCGATCCTTTCTAAACGGTGGTGAATATGGTTCCGGTCGCCTCTAAACGGCGAACCACCTTTTAATATCCTTACCGTAAAAACCCTTAACGAATCGAATATGGGTACAATTAAAATCGATACTGCAATTGCCGGAGCTGAATAAAAAGCCGGATGATTATTACCGGTAAACTTATTAAGCTCTATAAATTTAATCGCCAGTGCTGCAGAAATCAGGCCTATGATTAAAGCGCCGGTATCGCCCATAAATATTTTGGCAGGAAACCAGTTGTATTTCAAAAATCCGCCAATAGCTCCTGCCAATGCAAAAGCAATAAATGCGTAGGGAATCTGTCCCATCAGCGAAAAAAGTACCCCAAAAGTTAAACTGGTAAAAATACCTACCCCTCCAGCCAATCCATCTATACCATCGATCAGATTAAATGCATTGTTCAAAAAAATAATCAGTGCGATAGAAAACAGCCCTCCCCATAATGGTACCATGTTACCAAGGCCTAGTACACCATATAAGCTGGTTAAACGGAAAGCACCAAAAAAAACAAGAATAAAGGCCACAATAATCTGCAGGATAAACTTGGTACTGGTATTGGTACCATAAACATCATCTTTTAAACCCAGCGCAGCCAGGATCATACAGGATGCGATCACAAAATTGGCTTCACTAAAGTTGATGATGGATGAAAATAACAATATACTGATGGTAAAACTGCCCACAATGGCTAAACCACCTAGCCTGGAGATGTTGCGTTTATGATTTTTTCGGTATAGATCGCTCTTATCAAAAAGTCCGTATTTTAAAGAAGTAAATATTATACT
Organism: Pedobacter miscanthi; assembly: GCF_003315595.1. Taxonomy (GTDB): domain Bacteria; phylum Bacteroidota; class Bacteroidia; order Sphingobacteriales; family Sphingobacteriaceae; genus Pedobacter; species Pedobacter miscanthi. The sequence goes on along the minus strand of NZ_QNQU01000004.1, from coordinate 189,483 downwards.
GGGAATACTGATAATCACCATAGAAAAAGCCAAAACAAAAATGGCGATATAAAAATAGATGGGATTGGTATGAAGGATTCGTTCTAACACGGTTTTCTTTGGACTTATAGCAAATATAGCTATACTAAAATAAACTAAAGGAAGGGCAACAAATGTTTAACATGATATTAATCAAATACGTAAGGCCGGCATAGTTAAAACTGGCCAAGTTTACTGGTTTTCTTTTTAAACAAAACCAAAAAAGCATTAGGCACCCGGTTTCTCTTTAAAGCCTTGTAATCGTTAACTAGCGCATGAAACCTGCTTTTTAATGATTGATTACTAACCCCACCCATACGCATATTTACCATTAGCATAGGCAAATATTCGGCTTTGATTTTATGGATATAGAAATAACGCAATATTAATTCGTAATCGGCCGCTGTTCCCAAATCCAAAGCATAAGCACCGTATTGATCAAAAAGTTCTCTTTTTAGGTATAAAGTTGGGTGAGCGGGCATCCAACCCTTTTTAAGATCGAGATAGGTGGTTTGTTTAGCCCGCCATTTTCTGATTACCTTATGGCTGGTTGGATGAATGTAATCCAGGTCGCCATAAAGTCCGTCAATTGTTGGGTTGGCTGTAAAAGTTGAAGCTACCTGACTCAATACATCGGTATTGGCGAACATATCATCAGCATTTAAAATTCCAATAATTTCTCCGGTTGCTTGCCGGATACCTTTATTAATCGCATCGTAAAGCCCTTTATCTTTTTCCGAAATAAAATAATCGATGTGTGATCGGTTTTGATTGATGATGCCTAATGTTCTATCGGTAGATCCACCATCGATAACTAGGTACTCTATATCAGGATAGGTTTGTGCTATTACCGAATTAAAACATTCCTGCAAAAATGTTTCGCCATTATAAACAACCGTAATGAGGGATATTTTCATTTAATCTGCAGCGGCCATCTCATTTTTAAAACAAATGAAAGAAACCTGCGGTAAATATAATCAATAAGCATTCAATCTTGATGGATACATCTAAACAAGGATATTAAGGCAAGTATAAACAAGCAATTATTGTTTATTTCTTCTTCTGATGACGAATATGCCGAAGAGGCCTGCGGCAGTGGCGAGGGGTAATGAGTAATCGTCGAGGTTGCATTCGAGAACGTAATTTGAATAATAAGTTCCTTTAGTAGCAACACCTGAAGAGCAGGTTATTACCTCTAGAGCACTACCTAACCCAACAGCCAAGATTACACCACCACCACCAGTACAAACATAACAGGATTTAGCTGAGCTAACAGTTCCTTTATAGCAACCATTACTATTGGTTCCAGGTGTAGTATAAGCAACAAGAGTACTACCTAAATTTATGCCAAGCAGTACGCTGGCGGGAATATTATAAAACGTTGTATTTATTCGACATCCATCTGCCTTACTAAAAAGAGGAACAGAACAAGCTAAAAAAATAATTAAAAAGATGTAACCTCTCATATATCATTTTGTGATACATGAAGTTACAAAGCTCATAAACTAAAAACTACGTTCAGTTTATTCAATAATCAAAAGTATTTGCAGAGAAATAAAACAGCTAAAAACCAATTTTAGTCAAATTTCATCAACTAGCGGGATTGAATAAAAATCTAAAATACGAATTACAAAAAATTCAATCTTTCCTTTTTACGGACCAATAAAAAGCCTGATAGGCTAACCGTTGCTAATAGATATGGTATATAATCATCCACAGGTAAACTGTTGGGTTGGCTTGCACATGGGAAATTCGGATCAGCATAAGCAGAATATGCCAGATCATTATATTGGTAATCAACCTCATATCCTTCGCCCTTTATGCTGGTAACATCAGAACTGTATGAAGTAACCGTAACACATTTGTGTGAAGCCATACCAGAATAATTGTTAACGATTTCTTTTGCTGCAGGATAAGGAACGTCGTTTTGTGTAGGGGTATTTCGTTTGCCCGAATCATAAACATTGATATATCCACATCTATAACCAGCAAAGCCATTTCCTGTAATGATTGGCACAAGCATAGAATTGCTATAAACCTGAACTATCTGGTCTGTATGTCCAAAATAAGTGGCTGTTCCCAAAAATTTTGTGCCTACCGAGCCTCCGATATGACAGCCACGTCCATTTACCTGGCTTAAGGATTGGGAAATATTAAAAAAAAATAAAACTGTTGACAAGACAGTTAAAGTTAGGGATAGACGCTTCAACATTATTCGGGCAATGGAAGTATCAACTAACTTCCATATTTTTTTATAACATTATTTTTTAGACAACTATTTTTGGGGTCAATATTTAAATTAACTCAAAAACTTAAATAATCGTAAGATTAATATTACAAAATTAACCAAAAAAAATGATCATAGAAGAATGAACAAAGTGAATATTAGTAGTTATGACATTCCTAATCGGTGAAGACTCTGCCATAAACTACCTTTAAGCCGCATTAGGAATAGAATAAGAGCTCCTTTTAACACAGGGGGTTAACAAAAAATATTGACAATTATCATTAATAAAATGAATGATGCATAAGGTTAATGCTTACAACCAATGAAGATTTAAGAATGCGATCATTTCAAACTCCAATATAGCCAAAAATGCATGAGAATAATATTCCTTAAGTAGGATTATAGCAGAATTAACCATTATCTACCATTGTAAGCTGTATTTTAATTATATTAAGAACAGGCAGCAACCCATAATGATCAGCATTACTAATATTATTCTTTAACCCAAAAACCTACAATACCCCCATAAAGAATTAAAAGAGGCATTTTAAGAAAATATAAAAGACCTATACCATCGGGGCATCTAATCTGGCCTTACGTTTAATAAAAATAATTTCTAAAGCGCCTAAGCCCAATCCGATTAAAATAACATTATCATCAAGCGGGCAGGATATTTTTGTATATAACCACTTTGTTCCACTTCCTTGTGCAGTTACTATGCAATTTCCATGGGAGTTTCCCGTTCTTAGCGCATATTGATTAGGAGAAACACAAACACTTCCGTTACTAGTCCAGTCTAACAAATTACCGGTGGGCGAGTATATGGCTCGTGCCACATTGGTTGGATTAAGGTACACCCTGCCCTATCCAGGTATAAAACATCCCGGGTACCGAAGAAGGCTGTCTATAAGACGATTGAATGAAAGCGAATACAAGACAAATTAAAGATATTATTGCTTTTTTCATTTCAGTAGGATAGGGACGCCTGCATAAGAAGACACCACAAAACTACTAAATAATAACAATAATAATACAATAGAATATTTTTTAATGCTTATAAATGAGTATTAATATATGTATAAATTAACAACAACTGCAGAAACAGGACCATGTATCCATAAGAATCTTTTTTTGCAAAAAAAACAAAAACAGTCCAGTAAAAATTAGGATAATGTGATTTCCTCAATAAAATTGATTAGATGGGGTGATTTAAAAACAGCTTTGATCCTAAGAGCAGATCCAGGCCTTAAATTTGATAAAAAATTATCAAACTTCAGTACAATACATTTCGACTTACATAAAAAATCGAATAATCACCATTGATCAAAAAATGAGATAAAACTTAATAAAACAATTGCGTTTTTCTTAGTTTTAAAAAATATAAGCCAACTCCGACAGACAATAAAGCTAAAAAAATAACACCTGTATCCAATGGGCAATGGTAAACGGTATAATTTGTTCTTTTGCCCGTTCCGAGTAGACCGCTACAAACAGAACAATTTGCCCCTAGGGAACCAGTTCTAACAGCAACTTCATTATCAGGATCTGACCCATCGCAAGTCAAAACGTAATAAGAAGTGGTACAATTTGTATTTGTATAAATTCTATTTGGTGCAACATAACAACCATTTGTCATCGGAATCTGAGCAGGACACAACAAAGTAAACGAGCATAAAACTGCTAATAGGATTAAAAACCTCATAACGGGGACGACTTGAAATAGAAAACTGTCGCAAAGGTAATTAATCTTATTTATAAAGCAGGAAATATTCTTCTTAGAAGTTGCTTTTGGTCAACTAAATAATTGCCAAAGTTAGTATTCCCGTTGGAAGAACTTGTGATTCTTATTGTTGTTCCTATTGAGAAAGAAAAAGCCCAGAACACCACAGCCCAGGCAAAAAAGATTTGCGGTGTCATCGAGAGGGCACTCGGTAAGAAATAACTTTTCTGTATACTCAAAACCCCAACAGCCAAATGGTGTTGGCACACCTAAGCAAGTTCTTCTGGTAGTACCGCTTTCTTTATATTTACATTTAGCATTTGTTTGGCAACTGCCAGATATTACGTTTCCAAAAACATCATACAAACAATCGCCATTTGAAGAAACAGCCCACTGGGCATAACTTGTAGCTGAAAGCATTAATAGAATAAATGTGAGGAAAAAAGGAATCTTATTCATAAATAACATCAAAAATACCCTAATCCGTAATACAAATACTACACAAATACTCAAAATTGATCAATATCAATCCGATTATTTTTTTTAACAAACTAAATCATACAATGTATATATTAATTTAATTACAAGATATATTCAAAAAAACGTCTCGATTAACATATCCACCTAACAACCTACACCTTATAACCATACTGATAATATAAAGAAGCTGCAAAGCTAAGTGCAACATTTTTTTAAGCGAATAGAAAACGTATTTTTGCAAACGATATGTGGAAGTTTTAGTTGCATAAACGTATCTTTAAGATTATGGCCCTTTATAAATATTCTCCTTCCTTTGTTTTATGCCTTATTGTTGTTTGCTTGATTTTTTCAAGCTGCTCGGTACGTAAGCAACGCACACTATTTAATTCTCCTACCGATATTGTTACCGACACCATTAAACAGGTTTATGTGGTAAACGATCAGGGTATCAGCGATGGTTATTATAAAATAAAAGTGAATGATCAGCTCGCTATCCGGAATGTACAAAACTTTGAGTTTGGCGCCACAACAAGCCAAACTAGTAGCACCGCAGCTACAAACAATACGAATCAAAACGCCGGTAGCGGCAGTATTCAAAATGTACTGTCTTATCCTGTCGAATTAGATGGAACGGTTAATTTACCGGCGATAGGAAAAGTTCAGGTTGAGGGATTAACCCGTAGGGATGCAGCAGCAAAAATACAGGACCTATACAAAACCAAACTTTTAAAAGATCCCATTATTGAGCTAAGTGTAGTTAACTTAAAAGTTACTTTACTGGGCGAATTTAGCAAACAGGGCAATTTTTTCATCGAAAAAGAAAACACCACGCTTATTGATATTATAGGTGAAGCAGGGGGCATTACTAAAACTGCAGATCCTAAAACTTTAAAAATTATTAGGGGAGACCGGGCACACCCTGAGCTTATTTATGTTAATTTAAACGACATCAATAGCCTGGCAAGTAAAAAACTGATACTGCAGAACCATGATATTATTGTTCTTCAACCAACCAAAAGTTCGGCAGCCAGCGATAAGTTACAAAGTATCAGCAACATCTTACAGCCCCTTCTGGTCGTAGTAAACCTGGGTGTACTGATATTTACCCTAACCAGATAGTTATTTTTCGTTTATCATACACTAATTTATCTGCACCCACTGCTTTTAGTATCTGAATTAATAAGTATTACATCCAGCCCTTAACTATTCTATTTAGCCGGTTGAAATGCCTACGTAGAATTAATACGATAATGTTTGATTTTCATCAAACACAAGCGAGCAACATTCGCAATAAAAATAATTTCTTTTGAAAAATTGGGTTTATCTTTATAAATTAATAATAAAGGCACCAAACGTTAAAAACAACATACATTGACAGAGTTAGGGCAAGAGAAAAAGGCTGTTAGCCAAAGTATTGATTTTTATAAGATTTTTAAGGTATTTCTAAGTCGATGGTATTGGATTGCCGGCACCGTTATTATAGCACTTTGCATTGCCAAAATCTATCTTTGGTATACCCCACCTATTTATCAGACCGGGGCATCATTAAAATTAGAAGATAGCAATCCTTCAGTAAATACAGGGGCCCAAATGCCCATGCAGAATTATAACTATACAGATAAGATACAGGCCGAAAGTTTTACAATCCGTAGCAATGAGGTGATTTCGAATGCCGTAAAAACGCTTGATTATAAAATCAGTTATTACTTAAAAGGACGTGTACGTACTACAGAGCTTTATCCTGACGTTCCTTTTGTTATCGAAATTATTAAACAAGACAGTGTGAATTTTTCCCGTTCTCTTTATTCAGTGAGCGGACTGGACGACCAGCATTTTGAACTCTCTGTTTCGGATAATAAAAATCAAAAATTCACCTACCGTTACAATCAGGATATCAATATAGGCAACATGATTTTCCGTATCAAAGATAAGGTTCCAGTAAAGAGCATTTATCAATTCAAGTTTAACAGTAAAGAGGATTTTATCGGGAGGGCAATGGGCGGGCTCAACATCGGCGAGGCAGCACGCTTTACCAATGTTATGGGTTTAAGTCAAACGGATGGCAATGCAGTTTTTGCAGCCGATATCTTAAATGCCATCATGAAAGAATATGTAAAATATGATGTAATCCAAAGAAGAAGATCAGCCCGCCAAACAGTCGATTTTATTGATAACCAACTTGGTTTTATTGATATGCAGGCAGGTAAATCGGGCAGTACACTGGCCGATTATAAAACCAGGAACAAGATATTGGATATGGGTTCTTCTACAACCATGACCGTAGGAAAGCTGGCCGATTTAGAAAAACAAAAAACCGAACTCAACCTAAAATTACTGGGTATAAAGCAATTAGAAGATCAGATCAACAACAACCGCAGTAAGGTCGAAATCGGCATCGATCTGGAGGGCGAACTCAGTACCGGTCTCGGTGCCCTGGTTACACAATTGAATGTACTATTAATGAATAGGGAGTCGAAACTTACCCAATTTACCCCCGAATCGCAGCCCGTTAAACAGGTAGAACAACAGATTGCCAATGTTAAATCGGGTATCCGGAACAGCATTGCAGGCATGCGAAAAAACAACGAAGCCACAATAAATTTTATCAGCAATCAAATTACCGGAGTTAACCAAAGCATGGGCACAATCCCGGTAAAAGAGCAAAATTTTGTAAAACTCCAAACTAATTTCGAAGTCAATAATAAAGTACGTTCTTATCTGTCGGAAAAAAAACTAGAAGCAGAAATGAACGCAGCCGCAATTGTACCCGGCGCATCTATTGTTAATCCTGCTTACCCCTCGTACTATGCCATTTCGCCCAACAGCAACAAGATCTATAGCATGGCGTTAATGTTAGGCTTAGCTTCTGGTTTTGGCTTAATTCTGTTGGTACGTTTCTTAAATCCTTATATTTACGATAAGGAAACAGTAGAAGGCCTAACACACACGCCAATTATTGGGGTTATCCGTAAATTTCCTGATTATATCGATCAGGATAGCAGACAAGCCTTATCACTAGCTAGACCAAAATCGGTATTCGCCGAATCTGTGCGCTCTGTGCGTACCAATCTGAGCTTTTTGGCCAGTCATAAAGAGAGTAAAGTTATTTGCGTCACTTCCGAAATATCTGGTGAAGGAAAATCCTTTGTAACCATTAACCTGGCCAGTACTTTGGCACTGATCGAAAAACGGGTGATTTTAATCGCCGCCGATTTACGTAAATCAAAACTCCACAAGGCTTTTGGAAGTGATAACAAAAAAGGCCTGAGTTCTCTATTATCTGGCCAGACAACCTTTGAAGATGTTATGATCCATGATGAAGTTCATCATATCGATTTTATCCCGTCAGGTCCGGTTCCGCCAAACCCTTCAGAATTATTGCATACCGATGCAATGAAAGAACTATTAAAGAAATTGGAAGGTGCTTACGATTATGTTCTGGTTGATACCGCCCCGGTTGGTTTGGTTTCGGATGCCATTCCTTTAATCCGCTCATCTGATGTTAATTTATTTGTAATCCGTTCTGGTGTATCGCAGCAAAAAGCAGCAAACATCCCCGAGCGCTTATCGAGAGAATACGGTTTAAGTAATCTGGCCATTATTTTAAACGCTTTTGGCGATGATGCCCTTTACTCTAATTATTATACTACCGATTATAGCCGTGGTGGCGGAAATAGTACTTACTATTATTCTGACTATTCGGGATATTCAGGATCGGGCTATTATGAAGATGAAAACCGCAAATGGTGGATGTTTTGGAAGAAGAAGTAAGATTAATCGGTTAATTGATGAAATCCAAATAGAGTTTAATCGTTGATGAAGGTTAACTAATGATTGATCAAAATTATAGATGGTATCCGGTTTATACGCGTTCGAGAGCTGAGAAAAAAGCTTACGCCGAATTGATCAGGAAAGGCATTCCGGCTTATCTCCCTCTTAAAAAGGTGGTTAAGCAGTGGAGCGACCGTAAAAAAATAGTTGAAGAAGCTTTGATTAAGTCTTACCTGTTTGTGTATATTTCGGGCAAAGAATATGCTGAAGTTTTAATGACCAATGGTATCTCCAGGTTCATTTATTTCTCCAGCCAGATAGCGTCCATACCCGAACAACAGATTAACGACCTCAAGCTACTGCTCGCCACTGATGCAGATCTTGAAGTATTTGAATACGACATCAAACCTGGTGAACGTGTACAAATCAAGGCCGGACCTTTTAAAGGCATCTTGGGCGAACTGGTATCGATACAAAATAAACAGCGTATTATTTTACGTTTACAAAATATGGGCTACGCCATTGAGATCAACACCTCGATGGCTTTTGTCGAACCCATTTAGGGTTCATTAGAGGATAATTAAACAATTATTCCTCTGCTAAATTTAAACAACTGATCAGTCATTTTTTTAAAAGAAAATGTGGCTGAAGGGGCGAAGCTGTGCCCAGGCAAAATGGAAAATGGTAGATGTAAAAGGGATGATGGCCTATAAATGTGTAGAATTGCTGGCATAATCGATAAAAATAAATCAATAGATCAACTCCAACTGGAGGTGAAAGCCATGTGCGATATAATGGCCCATGGAGGACCGGATGATAAAGGCTATTTTGAAGACAAAAACCAGGGTTTAGTTTTCGGCCATCGCCGTCTATCATTGATAGACCTCTCCCCAACTGGCCATCAACCCATGTCGTACCATAAAAATAAACTTACCATTACCTACAATGGCGAAATTTATAACTTTCTTGATCTGAAGAAAGAATTGTTAGAAAATGGATTTCAATTTGTTTCGCAAAGTGATACAGAAGTGATACTGGCTGCCTATCAAAACTGGGGTATTAAAGCTTTCGAAAAACTTGTTGGCATGTTTGCATTTGCCATTTATGATAGCGAAAAGCAAATCACTTTTTTGGTACGCGATCAGATGGGCATCAAACCGCTATATTATGCAATAGAAAATAATCGGCTCGTATTTGCATCCGAAGTAAAGGCATTTGAACAAAGTGGCAATTACAGCGAAAATAAAGACTGGAAAACCTATTTCCTTGCCTTTGGACATATTCCCGAACCTTACACAACGCTTAGTGGGGTTAAAGTTTTACCAGCCGGGAGCGTTTTAAGCTGGGATCATATCAGTAATAAGTTTGATGTTCTTCCTTTCCATTTTGAGCAGGTCGCTCAAAATCAAGTTGCAACGAGCGGACTGGCAAATCAACTCCATTCAGCCGTTAAACGCCATTTATTAGCTGATGCAGCTGTGGGTGTATTTCTCAGCGGTGGCATAGATTCGAGTATTATCACCTTACTGGCAGATGAGGTTGTTGGAAAAAACCTTCAGAGTTTATCCATTAATTTTAATGAAGCAGCTTTTTCGGAAGAACGTTTCCAGCAGGTTGTTACCGCTAAAACCAGCGGAACACATCACCAATATGTTGTTAAAAAAGAAGATTTCGATCAGCATTTCGCAGAAATTTTAACGGCGATGGATCAGCCCAGCAACGATGGCATAAACAGTTGGTTTGTGAACAAATATGCGAAAGAAACAGGCCTAAAAGCAGTTCTATCTGGTATTGGGGCCGACGAGCTTTTTGGCGGTTACCCTTCTTTTAACAGAATGGGGCTCATTAGAAAGCTTAAACTCCTGCCCCGTTTTTTATTAAAACTTTGTGCATTTATACCTGACGAAAAAATAAAACGCATTTGTTATCTGGCTTACCGTAATCCCATTGGCGAATATCTTTTTTTAAGGGGATTTTTTATACCGAAGGATATTGCCCGGATTTTAGGTGTTCGAAGGGCCGAAGTTGATACTTTAATTGAAGCCTTGCCTGTGCCTTCAACATTAAAAACACTAAAAGGCAAAGAAAGGGCATCGTGGTTCGAAACGAATATTTTTATGCGGAACCAGCTTTTAAAAGATACCGATTTTATGAGCATGTACCATGGCGTTGAAGTTCGCGTACCTTTTTTGGATCAGGATTTTGTAAGCTTTTCAGATCACATTCCTGCTTCACAAAGATTCCAGGAAAGACCAAAGGGAATACTCATTGAGGCTTTTAAAAAACTACTGCCCAAAATGATCTGGGATAGGCCCAAAATGGGCTTTACTTTCCCATTACAGGAATGGTTTTTGGCAGGGAACCAGATTACTGATGAAAAAAGTTATACAGGTAGCCCTTATTCTTTGAAGCTGCTAAAAAAATTTAAAGCGGGTAAAATACACTGGTCTAAAGCCTTTGCACTCTACCAAATCTCCACCCGAAAATTTTAATGCCTAAGCGCATCCTTTTTTTAACATTATATATTTACAGCTTAACGGGTGGCATCGAGAAAGTATGTAAGAATTTTATGGAAGCCATGGATAGTCTAATCCAGCAGGGTAAAATTGAAGATAGCTTAACACTTTCGTTATACGATCAAAATCAGCACTATCCAAAATATAGCTCCTTTAATGGAAATAAGATTCAATTTCTAATTGATACATTTAGAAAGAGCTTTTCGTACGATGTAATTATTTTGAGTCATATCCACCTACTCCCCATTGCAAATCTGATCAGGTGGTTCACTCCTAAGAAAAAAATTATATTGTTTGCTCACGGGATTGAAGTATGGCAACCATTAAGCTTATGGGAAAAAAAGCTGTTAAGCAAAATCGATATCTGGGCGGTAAGTTCCTATACCGCAAAAAAGCTTTACGATCAACAGGGAATATCACAGCAAAATATTCATGTGCTAAGTAATTGCCTTCCCAAAGATTACCCTTTTTACGAAGAAAAGAATAACTATAATTTAACAGCAAAATATCATATCCCATCTGATCATCAAATTTTATTAACCGTTTGCCGCCTGTCGTCAGCCGAGCAGTATAAAGGTTATGATATCGTTTTATCCGCACTCAAAGAATTAGTTAAAAACCATCCCAAATTGAGCTATCTGATTGTTGGAAAAGCTGATGAAACAGAATTAGTAAGGGTTGAAAAATTGGTTATCGATTACGATCTTAAGCAGCATGTTGTTTTAACAGGTTATGTTTCTGATGAAGAAATAGAAAACCTATACAATCAGGCAGACGTTTTTGTAATGCCCAGCAAAGGGGAAGGATTTGGCCTGGTATTTACAGAAGCTCTTGCCCATGGCTGCAGGGTTTTAGCCGGAAATGCCGATGGCAGCAGCGATGCGCTTTTAAATGGCGAATTGGGTTTACTGGTAGATCCTGAGGATGTTAAGGCCGTGTGTAAAGGCATTAAAACCTTACTTTCAGAAGCAATTTTGGCTGACGAAACCAGTAAAAGAAAAGAAAAAGTTAGAGCTTATTTTGGATTTGATGCTTACCTATTAAAAGTGGCACATCTGCTCGATTTTTGAAAAGATTAGAAAGGATCATGGAACATCAGGAAGAATATAACTGGACCATCGAAGCGAAAACATCATTATTTGACCTGAAGTTTAGCGAAGTTTGGGCTTATCGCGATTTATTATGGCTATTGGTTAGGCGTGATTTTGTTTCATTTTATAAACAAACCATTTTGGGACCACTTTGGTTCTTTATCCAGCCTTTGTTTACCACCATTATATTTACTTTTATATTCGGGAATTTGGCTGGTATTTCTACCGACGGTTTGCCAAAACCCCTATTCTATATGGCTGGCATTACGGCATGGAATTATTTTGCCGATTGCCTTACTAAAACATCTACTGTTTTTAGGGATAATGCAGCAATTTTTGGCAAAGTTTATTTCCCGAGGTTAATTATGCCTTTAAGTATTGTAGTAAGTAACCTGGTTCGCTTCGGTGTCCAAATGATCTTGTTTCTGATCATGATGGGCTATTATTATTTTACAGTTGCACATTTCAACATCAGCTGGGCCATTGCTCTGTTCCCTGTTGTTGTGATATTAATGGCTTTATTGGGCTTAGGCACTGGCATGATCATCTCTGCCATGACAACCAAATACCGCGATTTGGCATATTTGGTTGGATTTGGGGTCCAGTTGTTAATGTATGCAACTACTGTAATCTATCCCCTATCAGAAGCTTTAAAGAAATACCCGGCTTATGCTTGGATTATCGAATACAACCCGATGACCCCCATTATCGAAACTTTTAGGTACGGCTTTTTAGGAGAAGGCAGTTTTAACTGGGGAAGCTTTGGATATGCAACATTGGTAACACTGCTGCTGCTGATTTTTGGGACTGTTATTTTTAATAAGGTTGAACGCAATTTTGTGGATACGGTATAAAACTCATATAGTGATCTTCCTAATTACCATAAATATTTATCTGATTTTTAAATAACTGAATAGACAATTGTTAATTGCAAAAAATATTAATAAAGTTTATAGTAAAATAATTACTCCTTTTGCTACACCTGACTTTTTGGATAAATCATACTATCCTTCATTAGATGGCTGGCGTGCCTTGGCAATAATTATTGTTATTTTAGGACATGCTAAATTGACCTTTGAAACTACTTCTGATACCTACAAGTTTGCAGATAAAGTTATTTACGCCAACTTGGGCGTTAGGATTTTCTTTGTATTAAGCGGTTTTTTAATATCAAGTCTTTTAATAAAGGAGTTTATTAAAACAGGAAAAATCAATATTAAATTCTTCTTTATCAAAAGAATTCTAAGAATTTTTCCAGTTTTATATCTCTATCTGTTTGTAATATTCATTTTAAATATTGTTTTAGACTTAAACCTAAACTACCAACATTTAATAGGGCCGCTTTTATATGTTAACAATTTTAGTTTTTTTAATGGAACTTGGTTAACAGGGCACACGTGGTCATTGGCAGTTGAGGAACAATTCTATCTTATTTGGCCTTTTTTATTTTCATTCACACCAAAAAAAATGTGTATTATTTGCAGTGTATTAATTCTATTTATACCACTTTTAAAAATATTCTGGTATCTATTCCCACATTTTCAAGAGCTTACATTATCCCCATTTTTAGGAAATGCCGATGCTATTTTTACCGGATGCTTATTCTCTTTCTTATCATTTAAAGGTTTTTTTAATAAAAAGCAACAAATTTGGCGCAATGGCTTCCTAATACCTTTTGCCATTGTATCAGTCGAATGCATTTACTTTTTTCAAAGTCAGGGTCTTTATGGCAAATTTTTACTTCCATTTGGAAATTTGATAGCCAATATTTTAATTGCATTATCACTAATATATTCACTTGTAATATGTAATTCTTTAACTTATAAAATTCTCAATTTAAAGTATGTGGTCAGTCTTGGCACAGTATCTTATGGTCTTTACATCTGGCAACAACTCTTTATAGTACCTATCCATACATATAATGATAAATTTGATATGCTAACAGCACCAATGAATATAATTATTGCTATAGGTGTGGCTTATATTTCATTTCATTTTTATGAAAAATATTTTCTAATCCTTAAGAAAAATTATCTACTAAAAAAAGAGACCGTTTAACTGGGCAATATGAATTATAGAGCGGTAAATAAGCTATTTTTTTTTAATGTCAGATATCGCAATTAAAGTAGAAAATCTTAGCAAAGCTTATCAGTTAGGGCAAATCGGCACGGGAACTATCAGTCGCGATCTGGAACGATGGTATGCAAATTTACGCGGTAAAGAGGACCCTTTTTTGCGCATTGGAGAAAGTAATGATCGCAGTACCAAAGGCACTAGTAATGTAATTTGGAGCTTAAAAGATATTAATTTCGAGATTGAACAGGGCGATGCAGTCGGGATTATCGGCAGAAATGGTGCAGGTAAAAGTACCTTGTTAAAAATCTTAAGTAAAGTTACCGGCCCAACCAATGGAAAAATTTCGGGTAAAGGCCGGATTGCAAGTTTATTGGAAGTAGGTACAGGATTTCATCCCGAATTATCAGGTAAAGAAAATATCTTTCTCAATGGTGCTATTCTAGGCATGCGTAAAAAAGAAATCCAGCGTAAATTGGAAGAAATTGTAGATTTTGCCGGGATGGAAAGGTATTTGGATACACCGGTAAAAAGATATTCTTCTGGTATGTATGTGCGTTTGGCCTTTGCAGTTGCCGCCCATCTTGAATCAGAAATTTTGATTGTGGATGAAGTACTTGCCGTGGGAGATGCAGAATTTCAAAAAAAATGCTTGGGCAAAATGAATCAAGTGAGCAAAGGTGAAGGACGAACAGTCTTATTTGTAAGCCATAATATGGGAAGTATTTCCCAACTCTGTCAATCAACACTCATATTAAATAACGGTACTCTAGAATATAAGGGTAGTACAAGAAAAGCAATTGAAAAGTACCTCGAATCTATTGCAACTGTAAGTTCATTTAATAGGGAGAAACAAACAGATGGGACACATATTACCAAAATTATCTTGGCAGATGATTTTAATAATCAAAAAAACACATTTGTTTTTGATGAAAACATCAATATTATCACACAAGTCGATTACGGCGTTCAAATTCAAGAGCTATTTTTTAGCATTATAGTCAGGGATACTAACGAAAATGCATTATTTACTTCACACTATAATCTTGAAAGCCAGAATACAACACTAAAGCTAACAATTCCTAAAAACAACTTGCTTCCCGGAAAATACTTCATTGAACCTGTTATGCATGTACCCAATGTTGAATTCGTTGATAGAATAGATTTTTTCCTCTCTTTTTATATTGAGGATACGGGCGGTGAACACTCAAAATATAATAATTCTAATTTGGGATTTATCAATTCCCCAGGTATATGGCTATAAAATTCATAAAAAAAATTGCGGCAAAACTTAAATTATCAAATGCACCTTCAACCGTTAAAAACGTAGAAAATGTTAGGATATACGATGGCGTTATTACAGATAACTGTGTATTTGAAGAATATATCTCAATAGGTAGAAATTCTTATTTGTATCAAACACAAATCGGAAGGTATACATATCTTTCTCAGTCTGTTTCAATCATGAATACTAAAATCGGGGGCTTTTGTTCAATAGCCCAAAATGTTTTAATAGGCGGAGGAATGCATCCATCAAATACTTTCGCCTCAACTAGCCCGGCTTTTTATTCTATCTATCAACAATGCGGAAAAACATTTGCGGATAAGAGCTATTTCAAAGAAATGGGGAACGTAGTTATAGGCAATGATGTTTGGATTGGTGCAAACGTAGTCATTATGGATGATGTTACAATTGGCGATGGGGCAATTATCGGTGCTGGAGCAATTGTTACAAAAGATGTAAAACCTTACTCAATAGTTGTAGGCACTCCTGCAAAGCATTTGAAATATAGATTTGAAACTGAACAGATCGATTTTTTACTGGAATTTAAATGGTGGTTAAAAGATGAAGCCTGGCTTACTGAAAATTACAAGGATTTGCATAATATTATCAGTCTAGTAGAAAAATACAAAAAGTGATAATTGTCAGATTAAAGGGCGGCCAAGGTAACCAAATGTTTCAATATGCTGCAGCAAGAGCATTTTCTAATGAGAAGCTAATTCATATTGATGTTTCTTTTTTAAATAACAATCAATTAGAATCCGGCACCTTTACACCTAGAAAATTCGAATTGGGCATATTTAAAAACTTAGAGATAAACTCAAATAATAATTCGTTTTTTTTGAAGATACGAGAAGAAAATATTTTTTTTAGATTATTTAAAAAGGTACTTAAGCGGCTAAGTTTATTAAAATATATCGACGATGATAATATTAAAAATGAACTGGAAAAACGACAAAATTATAGCACATATTTTCTTAATGGATATTTTCAAAATGAAGCCTATTTTACACCACTAAGAGAGAAACTCCTACAAGAATTCGCTTTCCCAGAACTCAGTATCCTTTCAAAAAATATTAAAAAAAAAATACTCAAAACAAAGCATTCAATTAGCCTACATGTTAGAAGAGGCGATTACCTCAAACCAGAGAATGGATTGAAACATGGAATTTTACCAATTTCATATTATCAACAGGCAATAGCTCATTTTAATGCCATTTTAAAAGAGCCTAATTATTTTATTTTTTCAGATGATTTAGATTGGTGTGAAGAAAACTTATCCTTTATAGAGAGTAAAACATTTGTAAAAACCTCAGGAGAACCATGGGAAGAAATGAATCTTATGTCGTTGTGTAAATATCAGATTATTGCCAATAGTAGTTTTAGCTGGTGGGCAGCCTGGCTTAATAATTCAGCAGATAAGATAGTGATTGCACCAAAGAAATGGTTTCTTAATACAGAGACCGATATTATTCCTAACGAATGGATTACCCTTTAATTTCAGTCATTATGCCATGTTATAATGTCGAAAAATATGTACATACGGCTATTAAGAGTATTTTAAATCAAACCTATAAAAATTTCGAATTTCTAATATTAGATGATGGCTCAACCGATAAAACAAAAAACATTATCAAAAGCATTGATGATGAAAGGATTATTTTATTTGAATGTGATTTAAACCAGGGACTAGTAAAGCAATTAAACAAGGGGATTTCAGCTGCAAAAGGAGAATATATTGCAAGAATGGATGCTGATGATTGGGCGCATCCAGATAGATTAACTATACAGGTTAATTATTTATTAAAAAATCCTGATGTTGGGGTTTGCGGGACTGATATAAACTTATGGGATGGGAATAAAATAAAGGGGACATGGAAATTCCCTATATCTGATCAGGAAATAAAAACAAGATTATTCTTTAAATGCCCTTTTGCACATCCTAGTGTTATCTATAGAAAATCATTATTTAATAATAATGCCGAAGTATACAACAGCAGTTATTTTCCAGCAGAAGATTACGAATTGTGGCTTCGGCTAAAAACCAAAACCAGTTTTCATAACATAAATAAAACACTACTCAAGTATAGGATAAGTCCAAACTCGATTAGTAATACACAATCAGATAAACAGTCGGAAAAAGCATTTGAGATTTCCTGGTTGCAGGTTTTATCCTTCGATATTCCTAAAGACATATTAGAATTATATTTTAGTACGCACAAAAGCTTTATCATTGGTCCTTGGCCGGATAACAAACATGATCTAATAAAGCTTATAACCTGGCTAGAAATCTTAATAGAAGTAAATGAATATAAAAAACAACTTGCCCCTGCAAAGTTTAATTTAATGTTGGCAGAGAAATTATGGAAAATCTGCTATTTTTTATCTTACAAAAAGATTAACAGTATATCACTTTACCGCCAATCCAAACTAAAAGGATTTTATTCACCCCCCATCTTAGAACAAATGCTCAGCTGCATCAAGAATGATTAATTATTGACAGATGGCCTTTTAAAAATGAACCATTCCGTAACCGTAATCATTCCTACCTACAATAATAAAGCGTATATTGAAACAGCAATCCAATCGATATTGGATCAAACTTATGATAATGTTGAATGTATTGTTATTGATGACGGGTCTACGGATGGTACGCAGGAAATTCTATCCGATCTAATTTTACATAACAAAATAGAATATTTTTATCAGGAAAATAAGGGTGTATCATCTGCCCGGAATTTAGGCATAAAAAAAGCCAATGGCGAATACCTCTTATTCCTAGACGCTGATGATCTTTTAAAGCCAAACGGTGTAGCCGATTTGATGAAATGCATAATAAGGAACAACTCAGATATGAGTGTCGGGTTGGCAGAAAACGAGTTAGCCATTAACACCAAATTTCCATACGGAAAAAATCATTTAGCTAACCTACTTTCAAATTGGTGGCCTGTGTCTTCAGTTATGCTAAGGAAAAATGAAATTTGCTGGAATGAGCAGATGAAAACCTGGGAGGTTATTGATTATTTTTCAAGTGCACTGGTAAAAGGTTTAAAATGTACCATTTGTCCAAATGTTATTACCTCTATAAATCATACTGTCAGAACAGATAGAGCAACGTACCTTTATGACCATTACAATTCTTTAAATACATTCAATTATTTCGAGAATTTGAAGCAAAAAATATTATCCAGAGGAAAGATGGATAAAGTGATCTTAGAAGTACTAGACAAACACCTTTTATCTAATGCATATTCAATGTATAAAGAGTCCCAGCAGTTGCCAATATTAGATAAAATTAAAACAAGCAATTTAAAAACATATTCTTGGTTTAAACCATTAGGTATAAGTGGTTTTTGCAGCCTATTAGGGCTTAAAAGAGGTATTAAATTATTCTATTTTTTAAACCGACTGCTAGGCAGGGCATAATTAAAATTTCAGATTTATTGCACTTTACTAGAGAATTTTCTTTTAATGAATTTTACTATTTATAATTCATTCGAAAAAAATTACAGTCCAAAAAAAAATGCTATTGGGTTTATCCGTTTAATACTTGCCATTTTTGTAGTTATTCAACATAGTTTTGTTCTCAATGGTCAGATCGATCCATTAAGTTCCCTTGGCTTAACCAGCTTCGGAGCCCTAGGCGTAGATAGCTTTTTTATCTTAAGCGGCTTTCTAATTACTGCCAGTTGGCTTAATAGTAAAAGTTTTCTAAACTATATATGGCATAGGATATTAAGAATTTTTCCGGCTTTTTGGTTTTGTTTGGTTTTTACTGCTTTAATTGTTGCCCCGGTAATGGCATTAATAAGCGGTCAAATAATAGATTTACATTTCATCGGCAATCAGGCAACCTACATTTTTAAAAATCTCGCCCTTAATATTTACCAGCCAACTATCGGAAATCTGACCAACAATTTAGTTGAAAAATCGTTGAATGGATCACTTTGGACCTTATTTTGGGAATTTTCATTTTATATTTTACTCGCCATAAGCGGAATATTTGGTGCACTAGAGAAAAGAAAATGGTTATTAATAGGTTTTACAGCCATTTACATTCTGTGTTATTGGCTTGATCCCTGTAAGTGTACATTTTTTTTAAAGTTTTTTACCAACAAAAGCATAGCCATTTTACCCTACTATTTCCTTATTGGCTCAATTGGTTTTACTTTCAGAAAATATATTCCCGACTCAACATTCCTATTAATATTCTGCATTATATTATGGATTGTGGACATTAAATTCAATCCGAATTTCCCACTAAACCCATTTTTTCTCTTTTATATTTTACTCTGGCTAATTACGAATTTGCCTGTTAAATCAATTGAAAGATTCGGAGATTTTTCTTATGGTATATATATTTATCATTTTCTCATCATACAAACCATCATTCTTGCCAGTGGAAATTATGTTTCGGCATGGGAGATTTTTGCTATTACCGTTCCGATCAGCCTCTTAATGGCTTACATTAGTTGGAACATGATAGAGAAAAAATGTCTAAATCTAAAAAACATATTTAATGGGCGATAAAAAATGGCTAGTACTTGGCGGAGGTGCTGTATTTCAAGAATACTATTTAAAAGCGTTTGCTCATCTGGGCCTGTTAAAGTCGATAACTGTTGTAGAACTCAATGAAAATGTGTGTAAACTACTATCTGAAAAAGATATTTCAGTAATACAAATGGGATTTGATGAATTCTTTGATCAGAACAATTTAAAATTTGATTTTGCCGTTATCACCTTACCCAATTATCTGCACGAACCGGCAATAGCACATTGCTTAGCAGATAATATCGCTGTTTTATGTGAGAAACCTGTAGCTTTAACTACTGCAGCTTGCGATAGAATAATCCGATTAGAATCCCAATCGGCCAAACATGTTTACACTGGTATGGTACGCCGCTACATGCCTTCCTACCAGGCCTTAAGCAAGAGCTTAGCTTTAGTAGGTAAAATAAATACAGTAAAGGTTGAGGATGGAAATCCTTACGCCTGGGTAGCAGACAGCTATGCCTTCTTCGACCCGAAAAATGGTGGTGTATTAGCTGATATGGGTGTACATTATCTGGATTTACTTTACCATCTTTTTGACGACTTAGTACCTGTAAACTATCAGGATGATTATGAGGGTGGTGTAGAGGCAAATACCCTTTACCATTTGAAAAATGCAGATAATACGCATATTTCACTAAAATTATCAAGAACAGAAAAGCTCAAGAACACTTTCGAAATTATCGGCGAAAAAGGAAGGATTTGGATGGAAAAAGACAATTTTGAATCCTGTTTCTTTTCACCCGATGAGCAGGTTATCCATGAAATACGATTAGAAAACGCCTTTGCCGACAAAACACTGAAATATATTTTTGAGGCCTGCTTTGTAGAACAACTTAGCCGGTTTGCATCCAATCACGGTTCGCTTGTTAAAATGGATGAGGCTAAGGCTGTAATTAACCTAATTGAATGGGCCTACAATCAAAGAAGAACCATAGCACTTTATGAAAACGGATCCTCTTTTCTAATTACCGGAGGTACAGGATTTATTGGCACGGCATTGATTGAAAAACTTTGGAAGGATGGGGTCAGAAATATTACGGCACCGGTAAGGGGCTACAAAAATTGTGCACCTATTGCCCGATTCGGAATAGCGTTGCCCAAAGTTGATTTATTAAATTATAATGCCGTTGAGAAAGCACTATCAGGAAAAAAATACCTGGTTCATCTTGCCTATTCAACCGATGGAAAAGATGCATACAATATTAATATCGAAGCTACAAAGAACCTTGTTAAAGCTGCCTGTAAACAAGGTGTAGAAGCAATAGTAATTTTAAGTACGATGAATGTTTATGGCTTTCCGAACGGCATGGTTGATGAAAATACTGTTCATAAACCTGCTGGCGGAACTTATGGCAAAACCAAAAAAATAATGCAGCAATGGTGTTTAGACTTTGCCAAAAGTCAGCATAAAACCCGCATCGTTTTACTCAATCCAACCTGTGTATTTGGTCCTAATGGAAAAACATACACCACCTTACCTTTAGTGCTAGCCAAATCAAACCGCTTTTGCTGGATTGATGATGGACAGGGGTTGGCAAATGTTGTTTATATCGACAATCTGTTGGATGCGATTTTAAAAGCACTTGAAGTTAAAGCGGCCCATGGCAAAAATTTTATAATCAATGATGGAGTAATGACATGGAAAGATTTCTTAACCCCTCTTTTACAAGGATATGGCAATAAAATAGAAAGTCTCACAACTAAAACTTTGCTATCACAGAATTTTAAAGAAAAAACCAGTATAAAAAAAATAGTGCGCTATTTATTGGCTAACTACGAATTTGTAGGTTTAATTAATCAGCATCCCTTTTTCGGTAAGATTAAAAAAAATATTTTCAACCTCGTACCTAAATTTAGAAACAGATTGGATGGACAAAGAGAAGTAGAATGGTTAACCATTGGTTCTGAAAATCTTACCGACAACTCAACTGCACCATTTAACCCTCCAGTTTGGCTAAACGAAATTTACGGAAATACCCAGAGTACATTTTTAGCAGAAAAAGCGAAAGAAATTTTAGGATGGAAACCAACGGTAGATCTTGATGAGGCAATAAAAAGAACATCAACTTGGTTAAAGAAAATAAATTAGTTTCGGTTATTATCCCTGCTTATAATGCAGCCGATACCATTATTGAAACGCTGAATTCGGTTTATGCGCAAACTTACCTGGATTTAGAGGTTGTTGTTATAAATGACGGATCTACAGATAATACATTATCTTTATTAGAAAATTACCCTAAAATTCTTAAAATAATTTCAACGGAGAATAAGGGAGTTAGCCACGCCAGAAAATTAGGGTTTAATCATGCATCGGGAGATTATATCCAATACCTTGATGCAGATGACCTACTGATATTTAATAAAATAGAGAAACAGCTTAACGCGCTGTTAAGCACAAATGCCGATGT
Source organism: Pedobacter miscanthi (assembly GCF_003315595.1). Taxonomy (GTDB): domain Bacteria; phylum Bacteroidota; class Bacteroidia; order Sphingobacteriales; family Sphingobacteriaceae; genus Pedobacter; species Pedobacter miscanthi. Next base: position 167,343 of record NZ_QNQU01000004.1, on the reverse strand, counting down.
AGCTTATGGCGATTGGCAAAAATTCATCACTCAGGATAGCCAACTTTTAGTAACAGAAGCTATTGTACGTGAAATGAAGCCGGATTTAGAAATTTCGATTTTCACCGATTTCTGGTGTCCGCCTGCGGCCATTTTATATTCACGGAGGGTTTGCTCGAAACTGGAATGGAAAGAAAATCTCCCTATTATCCAAGATGCCCGTTACTTTTTAGATGCCGCAATATTAAAAGCCACTTTTGAATATACTCCTGGCATAATGGCGCAATACAGAACTGCTCAATCCCAATCATTGTCTCAGAAAAGTGATGCCAATTTTGTAAAGGATCTGTTTGAAAATACAAAAGAAATCCATCAGATATGGGAAAAAGATTATATCGATAGGCCAGATAAAAAACAGGCCATTATCCAATCATTGAGGCATTGCATTAACCGGCTTACCGTACTGGATAAGAATTTAGCTCAAGAGGCAATTCAGTTATTGCTTACTATTGTACCTCATTACCTCCCACCGGAAAAAGGGTTATTAAGAACTTTATCCAGAATTATTGGTTACCGGAATGCTGAAATAATAGCAGGAATGAAAAGAATGTTTAATTCATGAGAATAGCTTTGGTAACAGCTTATTTCTATCCCACCAGTACTGGCGGAACTGAAAAATATGTTTTAAACCTCGCTAAAAATTTGTTATCCGAAAATAACGAAGTACATGTGATTACCACTGGCGAATCAGCTCCAACAGAATATATAGGAATAAAGGTGTATTATATCCCCGATGAACTATCTGATGATCCGGATATTTTATTTGGAATAAAAGCCCCTAATAATGTAAAAGACTTTAGAAATCTAATCAGAAACAATCAATACGATTTAATCCATTTCCATACCCTTACCCCTGCCTTCAATACTTTCCATATTACCGAAGCTAAAAAGCTGGGTAGCCAGATACATTTTAGTGCACATGTGCCCGGTATTACCTGTATACATGGAGATTTAATGCAATTTGGGCAAAAGGCGTGTGATGGCTTGATTAAAAAACATAAATGTACTGCCTGCTACATTAGTAAAAAGGGTATTAATAAACCTTTAAGTCAATTGTTAGGGAGAGTTATTAATTATGTCGGTTATCCAATTAATATTGCCGGGGCGGTAGATAGAAAAAGAGAAAGTATTCGCATACTTAATCAACTTTGCGATAAAATATACCTGTTCACGAACTGGCAGAAAGAAATTTTTATCGCCAATGGTTTTTATTCTAAGAAACTTTCATTAACGAGCCAAGTGCTGGATAAAAAACTGTTTCCAAAAAATGCAGGAAACAAAGAGATCAGAAATATTGGTTTCGTAGGAAGAATAAGCCATGAGAAAGGATTAGATATTTTGATCAATTCTTTCAAGGCTGCCAACAGGCAAGATTTAAACCTTCACATTGCCGGTATTATAAATGAACTTCCATATTTTGAAAAACTTAAAAAATCAACAATAAGAAATGCAAATATTCATTGGGAAACAAATTTACTGCCAGAAAAGATAATTGAATTTTATCAAAAAATAGATTTACTCATCATTCCATCAATCACGTACGAAACGGGGCCATTTGTGCTTTTTGAAGCGTTGGAAAATAATATTCCGGTATTGGCTAACAATTTGGGCGATATGCATATTTGGAAAAATAAGGGTTTTGATATAAAGCTTTATAATAATAAAAAACGCCTTATAAAAGAGATTAGCGAATTTTAAGATGAGCTTTCCAATAATTTTCCTAACCTATCATAAAATGGAACATTTTATCAATCCATCTTTAGAGGTTTTGGATGAATCGTGGCCCAATCATGGTGACGTTTATATCATTAGTGATGATAAAAGTGATCGGATCTTAAATTGCAAAAAATTATATCGGTTTGAATATTCATTGAGTTGGATCAATCTGTTGCATAAAGGAATTACTAAATTTCAAAAGGATTTTCCGGACATCGAAGCTACTTATCTCATTTTGGATGATTTAATTCCATTAAAACCGGTCGATGAGCTTACGATAGAAAAAAACGAAAGCATATTTAAACATCGAAAGTGGAATTTCCTATACTATCCCCATTATAAAAATGGTTTCAATTATAATATCAGTATCAATGGGCAGCAATTTGTTCAAACCCCTCAAGAGTGGCCTTTTTATTCACAAATAGGCGCTGGACTTCTGAGGTTGGACTATCTGCTCAGACTTTGCGAGTATGCCATAGATCAAAATCTACATTCTCCCTGGGAATTTGAATTTATCAAGAGTAATGAAATACATTATATATCATCTTATCAATGGCCAACTGTACGTGATGGATATTCTAAACAACGTTATATAAATTTTAAAGCGATAACATTTCTTAATAACGGTACGTTCAAAAATTTACTCATTTTATACTACCTAAAACAGATGCCGAGTAGAGTTTTTGTTTTTTTTATCCAAAAAAAGAATAATATCAAACATCGGCTTAAAGGGTCCTAACCATTAAAAAAAGGCAATTGGAGAAAAAAAAAATAGTATTAGTTACTACTGCACATCTAACATCTAATCCCAGGTTAGTAAAAGAGGCCAAATCTCTTTTAAAAGCCAATTTTAATGTCAAAATAATTTCTTTACAACAACTTGCTTATCTTAAACATTTTGATAAAGATATTATTAAAGACTTACATCAAGCAGATATTAAACTCATTAATTGTGATAAGTCGACATTGAGGGGAAAAATATTAAACATTAAACGTTTATTGCGTAAAATCTGGATTTCAATAAACCCATTATCATATTTAACCGAAAACGTATTGTTTCCTGAATTTAAGTATATACTCAAAAAAGAAAAAGCAGATTTATATATTGCCCATACGATCCAGGCATTACCAATAGTACAATGGGCAGCAAAATTCAACCAGTCAAAGTTTGCCTTTGATGCCGAAGATTATCACCGTGAAGAAAGTACAGATAAAAGGCAAAACCAATCTGCTAAAATTATAGAAGACAAATACCTTGTTAATGCCAGCTACATCAGCGCAGCAAGCCCATTTATTGGTAAATGCTATCAAGAGAATTTTCCAACTAAAAAAGTAATTACATTAAACAACTATTTTGAAAAAGAAAATAAGAAAATCGAGACCAATGAGGATCAAAAATTAATAAAATTAGTTTGGTTCTCACAAACGATTGGGACTAACAGGGGTTTAGCAGAATTTCTACTCAAATTAGCAAACTTTAACGCATCTGAATATGAGGTTCATCTGAGAGGTTCTTGCAGCAATGAAACAAAAGCGGAAATCTTGAAAGATTTATCAGACGAATGGAGAAAAAAAATTTTCTTTTATCCCCAATGTTCTTCTTATGAATTAAATTCCTGGCTACAGAAATTTGATGTTGGATTAGCACTGGAAAACAGTGTACCTAATAACCGTAATCTTTGTATAACAAATAAAATTTTTCAATACCTAGATGCAGGGCTTGCCATTATAGCGACTGCCACAATAGGACAAAAATGGGTAATGCAACAATGTCCCAGTGCAGGTTTCATTTTAGATCAAGATACTGATTTGATGAATTTACAAAATTGGCAAAAAGATAGAAAATGCTTAGAATTTGCTAAAAAAGCAGCAGTCTTAGCCGCGACACACACATTCAATTGGAAATTTGAACAAAAAAAATTAATTGAAACCATAAAGCAAATAGATCTTGATTAAAAAAGCAGAAACAACTTCAATAATCAATGCTGTGGTACATGCCTCACCAGGTATCGGCAAATTCAGTACCGAAACCATAAAGGCCTATAATCAGGAAAATTATTTAAAATTCATGTGTACAACTGTTGCATTCCATCCTGCTAACAGTTATGTAAATTTATTGCTTAAAATCTTTCCTTTCATAAAAAAGAGATTGAAAAATAGATTTTTTACTGATGTTCCTGATCATAAAATTAAATTATACCCCTGGAAAGAAGTCTGCAGATTACTTGCGGTTAGATTTCTTTCGCTAAAATCTGCTGATATTATTTGGGAATGGGCCGAGTTAAATTTCGACAAATGGGTTGCCAGAAAATTAAACCATAGTGTCAAAATTGTTCATTGTTACGAACATGCTGCCTTAAGCACATTCGAAAGGGCACAACAGATTAATTGTTTTAAAATATTGGAGCAGACAAGCCAACATTATTCGTTTTACGAAGCTTTATTGAATGAGCAATTTAAACAGTACCCTTTGTTAAAATCGGAATATAATGAGCACATTTCGGGAAAACTTTTTTCAAAACGCAACAAAAGGAAACAAAAAGAATGTGAATTAGCCGACTTAATTATCTGTAATTCTACTTTCACCTTAAAAACGCTAATCAATGCTGGAGTTGATGAAAATAAAATCTTAAAAATCCCTTTGGCTTATCCCGTGATTTCGGATACCCATTCCAAAAATGAAGAAAAAAAACAGTTTATTTTTATTTGTATCGGTTCGCTAAGCATTAGAAAAGGTACACACATTTTATTAGAGGTATGGAGAAAATATTTTGCTGATTGTGCCGACGCCAGGTTAATTCTTGCAGGAAGTAACTCCCTTCCAAAAGAATTCACAGAAAATTTGCCGCTAAACATTGAATTTAAAGGTTTTTTAGGTAAATCAGATTTAAATGAATTATATGAAAATGCAGATCTATTGGTCTTCCCAACCTTAGCAGATGGCTTTGGAATGGTAATTACCGAAGCCATGGCGAATGGTTTAACCGTATTAACCACAAACAATTCGGCAGGTTATGATTTAATAGATAATGATGTTGATGGTTTTTTAGTTGAAGCAGGTAATGCCGACCAGTTGGCGAAAAAGATGTTGTGGATAAAACAGAACAAAACTATACTCCCAGAAATGAGCAGGTTGATATTGGAAAAAGCAAAAAAATATCAATGGAGCGATTACAGAGCACTATTGATCAAGAGTATCTCAGAAAGATATCAAAATCACTTAAACCCTTAAAGAAAGAATTTTGTCTTTGAAAAAAGTTCTGATCATTTCACCTTATTTTGCACCTACAAATGCTGCAGACAGCCATCGCGTGAGAATGAGTTTGCCATACTTTAAAAATTTTGGATGGGATGTTCATGTAGTTACAGTTAACCCAGTTAATTCTGATTTAGTAAAAGACGAACTGTTATATGAAAGCATCCCTGATGAAATACATGTGTATCAGGTAAACGCTTTCTCAAAAAAATGGACAGCCCAAATTGGGCTGGGAAGCATAGCGCTCCGCTCACTGTGGTTTTATCTCCGTTTTATAAACAATTTACTCGCTAAGCAAAAATTTGATTTAATCTATTTTTCTACTACGCAATTCCCCATCTGTGCTTTAGGACCTTATTGGAAGCGAAGGTTTCATATTCCATACATTATTGATTTTCAGGACCCATGGCATACGGATTATTACAAGCATAAACCCAAAAGTGAAAGGCCTCCAAAATATTGGTTTTCTTACCGGTTAAATAAGTTTTTAGAACCTATTGCCCTGAAGAAAGTAAGCGGCCTGATAGCCGTAAATCAAGAATATATTGATGAACTGGTTACCAGGTATCCAGAACTGGCAGATATTCCTTCATCTATAATTCAATTTAGTACTTCACAATACGACTTCGAAATAGCACAAAAGCACCAGGCAGCTTTTACCTCTTTCTTTAAGAAAAACAAAAAAATTAAAATTGTTTATGTTGGTGCTGTAGGTAGTATTATGAAAGAAAGTATCGTAAAAATTTTAAAGGCATTCAAATCTTTCATAGATAACAACTCATCTTTTCACGAAAACATCGAACTGTATTTCCTCGGAACAAGCTATTCGCCCAACGGTAAGGGAGTACCCAGTGTTGCCCCGCTCGCTCAAAGGCTGGGTATCGAAAAGTATGTGATAGAAGTAACCGATCGCTTAACTTACTATAATGCCATTCAGCACGTTAAAAATAGTGATGCTTTATTAATGGCTGGCTCAGACGATCCCAATTACATAGGATCCAAAATTTATAATTACCTGTATACACAAAAGAAAATATTCTCACTCTTACATAGCCAAAGCCCAGCAAACCTGATATTAATAAAATATAAAAATGTAACGCTTCAAAACCTTGAGGATAACCAGGCAGAAATAGACGATAGCTTTAGCAGATTTATTTATTCCATTGCGAACAAATTGCCTGAAGATTATCAATATATTTTTGAAGCGCTGCAAATGACAAAGCTTCAATGCAGTTTATTTGAAAAAGTAATTTCCGGAATTTGAAAAAGCTAGCCATTATTATCAGTCATCCTATACAATATTATGCTCCAGTATTTAAACTGTTGGCACAGCAATGCGAACTGAAAGTTTTTTATACCCTGGGTACTACCGAAAATATAAATTACGATCCGGGATTTAAGCAGAATGTGATATGGGATATTGATTTACTGGAGGGATACGATCATGAATTTATAGAAAACACCGCTAAAAAACCTGGTTCACAAAATTTTATGGGTATTAAAAACCCCAAAATAATAAAGTTGATTAAGGCCTTTTCCCCGGATGCTTTACTGGTGTATGGCTGGAGTTATTTTAGTCACTTATCTATAATTTGGCATTTTAAAGGAAAGATTCCCGTTTGGTTTAGGGGTGATAGTACGTTAATCGATAACCAACCCTGGATTAAAAGAAAAATCAGAAAAGCCATCTTAACTTTAGTATATAAAAACATTGATATTGCATTTTATGTAGGTAAGGCAAATAAAGCCTATTTTAAAACATTTGGGCTAAAAGAGAACAAACTCATTTTTGTCCCACATGCTGTAGATAATATCCGTTTCGGAACAGATAGAAAAAATGAGGCCTTAACGATCAGAAATAAGTTAGGAATAAACCTAGATGAAACACTAATACTTTTCGCGGGCAAATTAGAAAGTAAAAAATCGCCCGATTTATTATTGGAAGCATTTAAACAACTCAATAGAAAAGATGTCCATCTATTATTTGTTGGAAATGGTGAGTTGGAAAAACCACTTAAATCCACGGCTTCCGACCAGAAAATAAGGAATGTACATTTTCTCGATTTTCAGAACCAAACTAAAATGCCTGCCATATATCAGGCTTGTAATTTATATTGTTTGCCATCTAGAGGGCCGGGAGAAACCTGGGGTTTGGCAGTGAATGAAGCAATGGCGGCTGGAAAAGCTATTTTGATTTCAGATAAAGTTGGTTGCGCAATTGATCTTGTTGATGCATCCAATGGACTGATCTTTGATATTAATGAACAAAGCTTACTTAGTAGTTTACAGGTACTGATCAATAACGATCTTAAAGTAATGGGAGAAATATCAGGGAAAAAAATTGAAAACTGGAATTTCAATAATCAGGTTGCAGTGTTAGTAAATATGTTAAATGGATGAAATAAGTATTTCCGTATTATTGGCAGTAAAGAACGGTGCCCAATTTATTAGAGCATCAATTGATTCTGTTCTTAACCAAGATTACCAGGCATTTGAATTGTTAATCAGTGATGATAATTCAACCGATAATACCATTCAAATCATTAACTCTTACGCAGATAAGCGAATTACTCTTTTCAGTCAAAAAAAATCACTTGGTCAATTTGGAAATTTCAATTTCTTACTCAAAAAATCTAAAGGAAAAATTGCTCATTTTTGGAGTCATGATGATGTAATGCATCCAAATTGCCTTTCGGAAACCATAAATTTTTATACCAAAAACCCATCAATAGGTATGTCGTACTGTAGTGGTGATTATATCAATGAAAAAGGGGAAGTTACCCAAGAGTGGGAATATGATGCAACACCTGCAATATTGGATAATAAATTATATGCAAAATATTCATTGAGTTATGGTTGTTTGGCAGGTAGCATTTCGCAAGTTGCAATAAATAGGGATAAAATCGGCAATGACTATTTTTTTAAAAAAAATTTAGTCCATTCAGGAGATTTTGATTTATGGACTAGGATAGCTAAAAACCATAGTATAGGATTTATCCCTAAAAAGCTTACAAGCATCCGGAATCATCCAAACCAGGTTTCGCATAAAGCAGCAAGCAATTATGCCTCTGTTGTTGAAGGAATTAATATTACCAACATGTTATTTGATTTGGCGAAAGTAAGCTCAGAAGTAAAACGAAAAACTAAACGCGAGCTAATTCTAATTCATTACTTTCAAAGAATAGTTGTGCTTTTAATCCGAAAAGAATTCAGGCTCTTTTTTTCAGGTTTAAATCTCTTAAAAAAAGAAGATAATCTTGTTCTAGTGTTTTTTGCCTGGTTTAAATTCCGGTTAAGGAATAGAAAAACATTTCTTTTACATCGAAAAAAAATAATATCTCATTTAATTAATTAAAAAATAAAAAAATTGTTTGATAATGCAATAAAATTAGGTAGTTCGAAGATTGGCATTGCTGTTATACTGGCGTTATCACTTCTTACCATAAATCCGTTAGCCACTTTTTTTGCTGTTCTTTTTGTTCCTTATGCTGCAAAACTACTTTGGAGAAAAAATGAACCTCCAATTTTATTTTTCGCTTTGCTAATGCAGTGGTCTCAGGTATGTTTAAAAATATTTTATGCAGACTATTTGTATAAAGATTTCAGTGAATTATTTGACAATTACCAAAGTATCAATAAAGCTTATTATTATAGTTTAACATCACTCTATATTATATCATTGGGTATTTTTGCTATTATAAAGAACATCCCAAAACACGATTTTGGCAATTTCAAATCACAGCTGTCAAATTATAACAAAAAAAAAATAATCACCCTTTATGTTATTGCGATCTTTATCACTCCTTTTCTTCTTTATTTGTCGCACTTAATACCTGGTTTACAACAGGTTTTCATTAAAGTCCAAGATTTAAAATGGGTAATTTTCTTTTTCTTTTTTACATTTTATTTTGTGTTTGATGAAAATAGAAAATTATTTTATGTAATATTAGTTGGCGAGATCATCTTTAGCCTCACGGGTTATTTCAGCTCATTTAAAGATTTTTTTATCGTTGCCATCGTGCTGTATCTGTTTGTTAAAAAATCGTATACTTATCTTAACTATATTTCTTTTGCCGCAATAATTGCTCTTCTATTCAATCTGATGATTATCTGGCAATATGTAAAGCCCGAGTACCGGAAATATTTATCGGGAGGTGAAAATGAGCAGGTTGTAAGGGTTTCTAAAACTGAGGCATTAGAAAAGCTATACGATTTAACTGCCCAAACAGAGAATTTAAAATATCAGGATGGTGTTACCAATCTTTTAGACCGCCTATCCTATATCGATATTTTTTCGGCAACAATATCTTATGTGCCTTTAAACAGGCCGCATGAACATGGAAGACTGTGGTTTGATGCAGTAAAGAGAGTGTTTATGCCAAGAATTTTATTTCCGGACAAAGCAGCGATAGACGATACAGAGAAAACAATAACTTATTCGGGAATTGGTTTTGCCGGATCAAGTTCAGGCACTTCTGTTAGTTTGGGTTACGTTACAGAGAGTTACGTCGATTTTGGTTTTCCCGGGATGTTGGTCCCACTTTGTCTATGGGGAATATTAATAGGACTGATCTATCGATACATCACATCCAATACTTATAACAGGATATGGGGTTTTGCCTTTGTTGTACCATTTATTTTTCAGATAAACCTATTTGAAACTGCACTAGATAAATTGGTAGGAAGTTTTATAGCTTTCTTTTTAATTTACCTCCTTTTAAACAAGTATATAATTGAAAGGTTAGATAATTACCTGAAAAATTGAAAATCCTCCACATTACACCTTCTTACAAACCTGCTTATATCTATGGCGGGCCGATTCAATCAGTTGGAAAATTATGTGAAGCATTGGCAGTTACCGGAAAGCAAAAGATTGCTGAAACTAAATATTCGGCGGATGGGACTTTTGGCGATAATGCGAACGAGAATATAAATATAGCCGTTCTAACTACTACAGCCAATGGTAAAACCGAACTAAACGTACCTATAGGAAAGCCCGTATTGGTTGAAGGGGTTTCGGTAACCTATTTTAGAAGATGGACAAAAGATCACAGTCATTTTTCTCCTGCATTGTTGTTGCAATTAAGAAAAGAAATTATTAGTTCTAAAAACAATCAACACCTGATTATCCATATTCATGCCTGGTGGAATCTTGTTTCTATACTGGTCTGTTTAATTGCAAAATGGTACAATGTACCTATTGTACTCTCACCAAGGGGTATGTTATCAACTTATAGTCAACATAATCGGAGTTCATTTGCCAAAAAATGGATGCACCGGCTTATCGGCAAAAGTCTATTAAGGTATTGTTATATCCATGCCACAAGTGAGCAGGAAAAATCGGAAGCAATTGAAATAGCCATGTCTAAGGGAGCCGTAGTAATCCCAAACTTACTTAGCTCTAATAACGAACACTTTAATATAGACCAGATAAAAAAAAAACAGGATGACAACTCCCGATTTGAGATAATTTTTCTTTCCCGTATTGAGCAGAAAAAAGGATTGGAACTGTTGTTTCAGGCTTTATTTTCTATTGATGTTCCGTGGCACTTAACAATTGCCGGTTCGGGAGAACAGGATTATGTGGGATGTTTGAAACAAAAAGCAAAAGGTTTAATGCTCGCTGATCGGATTACATGGAACGGGCAGGTAAGGGATAACGATAAATTCCAATTGATGGCCAGGCATGATTTATTTGTTCTGACATCATACAATGAGAATTTTGCCAATGTAGTAATCGAAAGTTTGGATATTGGTACCCCTGTATTAATTTCAAATGAGGTTGGACTAGCAGATTATGTTGCCGATAAAGATTTTGGTTGGGTATGTAGATTAACCGTCGAAGATATCAAAGCTAAAATCTTATTGGCTTTTAACGATAACGAAAAGAGGGCAAGGATTAGGGTCAACGCCCCTGATCTTATTAAACAGGATTTTAGTGATGCGTTATTGGTAGAAAGGTATCTGCAGTTGTATAAGGAAGTGGCATTGAACCGTTATGAATCCTAATTTCAGTTTTATAATTCTAACCTTTAACGAAGAAATTCATCTGACACGGCTTTTGGATTCCATTAAGCAACTTAGTGCGCCAACTTTTATATTAGATAGTGGCAGTACCGATAAAACTTTAGTTATTGCAGCTGCATATAATGCCCAGGTACAACATCATCCATTCGAAAACCATCCCAAACAATGGGATTTTGCGCTAAAAAATTTCAAAATCAATACCCCATGGATTATTGGCTTGGATGCAGACCAAATGGTAACACCCGAACTTTTCGCTAAACTCTCTGATTTTAAAAACGAGGAATATTCAGATGTAAACGGGATCTATTTCAACCGTAAAAATATTTTCCAGGGAAAATGGATCCGTTATGGGGGCTATTATCCCATGTATCAGCTCAAAATGTTCAGAAAGGGAATCGGTTTTTCTGACCTTAACGAAAATATGGATCATCGCTTTATTGTAAGTGGTAATACCCAAATATGGAAGGATGGCCATATTATTGAAGAAAATCTTAAAGAAAATGATTTAAGTTTTTGGTATGCAAAACATCAAAAGTACAGTGAGCTGGTAGCAAAAGAAGAATTTGAACGATTAATGGGACTGCGAACATCAGCACTTCATCCTACCCTACTCGGAAATCCCGACGAACGTAAAGCCTGGTTAAAAAAATTATGGTGGCAACTTCCCTTATACATTCGCCCGTATTTATATTTTACCTATAGAATGCTGTTCCAACTGGGTATATTTGAAGGAAAAAATGGCATCAAGTTTCATTATATGCAGGGCCTATGGTTCAGGTTGCAGGTAGATAAGAAATTAAACATATTAAAAAAAAGAAATAAAGTTCCGTATGAGCGAAATCAGTCAAAAAGAAGCTAAGAAACAAGCAGACAAAAAAGCAATCAAATTTATTGTTGCGCTATTTGTCTTATATATCCTGTTTAGTCAGGGTAATGTGTTTATGAACAGTGTAATGAGTGAAGGCGGAAAGTACCACAATGCCTATATTGCACAGCACTTCGATTATATACAAGGCTTAAAAACAGCATTGATTAAACCAGCAGTCTGGATTATTAAGTTATTTGGGTTCTACGCCATCCACAATGAAATGGATGTAATGGTGGTTAACGGTCCATATCTGCGCATAAACTACTCCTGCCTTGGCTTAGGCGTAATGAGCTTTTTAGCTGCGTTCGTACTTGCATTTCCGGCACCATGGAAATCTACCTTCAAAATGCTTGTAATCGGATTGGTTACCATTTATGTTCTCAATATCTGCAGAATTGCAGGATTAGGTCTGCTCTTCGGCTTTTTCCAAAGCCAGAGAAATTACTTCGAATACCATCACGAGATCTTTAACGTGATTGTTTACATCATCATTTTCATTATGCTGTATATCTGGATTAAGCGCAATACCAGAATGCCTAAAAAAACAAATGCCGATCAGGATACTACGGCAACAAATAACCCTCAAGCATAAAATCCACATGTATATTTTAGGGCTTAATGCCTATCATGGCGATTCATCTGCCTGTATTTATAAAGATGGTGAAATTATTGCCGCATCAGAAGAAGAGCGTTTCCGGAGGATAAAACATTGGGCAGGATTTCCCTCAAAAGCTATCGAATTTTGTTTAACTGAAGCAGGTATCACCATAAATGAGGTCGATTATATTGCTGTATCCCGCGATCCAAAAGCTAATTTTTCAAAAAAGGTTCTCACCGCATTAAAAAACCGCTTGAGCTTAAAAAATATGATCAACCGGGCGCAGAATCTTAAAAAGGCAAATAGTATTGAGTCCGAAATTTACAAACATTTTCACCTCCTGCAAGGAACGCTGAAAGCCAGTATAGTTCAGGTAGAACATCACAGAAGCCATTTGGCAAGTGCATTTTTTGCATCACCTTTCGAAGAAGCTGCAATTTTATCAATTGACGGTTTTGGTGATTTTAGCAGTACCATGCTGGCCATCGGAAAAGCGAATCAGATTAAGGTATTGGATACTGTGTCTTATCCGCATTCTCTAGGGGTTTTCTATACCACTTTAACACAATTTTTGGGTTTCCCACATTATGGCGATGAGTATAAGGTTATGGGCCTGGCTCCTTATGGTAAGCCCCTTTATGTTGATTTGATCCATAAATTGATCTTACTAAAAGATAACGGACTTTTTGAGCTCGACCTTAAATATTTCAACCATCCTAAAAATGGTGTAAATATGGCTTGGGAGAATGGTATTCCTGGTATGGATAATCTTTATACCGAAAACCTAACCACACTTTTAGGAAATCCGAGACAGCAGCATGAAGAATTGTCCCAGTATCACAAAGATTTAGCAGCATCAGTGCAACAGGTTACCGAAGAGGTTATTTTCCACCTTCTTAATCATTTACAACAAAAAACCGGATTACAGCATATCTGCATAGCGGGCGGTGTAGCTCAAAATTCGGTTGCAAACGGAAAAATAAAACTCAATACATCCTTTAAGCATATTTATATTCCTCCAGCCGGACATGATGCCGGCACTGCAATTGGGGCCGCATTATGGGTGTGGAACCAGCTCGAAAATAAACCCCGTACCCCTCCTATGTTTCATGGTTATCTGGGCAGTAAATTCGATAATGCTTATATTGAGAATTTGCTAAAGGAAAAAAATATCCATTATTTAAAGCCTGAACAAAAAGACTTTTTTAACGAAGTAACCAACTGTTTAATTAATGAAGGTGTGGTTGGGTGGTTTCAGGGAAGGGCCGAATTCGGTCCGAGGGCACTAGGCCACCGCTCCATATTAGCTGATCCAAGAAATACAAAAGCAAAAGAGCTGTTAAATACCAAAATTAAAAGACGCGAATCTTTCCGCCCTTTTGCCCCCTCTATCCTATCAGAATTTGTAAAAGAATATTTTGAACAGGTTGATGATGTACCCTTCATGGAAAAAGTTTTTAAAATTAAAGCCGAAAAACGGGATGAGATCCCGGCCGTTACACATTTAGACGGTACCGGCAGGCTCCAAACTGTACATCAGCATACCGACGAAAAATATTATCAGCTCATAAAATCCTTTCGAGATAAAACAGGTACCCCAATTTTGCTCAACACTTCATTTAACGAAAATGAACCCATAGTAAATACACCGGAAGAAGCATTGGATTGTTTTTTGAGAACAAAAATGGATATGCTGGTAATGGAAGATATTATCATTAAAAAATAAAAAAGAATCATCTTACCTACGATTGTTTATTAACAAATTTCACCATTATTTCTAAATCGATTGATTTAAACCAGATCATGAGATTTAACCAATAAAAACGCTTATCCCGAAGTTAATATATGCAATTTGTAAATTTCCTGTCCGGCACTACCTGTTTTTTCCTGCTCTTAATTTCCCTCCATTTATTTTTTGCAAAAAATGGGAACAGGACACAGAATATACTTTTATCGCTCCTATTATTTGCCCGCTTTGGGCAGGTACTTAATTCACTGTTTATTACCACCGGCCGGGCAGAGCCGCTTTCGATATTCTTCCAGCTCTTTACGCCTCTTTATTTTGCTGCCCCTGCATGTTTTTATCTTTACATTACCGGTTTTGTATATGAGCGAACAACAATTAAAAAAAGGGATTTTCTTCATTTCATCCCGGCGGTGCTGGCCATTATACACATTATTCCATGGCCAGGCCTGGCACCTATCGATTGGAACGTGATTGTTAAAGAGCTACATGCAGAAGGTTACCTTTCTTTACAAGCCCAAAGCGGATTATTCCCTTCGTATATCCATTCTTTATTAAGGCCTGTACTCACTATATTTTATCTGGGTTTAACCTGGTTTGCCGTTATTAAATCGAGGGTTTTAAGAAAACAGAATTCAAACCATACCGCACAGTATTGGGCTGTCTTTTTACTAAAAGTTGCGACCTTTTTCCAGCTTCTGGGTCTTTTGCCAATCATATTGAGAAATATAAATCTCCCTATCGAAAATTCTATCTTTGTAGTGATCAACTGTGCAGCCTTGTTACTCATCTTATTGTATGCACTTCATAAACCAAGCCTATTTTACGGCTTCCTTTTAGTAGCTATCGATTGGAGCAAAAATGAATGGAAAGAAAAGCTGGCAACAGATCATCAACCAACGCCCAACGACTTCGACCTGCTGGAGATAATAAAAATTCCGAAACAGCTTTCAGCAACTTCTAAAAAAATAAATCTTTCCGAAGAACAAATCGGGCTGTACATTAACCTGATTAAAAAGGAAATGGCTGATGAACTTCTCTACCTCAATCAGGACCTCCAAATTATAGATGTGGCAATGCGGATCAACATTCCTGTACACCAATGTTCATTTGTAATCAACAACCATATTGGTAAAAATTTCCGCGACTGGATAAACAGTTACCGGATAGCACATTTTTTAAAACAATATCCCATCCTTGCTGATAAAATAACCATTGAAGCAATTGCACAGGAAGCCGGTTTCAAGAATCATGCAACTTTTTACAACGCTTTTAAAAAGGAAAAAGGCATAATGCCAACAGCATACTTCTCGCAAATATTGAAGTCCTAAGGCCTGTTCAGCCTATATTTGATCTAACGATTGAATCATTAGAGACAAATTACCCCATCTCTTTCCTGTTCTTTTGAGATAGACAATACTTTTGGTTAGGCATTTTCATTAGTCACACGCCGGCTTGAAAATGACCTGATTTTTTATACGCTATCCCAAATAATTTAATGACAACAGGTTCAGACAATCGTCTTCTTATGAAGCCATTTTTCAACAATTTGGAAAAACTTCATCCCCTATCGGAAGAATTTATTACTTATTATGAGCAAAATTGCCAGGTTGTTACGGTACGAAAGCACAAACATATCCTTTCGCCCATCGACTCGAACAATGCCATGTACTTTTTAATTAAGGGGGTGGTAAGGGGTTTTATAAAAGACAGGAAAAAAGATATCAGTACCTGGTTTGGTTTCGAAAACCAGATCATAGAAGCCATCCGCCATCCCGGGCAGCAATCTAACCATTCTGTAGAATACCTGCAGGCACTCGAAGATTGTTATCTGGTGCGCATCCCCTATTCACTTACCGATACCCTATCTTTTAATTATCCGGAGTGGGATGTAATTGCCAGAAAAATATTGGAAATGCAATATTTTATGGCCTCAGAAAGATCTATTATCGCGAGGATACCTACTGCATTAGGCAGATACCTTAGACTCGAAAACACCATTTTTGATATAGAACGGGTACCCCAGCGTTACCTGGCCAGTTATCTGGGCATGCGCCTCGAAACCCTGAGCAGAATAAGAAACAGGGCAACTGATCAGGAAATAAAAATGCTGGCTTAATTATTAAATTTATTTGGTAAACAGGGTAATCCAAATTCTTTCTGTTTTCTACCTTTGCAGGAACAAGCTTTTAAAGCCGGATTAAAAAAATACCAAAATGAATGTTATACTGGCCTCTACTTCTACCCTTTTTGGCGGAAATTACCTTGAATACCTAACAAAAGAATTAACTGAACTTTTTAAAGGGACAGAAGAAATTATTTTTATACCTTTTGCAAGGCCGGGAGGCATTTCGCATGAGGAATATACTGCAAAAGCCAAAGATTTTTTCTCCGGCCTTAATATTAAGATAAAAGGTTTGCACGAATTTGCCAATCCTGTTGAAGCCGTACATGCAGCAAAAGGCTTTTTTACCGGTGGTGGTAATACTTTTTTGTTGGTAAAAACATTGCACGAACTTGGATTGATGGGTGTTTTGAGCGAAAATATCAAAAAAGGTAAAGCTTATCTGGGCTGTAGCGCAGGCAGCAACATCGGCGGTATCAATATGAAAACCACCAATGATATGCCAATTGTTTATCCTTCGTCTTTCGACTGTATGGGCCTGGTTCCATTTAATCTTAATCCTCATTACCTCGATCCAAATCCAGATTTGAAACACAATGGTGAGACAAGGGAAACAAGGATAAAAGAGTTTTTAACGCAGAACGATATAAAAGTAGTTGGCTTGCGCGAAGGAAACTGGATCAGGATAAGGGGCAATAAAATTACTACAGAGGGAACTGAAGAAACAAGGATTTTTGAACCTGGGAAAGCACCCTACGAATTAAAGCCTGGTGCTTCATTGGTTTAAGCATCGATTTATTTATGCAATCCCCTACTCCTTAAGTAAATCAACAGATCTGTCGGGCGGTCGGTTTGCAGGATCACCGGGTGATAATTAATCAGCCAGCCCCAGCTTTCTTCCTTTTCATTTTTTTCTACCGCACGGTCGTCGTCGTGGCCGCCATTTAGCGATGGCCACAAACTGTTTAACCAGATTAATGGTTTTCCATTCATTGCTTTTACCACTTTTAAATTAGTCAAGGTATCAGTGTCAAAAATAGGCTGTACAATGGCTTTCTTATTGGCGGCATAACCATTGATGATGCTCTGCATATCTTTATTTTTAACATTCACCACCACCATTAAATAAGCATCCTGTGGTATTGTATTTTTGGCCTTCAATTCTTCGTAAGGCATATCATCGCCAACATTCACAATCGCCTGATCGGTGGTAGAAGTTTCGCGCAGCACCTTAAATACCAGATCGAGGTGGTCATTCCCCTTATCTACATTGATCAGGATCTTTCCTTTAGCCGCCAGCATCATCTCACGCATTGTTGGGATTTGGTTTTCTGTAACACGGCCCAAACCGTTCCTTAACCTGAACTTTTTAAGTTCTGCCAAAGTATAATCTCCCACCTTTCCTTTTGCATTTGTGGTACGATCAATGGTATTATCGTGCATCACCACCATCTGGCTATCCTTACTCATTTTCACATCAAGCTCCATAATATCAAATCCCTTGCTGATGCTATTGTAAAGTGCCTGCAACGAATTTTCGGGCGAATTTCTCCAATCACCACGGTGTGCAGCAACCAAAATCTGCCTGTTCTTATCCTGAAAAATAGTTTTAAGCTTTTCAGCAGGACTCTGTGCCAACGAAACAAGTGAATTGATAAGGAGCGATAAAAAGAGTGCAGTGCGGATAATTTTCATACGAATAAGGATAATGGGATTTACGCGCAAAAGTATTAACAGCTGATTAAGCTATTATTCCATTAATGTTAATTCTTGTGTTACTGCAGCCATAAATTTTTCAACTAAGGAATTTTAATTAAAAAATGAACTGTTTTTCGCCCGATTTTAAAACCCGTTCGTCGAGAATTTCACAGCGTTGGTATAATACGGGCAAAACCGCTGAAACGTTTCCCGAATGGCTGCGTCTCATTATCAAACAATCACAAATTATTAATTAAAAATATAAATAAAAACATTATGAAAACTTTATTCTCAACCTCAGCAAAATCATTAATGGCAGCTTTAGTTTTAAGCGCTTCAATCTTCAGTTCAAATGTAATGGCTGGCGAAAAACAACCGGTTAAAATGTCGGCACCAAAAAACTTCGATAAAGTAGTGGTAAACGGAAATGTAGAAGTAACCCTGATCCAGAGTGGTACCGAAAGTGTAAGTTATACAGATGATAATACTGGTAATGTAAAAGTAATACAAGACGGATCGGCACTAAAAATTACCTCAACCAACAACAGTCCTGCAAAAATTACAGTTTATGTAAAAAATATCTACAGGGTACAGGCTGCTGATGATGCAGTTGTAAAAACAGAAGGAAAACTGAATGTAAAATATCTTCAGGTATTTTTAACCGGAAATGCTGTTGCAAAAATCAACTCTAAAACCGAAAGTTTATATACCGTGATGGAAGGTAATGCCGATTTAAAATTGAGCGGTGCCACACAAAACCATAACCTTGTAATGGGAAGTACCCCAAAACTGAACCTTGATAAATTCGCTGCTTCAAAAACAGAAATGAGATCACCGGTTGCAAGCAGCCTTCAAACTGCTGCTTTATCTAAATAACAATTACTCCATCATATTTTTAAAAGCGGCACCTGGTTGTCGCTTTTTTTGTAACCTGATTTTTCGGTTTCAAAACATATATTTACAGATCATCCGGAAAAATAAATTATAGCGATCAACCAATGAAAAATATCTGGAAAATCTTATTTGTATTCACCTGTATTTCATGCCATTCTAATACACAAAAGAAGAACAAACCTGTAGTTTCCGATACAGTGAAGAGAGAAGCTGAAGTAAAAAAGACAGCCGATCACCAAACACCACACCAAGAAATTATGGAATTTGTAGGCTATATTGATGATGGCGATTATTTTCTGCTAACAGCGCGCAGGAAAAATGAAACATTATCTTTTATTAATGACGATAACGAGGATAGAAACCTGTTAAGAGGCGATATTATTGAAGTAACCTGGAAAACTGATACCATTTATGTAGCAGGCGATGGAGATACCCCACAGCAAGCAGAAAAGATTGTATCGGTTAAAAAACTAAAAGACGGTAATGTTTCAAAATTCAGGAAAAACTATAATGAAGCCTTAAAGTATCACTGGCCGCAAGAAGAGGATTATTCAAAATCCTATCTGGATAAACTTTACACTCTGGTAGAATATTACATAGCCAATTCGAAAAACGAACAGTTACAATTGCTTGTTAAAAATCGTGATGAAATAAATTATTCTATCGAAAAACAAATAAGGGCTGATAAGGAATATATGCTTATTGGAATTGCCGGAACGGAAGAACACCGCCTTAACACTGTACAGTGGTTATACTTCGACAACGAACTGGATAAACTTTATGAATATGATTTACCCAACGATAGTTTAGTTGAGTTTGACCGTTAAAACCTAACATTATGACTATTTATTTCCTCTTTTGTATTTTCGCTATATTGCTGCTTGCAAATTTTTTAATTTTCAGGAATAAATCTTTAAAAGTTAAAATTATTGGTACCGTTGGGCTGTTAGCCGGAATAGTTGTTCTTTTTATTGCAATAGCCGCCGTGCTTTATCTTACTTCAACCGACCCCAGAGAAAGAAATGCTGAAGAAGCTGCACGTTACAAGTGGTTATACGTGAAAAATCTTGCCCAAACCAGCCGTAAAATAATTATTTCTTATACATGCAAAAAGGAAAATAAAATTCAAAAGGTAAGTGATACCTTAAATTTAACTACAGGACCATACCATTCCTCACAACACATGTTACCTGTTGAGGTGGGCGATAGCACCTATTTCCCAAATAATTTTAAAATCCAAGTTAAAGATTCGTTAAATAAATTTGTAGCATCATACAATAAAGAGGAATTCCTGAAAAACGCCAAATCAGACGACTCTACTTATAGACCAAAAAATAAAATGACGATGAATTTTTACGTCCTAGAAATTAATCCTTAATACACCTTCTAAAATATTACTCTTCTCATTACCTCCTTCTGGCCTCTAAGCTAACCATTAAAATCTTCTAAAAAATAATTTCATCTTTTCGACTATTTATATCGGCCGTTCGTCGAGGATTTCGCTGTGTTGGTATAATAGCCTGTTTTATGGTGCAACGTTTTGCGTGTGCCTGCGTCTTATCTACAAAAACAGGAACAAAATATTATAAAACATATAAATAACAGCATTATGAAAACCTCAATCAAAACCCTTACAAAATCGCTTTTAGCAGCAATCATTTTAACATCATCTATCTTCTCAACAAGCGTAATGGCTGATGAAAAACAACCAACAAAAGTTTCGGCGCCAAATAATTTCAGTAAAGTTGTGGTAAGCGGGAATGTAGAAGTAACATTAGTTCAGCGCCAGAAAGAAGGTGTAAGTTATGATAACGACAATACAGGAAAAGTAAAAGTAATCCAGGATGGCCATGCTTTAAAAATTTCTTCGGATAGTAAAGAAGCAGCAAAAATTACAGTTTATGTAAAAAACATTTACAGAGTACAGGCATCTGAAAATGCAATCGTAAAAACAGAAGGTAAATTGGATACCAAATATCTTCAGGTGTTTTTATCAGAAAACGCAGTAGCCGAAATCAATTCAAATACAGAAAGCTTATATACCGTAATTGAAGGTAACTCTGACCTCAAACTGAAAGGTGCAACACAAAACCACATTTTAGTAATGGGCAAAACACAAAAATTAAATTTAGACCGTTTTGCAGCTTTAAAAACTGAGATGAATACGCCACAATCGCTTCAAGTTGCAGCATTGTCAAAATAAGCCATCACAACATATATATAAAAGGCGGTAAAATATAATTTGCCGCCTTTTTCTTTTTAAATCTTTTCGAGGTTTAGTTAAATATCTGTGCCTCCCGGTAGTCATGTTCAATACGTTCGAGTTTGCCGGCATTAAAATGCAGTTTTACCGTTGAGGTTCCGCTAACACTCGAGCTTACGAAATCAGAAAATACAAATTGCCAGTCATTGTAATTGTTCAGATCGGGATCGTAAGGTTTATTTAATGGTTTATCAGAAAGTACAAATCCATAACTACTATATGCCGGCAGCTGGTGGATTTTTAACAACTTTGCTCCTATTGCGCTAACCGGGTCATCTACCTTGATGGCCGTATCATCGGCCGCTCCGTCAGGCCATTTAGTAACTCCCGAGGTAAGTCCTCCACCCACTGTAATTTCTTTTACTTTATCGCCGTTAAAAAGAAATACTGCACGGTCTAATGTTCCGGTACTGCTGTAAATGGTAAGTGCATAGTAAAACTGGATAATCTCAGCAGGTTTTTCAGGAGAAGTATAAGGCCTGCGGCCATAAATGCCCAGTGATCGAAAATCGAGCGTTGGACCGGCTTTCTGCAATTGGGCATATACCTCAGCCTGTGTACTGCCTATTTTAATCCCCCATTTCTCACCGGTAGTGATTGTTTCCGAATAATCTCCCTGTTTTTCTTTTTTACATGCTGATATCACAATCAGCAATAACATTATCGGTAATAATTTTTTCATTGATCTGGTTAGGATATTGGTTTTAGCATTAAAACGTATTATACGCTCCGGGCGCTACAGTTTCAAATAAATTTAACCGGTTTCTAATAGTGACAGTGTAAATTAACAGAAATAAAAACGCCAAAACTTTCATTTTTCGTTAAAATTAAACAAGATGACGACCAAAAAGAAATTGTACAAAAACCAGTTACTATTAGCAACTCGTTTTTTTTATGATTTTATTTATAGCTACTCATTTTATCATTTCTGATCAATCATTTCAGCTACACAAATAGCTAAAGCTTTAACTAATAGCGCATAAAATAGTTATCTATTGGCATCACACCGACCAAAATTCTAATTGATTTTTATTTGTCCCTCGGCACAGTCTTGCCTCGGCTCGCCGCCGCCGAAGGGCTCCTTCTTTTTGGCGTCAAAAAGAACCAAAAAACGCCGGCTGAAAATTTTTCTTTGGAAGCCAGTAAGTTGGCTTGGTCGGTGGAGCCCAAAAAATTTATTAGGCCGGAATTAAGGAGAACGGAGATACTGTACTAAAGCCTGGCTGGGCGGAAATACACAAATCTATATACCTCTTCTAAATTGGATTTACCAAGTCAATATCTTTTAGGTTAGCCAAATTTTTCCCATCTCTGATGGCTCAATTTCCTGACATTTTACATTTGATTAGCCATTAGTGGATTGGTACCAGTTGCAAATCAAGCGATCCGCTTATCTCTCCGCTTGCCCTCATACTTATCTGCGGACTGATCAGCTCTACTTTATTATCTCGAATTTACACCAACAATATACGAATTGATCCCTTTGGCTATTGAGCCTGCGGAGAAGATTTAAATATCCTGATAAAACTTTAATAGGCCGCTTGCATACATTGATCAGAACCGGTAATGAAGCAGAGAAATTTTCTAAAAAGGATATTAGCAGCAGGATGTTTCCATTAAAAATCAAAACCAATACCCTTTACCCATGTTATAACTGTATATCAAAATTTTAACCATGATGAATTTATTCAATTCAAATGCCATTTTACTAGCTGCAACGGTATTGTTTACCAACCCTGGTAACCAGGTAAAAACGAAAACAGCATACGATACTAAAATCATTTTCCAGGCTAATGATGCTGCAACACTCAATGAGCTCAATGCACTCTGCAGCAAACAGCTCAGGGCAGCAAGTCTTGCGGCAAAACAAGGCAACAGCACAAAAGAGTGGGGAAACAGGATATCGGTAACCTTAAGTGGTTTTAGCGATGAACTAAAAGTTCTCGCTAAGAAGAAATCGATACAATTGGCAGGTACGCTTCCCGAAGGTGGTCAGCGACCTGATGGACGTGTTGATTCTAGCCCTGAAAATATGAGAGACACTTCTAGGCTCAGCAATGCTGGAGGAGAGGCAGGAAATAGCGGCATGGTAAAAACAACACCTAAAGGCATAAACGATGGGGCAAGTAATGCGTTGGTAGAAAGTCTGGCAAAACTTAAAGGAAATACTTTCGACATAACGTACCGTAACTTGCTAATCAGTGACCGTCCGATAGCAGAAAAATTATTGAGCAGGGCTTCGGCCTCTAAGGACAGTGAAATATCAGCCTTTGCCAAAAAGTATTTAGGTAAGTTAAGATCAACTAAAATTTAATAAACTTCTTGAATGGGGGAAGTACGTCAAAAAGATGCTTTCTAACGCACTGCCTACTTCACGATCTTACTCAGCATGCCCTTGAAAATAAAGACATGAAAAGGTAACATGCCATACCAGTAAAGCCTTCCACTAATACCGAGAGGCCTGAAAGTTGCAATCTGGTGGGCAACGTTATATTCGTCGATCCTGAATTCGAGCCAGGCTTCGCCAGGCAATTTCATCTCTGCATACAATAGTAGTCGTTTCTCCTTTTTATCCGCGTAAAGCACACGCCAAAAGTCCAGGGCTTCGCCTGCAGAAGTATCATCGGTATTTTTCCTTCCCCTGCGAAGTCCAACGCCACCAAATAACCGGTCTAAAAATCCTCTGAACGACCATAACCAATCGGCGTAATACCATCCGTTACGGCCACCTATGGCAAAAATACGCTGTAATGCTTTTTCAGCATCAACAGCTTCCATCTGCTGTTTATCTGTAAATACGCCAAATTTGGGCACCTTGATATGCCGTTGAAGCCCATCCCGAAAAATTCTTCCACCTGTGGCATCATCCCAGCGGGAAAGCACCAGGTTTTGTTCAATCTTTTCAAAAGCCAGTTCGATGGATTTTTTATAAGGCAAAAGCTTAACCGATAGCCTGGAGGTCAGGTCATTCTGCTTCGGTATGACATCAATTTTCATACTCTCGACCAGGTTTTTTGCTAAAGTATAAGACGTTGAGGTTACAAAATAAAGCCAGTATGAAGAGAGTTTTGGCGTGAATACCGGAACAATAATAATCCTGCGTTTCAATTTCCTAACCTGCGCAAAGCCCATCAGCATTTCTTTGTAACTTAAAAGATCAGGTCCGTAAATATCATAATGTTTGTTATAGGTATATTCCTTTCCCACCACCCCTGAAAGAAACTCAACCACATTCCGTATACCAATGGGCTGACATTTAGTTTCCAGCCATTTGGGCGCAATCATAACGGGAAGTTTTTCAACCAGATCTCGGATGATTTCAAAAGAAGCGCTACCTGAACCGATAATGATACCCGCGCGCAGGGCAGTAAGAGGTATCTGTCCTTTTGCAAGTTCTTCTTCCACAACTTTACGACTGGAAAGGTGCCGGCTGAGTTTTTCCACGTTGGTGATACCCCCAAGATAAATTAATTGCCTGGCCGCAGTAGCATTTAGATAATGAATGAAATTCTGTGCAGATTGTTTTTCCTGCTGGCTAAAATCGCCGCTTAAATCAAGAGAATGTACGAGGTAATAGGCAATATCAATATCCTTAGGTAATGCTTCGAGGCTACCCGGCTCCAATAAATCTGCCTGAACAACCTTAACCTGTCCTTCAGGATATTTTTTGACGTTTAGTCTGCCAATGTCCCTTACGCTACAGATCACTTCATGGCCAGCTTCGACTAAAACAGGCAACAGACGTTTTCCGATATAACCTGTTGCACCGGTAAGCAATATTTTCATACCTAAACAACACGCGAGCCGGTAGGATTGTTGTGAATAATAAAAAACACACTATTCGTGCTAAATTCCGGTTCAGATCTTATTCGGAAAAAACCGTTACTGGGTCGATATCCTTAAAGAGATAATGTTTATTTAGAGGTAATTTAGCATGGCTTAAGGTGGAAGGCATATCCTCTTTCATGGTATTTACTTCCTCAACCGTTATTTTATGGTTTAAAATATCGTATTCGGCTCTGGTTTGCCCGCCCGCTCCCTGATTGTAGGTTTCCATATTAACAAGTTCGAGTTCATTGTTTATAAAACGGTATCTGGTGTCGCGATTGCCAACAGGTCCGATCGAATAGGTTGATATCACTAAGGTTCTGTTTTGATCGATGCTGATATCTTCGTTATCATACTGAGGAAAATCGCCATTAATATAGGCTGCACCAATAGCCTCCCACGAAGTGGCGTGTAAGCGGTAGCCACCACCAGGCTCCTTCAACAAAACTAAGGTTGGCCGTTTAGCTGTACTGTCTGTTTTATGCTGTAAAACCAGGACTGCATCTTCCAGGTCGTCGCTATCCAGCAAGCCTTTTGCTTCGAGGGCGATTTTATAGGTTTGGGGTACAAAATCTTCCACTTTATTTCCATTGGTTGGAAAATCGATGATAACTTCTTTTTTCTCCTCGTCTGTTGAACTAACGGGAACTAAAATTGGTTCTCCCACAGTAGCTGCCTGCTGAACAGTATCTGTTACAATGCTATCGGCCAATTGAGCATCTGTTTTACCACCAAACCAATGTAATTTGTAAGCCAATACCCAGGCAAGTAAAAAAACAAGTGATATTGCACCTAGAATAATTTTGGTCTGCTTTTTCATAGTTTGCTCAATTCCGTTTATTCAATAATAAATTTATTTTTTCAGAAGTTCAAATAGGGCTGTATTGATGTACAATGTTTCCTTCCAGATTTTAAGGACAATATCTATATTTTCTTTACATGACAAATTAATCACGTGAAAATTATTACATGAGAAAGCTATCATATCATCTATTTTGGGAGAATTATTTTCCTTATTATTTGTTTTTTGTTTGATATTGATTTTATGAGGCCACTCATCGTATATTTTGCTCAAAAGTAGTAGCATAAATAATTGCTAAAAACAATGCTTTAATAAGGGATTAGGAATTTATTCATCGGTTTAACTTATTTATAAAGCAATGTATTTGGTTACGCTTTTGTGTTAAACAGCAAATACGGTTAGATGTTGATTTAAATGATCTAATTTTCCTTTAAGCTTATTATACTTTCTAATTCAACCAAAAAACAACTTTCAGGCACGATAATGGCTATTGCCTGTGATTATAAAATCAATTCTAATCGTTATTTTTGGCAAGCTCTTCCATTAAGGTTCATATCATACTATTCATATCAATGATTATCAGAAAATTTTTTCCCTTAAACCCCGCATCTTCAATATTATTTCTATTTGTTTTGCTTTTTACGGGCAATGCTTTTGCGCAGAAAAATAACCAGGCAGGTAAGGGGCAGGATGTGTCTATATTATCAGATTCTGCAACGTTAACCAAAGGCGATTATCTGGCGCATCTGGAGAAAGTTTTCGAAACGGTAAATAAAGTGCCGGTTACGGTAGCTTCTTTTAAGAAACTTAAACCTATAGCAGCACATTTAACTCAGGATGAAGCAGCCTTAGCCTTGCTTAAAAGCAGGTTAACACAAAGCGACAGGGCGATGAACCTGCAGAACCTGCAGATGGATCAAACTTTACTGGAAGAACTGCGCAGTAATAACAAAGATTGTTTAGCCGATCTGGATGAGTATGAAAAAGAACTTCGCGCATTAAAAACCGAAATCCTCAACCTGCGGAAAGATACCGTATTGATTAAGTTGTTTACTTCTCCTGCTGTACGCAGCATGTTTAAAGAACAATTTGCCGAGTTGGGTAAAAAACGCGTGGTGATGGATAGCCTGCTTAAAGGTACTACTTTAGCCATCAATAATTTTCAGGCCAGAACTTCTGCCAACCTGATCAACATTAAAGAACTGATGTACCTTACCGATAACCAGCTCGATGCGGTTAGCATTAAAGCTTTTGGCAAAGAACGCCGCTATCTGTGGGAATCGGTAAATAAACCGGCCAATAAAAGTGTAGGTTTTAGACGATTTATTAAAGGCGAACAGGAAATATCAGGCTACTATTTTGTATACACCAGAAGCAGCCGCTTGCTGTTGCTTTTTACCTGCGCCATATTTTTCTTTTGGGTATTTTTCAATTTCAGGAGTGTAAAACAACGCGACCGTTTAGAAAGCCTCGACGGTTTTTCGCTCATCAATCCGCAGCCCTACCTCATTACTTTTATTACCCTTTTTACGCTGGCACCGATTTTCGACCTGCGGGCACCTGCGCTTTATATAGAGGCCGTACAGGTGATCCTGGCCATACTGCTTACCGTATTTTTCCGCAAGAAACTCGGTAAAAGGTTATTTTATTACTGGTGCGTTTTTGTGGTGCTGCTATTAGCACCCGTTTTCCTGCGCCTTTTGGGCATGCCGCCAAGATACCAGCGCTGGCTTTTGCTTTTTTTAACGGTAAGTTCGGTAGCTTATGGGGTTATGGTGTGGAAAATGCTCGATGAGAAAGCAAAACGATATAAAATGATTGTTACTACCGGCTTTATTTATACTGTATTTGCCATTATTGCTACTTTTTGTAATTTATTTGGCCGGTTTACACTCACACAGATTTTTTATTCAACCGGGGTGAGTTCTTTATTAAATGCCATATCACTTACCATTTTGGCCAAAGTATTGGTAGAGGCTTTTTTACTGCAGATGAAAAGCAGCAGGATTAGAAAGGGCTTCCCTGAATATTTCGACTGGCAGCCGGTAATTGCCGGACTAAAAAGACTCACAGGTATTGGTACCACCATTATCTGGTTCGTGATATTTACCACCAACCTGAATATTTTTAACGGACTTTATGAATCGGTGATGGAAATCCTGACCGAAAAAAGGATTATCGGCAGTTTTACTTTCACTTTTGGCGGTGTGGTGTTATTTCTTGGCATTATCTGGATTGCCAACTTCCTGCAGAAATACATTGCCTATTTCTTTGGTGATACGGGCGATGATAGTTTCGACGATAATAAAGGCGAGCGTTCTAAATTACTGGTTACACGTTTAGTATTGCTGATTGGCGGTTTTTTGATCGCGGTTGCCGCATCGGGATTACCAATAGATAAGATTACCGTAATCCTGGGTGCTTTGGGTGTGGGTATTGGATTGGGTTTACAGAATATTGTGAGCAATTTTGTTTCGGGTATTATCCTCATTTTCGATAAAACCATCCGAATCGGCGACATTGTTGAACTGAGTGATAAAAAAGGAAGGGTAAAAGAAATTGGTGTGCGTGCCAGCACCTTGCTAAGCGATGAAGGTGCAGAAATCATTATCCCAAATGGTGCAATTTTATCCAATAACATTATCAACTGGACACTGAGCAATAACCAGATGCGGGTGAATATTTCCTTATCCATTGCCAAACCTTTTAACACTACTGAAGTAATAAATCTGATCAGAGAGGTGATTGCAGAAAATAATAATGTATTTATCAGCAAAGAACCTGTAATTATGATCAGTCCGGTGAGTAAGCTGAGCAGTAAAATCAATATTTATTTCTGGTGTAAGGATATTTCTAAAGCAGATTTAACACGTAGCATGATCAACGCACAGATTTTTGAAGTATTTGAGCATAAAGGGATTGAAATCTTATAATCCGGGAATTTATAAGTAATTATTTAAAACTTTTATGGATACTGTGATACAGGTTTTTTGCCGTATAATTTCCCGGATCTATAATTCTCCTGATGGTATATAAGGGGTATTTGGCACTTCTTTTTGTAGAAAGAATAAATGCAGCCCTTATGCCCATCTCTTTAAGTTTTAGTAAAATATTTTCACTATAAATTCCGTAGGGATAAGCCAGGTATTTAACTTCCTTTCCAGTAATTTCCTTCAATTTTTTTGCCGATCTGATAACCTGTATTCTTAAAGCGCTGTCGGATAAATTAGCCAGATTAAGGTGCTGAAAGGTATGATTGGCGATAATGTGTCCCTGATCAGAAAGATTCCTGATGTGTTTTTTCTTTAACATCCGTCTCCCACCAATTGCATCTGTGGTAACAAAAAATACGCCTTTAAAACCATACTTTTTTAGCAAAGGGGCAGCAATGGTAAATTGCTCCCTATAGCCATCGTCAAAGCTGATCATAACAGGCTTTTCGGGTAATTTTCGATCTAAAGTAAGGTAATCGTAGAGTTCATCCGGTAGTATTGAATGGTAACCACTATCGGAAAGCATTTTAAGGTGTTTTTCGAATTTGGACATAGAAATAATGTCGTTACGGTCTCGCTTAGAATCTTTCCGTCTCCAATTTCTGATGTGGTGATAACAGAGTACGGGTACCTCTTTTTTGGCAATGATTTCTGAGGCTGAAAAGCTTTTCGCAACGATTGGTTTAAGCGTTATCTTTTGGGGCAATGGCCTGGGCGCACGATTACAGCTAACCGTAATGACACTTAAAAATAGCAATACTTTTCTTAAAATACAGGTCAAAGGAGCGTATAGATATATTGGTAAATGATATACCTAACGAAATTAAGACGATGCCAAGCGGAAAACGATAGGGTATCGACAGATATATCTTTACACACCATGAATGGCCAAAAACTATAGATAAAGCAATTTTGGCCAACAGAAAATATAGAGGAATTATCAGCTATGGAATATTTTATTGAAACTAAAAAAAGCGATCTGCTCAGATAAAACAGATCATCGAAATGATTACCAGAAGCAATAAAAACAGTATTACAAAAGAAACTTTCCTATCCTTCTTAAAATAACGCCAGATCTGTTCGAAAATAATGGCCAAAACCCAGATGATGATGATCGCTGCTCCCAGAATGATGTAACCTACCGGCCCCATCGTATGCCTGTGTTCGTTGCCAACGCAATGTGCATGTGGGTTATAGGTAAACTTCATTAGCAGGTATACCCCAAATAAAGGTATCACCAATAAAGCCATGCGTTCAATTATCTGCCGGGTTAAAGTTTTTTTAGCGTTCATTTGTTAGGGAGCAAATATGTATTTAGATAAATACCTAAGGTAATTCATTCCATTAACAGATAAATTAAAAATGTGTTTTTATCTTTAAGCCATGAATAAATTTTTCCTTTCCGGGCTGTTTATCTATCCCATTAAATCGTTAGGTGGCATCAGTCTCAATCAGGCTACACTTGAAGAAAAAGGCCTGCAGTTCGACCGGAGATGGATGCTTGTGGATGAAGAAGGAACATTTATTACCCAGCGCAAATATTTCGAACTGGCGATGCTTGCCGTTAATATTGTGGAGGGCAGGCTGGTGATATCGCATAAAACGCAACCCGATCAAAACATATCTTTTTTATTGGATGAAGATAACGGAAAAAGTTTTCCGGTTGTGATCTGGAATGATACCGCTACAGCCGTTGAAGTTAACGAAACGGTAAGCAAATGGTTTTCCGATTTTCTGAAATTTAAAGTGAGATTGGTAAAAATGCCTGTCGCCGAAAAAAGAATGGTCGATCCGCGGTATGCATCCAATGATGAAGTGGTAAGTTTTGCAGATGGTTATCCATGTTTGCTGATTGGTCAATCTGCACTCGACGGACTTAACGAAAAACTTAAAAATCCGGTTAAAATGGACCGTTTCCGCCCGAATTTTGTTTTTACCGGTGGTATACCTCATATTGAGGATAGCTTTAAAACTTTTTACATCGGCGAAACCCTGTTTTTGGCAGTAAAACCCTGTGCAAGATGTGTATTGATCACTATCGATCAGCAAACCGGCGAAAAAGGACAGGAACCTTTAAGAACCCTGGCCGGTTACCGTACTGTGGGAAAGAAAATCTTGTTCGGGCAAAACCTTTTGCACCAACATTTGGGAACCATTTGTGTTGGTAATGAGTTAAGGGTTGTGGAATGGAAAATGGAAGTAATGTAAAATGGATGAGGGATTCCTCTCTGCTAAAAAAATAAAAAAAGCGTGAAAGAAATATCAATTGAACCGGCAGCGAAAAAAGATTATCAGCAACTTATAACGGTATGGGAAAGTTCGGTAAGGGCAACACATCATTTTCTTTCGGAAAGCGACATTATTACCTACCGTGCATTGATTTTAAATGAGTATTTTGATCAGGTACAACTATACTGCATTAAAGAAAATCAGGAAATTTTAGGATTTATCGGCCTTAACAATGAATCTATACAGATGTTATTTATCCATGCTGATGCAAGAGGGAAAGGACTGGGCAAAATGCTGATTGATTTTGCAAAAAAAGAATATGGTGTTAACACGGTTGATGTAAACGAACAGAACATCCAGGCGGTAGGTTTTTATGAAAAACTGGGTTTTATAACCGTTGAGCGTAGCGAGATTGATGCCGCCGGCAAACCCTACCCTATACTATCAATGGAGCTGAAAAATTAAATTATACTCTTTTTGTTCTACCCACTTACCCATTCCGCATAATAATTATTCTATCAACCGGTAACGCTTTTTTAAATTTATACAGATCAAAAAATAGCAAGACAATTTAGAAATATCATTGTTTCTAAATGGTATAGATTAAAATCTACAATAACTTATGTAAAAGGCATTATAAAAAGAGGGCTGTTTATTTTTTTAAACAGCCCTGGTATTTTTCAGATATTAAGGGGCAGATGTAAACTTCCATTGCTGGTTATTACCGCCACTATCTCCCCATTGCACATCAGCTGCATTATTAGCCGTAGAAGCCCCGCTAATATCCATCACCATGCCGCTATGTACATTCTTAATTTTATAATACCCACTACCTACACTGATGATGTTCCATCGTTGGTTATTACCGCCACTATTAGGCCAGATATCCACATTTCCACCTGGTGTTGTAGACCAGCCGGCCACCTCGGCATATTTCGAATTGTTTTTATTTACGATGGTATATACACCACTGGATACCTGTGAAACCACCCATTTGGAATTGTTATTTCCATCGCAATTATATTGCACAATATTCGTCCCATCATTTTGAGATCCATTGAGCAGGGTTAAACATTTATTACTATTGCGATTTGAAATTGTATAGGTGCCATTGGCCAAACCACCACTTGGAACAGATTGATACCAACGGAAATAATCTACTTTGTAATCGTTAGGGAAACCGGTTCCATTTGCATCTCCACAATCTGCACCATTACTTAAAATTACATACATGGGTACTGATGGTACAGAGCTTTTGGTTACTGTAGCTTTTAAAACATCATCTATATAAAATTTTAGTGATCCGGGCTGCCATAGCAAACCGTAGGTATGCCATCCGGTAAAATTGCCGGATGTTGTTGTGCTACTCCATGATCCATCATAATAAGCATGCGTCATATAATTTTTTGGAGTGCCCCTAAATTCTGCTATATCAATTTCAGGTGGCCACCCATCACCCAACATCCAGAATGCAGGCCATACGCCACGTGCATCTGGATATTGCGCACGGATTTCGAGATAGCCGTAAGTCCTTCTGGTTTTTGTCCATACATAATCTCCGGAGTAAGGGTAAGATTTACCACTCGGACCTGTAAACGGTCCTTTTTTTGCCTGTACCACCAAAGCACCACCACTAACGAAAGAATTGCTTGCGGTTTGCAGGTTACAGCTGCCATCGTGGCTTTCAGAGCCCCAGGGTGTGCCCCCATGTCCCCATCTATTCAAATCGAGGCTGTTAAAATCATCACTTTCTACCAGTTGCCATGTTGTACCTGCTGGCGCCGGGGGCGTGGTGGCAACACTTTTCCCCTTTAAAGTTAATTCTTCTTTTTTTACCTCTTGTTCTGCCACTTTTTTCTGACAGGAGTACAGCCCGAGCGAGAAAGCCAAAACTGTTAAAATTGCTTTTGTTTTCATAGTGATATATATTTAGTTAAAAGTTTTTAGCAGAAAACCCCCAAGCTGCGCCGTTTTTACACTTCTTGAAATGGGGAATTCATAGCGAAAACAATAAGTACTTAAAAAGCATCATTATTGAATCCAAAAGCCAAGTTTTAATCAATGCAAAACAGATGGGATATAACCAAAAGGTATACTGTTTTTAATCTTAATTTATTTTGGTAATTACAAAGCGTAGGACTGCACTTTGTATTATGGGACAGTCTAAGATATAGATTAAATTAACAATCTAAAATTTTTTATTGACTTTTTTTAAAAAAAATCAAATGTTTTCCTCGTACTAATGCTGTAATAGCAAAAATTAGAGCAATTATAACTAAATAAGATATTCAGATAATTTGGAATAGTTTGCACTATTCGGCTTTCAAACAGACAAACTAAATCGATTTTGTCATCATATTACGACTTTTAAATACGACATTTTTGCTGTACGAAAGATTAACCGTCAGATGGAAACATCTGACGGCACGAATTAATAATATTTCACACTAAAAGAGGAAAAATCAGCATTTTGATTAATACTTCCATTAAAATGCAGACCAACGCGTGGGCTCCTGTCCCATTGCGGTAAGAAGTTAACTGAGATTTTTTCTTGGATTGGAACATTTTTCCATTCGTGATTTCCCTGTTTAAAAAATACAAGCAGGCTTAAATCATCAGCGACTTTCATTTTAAGTTCAACAGGACCTTTTGCCTGTATTTTTGATTTTGAAAGCACCGTTTTGATCTTATTTTCTACTTTCCAAAATACCACTTCATCTCCTGATACGCCTACTCCTACTGCTGCACCTGCATCGCCATAATACACCAAACCTTTTAGGGCCTTATTGGTATTGGCTACTGTTGTACTGGCTTCGAAAACTCCTGATACCGGCCTGATGGTTAATGCTATCCCGGTTAAATTATTTTTATTTATGCTTCCGGATAAATGTAGCAGACCATGGTTCTGAGAAATTTTCGGAGAAGAATTTCTAAAATCCCATTGCCATCTTTTATCGGCTTTTGGCTGCGTAAACAGCAATTTAAGATCCTGATTAACACAGGGACCAGATTGCTCTTTAAGCACCGGCCAACCATCTTTGCCCGACCAGCTTAACTGTGCAAGCATGCCCTGCCGACCAGAAAAAACATTTGTTTTTTTATTATAAGCGTGGTAGAGGTAATGATATTCCCCATCTGTTGCTTTTACAAAAGTGCCATGACCAGAACATTTCCAGTATTCGTTTTCCATTAAAAGCGGATTTTTTTCATACTTTTCGTATGGCCCTGCAAATGATTTCGATCTGGCAACCCTCACATTGTAATCACACTGTGCACCGCAACAATTTCCGGCAGAATAGAAAAGATAATAGTATCCGTCCTTTTTTAAAAAACTCTGTCCTTCCAAACCTATGCGTTCATCATCCTTAAGCAGCGAAAAAGGTTTGCCCTCTACCTTGAGCCCGTTTTTTGATAATCTATAGGCTAAAATTTCAATCGGACGCTTATCCAGCCCATAAGCTTTAAAAGTAATGTAACGCTGATTGCCATCAAGATAAACAAAGGCATCGATTGCTTCTTTACCATAATCGATGATAATACCCTGGTCAACAAAACCCCTGTCTGGATACTTTGAAGTGGCTACCCCAATGCACGAAAGATTGTCTTTTTTCTTTCTGGCGGTATAATAGATAAAATAGGTTTTATCATGGTAATCGTATTCCGGGGCCCAAAATGAACCGGATGTCCATGCTGGTGCCTTATCAAAAACATAACCGGATTGTTTCCAGTTTAACAGGTTTGTAGAGGTATAAACAGGAAAATGAGGTGCCCATTCAGAAGAAGTGCCCACGGCATAATACTGGTTATTTGCCCTGATAATAGAAGGATCGGCAAAATCTCCGGCAATTACAGGTTCTATGGGTGTTTGCGCGGATAAAAGATTTGCCGTTAGGAGTAATTTAACGATTACTGTTAATGCAACAGACCACGGAAGTTTAATTTTCTTTCTCATAGATTTCATTAATAGATCTATACCAAAAAAATCGTCATTTCGAGGGGAGCGCAGCGCAGTCGAGAAATCTATCTAGGTAGATCTCTCCGTTTCGCTTCACTTCAGTCGAGATGACGATTTTATAAAATTTTATTTCTGAACCGGCACGTTAATCTGATACAGTTTATCGTGCAGGGCTTTCATCTGTGCCTCCGAAAACTTAATATCTTTTCTGTCGTAGGTCATTAAACCATTCGTTTCTACCTCTACATCGGTGGTTTGGGTATAAACCCCGGCCGAAAGTCCTAAAGGGATCAATCGCTCCAAACGTTTGGTAAACTCGGCATATTTATTAAACAAATCGCCTTTATTTTTAAAACTCTGGTAACCCCAGTTGTTTTTCTGTTGCCATACGTGACCATCGATCGGAAGACCAAGCCCACCAAATTCACCCAATACAAGGGCATAATCCTTCCCGAAATAATCAGGACTAGGCATTGCCGGATGTGGGTAATTATGAAGATCGATGATATCGCCAACCGGATGGAAATTACCTCCACTTGCCGTATTTACCAAACGCGAAGGATCTTTTTCCTTTGTCCATTTGGCAATTTCTACGGTTTTAAACTGCCCCCAGGCTTCGTTAAATGGCGTCCAAACTACGATAGAAGGTACATTGTAAAGTGCATCGATAATGGCATTCCATTCTTTTTTGTAATATCCTTCCGATTCGGCAGTTCTGTTCTGATCCGATCCGTGGTCTAAGATACCCGGGCGATTTTCCCAGCCGTTACCTAAATCACCACTCGGCATATCCTGCCAAACCAGCATTCCGGCTTTATCGCAATAGTAATACCAACGGGCAGGTTCTACCTTAATGTGTTTCCTGATCATATTGAAACCCATTTCTTTGGTTTTATCGATATCGAATTTCAGCGCCACATCGGTTGGTGCAGTGTATAAACCATCAGGCCACCATCCCTGATCGAGCGGACCAAACTGGAAAACAAATTCGTTGTTCAGCAACATGCGCTGGATACCGTTCTGATCTTTACCAATTGAGGTTTTACGCATGGCGAAATAACTTTTCACCTCATCTGTTTTTTTGCCTTTAGCGGTTAATTCTACTTTTAAATCGTATAAAAAAGGATTTTTAGTACTCCAAAGTTTTGGATTGGCAATTTTTAAAGTAATTACACCACTGCCATCGCCGGTTTGTTCGGCTACTTTTGTAGTGCCATCCCAGGCCGAAACTTTAACCTGATCGCCGGCAGCAGCACCTGTTAAAAATGGCGTAACGGCTAAAGATTGCTGATCGATATCGGGAGTAATTTTAATATGATCGATATGTGTTTTATTTACAGCTTCGATCCATACGGTTTGCCAGATACCGGTTACCGGCGTATACCAGATGCCTTCAGGTTTTTTTACCTGTTTGCCTCTTGGCTGAGGACCTTCGTCTGTTGGATCCCAAACCTCTACGGTTAAAGTCTGGTTGCCACTTTTATTTAAAAACGGGGTAATATTAAAGCTGAAAGGATCGAAACCACCTTCGTGTTTGCCCACTTCTTTGCCGTTTATACTAACAGTAGATCTCCAATCAACCGCACCAAAATGGAGCAGGATTTCTTTGCCTTTCATATTCGACGGAACGGTAAATACGGTTTTATACCACAATAAGCTGTCTTTACCAACTGTTTTGCCTACACCCGAAAGTGCAGATTCTACAGCAAAAGGAACCAAAATTTTGCCCTGGTTAATGGTGGGATGTTGCGATTTTCCGGAAATGGCGTAATCCCAAAGTCCGTTCAGGTTTTTCCAGTTTCCGGTACGTTCAAACTGCGGACGTGGGTACTCTGGCAGAACACTTTTAGGATTAACCTGATCTGCCCATGGTGAGGAAATTTTTCCTTTTACCATGCTCCACGATTTGTCTTGCTGCTGTGCGGATAGGGAAAGTGAGAGCCCCAGCAGCGATAAGAAAATAGATACTTTTTTATTCATTGGTTTAAAATTGGTGTGTTAAGGTTGGGTTTGGCAATATTATTAAATCAGCAGTCCTTCGACAGGCTACCATTGACATACTGTCGTCATCTCGACTGAAACGCACTGGAATGCCCGCCTGCTTCGGGCAGGGAGAGATCTATCTCGAGATAGATTTCTCGACTACGTTTCACTCCGCTCGAAATGACGGTAAATTAGGATTTATTTGTTATTGAGTTTTTTGATCAGGTTAACTTCATCCTGGCGGTATGGTGTACCATCGGGCTGAAAAATTTCATGAAACCATTCAATTGGTTCAGAACCATCAGCCAATGGTGTATCCCAGGCATATTTTGTATTGGTTTTACCGGCTGCAAAGCCCCAGTTAATGGCGCCCACATTTTCATTTTTAAGCATAGGCAAAATGTTAGCGAAACGACTATTGCGGGGGCGGGCCATGTATTCGGTACAAATTAATGGTCTTCCGCTGGCTTTTAACAAGTCGATGGTGCGCTGGTGCCACTCTGGTGCTTCGTAATTATGATAGGTTACAATATCCGAATTGGCCAGTTGTATAGCATTCAGTTTTTCGAAACCCCAGCTCCATAAACCGATTGAGATCGGCTGATCGGGATTAACGGCACGTGCCCAGCTAATGGTTTTATTTAATAAAGGAATACTAGCTTCCAGTTTACCGCTGTTTCCGGGTTCGTTGTATAAATCCCAAAGTAAAATTCTTTTATCGTGTGCAAAATGGCCAAGCACATCTTTCACATATTTTTCAAGCTCCGGAAAATTGGCTTCTTCTTTAAAGGCAGGATCGCCCGGATCCTGTAGCCAACCTGAATTATGGATACCGGTTTTTGGTTCAGGTTGTTTGCCAATGGCCGAAGTTTTGTTCCAGCAATCGTCAAAAAACACAAACATAGGCTGTATGCCATGTTTCTGGCTAATACTTAAAAACTGGTCCATGCGTTTTTTAAAACCTTCAGGATCCTGGCTCCAGGCTTTACTGTACAAAAATACGCGCAGGGTATTAAAACCAATGCCTTCGGCCCAACCCAGTTCTTTATCGATTAAATCAGGCGAAAAGGTATCGGCCTGCCACATTTCCAATTGGTTAATGGCGTTTGAGGGAATGTAATTTGCGCCGCTTAGCCATTTATGCTCGCTATACCAGGCATTTGCTTTTTCTACCGACCATACTTTTGCCGGTTCGGTACTTTTTTTTGTCTTCTGTGCAAAGCCTGTACTTACGCTAAGGCTCATTACCGCAAGAAGAACATAGTTTTTTAGGTTCATATCGGTTATATCTGATTTATTTTTTATTATGGTTTGAAGGTATGGCTAAACTTTCTCCCGGTTTTACAGGAATACCAAAATTTGGTGTTCCATCGGCATTCCAGTTAAATTGCTGTGCCCTTGGCGATCGGAAGCCCCCACAGCCCTGACCTGGCTTATCGTTAGCATGGTAAAGAATCCAGTCTTCTTTTCCATCGGGCGATTTAAAGAAAGAATTGTGGCCTGGTGCATAAACCCCATTTTCAGGTGATTGCTTAAAAACAGGTTGATCTGCTTTTGTCCATGATTTTGGATCGAGCAGGTTACTTTTTGCCGAAGCAGAAAGCATGCCCAAGGCGTAAAAGTCTGTCCAGCAGCCACTGGCCGAATAAATAATAAAGATTTTATCGCCATGTACCAAAAACTGCGGGCCTTCATTTACATCAACATGTGCGCCACCGCCTAAGTCGCCATTTTTTTCCCAATCAAATTTTGGAGTAGAAATTTTTACGCGGTTTCCATCCACCGTCCACGGATTTTTAAGTTTGGCAATAAAAATTTCCTGTTTACCATTCTGATCACCTTCCCATCCCGACCAGATCATATACAGCTGGCCTTTAAAATCGATCACATCGCCATCAATGGCCCATTTATCGGTTGGATCGGCAATTTTACCTTTAAATATCCACTCCCCTTTCATTGGGTCGGCTGAAGCATTTTCCAATACATACATGCGGTGGTTATCGTTTTTACCATTATCAGCAGCAAAATAAGCATACCATTTTCCTCTTAAAAACATCACTTCGGGTGCCCAGATTTCTTTGCTGTACATGGTTCCGGCAGGTGCTTTCCAGATGGTTTTACGTTCGGCATTTTTAAGCCCGTCTAAAGTTTTGGTTTTCCAAAGATCTACACGGTTACCGGTGGTATGGGTATAGTAGTAGTAACCATCTTTATAAAAACTGTAAGGGTCGGCACCTGAGGGCAAAAGGGGATTGGTAAATGTTTGTGCATTTAATCCTCCGATAGCCAACAGGCAAAATAATGTAAAAAGTAGTTTTATTTTCAATTTATTCAGTTTTAAAGGTTTACATCCGGTAATTTAACCCGGTTTGTTTGTATTTCCTTAATCATTAAAAAAAGCGATTTCTTTTCTTAAACCGGCTTCCATTTGTTTCAATATTTCTACAAAAACAATCAATTTATGCCCTGCATTAAAAAGCGGAAACTCCCGGGGTCTACCTGCATCTGATAAATACCGTTTTCATCTTTTACAAAACCGGCTTTTATAACTGCTGTAGCCCTTGGCGATACTTTATGGTTATTATGATGGGTGTGGAATACATATTGCAAAGTTCCGTTTTCATCGGTAAAAAAATCTCCATGACCCGTTCCGTTAAATTTTAACAGCTTTCTGCTGATAATGGGGCTCCCTTCATATTTTATCCACGGTCCGGTTGGGGATTTAGAAATGGCATAACCTACAGCATAATCAGGATTTCTGAAATCGTTTGCAGAATAAAAAAGATAATAAAGTTTGTCTTTTTTGATTATAGTTGGGCCTTCGGTTACCGGCCAGTCTGTTTTAGCGGTATTTTCCCATAATTTGGTACCGGATAAACACTCTTTGGCGGTTTGGGGAATTATATCAGAAAAATCGCTTTTAAGTTCGGATACATAAATGCGGTTGCCATTGATCAGTTTTACGTGGTAGAGGTAATTTTTACCATTTGTATCGGTAAATACAAAGGGATCGATCTGTTTTCCACTTCCTGAAATGGCTTTTAAGTTTTTCTGTTTAAATGGGCCCAGCGGACTTTTGCTTTGTGCAATAGCAATCTGCTCATCGGCCGTGTAGGCCATATAATAAATATTTCCTCTTTTAAATACCTGAGGTGCCCAAAAACCTTTGCTCCCGAAAGATTCACCTTTTTTTAAGGCATAACCATTATTTTCTGCCTTTTTGATCCAGTTTTTAAGGTCTTTTGAAGTGTACACCAAAAATCCTTCATCGCCGCTGGTACCATATAAATAATAAGTGCCCTTATCAACAAAAATGGTTGGATCGGCCAGGTAAACGGTATCATTTAATTGCTTTGCGAGCAATTTTTGATTAATAAAACAAAGCGAAAAGCATAATAAAATGGAAAAAAGGAATTTCATCGGGAATGAGTAGTTCAGTTAAGGTAATGATTATGGCAGAAATAAGGAGTTAAAGGAGTTATATGTATCATAAATGTAGCATTGTCAAGCCTGAGCCTGTCGAATGACCTTCCATAATACTTTAGAAGGCGTTCCGACAAGCTCAACGTGACAAAATCTATAAAACCAATTTATAATCTCTCTTTTAATTAAAAACTGATTTTGGTTACCGGAGTAAAGATCAAATCATCAACACCAGCAATTTTAACCCCGATCCGGGCGAAAACATAATTTTGAGTGGGTACCAGCGTTGGTATGGTTACACTCATGTTCAGGTTATTGAGGTCGGCAATGGCAGCGCCGTTAATTTGCTGTGTGGCAATATTATTGCTACCATCTACAAACTGCGTTTTATTAATGTAGAGCGCTACACTTTCAATATCCTTTCCATCGGCATTGGTAATGATTTTTTCGAGTTTGCAAAAACCATTTACTTTGCCCGCAGCAGTTGTAAGCGAGGCTCCACGGATCATGTAATATGGAACCACTTCAATATCCATGGTTTTACTCCCATTAATGTTTACCGCAATGGTATCTTGCCTGCCAGCGGCATTTTTCTTCCAAAGAAACGGCCCCTGATTGGGTGAGAAAACCAGTTTATAATTGCCATCAAACAATTTCGCTGAATAGTTGCCATCCTGGGCCACATTCACATTTAAAGCAGAATAATTTCCAAAACCTGATTGCCATAGTTCGAAAAAAACCTGACCATACTGCACGTTTATGGCTTCACCTTTATACACAATCCTTCCGGTAAAATCGGCTTCGGGTGCATCGTAATTATCTTTTTTACATGAAGAAAAGAGTACAGCAATAAGTGCCCCTATCACGAAATAAAATTTATTTTTCATATCTATATCTGTTATTGGTTAGGGTTTCTTACAATTTTCGGGTTTCCGTTAAGCACATCCTGCCCTATTGAAGAATAGTAATTACCGATACGGAAACGGTGCGCAGCCGTTACGCGACTAGGCTTAATTACTTTGAAAACATATTTTAAGTGGTTTGCATTGCCCGGGTTATAATATTTGTAAGGCCATAAACCGAAAACCTGCGTGCTGGTGCGTGTAGCACTGCCGATGTTGGTGGCATTGATAAAATCGTTTGCCGACATGTTACTGCCGTTCCATACTTTATCTGCCAGTCTCCAGCGTTTCATATCCCAAAGCTCCTGACCTTCGAAAGCAAATTCTACTTTACGTTCGTGTACAATGCGATCGAAAGTAATTTGTGCGGGCGTTAATGCAGTGGTTAATCCGGCACGATCGCGAACAGGTTTAATGTAGTTTGCTGCAGTAGCCAGATCGCCGAGTTCGAAAGCGGCTTCTGCTGCATTTAACAATACTTCGGCATAACGGTAACGTACCCACCAAACTTCGCTTCGTGTACCAATCTGGCCTGAACCTGTTGCCGGATCTAAATACTTGCGTACGTAAAAGCCAGATTGCGCACTAAACTCTAATCCATCAACCGGACCATCGGCACCCACAACCTGTACCGAACCGGTGTTACCAGGGAGTACATTGGTTTTGTTCTGTCCGAAATTATCGCCTGTTACAATCGAGCCATCTGCCAGCTGGTAACCTGCCCAGATATCGACTGTTTTACTTTTAAACTGTGTTCCGGGGAGAATTACGGTACCGGCCAAACGGGCATCGCGACCTGCGAAAATATCGGTAATGCCTGAATAATAAATGGGATTGCCACTTCCATCAACGGAAGCCAGTGAAGCGTAGGTATTATCAAGTTTTTCGAACGACTGTACCAAATTTAACGATGGATTTAAACGGCCACCCTGTGCTTCTTCTGCGGAAGAACGTGGTTGGTTATCGATGGTAAAGCCATGCACTTTGTTGGTTTTTAATTTAAAGTCTTTTGCAAAAATCACTTCAGGGTTACTGCCTTTATCGGTAAAAAGCGCAGCAAAGTTTTCTGATAAATTAGGGTTCTTTTTATACAGTGAATATTTACCGCCATCGATAATCTCTTTTGCAGCATTTAAAGCTTTGGTGAAATAGCCATTGGCCAAACTCGATGATATACCTACTTCGCCACCCGGTAGGGTAAGCTGCGAATTGCTGTATTTTGCAATAGAACCTGCATATAACGCCGCACGCGATTCCATAGCCAGAGCGGCAGCTTTTGTTGCCCTGCTCTGTACGCTTGCATTATCGGGTAATATGGTTTTTACCGCTTCAAGTTCTGAGATCACGAAATCATAAATTTCGGTTTCTTTTGCCCTCGGGTATTGGAGGTAGCTCGGGTCGCCGCTATAATTATAGTCCAGCGGAACGGTAATTAAGGGAACACCACCCATTCTTTTAACCATTTCGAAATATACACCTGCCCTGATAAAACGTGCTTCGGCAAGGAAACGGTCACGGTCTTCTGCTTTTAAAGCTGTTGATTCCTGTCCGCGTTTGATAAACATATTCAGATCGCGGATATAAGCGTAAACACCCATATCCCAGTATCTCCAGGCATCGTAACCATATTCTAAATTCTGGTGGCGGAAATAATCGCCGCTGGCCGAGGCAAAACCTTCGTCGAAATCGGTAAAGGCCCACCAGGCTTCGATGGTCTGGTAATCAGGGTAACGATCATAAAGATCGCCAACAACGGTAAGTACCAGGTTTGGGTCCTTCCACACCGCATCAATAGGCAATGTACTGGTAGGTTGTTTATCTAAAAATTCTGAATCTTTTTTACACGACTGCGCAAAACTCAAAAAGGCAATGGCAGCAAATGCATATATAATTTTTTTCATCTGATTAGTCTTTTTCATGTTACAGCGTTAATTTAATACCGATATTAAAAAACTTGTTCTGTGGATACTGTAAGCCGTTATCGTCGGCAATTTCCGGATCTACGCCATAGTCGCTCAGGTTATCAAGAGAAAACAGATTGTATCCGTTTACATATACCCTTGCATTCTGGATCTTGATTTTTTCGGCCCATCTTTTTGGTATGGTGTAACCTATCTCTAGGGTACGGGCACGCAGGTACCTCACGTTATGCAACCAGAAAGTAGAGTTTTTGTTGTAGTTACTGTGTCCGCCATCGTTAAATCGCAAAGCAGGATATTTACCAGGTATCCATGCGCTGTTTAAATCGTATGGATTGGTGCGGTGCCAGCTGTCGTCGGCAAAACTTTGTAATAAAGCCCCGGTGTTCTGGAATGCCCACCGCTGTTCCCAGTTCTGGTTCCATGAGTACATGCTACCACCCGAAAAATCGGCAGTAAAATCGAAGTTTTTATAAGAACCACCGATGGTAAAACCAAACATTACGTTGGGTTGTCCGGTAGTGGTGTAACCAATTGGTCGTTGATCGAGGTCGTTGATTATACCATCGCCATTCTGATCTTTATAAATTAAATCACCAGGTAACAAAGAGCGGTTACCCTGGCCATCAATGTTCACTTTATAATTGTTGATTTCATCAATGTTCTGGAATTGTCCGGTTACTTCATAACCCCAGAAAATATCGGTATAACGTTGGTTATAACTATTTCTGTAATAATCCCATGAGTTGCCATAACGTGGCTTATATTGATCTAAAAACTTTCTTCTGCTAATGGATATATTTCCTCCGACATTGTAGTTGAATTCTCCGATCTTATCACGGTAGTTAAGTGCGAATTCTGCACCAAACTGCGCATCACTTTCGATATTTTCAGGACTTAAACTATAGCCCAGTTCAATCGGAGCCACTACGTCATTTTTAAGGTTTGGTAAACCGG
Source organism: Pedobacter miscanthi (assembly GCF_003315595.1). GTDB lineage: Bacteria > Bacteroidota > Bacteroidia > Sphingobacteriales > Sphingobacteriaceae > Pedobacter > Pedobacter miscanthi. The sequence continues at coordinate 123,124 of NZ_QNQU01000004.1, read as the reverse complement.
TTCGTTTTCTATAAAAATAATCAGCTGTTCCGCTAAGTTTGCTGTTGAACATGGAAAAATCCAAACCGATATCGGTAATCTTGCTAGTAAGCCAAGTGAGGTTGTTGATAATCGGCCCCTTATCCCTTGAAGTTGTAATATTCTTTCCATCCAAAATCACACTTCCTTGATTGTATCTGTATCCAGGAATGTAAGCATAAGGATCGAGGCGTGCTTCTTGAAATGGATTGAGACGCAAATCATCATCTCCAAGCTGTCCATAGGAGGCACGTAGTTTTAAATCATTTAAGATCGTACTTTCGCCCAAAAGCGATTTCATAAATTTTTCCTGAGTAATTCTCCAACCTATTGATGCTGAAGGGAAATAACCTACACGTCTGTCCGGCGCAAACTTCCATGAGGCATCTCTACGACCAGAAAGTTCCAGGTAATATTTGTTATTATAGTTATAGTTCAACCTGGCCACATAACCAACACGGGCCTCCTCTTCCTGAATATCGGCGAAATCCTGTCCATCCATATCGGCAAACTGCAATACAGGCAAAATGTTGGTTTGTGGCACTGCATGCTGGAAGGTATAAGTCCTGAAACGGTCTAAACGTTCAGCTACCAATACACCGCCGATGGTATGCTTGCCAAAAGTACGGTTGTAATTGGCCTGTACCTGGTAGGTATTGGTGTATATTTTTTCATTCCTGCGTTCCCTGTAAGGGTTCGAACTACCTACTTTTTGTTCGTAAATACCGGTTTCAGGATGATAGGTATATACATTATAGGTATACTCATGTCCGTTTATTACGTTATCGGCAATGTAGTAAGAATATAATCCTTTTATTTCCAAACCTTTAATCGGCGTATCGTAAGAGGCTGATAAATTGGTTTGTAATACCCGCCAGTCTGATTTCCAGTAGCCGGTTAAAGCTTTGCTCTGCACGGCAAACTGCTCGGTGTTGTGGCCGATATCGTTTGGATAATCCGGATTACCATTGGCATAAGCCTGCTCGGTTGGCCTGTTTCTTAACAAAGCAAAACGGGCAGCAAAATAATCATCTCCACCCGGTACGCCAGGCTGGTCGCGACTTTCGATACGGCCGTTAATCAACATGCCCACTTTAAAACGGTTGGTAATTTTTGCTTCGATATTACTCTGGATATTAGTCCGGTTAAAATCGAACTCACGGGCAGTTCCATACACCCCTTTCTGATCCAAACGTGTGGCCGAGAAGTAATAATTTACTTTATCGCTACCACCTGATGCACTTAAATTAACTGAGCTTTGTGGTGCGTTTGGAGCAATGATAATGTCTCTCCAGTTCTGGCTCTGGTAACCATATTCGGTACCGGCTTTCCATTTTTCCAGTTCAGCTGGTGTGATGTCTGTTTTACCATTCTGATTAAGTTCTGCTGTTGCTTTGCCAAGCATCCACTGGTAAGCATCGGTAGTTTCGGGGAAACGCACCCAGTTCTGCCAGCCGGTATAGGCATCTACACTAAAAGTATTGCGGGTATCGTTTTTTCCCCTTTTGGTGGTTACCAAAATTACCCCGTTTGCCGCCCTGCTACCATAAATAGCAGCCGAAGCATCTTTTAATACACTAATGGTTTCAATATCATTGGGCGAAATGTTGTTAAACTGCCCTGCATCCTGCTGAATACCATCAATAACGTAAAGAGGATTACCCATGTTACGCACCTGGATATTGGCACTCGATCCGGGTCTTCCATCAGGCATCCTGAAAGATACTCCCGGTAATTTTCCTGCTAAGCCAGTACTTACCGTTGAGCCCCCGTGTACTTTTTCGAGATCTTTACTGCTGATGGATGAAATGGCACCCGTAATGGCTTCTTTTTTCTGCGTGTTGTAACCTACCACCACTACCTCAGTAAGGTCGTTATCGGATGGTTTAAGTTTAACGTTAACCTGCGCACGGCCTGCCAGAGCCACTTCCTGATTAACATAACCTACGTAAATGAAAATCAGTGTGGCATTTTTATCGGCTACCTGGATTTTGAACTTTCCGTTTCCGTCTGTTGTTACCCCCGTGTTGGTTCCTTTAACTTTAACGCTGGCACCAATAACGGTTTCGCCTTTTTCGTCGGTAACGGTACCGGTAACTGTGGCCTGCTCCTGTGCACTGAGCTGAAAGGAAAGTAAGAATAAGGTAATTGATGTAAGAATAAAGGAGAGTAATTTGCGTTTCAAAAATGTTTTTTGAAGCAAAGACCCACCTATGCGTACAAAGCCGCCATAAGAGAATAGAATTCTTTTCATATTAGGTTAGGGATTTGGTTAGTTATTGGAAGTAAATGGTTTTAGTTCTATTTAAATCTTAACCAAAGATTCGCTTTTTAGCTTTACAGCGGGATACGCATTTGTATCAATCTTTCTGCAATTTGTCTCGATTTGCGGTGAGAAGGAAACTTAAGAAGTTGCAACTAGAGGATTGGGATGATCCGATAGATAGCGTTTTTAGATGTGTTAAGATATAAATTATTTGAAAAGCAGGGTTCTGTGCATTTGGGTTACGAAAGTCCCGCTATACGCTTCAAAGCCTTGGTTCGTACCTCACCTGCGGGTTTTCCGCTGCTATCGGGTTTATTAATAAAAGTTAGTGGTTTTAGGGCATAAATTCAGCACAATGCAGGTTTTAATTCACTGGCAACGATGGCTCAACAGAAATTCTTCTTAGCTGTACTAAGGTGACTTAGGTGGTCAATATTTTATAGATAGGCGCTTTGATGGTAAAAACCCTCCAATTTTACAAAAGAACTGATTTTACTTTGAAACCTTCCCACCATAGGTGGCGCCCAATCAAAGTTACTTTGAAACCCTCCTGCAGTGCGCAGCACCAAATCAAAGTTACTTTGAAAGCTTCCCACCATGGGTGGCAACAAATCAAAGTTACTTTGAAAGCTTCCCACCATGGGTGGCAACAAATCAAAGTAAAATGGAATATTTTTATAATAAAGGGTAAAACTGAATAAAACACCCCGTCCTACGGACACCCCTCTAAAAGAGGGGAATTAGACAAACAGCATCAAGGCTGCCCCAAATAAAAATCAAAAGGTTTATTGCGGTCGCAAACCAGTGTACCATCTTTAAATTCGAGTTCGGCCACATGGATAGAGGTACGTTTATTCGCATAAGAAAAGGCATAGTCCTGATCCAGCGTACCTTCAAAGTGTGTTTTACGGCCAGGATGGGTAAAATAAAAAATATAAGCCCTCCCATTAATTACCTGTACATCGGCATGTGCCCCGGTTGGCGTGTCTTCGGGCCTGTGCCCGGGTACATCCAGTACCATGCCTTGTTTTTCCCAGCCTTTGCCATCTTTCGATCGGTAAACCCTTTGCCCGTGCCATTCGTCGGTAATCATCCAATACCAGTTGTTAAAGAAAAAAGCTTTTGCACCTTCATGCGGTGCGCCACCAATGGCAGGTTCGGCCTCAGCCGTCCAATGCTTCAAGTCTTTGCTTTCGGCTGTCATGGTGATGCTTCCCTTCGAACTGTCTTTATACCATATATGCCATTTCCCGTCAGGCATTTTTAACAACGTCGGATCAATTACATGGTCCGAATTGAGTGAAATAAAGCCTTTATATTTCCAGTCCCAAAGGTTTTTGCTTGTATAATGCGCAATTTTTGCCGTTCCGCCCCAATGGTTGCGTACCCCCTGTATGTAGGCAAGATACATGTGGTAAATACCTTTCTCGTAAATTACATCTGGTGCCCAAAAAGTATTTACACCGGGTTCAAAATCAAGTTTCAGCGCTCCCTTATATACAAAGGTTTGTCCGTTATCCGTTGAGGTTGCTACACCGATATTGGTTCCATAACAGTAAGCTACATCGTTGGTCTGCGCATTTGCCCTACGCTGGGTATAAAGCATCCACCAGCTTTTTTCGGCATGGTTATATACCAAAACCGGATCTGCCGCACCATCGTATATCGGATCGCGGTATAATGGTGAGGGTGCCTTATGTAACTCTTGCGACGTTACGGCCAGCGACAAAAACAGCAGGATAGCTAAAACAGAAATTTTAATTTTTTTCACGGTCAGGCCCATTTGGTTAGAATGGCCAAATAACAGCATTTGCACCGCAGCACAAAACCGATCCGTCTCAATCTTTCTACTTATCTGCTCAAATTTTATTTTGACCGAAAGCCAAATATTTCTTTAATATATTTGAAGCTGCTGACCAAAATATATTGAAAAAACTCTTTATCCTTTTATGCATCTTATTTTCGGCCAATCTGCTTTGGGCGCAGCCTTATTATTTCAGGCATTACCAGGTAGAAAACGGACTTTCTAACAATACGGCATTCTGCAGCGTGCAGGATGGCAACGGTTTTATGTGGTTTGGTACCAAAGATGGGCTAAACCGCTTTGATGGCTACTCATTTAAAACCTATCGGCATGATCCCGATAAGGCCGGCAGCTTAGGCAATGATCTGATTTATGCGTTACATTATGATGATGATCAAAACCTCTGGATTGGCACCAACGATGGGGTTTTTCTCTACAATCCGGCTAAAGAAAGTTTTTCGGCCATTAAAGAAACCAAAGGTATGCGTATTATCGACCTGGGTAGCGACCAGGACGGAAACCTCTGGATTTTATCTTCCTTTAAAATATACCTTTATCAAAAAAAGAGTAAAAAAATAACGCTTTTTACTATTAATGCTCCTTTTGATGCCTCTTTGGTTACGGTTTTAAAAAACGGCAGCATCTGGATCAGTACCGGACGGGGAACGGTGGAAAAATACAATCCTAAACAACATAATTTTGAAAGCTTTAATGTAAATGGCAAAAACAAAAAGCCCGAATATGGCTGGGTATCGCGGATTGCAGAAACGGAAAACGGGCAACTGCTGATCGGCACTACCAACCAGGGGGTTAAACTTTTTAATCCTGTTACTTTACAATCCAAAAATATTTTAAGGCTAAATGACGACCAGACACCTATTTTCGTGAGGGATATTAAAAAAACAGGTCTGCACGAGTTTTGGATCGCCACCGAATCAGGCATTTATATTTATAACGATGAAACGGAAAAGATTACGCACATCCAGAAACAGTACAATAACGACTACTCGTTAAGTGATAACGCGGTTTATACCATCTGCCAGGACCGCGAGGGCGGCGTTTGGACGGGCACCTACTTTGGCGGCCTTAATTATTATTCGAGTCACACTTCGCTGTTTACTAAATATTTCCCTCAAAAAGGCAGCAATTCCATCAGCGGAAGCGATGTAAGGGAAATTACGAAAGACCAGGCCGGCAATTTCTGGATCGGTACGGAAGATGCAGGGCTGAACAAACTCGACACCAAAACCGGCATATTTAAACACTTTTTACCCGATGGAAAACCCGGAAGCATCGCTTATTCTAACATCCACGGATTGCTAGTAGATGGCGATAAACTTTGGGTGGGCACATTCGAGCACGGCCTCGACCTCATCAGCCTGAAAACCGAAAAAGTGATTAAACACTATCAAGCCGGCGTTGGCAATGCTTTACGCACCAACTTTATTGTTACCTTTTGTAAAACGAAAGCAGGGGAAATTGTGGTGGGCACCATTAATGGCATTTACCGCTACAACCGCAAACGCGATGATTTTGAACCCATTGCAAACCTCCCCTTTCTGTTTTACGATTCGGTAATCGAGGATAATGAAGGCAATATATGGGCCGGAACTTTTAACGATGGTGTTTTTAAATTCAATTTATCAAAACCCGGTTTTATCAATTACCGCAATAAGGCAAATGATGCAAAAAGCCTAAGCCATAATACCATCAACAGCATATTTGAAGACAGTAAACAAAACATCTGGATTACTACAGATGGAGGTGGTTTGTGCCGTTTCGATAAAAAAACAGCTCAGTTTAAGCGTTACGGTGTAAGAAATGGTTTCCCGAGCAATTACCTTTTCCGCGTGGAAGAAGATAGCTCCAATAAATTCTGGATCAGCAGTACCCGCGGTTTGATCCACTTCGATCCTGCCACCGGATTGAGTAAAACTTATACCAAGGCAAACGGATTGCTTACCGATCAGTTCAATTATAATTCAGCCTATCAGGATAAAGACGGGAGGATTTATTTCGGAAGCGTAAAAGGATTGATTAGTTTCGATCCCAGCAATCTTAAACCCACCACTTATGCAACGCCTGTTTTTTTAACAGGATTTCAGATCAACAGTGCGGGAATAAACAGCACTGATTCTATCTCCAATAAATCGATCGTTTATGCCGATACCATCGAACTTAACCACAACCAATCGTCTTTCAGCATCGATTTTGCCGCTTTAAGTTACCGATCGCCCGAAATGACGGAGTACGCTTACAAAATGACCGGACTTTATAAAGATTGGGAATATTTAAAAACCAACCGGAAAGTATATTTCACCAAACTTGCTCCGGGCACTTATGTGTTCGAAGTAAAGGCCATGGTTGAGGGTAGCAACAACTGGAGCAACAAAAACGTAAAATTGCTGATCAAAATCCTTCCACCATTTTACTTGAGCCCGCTGGCTTATTTTATTTATATTATGGCAGCCGGGGCTATTATTTTATTCCTGGTGCGGCGTTACCACCGGAAAATTGCCCTGAAAAACAGCAGGCGCATGGAAGTTTTCGAGCACGAAAAACAAAAGGAAGTTTATCAGGCGAAGATCGAATTTTTTACCAATGTGGCGCACGAGATCAGGACACCGCTCACACTGATTATAGGGCCAATGGAAAAACTGATAAAACAGGCTGATGCAGTACCAGCCATCGAGAAAAACCTCCGCATTATGGGGCGCAACACCGATCGTTTGCTTAAACTGACCAATCAGTTGCTCGATTTCAGGAAAACAGAAACCAGCGATTTCTCCCTGAACTTTGTAAAGGCCAGCATCAGTGAGGTCCTTAAAGATGTTTTCGTTCAGTTTCAGCCCGCAGCCGAACAGCGCAACATCAGTTATTCGATCAACCTGCCCGAAAAAGCATTTCAGGCTTATATCGATGTAGAAGCTTTTTATAAAATCATTAGTAATTTGGTGGATAATGCCATTAAGTATGGCAAAACGACCGTTGAAATCGACCTGTCTAAATCAGTTGAGCAGGATAAATTTAAGGTATGTGTTAAAAGCGATGGCAATATAATCCCTGTAGAAATTAAGGAAAAGATTTTTGAGCCTTTTTTCAGGGCAAAGGAAACGCAGATCACAGCAGGTACTGGGATCGGACTTTCTATCTCCAAATCGCTGGCGCAGCTGCATAGTGGCGAACTATATCTTGACTTTAATGAACAGCATTTTAATATATTTGTACTGGAGCTGCCTATCCATCAACTTATAGAATTTAACCTGAACGGAAAATGGAAGAAATTGTAGGAACACTTAAGGCGAAAGACCACGAAGAGATTGAAAAAAATGTGGTGTTACTGGTGGATGATAATGAGGATATCCTCGATTTTATATCAGACGACCTTGAAGAGAAATACCAGGTGTTACAAGCCAGAAATGGCTTAGAGGCATTGGAAATCTTACAGCGTGAAATCGTTCAGCTCATTATCAGCGACGTAATGATGCCCGAAATGGATGGCTTCGAATTTTGCGCCAAAGTAAAATCCACGCTGGAGTTTAGCCATATCCCGGTAATTTTGCTTACTGCTAAAAATTCGCTGCAATCGAAAATAGAAGGCCTGGAACTGGGCGCCGATGCTTACGTGGAAAAACCTTTTTCGCCCGAGTTTTTACAGGTACAGATTTCGAGCCTGATAAAAAACAGGAATAAAATCAAAGAATATTTCTCCAGTTCTCCCCTGCTTCACATCAAAACCATAGCCTATTCGAAAGCAGATGAGGTATTTTTAGAGAAACTGCAGGATACGATCAATAAAAACATCAGCAACCCCGATCTGGATGTGGAGCATCTGGCAGAAAAGATGAACATGAGCCGCCCAACCCTTTACCGGAAAATTAAATCGATCTCGAACCTGAGCCCGAACGAGCTGATCAATCTGGCAAGGTTAAAGAAAGCGGCAGAATTTTTAAACGAAGGAATGCTAAAGATTTATGAAATTTCGGAAATGGTGGGTTACAGTTCTCAATCACATTTCGGGCGCAATTTCGCAAAACAGTTTGGCATGTCGCCCACTGACTATGTGAACAGTAAAATGGCCGAGAAGAAGAAAGGTTAACCCCTAAAATCACCGTCATTTCGACTGAAGCAACGCGAAATGGAGAAATCTAACTAGAGATAGGTCTCTCCGTTAATATTAGGATTAAATATTGCAAACCTTGTCAACTCAGGTGAGTTCAGGTGTTTAATGTGGTCATGAAAATAACTACGGCGTTTAATTCACCACCTGAGAACACCTAAGCCACTAAACAGACATTATTTGTGGATACCTTCAATGCATATGTTTTCGCTCTGTAAGAAGTATGAGGCCATTTGAGCTTATATGCTCCTTAAATGTCTCATATGGTAAAAAACACGGATATTCAACCTTTTAAATAAACATCATTATAAGCAGAGGGCAAATTGTCTATCTCGAAATAGATCTCCATTCCACCTCGTTTTAGTCGAGATGACGATCGCTGGAAATAAACATTTTCTCTCTCAAAATCAAACAATTATCTACCCATTGTGATTATCCTATTTTATTCGTAAATTGTATTAACCAAAATATAAAAGTTATGAACATGCTTAAGAAAATCGAAAACTGGGGCGATCACCACCACCCAAAATGGCTTGACTTTTTCAGAATCTTATTAGGCCTTGTTTTAATGTGGAAAGGCATTGATTTTTATGTCAATATGCAAGCTTTCAGCAATTTAATGAGGGGGGCTTTCTTAGGTACGGCAATCAGCATCAGTTTGCTCGCGCACTTCATTATCGTTTTACATATTGTTGGTGGTTTAGCCATTACGCTGGGCACTTACACGCGTACGTTTTGCCTTATTAATTTACCGATACTGATTGGTGCCGTATTCTTCATCAATATTTCAGGAGGCATTTTTAAACCCTACTCCGAATTCTGGTTTTCAATTTCGGTACTGGCCGGATTAATCTGTTTCGCGATCGAAGGAAATGGATATTTATCAGTTGAACGGCAAAAAATTCTCCCAAAGGAGGCAATTTAGTTAGTATTACAGAAACAAATTTCGATTACTAACGGCCTAAATTGGCTGTATATTCATGTTTTTTCATTTTTTTATCCATCATAACTAAATGATTAGCAAGGCTTAAAATATTAATTAAAATATTTGATAGGAAAAGGTTTGCAGATTTGTTCCAAATTCCTACTTTTGCAGCGGAGAGCTGGCAGAGTGGTCGAATGCGGCAGTCTTGAAAACTGTTGACTGTAACAGGTCCGGGGGTTCGAATCCCTCGCTCTCCGCATAACAAAATGCTACCCTTTGGGTGGCATTTTTTATTTGTATACGGGCAAGTTATACTCCTTAGGATAATGCCGGTAAGCTCCTACACCAAAAGGCGTTTTGAAGTTTAAAAAATAATTTGCAATATCTTTGTGCCATGAAAATCCATATCCTTGGTGCATCCTGTGCAGGCTCTACCACTCTGGGAAAAACGCTATCTACCAGGTTAAACATCCCTTATTTTGATACCGATACCTATTTCTGGGAAAAAGCTGTAGTTCCATATACGGTAAAGCGAGAGCCCAAATTGCGGAACCAGTTGCTTAAGGATGAATTGAATCGACTAGAAAATTATATTGTTGGTGGCTCGCTGGTTAGCTGGGGTGAAGAATGGAAACAAATGTTCGACCTTGCTGTTTTCCTTTACCTGCCGAAAGAGATCAGGATGGAACGTTTAGTGCAAAGAGAAATAGAACGTTATGGAAATGATATTTACGATGATCCGCAGCGCCACAAACTATTTCTGGAGTTTATAGATTGGGCGTCAAAATACGACGACCGTTCTTTTACGGGCCGGAATATCGGCATCCACGAAAGCTGGCTGGAAGGTGTAAATTGCCCGGTTATAAAAATTGAGGGAGATACCACGGTAGCAGAACGGCTAAGGTGTGTTATTGATGTTGTTGAACCTATTTAAACGCTTTCTAATAATTTAATGGTTTGATCAATAAAATTTAAAGTACTTTTTGGATAATCTGCCTTGATATAATTTTTCTCCTTTTCTGTTCTATGCGTTTTTAAAATTATCAGTGATTCCTCTTTCACTTCTGGTGAAATCGATTGTGCAAAATGCTGTCTTCATCTTTGGTGTAATAAGCCGGATGAAGTTTCATCGCCTTAATGTGGTTAAGCACAGTGATCCTTTTTGTAGGTGCAGGTGTTAACAGATATAGCACGAGCACGGACGTAAGGAAAGCCTTAATCATGGTTTTTTACTTTTTATTTTTCAGGGCCGGGGGTAACTGAATCAGCAATTTGGGTTGTTAATATTGGTATACTTAGAGCAATGGCTTATGTATCGCAGGTTACCTCATCCCATTCTGCATCTGCATAGCGGATAAGCCAGTTCAACGCATAATGCCGCTCGTAAACCACACCAGGCTGAACCGTTTCCATCGCATGCCCATTCAACCGCGCATCTACACAGGCCCAATCCAAACGGTAATATAAATCATTAATATCAAGGAGTTCTTTTACAGTTTTGCTGTTATTGGCCGCATTGATAAAAATGTTGGGATCTTTATCGCCACCAACAGGATATTCGCTAGGGGGAATATCGTTAAGGTTGCAAAGCTCCTCCGGAAAACCAAGTTCATCTACCTTACCCAATGCCCAAAATAGCGTCCAAATGCATTCACTTTTCCATGTTTCAGCAATCCGCTTTTCGACCGTGGGATTTAGTAGAAAGTTTTTTTCATTGGGGGTGGTATCATCCCAAAGTTGATATTCTTTCAGATAATCGATGGCATTTTCTGCCGAAATAACTTCAAAGGCCACAAAATTGATCACGGCCAGTACACAAACGCGGGTAGCAATTTCGCGGGGTGTTCTGATGGTGGTTTCGGCTTCTGATTCAATGCATGGCAAATGACTGTTGATTTTTATTTTTTTATTGATGAGGAAAGCTTCGTTTGCGGCTTTCCGTTCGAGCTGTTCAGCGGATATCTTACTTTGATCGGCATCATAATATTTGCTTTCAATCTGAACATCCAGTTTTTCGACCTCACAACGGCCATCGGTATCCAAAATCAGGTTTAAATATTTATCAAGAAAATGCTGGTTATCCGACCTGCTGATTGGGGTATCCGGTTGGGCAAAAATGATGGCATCAAAAGCCAATGCCAGGCGCTCAATCAATGGTTTAAGTTTTTTGGTATCACCTTCCTCCTGCCATATTGAAAATTCGCAATTAATCGTCTCTATTTTACGGAGCAACAGGTTCTTCACCTCAGGTTTAGTGGTGGGTAACGACGATACGTAGTTATAAAGTCCATTTATATTAACAGCCAGCGGGCTACTGTCTTCTTCAGAAAACACATAGGAAGGTTTTTCCTTTTGCCGGTATGAAATGTTTATTTTTTTGTCGGTACTGAATAAACCTCCTTTAATGATAAGTTCGGCATAATGACTTTCTTTATCCTTACGTGTGGTTAATAGTGCTTTAGGATAAAGTTCGTGTAGGGTATCAATAATTTTATCGAAACCAACATAATGAGAGTAAAAAGTAGCGATCATACCGAAAGCTAATTATTCTGCCACATTTAAACAAATAGACTTTTCAATAAATCTTAAAAACGGGGGTTTAAGTACATACAATGAACAGTTTTAATACGAACAGTTAATAGGTTAATATTATTTTTTTCAATCCAAGTTGTCAATCCTGAGCATAGTCGAAGGACCTGCGAGGCAAAATCTATTATTAAGGATTAAAAATCCTTAGCTCAACAGACGGGATTACAAATCCCGACTAACACTAAAAATAACAGAAATCTATAAACAAAAAAACCGCCCGTAGTTTCCTACAGGCGGTTTAATTTTATCCATTATTTACAGCCATTTGCTGATGGAACGGGCATTTACTAATATCACCCTCTCTCTTTTCAGCCACTGCTGGTGCAACAACAGCTGGTGTAGAAACAGGTCTTCTGCGGTGCTGATCCTGCGTAAGCGGAAACACTGAGGTAAAGAAGTTAGACCAACCACCTGTACGTACACGCAACAGATCGAACTGCTCTGGCGAACTTATGGCCTGGCCATAAGTATCCGGACTGGCTACGGTAATGGTTAAGATATTGGATGAACGACCTTCGGCAAATTGCTGCATTACCGCTACAATTTTATAAGCAGGGTAATTCTCGTCAATATTATAATCGGTTGGCGCGCCATCGGTCATCATATCTGTACCTTTACCTTCGAAACCGGCAAGTGAAGTTTCGAAACCTGCGTATTGGTGATCGATAGGTAAATCCATCGGGCTTGGTGCCGAACTCAGATCTGAAGCTACTGCCGTACCCAATCTACGTCCATCGGCACTGGCACCATTCCAGGCACCCATTTCTACATGGTTTTCGAAAGTACCTACACCTGGCTGAATCTGGATCCCGAAAGGATGTTCTTCAGTACCGTAACGTGCAGCCAGGTTTTGCAAAGCGCTATACATTTGAGGCAGCGGTTTGGTAAAGGTTTCTACCGAAATTCTTGCAATACCTTCTACAATGGTATTACCAAAAGTATCAATTTCGTGGTGACCGCGGCCATATCGAGGTAAACTCAGCGCAATATCCCTTAAACGTTTAAAACGATCTGAACGGCTGATGATACGCGATTCGCCTGCTAAAGTGCTGATAAATGGTTCTGTCATTTTGTAACCCCAATCGCAGCATAAACATTCCAACAGTTCGGGCAAGGTGGTTACCGCATTTTTATCATCAAACACCATGGTTTTAATGGCATATAACGAGTTGATTGCCGAACTTAGAGAAATATAACATGGCCCGTAGATATTGTATTTGGTACCACCGCTGTAAAAATCGAGCCCTCTGCCTAAACAGTCGTCCATTAACACATTTAATATCGGCGAAGGGCAGAATTTTGTATTGGCGCCAAAGCCCATCAGCTGGCCGTTAAAAGCTTTACGGTTTAACAGTTCGAAATGCTGGAAATAAATCTTAACCAGTTCATCGAAACTTTTGATCTGATCGGCCGGTTTCGAATTGAGCGAAACATTTTGTCCGAAAAGGTACGATTGCCCTGCCGACGAATAAGTACGACCCTGGTTTAAAGCACATTCTAAAGGCTGCAAAGTAGAAAAACCTCCCAGCGAGAACCAGTTTTCACCCGGGAACTGAGGCTCGTAACAGCCATCACAGGCATAATTCTGTGCCGATTTCATACTAACGGCCGAATTCCATTTTTTATGATCGTGGGCCAGGCTTCCACCTACATCATCGCCACTGCGGTACAAGCCTTCAATAATTTTTTCATCGTTCAGCAATATCGGGTGTGCACCGCCCGAAAGGATAGCGTGTGCTGCTTCTTCCAGAATATCTTTGGGGATATCTTTACGGGTACGCAACGATAAACAGGGCGCATTTAAAGGTAACCTGCCCGAAGCACGGATAAAAAGCTTGGTCACGTGGTTATAAGCTGGTTTTGAATTCGCAAAATCTTCTGTTCCATCGGCCACGGTTCCGCCCACGGTAATCTGCTGGATCCATTGACCTAATGAAGCACCCTGTGGATATGGACCAGAAGCCCCACCCATGGCCAGGTTACCAAAAGGCTGGTGATCTTCCATAAAAATCCTGTTCTGCTGTACTTTTTCATCCAGTTTGATGTAAAAAGCATCGATAATTTCCTGTGCTTCATCTTCCGTAACATCGCCTTTTTTGTAGAAAGGTTCCAATAGCTGATCCATACGGCCAATGGCAGTAGGTTCGCCGTTTAAGTGCAGGCACGAGTGTAAAGTGAAAATAAACTGTACCGCTTCTACAAAAGTTTCGGGCTTATCGGTAGCTAGTTTTTTCATACGCTCAGCAATGGCAAGCAGGTTGGCTTTCTCCCAGGCCTGCCCTTCGGCCATTTTAGCGGCGGTTTCCCTTGCTAATTTTTCGTAGTTGAGGATATATTCGGTAATGCCCTGTAGCGATAGGTAAGAAGAACGGTAAAAATCCTGAAGTTCTTTGGTCGTAGCTTTTTGTTCGTAGGCCAATACCTCTTCCTTCATCTGTTTCAAACCTTTTTGTATGGCTTTTTCGTAATGCGGAATGACGTGGCCAACGCCGGAAGCCTCACTCAGGTTATTTAAAAAGCCGTCCATACGTTCGGTTTCTGAAAGGTATTTCATTACATATCGTCCTTCGCCCAGCGACAGGTTTGGCATGGCACCTACTATAATTTCTTCCGGCGAAATCCGGTAGGTATCCGATCCGTAAACACATTCGCCCTTTGATTCGATAAAGGCCGAATAGGCATGTAAGCTCCCATCCGGAAAACGGATTTTACGCCCGCGGAAACCATATTCAGGCGAACTGAATAACTGTAAGCTCATACGAACAGCCCAGCCTTTTCTTACCATAATCGATTCTTTCATGATATCGGCAGGCTTATCGTTACCTTTATATGCATTGATATAGTACTGAAGATCTTCTTTAATTTCTTCCTGTTTACGGTTGAAATACCAGTTATCCTGCCATAAAGAAAAAATATTTTCCATTAAACTGAGGATCCGGTTGCTGGGCACTTTAAAATATTGATTGTGCCTGTTAATCCCGGTAGCCATGGTAAAAAGGTAATTCTGATGGTTGTAATACATCAGTCCGTTTTCGGAAGCATCCTGATAATGACGATCTAAACGAGACCAATCTACCCCCGGGAACCTCGACCAATCGCCATTATCTACATAAGCGAAATTGTTGGTGTAGGCGGCATGTTGATCGAGTTGCAAATCTTCGATGCTCGGAATATAGAAAAAACCACCCAGATCTGATTTTAAGTGGTTGAATAAGCGATCGTTCATAAAACCTTTATCGCCACCGATCTGGTTGCTCATGATGTTTTCGAGAATAGAAGCTTCTTTGGCGAAACCGGCGAAATAAATACCTTCTTCATCAGAAACCGTAACCGATTTTGGTGCTCTGAAACCAATAGATGACTGTTTAGCACGGCCAAATGGCAAACCTAAACGCAATATCGGTGTAGTATTACCATGTTCATCCTGCAACCTGGCCGATTTAATGTGGCTTCGCGAATCGCGGTCGGGAATAATGGTATCGTCGGTTTTACGTCCAATCAGGTCTTCAATCTGATCTTCGGTCATCATATTGATCTGGTTCCAGTTGATTACAAAACGTTGCGCCAGTACAAATGAACCGCCGAAATGGTCCATATCTTCTCCCCCGATGAGGGTATGTTTGGCAATGGTAATCGGATCGGAAGGATTATTGAGGTTTTCGGAGAAACGGCAGCCCAGCACTTTACCTTTGTTGCCATCTTTACTGTTTGATTTTGAAGCGGCATCCTGTGCGAAATAATGCTTGGTTACTTCTTTTAACGAATTTAAAATCAGATCTAACACCAGTTCGCAGGCATTTTTGCTATCACTTTTAATGTGGAACCAAAGGTCGCCTTCGGTATCATCAAATACACCTTTTGAGGCATCAAAAACATCAGAAGTGTAGGGATCAGCCTCTGTTGGAAAATTAAGGCGCATGCCTTTGGGTAAAGGCAATTTATCGTTATTGCAAATGGCAGCCCAGTTTTTAAAGGAAATACCGAGTATTGCAGAGGTATTGCGGTCTTTAAGTTCGGGATGGGTATTGATTTCTTTCCTTAGGGAAGCCATCAGATCGGCCAGTTGCGAGCGGTTTACGCGTGTTTTGGTCCAGAGGGTGGTAAAAATAGCGAATGGTGAAGGGTAAACCAATCCGCGCTGACAATGTTTCCATACTTCATCTAATCTTTCTTCCAGTTTTAGTGTTATCATTTTCGAGCAATTTATGTTTGTAGATGGATAATTATGTCCTACAAGAGATAGACATATACTATCCTAAATAACTACATTTTTATGTATTAAAACACCGTATAATCACCCTATTTTATAAGTGATATTGCCGTTAAATTGGAAGGAAGGAGATGCTGTTTTTTCGTAGCTGATCTTTACGATACGATAGCGGTCAGATGGAATATAACGGAATGGAGATTCTTCGACTCAACTCAAGGATAACAACTTAAT
The DNA here is from genome assembly GCF_003315595.1 of Pedobacter miscanthi. GTDB lineage: Bacteria > Bacteroidota > Bacteroidia > Sphingobacteriales > Sphingobacteriaceae > Pedobacter > Pedobacter miscanthi. Next base: position 106,961 of record NZ_QNQU01000004.1, on the reverse strand, counting down.
AAAATGTACATCATCCCGACCGAAACGAAGTGGAGAGATCTATCTCGAGACAGATTTAGCTTCGCTGAACACTTAGGTGGTCCTCGGGTATGCTACCCATGTAAAATCGGGACAAGTAACTCCACTCGAGATGACGACTTGTGGAGTTTCATTTCGATCCCTTATTTTCTTTGCTTCAACTGAAAAACGTTGCCTTCGGGATCTTCGCCATCACAAAGCCAATAGTTATAATCAGGAAAGGTTTTGATTTCATTGATCAGCGTTTTTTCGCTGAGCAGGTAATCTCTTACCGCATTAATATCATCCACTTCAAAAACAAGCTTGGTATTGCTGTCGGATTTGAAAGGTTCCTTACTTTTATACTGATCGCCAATTTTATGAAGTGCGATATTACAGTTGCCCGCTTTTAACAGCAGCCATTCTGATCGGGTTTCTTCCAGAATCTCCAATTCTAAAATATCGACGTAAAAAGATTTTAAAAGCGTTACATCCTGTACAAAAAGGATGATGGTATCTAAGTTAAGTTTCAGCATCAAATTTATTAATTTATACTTTTTCCCTGTATTCCAAAATATCTGCCGGCTGGCAATCGAGTGCCCGGCATATCGCATCGAGTGTACTAAAACGCATGGCTTTTGCTTTTCCTGTTTTGAGTATGGAAAGATTGGCCAGGGTTAAACACACTTTTTCGGAAAGCTCATTTAATGACATTTTACGTTTAGCCATCATCACATCCAGATTCACTATTATCGGCATAAATTATATGGTTAACTCATTTTCTGTCTGCATTTCAATCCCTTTCTTAAAAACCTGTGCAATTACAAACAGTGCAACGCTGATAAACAACCAGGTATCGCCGCCGCCCAAAGCCTTAAGATCAGCAATATGTGCGCCTTTATTAACCAACCACCCGGCATAATTTAATCCCCACATAGAAAACAATCCGATTAAAAAAGCGGCATAAGCTATTTTAAAAATAAAGTTCCTTACACCGTTATTAAATGGCTGCTCCATGCTTAATTTTTTATCGTATAAAAGTTTAACAATCAGGTAAAATAACCAGGCTTTTACAACGGCAACAATGCTGAGCAGCAGTATCTCCACAAAAAAATGTCCGCGATCGTACTGAAAGAGTGCAGCAAGATCTACCTGTTGCCACAAACGATCTACAACTGTTGGTTTCAGCAGGGTAAAAATGGCTGTTACGATAAAGCCTCCTGCCTGGATGCATAAACCAACAAATATAATCCACGAAAGGATGTGTAATACTTTAAGTATCTGCGGTGTACCAGCTTTCTTAATTCTATAATTTGATTAATAATACCAAACAAAAATAATAATATTTATCGAAAAACAATAAATATTTATTTTTTATTAATCGTTTATGATTCATGAATAAAATTGACAGAATAAGCGGACAAAATTTAATTGTTATAAAATACACAAAGCAATCATTTTCAATAATCTGGTTGAAAACATAAATTTTTTATTCATTTTAGCTTTAGGTCGGCATTATTTTTGTTACAAAGGCTGGTATGAAAAGGAAAGATATAGTCAGTGCGCTCTTAGGTATATTGATTATGGCCATCACTTATTGGGTGTTGTTCTACCAGCTCTCTCCCAGGGAGCATAAACCGGTTAAAACATTTTCTTCCATCTCCCATCCTAAAAATTTCGGATAGATGTATATTTCACTAAACAGTAGGTAGATTTTGGCCAGACATTTTTCGCCTTATCTTAATTTATTTCGGATGTCCGCATCTGACACTACAGGATAAAACAGACAGGACTTTGGACTATAGACCAAAGATTCCACCTATCCTATATTTTGTAAAAAGAGGTTCAGGTCTTCATCTTTACCCAAGCCCAACTTTTGTTTGAGGCGGTAACGGCTCATGCGCACACTTTTGGGTTCGATTCCTAACCGGATAGAAACTTCCTTATTTGATAATCCCATCAACATGTACGAACAGTATTTTAAATCGAGACGGGTAAGTGTATAATTGGCTTTTTGCTGTAAACGTTCGAAAAAAGCAGGATTAGTATCAAAAAAATCAGCTTTGTATTCTTCAAAATCCTTATCCATTTTTTTCTGCTGGTTGATTACTTTCTTAATCTGATCATCAAGCGAGAGGTCACTTTCATTGTTCACTTTGCCAGACAGGAGTTCTAAAAGCTCGTTTTTTTCTTCGATCTGTAAATTTCCTGCCAAAACCTCCCTTTCTAACCTATCCTGCCGCTCTTTAAGCAATGCCTGCTCGGCCTGCAACTGCAAAGCTTCGGCTTCTTTTAACTGCGCCTTTAATTCTGCAGCATCTTTTTGCTGGTCAATCAATTCCTGTTTACGTACCGAGGCCTTAAGTTTGTAGTTGTAAGAAATTAACAGAAAAAGTAGTGCTGCTATGCCCGTAAGTCCGGAAATAATATAAAAAATATTGAGTTTTTTGGTATAAGCGGTCTGTTGATGCAGATAGGCAATTTCCTGTTCCTTCTTTTCAGATTGGTATTCTGCCTCTATGCTGATGGTGTTGTTTATTTTTTCTTCATCAAAGGCTTTTTTATAAAAGGCTACATACTGTTTTAAATAATTAAGTGCCGCTCTATTGTCGCCTTTTTTCTCTGCGATATTCGACAATCCCTGGTATATCCTGGCCTGTGTAAGCGGCATTTTTACTACACCATCGGCTATTTTGCCCAAACCTGCCAATAATATTTTCTCTGCCTGATCGTAATTTCCATCACGCAGGGCATATTCACTTTTTAAGCCATAACTATTTAATAAAACCTCCTGCAGATTGGTTTTTGTAGCAATTTCAATAGCAATATCTACATATTTCTCTGCACTATCGCGATAACTTGCCGGAAAATACTGAAAATAGGTATTGGCGGTATTGAGGGCAACCGCAGCAGTATTACTGTAAATCAGTAAACGCCCTTCCTGTTTTTTAGAAAGTATAAGTGCTTTTTTATAGGTTAACAACGCAGAATCTAACAGATTCCTTTTGGTGGTATCCAGCTTAAAACGATCAAAATAAGTTTGTCCGATGGTAAAATAGGCGTTATTCAAAACATCTACCTGTTTACTTTTAATAGCAGTTTGATAACATAAGGCAGCATATTTTTCCTGTTTAGCAGGATTGTTGCCGTAACCGTAAAAACTGGCCAGATAATGGTATACCATACTTTCATACTCATAAGCATCCTGACCTTTAAAGTAGTCGATTGCTTTAAGGAGTTTGGTTGTGGCTTTATCATTTTCATCATTAATCAGGTCAAGCCATCCGTTACGGAACCACACAAAACCTAAAGCAACACGATCTTTGGTTTTACTGCTGTAATACAGGGCACTATCACGACTTTGATAGGCGTGTTTCAGGTCTTTTTTCCAAACATAAAGGTGAATAAGTGTTGCAAATATCACAGCCTTGCTTTTTCCATCCTTTAATCCTGTGCTAAGCTTTAGTGCCTCATCCGTTTGTCTAAATGAAAGCGGAAGGTTTTTTTCGAAATTGGCCCGCGCCATTTTGCAAAGAATTTTTATACGCTCCTCTTTAGCAAGGCTTTTGTGATGAAGCAGGCTGCCCAATGAATCGAGATATATTTTTTGAGCTTCTGCAACCCTGAGCATGATAAGGAGACAGAATGTGGTAATCAATAGTGTTTTCAGTGGTAGCTGCATATTCAAAAATAGAAAAAAGAAACATGGTTATAAAAGCAGATTTACAACAAATAACTGAAATATAACCATTTAAACGCTTGTTGTAGACTCCTTGTAGTCGCTTTTTGCTAAACAGGTAGTTGCTGTGTAGTCTTTGTTTTCTTGGCTAAAGGTTTAAGCCCCGGTAATTTTGAGTTATCAATTCATCAACAAAAATTTAATCCTATGAAACAGAAAACAATGGCAATTGTAGCCTACATTACATTTATCGGTTGGATCATTTCTTACCTCGAATTTAAAAAGTCAGCAGAAAAAAGCAAACTGGTTAACTACCATCTTGGTCAATCGCTCGGACTGATCATTACTTCTATCCTACTCAGTATTGCAAGTGGTGTTATCCTGGCCATTATCCCGTCCTTGGGCGCCGTATTTTATCTTATTTTATTAATTCCTTTTGTATTGTTATTGCTCGGCATAATAGCAGCCAATAATGAACTGGAAAAGCCCGTTCCACTGATTGGAAAAATATTCGAAGGAAAATTCAATTTCGCTACTTAACATCAAAAAACATCTCCTATGAAAACAAAATGGTATAGCCGGGCAATAACTTTATTGTTATTGTTATGTGCGTTTAGTGCAGTTGCACAGGATGAAGCACAGGCAGAAATCGAATTAAAGTTAACAGATAAAAGTACCAATACAAGCCACAATTATAAACTTTATGGCGCCAGCTATTCATTAAACAGTCCTTTTTACTCACCAGATGAAGGCAAAATTATAAATAACGGCAGCTGCAGTATCACTATGGAACTTGGCCAGGCACCTGATGCATTTTTATTGAAATGGATGGCCGGAGGGCTGAAAAATACATCAGGCGAGATTACAATGGCAACGATTAACGATATCAAAAAACTTCGGAAAATGGCTTTTACCGATGGCCAGGTTGCCGCATCGTCCGAAAGCTTTTACAGTACCAATGGCAGCACCTCTCCACAGCTTAGTTTTTATGTTAAAACGCTTGCCATTGATGGAACCACGGTATTTTCTCCACAAAAACAACCAGTGAGTAACAGTAAAAACATGTTATGATTATCTTTTACCGTAAAATAGAGCAACCCATTTTTGAGGAAAAGTTAAACAATTTTTCCAACCCCGGGCTGTATTCGTCCGATTATATCGTATTGGTGGTTTACCAGTTGCACCAGTCTACAGGCTTTGGTTATACCGTGTTTAACAAAGTTAGAAGTGTTTATTTTGACGGCGGAAGCAACCGGGAAATTCCCCGCCGGCAGTGGACTGAAGAAATGAAAAGCCATGCCCAAATGCGTGAAAACACTGTAGCACGGGACCCAAAAAGTTTACGTTATACCCCGTTTGGAAAAGTTTTTATTGCTTTTACCCTGATTGTTTTTTTAACGGCTGGCATTTTAGCGGTGAGAACAATTTCTAACCGGAAGAAAGAGCAAAAGCAGGAAGCGCAATTAACGGTGCCGCCCCGGCAGGGAGACCTTTATTACGGCTATTTTATACAGAACAATGCAACGGGTGCGGCTTCAAAAATGTTGTGGACGTGGATCCGCGTGGATAAAATAGAAGGCACTACATACCTGATATCAATTAATAAAAACAGAACCGAAAACGAGTTATCCCAGGATCAACCAGATCAAGGATTTAACGAAACACCAATCCGGGCAGAATTTACCACCGGAGCCATCCCAGGCTTTAAAAGCATTGATAATGGTTTTAATTTTTTTGCTAAAAAAAAACATTAAGCTTTATGATAATGAAAAAACTGATGATTGCAATGCTTTTTATGATATCTCTGGTAGCCATATCAGGCTGCAAAAAGGACGAATTTTCAGAAGAAACAGTTCGCAAAAAAATTTTGGGCAAATGGAAATTTATTTCAGAAGAAGGCCAGTCTGATTTTGCATCACCAGGTGAAGTGAAACTTTTAATTATATATGGCAAACCTGGCGATTACTTCCTTTTTGATACTGAAGGAAAATTAACCTATGTGCTGTATGCAGCAAAAAACACTACTAACTACACTATTGAAGGTAACGGCCAGATTAAGTTCGACGATAACTACTACACCATTGATAAACTAACTGACGATAAATTGAAACTGAGTATCCGCAAAAACAATTACGATGATACCCAAACAATATCCTACAACTTTACCAAATAGAGACATTAACGAAATGTAAAATCGAAAGGAGCAATAAATACACAACGCTTATGAATATGAAAAAATATAAAATAACAGTGCTGTTTGCAATGATTACAGCACTTGTACTAACCAATACCGGCTGTAAAAAAGATGAGGTTACCGATAATGGGGATACTTCGGTAGCCAGGTTGCAGGGTAAATGGGAAGCTACCCAATCGATAGAAAGAGAATACGAAAAAGATAGTAACAAACTCGTATCTGAAGAAATAACGCCCTATCCGGCCAATAGCCGCACCATAGAATATAAGGATAAAAACATTTCCTACTATCGCAGCGGGCAACTAAGAGATACTTATTCCTATGCCATTATCGGTACAGAAATAAGGTTAAGGGAAGGTAACGCGGGGATATACTATCAGTTAAAATTCTATTCAGATACCCGGCATTCGCATATTGAGGAAAGTTTTTACAGCACCAACAAGGTAAAAATGAGAAGTACGTTCGAAACCATCTATGTAAAAAAATAAATAAGGATAAATAAAAAGCAAAACACATGAAAAGATATATGTTAACCGTTTTGGTAGGCCTTATGGTGATTACCAGTTGTAAAAAAGAAAAACTAAACGAAAATGAAGCCAGCAATCAGAAGCTGCAGGGTAAATGGCTGGTTACCAATCTAAAAAGCACTACTTTACAAAATGGCAAGGTGGTGGAGAATGAAGAAAAACCTGATGGCAAGATGATATTCGAATTTTCGGGTAACAGGCTAAACTTAACAGAAGGTAACAATGTGATCGGGAATTACAGTTACGTGATAGAAGCCAATGAGATTGTACTCCGTGAGGATGGCAGTGAAGCTGTTTTTTTTAAATACAATTTCGATTCTGACACACAATTATCACTGAAACAGAGTGAAACCGTAACGCAAAACAACATTACCTACGAAGAATCGCAAACGTATGTATTGACGAAAATGTAAAATCAAAGCTTTTATTCAACCATAGCAATACACTAATAACGATTATTATGAAACTAAGAAAATATAATATTGCCATGCTCTTTACATTTTTAACAGCGCTGGTATTTACAGCTGCCAGTTGTAAAAAAGATAAAAGTACAGATCCGGAAGTTACCACCCAGACTAAAATACAGGGCCGCTGGAATGTTACATCAATAACAGAGGAGACCACTACACCCCCACAGCCTGCAAAAAGCGTTATACATGAGGGTAAACCTGGCTATTATTTCGATTTCAGGGCAGATGGTACCGCGAAAACAAATGTTGAGGGAGATGAAGAAACGCCTTATTCGGTAAAAAGTAACAGCACTATATTTAACCTGTTTGGGCAGGATTATGATATTGATGAATTTACCGATAATAAGCTGGTGTTTAGTGCAGGCAGCAACCGCGATGGCACAACCTACAAAATCATTTTTAGCCTGGGCAGGTAAATAACACGCAGTAAGCCGGTTAACAATAATCAGATATTATCTATAAAACCTTTACGCTATGAAAACTTTGCAAATAGTATGTCTGCTAGGCATCATTACCCTGGGTTATACTGCCTGTAAAAAAGATAAAATGCCTGAAAAAACCAATCAGGAAAAAATTATTGGCAAGTGGAACTATATATCGCAGGCAAATGAAACCACGATCCCGCCAAATCCGACGAAAACCACAACTAAGCCAGGCAAACCTGGTGATTACTGGAGTTTTGCGGCTGATGGAAAAATATATTATGTAATGAATGCAAGTGCTGAAAAAAGCCTTGGTTACAACTTTAACAGCGATACTGAAATAAGCATAAGTGGCGAAGGTGCCTTTACCATATCCGAACTGGGCGAAACCCGTATGATATTGCGCAGAACCGATGAAGAAAGTAATAACCGCTACTCAACAACCATTACTTTAACCAGATAAAGATGCCTTTGTTCAGCAAAGAACTTTATATCCGGATAGTTGCAAATTACTGAGGTAAAAAGGTACCAGTGCAAAGCTGATTGATGAAATAGAAGAAGATCAAATTGAATTACACTTCTAATTTCCCGGAAGAGATAATAGTTAATCAAACATCAAAGGGTGCTTCCTGTTAATTAATAACTATGACCGATATGGAAATAATAAATGAAGTTAACTTAACGCTTTTTGCAGACTATTTTCAATTTTATATACAGGATGAAAATGCAGTCGGCGATTTGAGCGATAAATGGACGGATGAAGCTGTAAACCTTTATTTAGCAACAGCAGATGGAGCGGTTGGAATTGGTACAGTGCGGAATATGAACGTTCCGGTAAGACTGAAAATAGTTAACAGCGAGCCTCCATTTTTGGTAGACAATGGGCACGCAATCGGACAAATAAATGAGTGTGATTTAGAAGTTAGTTCAGGTAAAATTGTAGTTGCTGGTTATACAGACTATTTCCCGGATGCAAAAAGAATCGAACTTGCAAATGGTATATATAGGCTGAGGATTTATTATGGAAACCTTGATAAAATAAGTGACGACGGACTTGATGGAGAAGATTTTTATGAAATCCATTTATGGAAGACTGACAAAAAAGAAGGCATAAAAATAATCAGAAACAAACTAAACCAATAATACCAGCAAAACAAGAAGTGAATACGTAATAAACGTAACCATGCATTAAAGTTACCTAACCCCTATCTAGTTAAATGTCAGAACCAGCCGCTATCATTACCAAAATACATCTTGCTGAAACAGATTACAGGCAATTGCTTAAAAAGGCAAAAGCTTTTTTTGCAAACTGTATTTTCATCTCCTTGCAGGAACACAGCGATTATCGTGATTTTTATCTTTTCAGTTATCATAAAAAACAATTCGCTTTTTATGCTCTTGCCTGGTTTAATTATGGCAGCGATGTAAACCTCGAACTGACCGCAGAGTGGAATGTTTTTCAGCATATTTTATCTGTTCTTCCAGCATCTGCAACAGGCTATTGCATCGGCACTTATTGGGCTACTTCACCTGATGATGCCGAATATATAGATTTTTCTTACCGGATTAATAACGGAAAGGCATTAAAGTTAAATCTGGAAAGCAACGAGCTGAAAGTTGTTGGAGAAGATGCAGATATTTTTCTTTTTAAAAAAGCAGTTAATTTCAGTGATTTTAAAAGCGATCTTTTTGCAGGCCGGATGGTCGACCGTGAAATAGTTGCAGAAGTTAAATATCTGCAGCAGCAGTTTATGCTTACATTTTTAAAAAATAACCTCCATACAGCAACCTTTAGCAACCCGGTTCCGCTTGGCGAAAATTATTTTTACAACGGCAGCTACCTCTATACTTTTTACAATTACACCGAACCAAAAATTTTCGGAGATATAGATATCCATTCACTAAAAAAAACGGATTACGGTTTCTGCAACAAAAACTTTGCAGTGTTACCTAAGGGCAAGATCCCGTTAAACGGAGGTAAACTTAAAATCCTTAAAAATGGGAATGATGGATCGGTATATTACCTCACCACCTGGGCGGTTTATAATGGATTGCTCGAATTATTGCCAGAAGCAGATCCGGCAACCTTCAAACTTTTAAACCCTTATCTGGCAAGCGACAAAGATTTTTTATACCTCAACGGCCAGCCTTTTTCGAAAAATGAAGTTGGGGCATACAGGTTTGACCGCAGCGGTTATTATTATAAAGATGTAATGCTGATCGGTGAAAAAGGAATATGGATGGGCAGCAACGAAAAACTCACCAGCGTAAATGCGGCAACATTCGAAATATTGGAGTATGATAACTCCGGACTTCCGTCAGCAGGTTTGGGAAGCGGTTACCTGTTCCTCAGAAAATGTAGTGATAAACATGGTGTTTTTTTTATTTACCGGACAAATCTCTACGAACAGGTTAAAATAGAAAGAGTTCTGGATTTTGATGATTTTCTGCAGCAGCAAAAACAGCATTTCAACACTAAAAAAGATGTATCACAGGTAGAAAGACATTTAAAAACACCCAATTACGATCATAATGGTACTGCAGAAACATTTTATAATCAATTTAACCCCTGGCTTTCCGAAAATACTTCACAAAAATTAGAGCGTTATAAATCTGATCCCTGGTTTTACGATATTCTTAACAGGTATTTTAATTCCTGCTGGGAAATGTACCTGAATTTTAAGGATGTACAATATTTACAGGATGCGCGGATTATTTATGAAATGGTGCAGCAATGGTGCTGGCTCATTCCAAAGATTTTTCATACCATCGCCCGAGTTTACCTGATCTTAAATCTTGAAAAACAAGCAATGGAAGCAGTAATATCTGCTTTCCAACATCATTACACATCAATAACCGATTTATTGCAGGATATATACCTCGCCCCGCTCGAAAATGAAATAAGAACATCCCAACTGGAAGCGTATTACAATTCGATGGCTAATCAATGGAGTATGATTACCAGTGAAACCCTGCGGTGTTTTGAAGAGAGTATTCCTGAAGCGGAAAAATACAAGATAGCGCAATATCTGATTGAAAAATACATATTCTGGGATAAAAACTGGATCGTGGGTTATGCTGAACACTATGCCGAAAGAAGGGAATATTTTGAGATATGGCAAAAAATGAATGACTCTTTTATCGGAAAATATCTGTTCGTTGCCCCTACAGGCAAAATATATATTGGGATCAATCTAAACAATTATTACAGGTATATGAATTTTGAACTGCTCAACCCACTTATCCATCTCGATTTTATTGAAGCAAAATTTCATGATGCACATACAGCTAAAAATGAAGATTATATTAACGGCGCCTACAGTGCAATAAATACGGCATTTGAAAAACTGCAGAACAGCTTAACAAGCTGGGAAAACAAAAAAAATATTGTGCAGCAGGTAACCAACGGTGATATGTGGCAGCTGTTGCTCAAAAAATAAAATGGCAACATCTTTGAAGAACCGTAACCCTGAAAACTAAATTAAAAAATGATGAATCCGGAAACCTACAAACAGCAATTTACTACAGACGATACACCTGGATGGCAGTCTATCGATAATCAATTAGAAAAAATATATGGCGATACAGAAGCCCGTCACTATCCGCCATTGTGCGGAATCCATTATGCGGCGGGCGGAACCGATCCGATAGATGGTGCAAGCATTTACGATTCCAACCATCAAACTTTTCACCGGCACATCGTTAGCTATGGTATGAGCGAGCTTTATTATAACGAAGAAAAGGCAGGTGGCGAATTTAGTAAATGGGGCTTCGAATTCACTTTCAGGCTGGCACCGTTTAAAGATGATGAAAATGATCCTATCTGGGCTATAAACGTCATGAATAACCTGGCCAGATATGTTTTCTCGAGTGGTAAATGGTTTGAAGAAAATCATTTTATACCTGCCAACGGGCCGATAAGGTTAAATACCGACACGGAAATAACAGGCTTTGTTTTTGCTTTAGATCCAGAACTGGGCAAAATAGAAACGCCACATGGCGAGGTAAGCTTTCTGCAATTAGTGGGTATTACCGATACTGAAGTTGAACAGCTCAAAAAGAGCCCCACAATAGGTGCAGTAAGTGAATTGATCGACAGATTGAAAGAAAGTAACCCATTGTTAATAACCGATTTGAACAGAAAATAAAGCTATATCCTATAAAACATGTCACGGAGCTGGTAATGTTAAATGAAATGTTATTAAACCTAAACAAGGAATAATTATGAATACCTACGAAAAAATACTTCAGGGCATACCAAGCCAGGTGGCTATTCCGGCTGCGCTCGAAAAATTATGTAACTGGACGGACGAAAACGGTTACCCCATTAGCGGATATTTTGAATTAAGGGCCGACGATGGAGCTACAATGCAGTATTGGCTTGGTTTCAATAACGTGTCAGACCGGTTCGGAATATTTGGTGCCGGTGGAGACGGCTCGTTGTATGCATTTTGGATTGACGATGAGAACAATCAAAAAATAGTTCATTTGGGTTCAGAAGGCGGGGAGTTGTACATTCTGGCCGAAAACTTTATAGATTTCCTGAGACTTTTAGCTATAGGATACGATGAAATTGGATTTGCTGATTTAAGTATGGCCATAGAAGAGTGGAATACAGCAATCGGGCAGGAAAAAGACGCGGGCATTAACCCAAAATTCAGGGCCTGGGTGGAAAAAGAATTTAATGTTCAGGTACCTGTAAGGGGAAGCGAAATCGCTGATTTTAATAACGTAGCATTTAAAAACTGGATTGAAGAACAGGTAACAAAATATGCGTAGTGATCAGGTTTTAGCTGCAGGCGAATAAGGTATAGGTTTAATACATTAACAGGCACACCTTTTCATTACGACTAATCAAAATTCATCAGTGAAAAACCACCAGCAGAAAATACTGTTCTCCATCTTATCATACTCGCAACATGCGATAAAGGAATTGGCGATGGCGACAAGGCAGCGGGCTCATGAAATTATGAATACTATTACCAGAAAGGCTTATTGATTTTCGCCTGCGAAAAACGCCTTTACATCAAAAATAACAGATTTTGATCAATTATATAAGTGTTTAAAATAAGATTACTAATAACCGTAAGCAGATAGTAATAAGTTCACTATTTTAAAAGTACATAACCTTGAAAATAAGATAAAACCTATGAAACAGAAACGCATCCTTTTAGCCATACTGATATTGATGATGGCTTCCTGTCAGTCTAAAAAAGCAGCAAATCTGAAAACTGTATTCGAACAGAAAGACCGGGCAGTATTCAATGTCATGGTGGGCAAAAACGGTCCAAGCGACCGGAAGCTGGCATGTTTAACTATGGGTGATTACAAATGTGCTTTACGGGAAATAGATGCAGAGGAACGAGCTTTTGATAAAATTATTGGTGAAATAAATGCGCTTCGAACCGGAGACATTAAACATGGCAACGAGCTAAAAACTGCAGCAGCCAATTATTATACTGCGGTTAAAGAACTGGAAATTTCTGAACGTTTCACTATTGCCCAGCAACTGATAAGCCAAAACAAGGCAAATACCGAAGCCGTACGCGATGCTGCCACACACAAGCAGCTACAGTTATCAAAGGATAAAATGGAAATGCATAAAATCATCAGTAAAAAAGAGCAGTTATATGCCGATGCAAAAAAGAAATTTGATTCGGTTAACCATTTGGATTAGCTCTTTAATGTTTTGACGCATTTAAAACTGCTGACTAAAACTATCCTATATCCTGCAAAAACAGATTCAGGTCTTCTTCCTTGCCAAGCCCTAGTTTTTGTTTAATACGGTAACGGCTCATGCGCACACTTTTGGCCTCCACATGCATCAGCTGCGCAATTTTTTTGGTATCCATTTTTAAATGCAGGTAAGCACATAATTTTAGGTCGAGGGCAGTTAATTTCTGCTGTGCCCTCTGGTTGAGCAACGAGAAAAATTCGGGATGTACCTGCTGGATCTGAAATTTTGCTTCTTCAAAATCATTGTCCAAAAGTAGTTCCTCGTTCCATATTTTATTGATATTGAGTTGTGGCGCAACGCCCAGTTTTTCTTTGATCTGGAAAAGCATTTCCTTTTTGTGCTCCAGCTGAAGCTGGTTGGCCATTACTTCTTTCTGCAGTTGCTGCTGCTGGCTTTCCAGCAATTGCTGTTCGGCTTTTAACCTTGCCTTTTCTTCCTTTTCGAGTTTCATCTGTAGTTCTGCATCCTGTTTCTCCAGGTTCAGTTGTTTTTCGCGCTGTAGCGAGTACCTCAACCTGAAATGATAAGAACGGAACATAAATATCAACCCCAGCAAAGAGGCAATAGCAATACCAATGTACAGATACTTTTGCTGCCGGGCGTATTTTTCACTTTGTTTTAATAGCTTTACTTCATTGTTTTTTTTTTCGGCCTCGTACTGTACTTCCAGTTTTTGGGCATTTAACGTACGTTTTTCATCAAAAAATTTGTTGCTGTATTCTGTTGCTTTTTTCTGGAATTCGAGGGCCTTTTCATAACTTCCGCGCTCTTCATAAAAATTCGACAATGCGGTTACCACAGTAATCATGGTTGAATAATAGGGCACTTTCTTGCTTTTAAGTACACTATAAGCTTCCTGCAAATAAGCCTCTGCCATAATAAAGTTTTTATCCCTTTTGGCATATTCGCTTAAAATGCCCAGCCCACTCGCCCTGATCTCTTCGCCATTTATAGCCGCTTTCATCACTTCGTTGGCCAAACCGGCATAACGTATGGCATTAGCCTTTGCCTGCAGATCGGTATCTGAGAAATAACGAAGGTAGTAATCTGCACTATTGATACAGGACATGGCATAGGTTTTCCGCGCAACATATTTTGGATACTCCCGGTAAAGCCCCTGTGTTTTATTTAAATAATAGATAATGCTATCCCTAAATAATTCGTTTTTACTACCGGCATAATTGTAATCTGCAGCAATTGATAAAGCGATATAACAATTGCCCAATAAATTATAATCATTGGTTTTTAAAGCGTTTCCGGCAGCAGCCCGGGCATATTTATTTACATTTTTAACGTCATCCCTGCGCGAGCTGAGCATATATAACTGGTAATATAACTTGGCACTGAGGTATGGATCGTCTTTTTTACCTAACGATTTAAGTGCCAGCTGGCAGTATTTAGTTACTTCCTCGGCATTATCAATGGCATTATAAAAAAGTGCCTGCGCATAATAAGCATAAGCCAGGGCAACAGGCTGCTTCGATTTTTGGGCAAGTGATAAAGTAGTATCGCTTACATTTTTTGATAATACAAACTGCTTAGTTGTAGCATATACACTTACCTGTACCGCGTAAGCTTTTGTAGCCTCGCTAATATTTTTGGATTTTATTGCCAGGGCCATGCTTTCTCTGGCTTTGGCAATGGCAGCATCGTATTCGCCGTTAATCCTGCTTCGCTCTGCCAGTTGCGTAAGCAGGGCCGGTTTATCTTGATCACTTAGTTTATCGAGCGCGGTACTGTCTAACAAGGTTTGTGCACCCGCCCGAAAGGTAAGTAGAGTAATGGCTAAAAGAAATATTTTTCTAAAGATAGGATGCTTCATATTGTAAAATTAACATAAAGATTGATCCGTAGATGAAGTTGTAGACGAAAAACAAAAATTATTAAAATAAATAACAACCTGACAATCAAGACATTAAATACAATTGTAGATGTATTGTAGACGTTTTTTAACCAAACTGTAGATGCTCTGTAGGCACTGAAACCTTTAAAATCCTAAGCATTAGCCCCAACTTTGGATCAACAAATTTTTCACCTAAAAAACATTTATCATGAACAACAAATCTCTTGCAATTATTTCGTACATCACCATTATTGGCTGGCTGGTAGCTTATTTTATTGGAAAAGATAAAGCCGATGCATTGCTTAAATATCATTTAAGACAATCGTTAGGACTGGCCATTGTAAACATCATCTTTGGCATTGTTCTCAATATCATTGCATTTACAGTACCTGCTTTATCTTTTTTAGGCCTTATCGGCTACGTGTTTATTGTGCTATGGATCATGGGCATCATTAATGCTGCAAACGGCGCATTAAAACCTGTTCCGCTTATCGGTAAAATGTTCGAAGAAAAATATTCTCCAGCAGATAAATACTAAGATGTTTATGCGCCTCAACTTCAAAAATGTCATGCTAATGGTGATGGTTTTAACCATCACCGCATGCGAATTCTCGTTGAATACGCCGGAAGAGTATTTTGACCGTGTGGCCCTAAATACCAATTCTATATCGCGTTTTGGTGGCGAGTATTTTAAAACTTATCTGAAATATATCAAAAGCGGCGTAAATACACCTGATTTTAACACCTGCGAAAAATACCTGGAAAACAATTCGATTGCAAGGGTAGAACAGAACATCACCAAGATAAAGGATATGCGGCCAACTAAAAAAACCAGACCAATGATTGATGCAGCGCTTGATCTGTATGCCTTTGTATTGAAAAGTTATCAAACCGATCACCTCAAAATTGCTAAAATGATCGATGAGCATGCACCCGAAGCCGAAATTAATAATGCAATAATCGAACTGAATAATAAAAGTTATGATTCCTTTGTACAGAAATACAATAAGCTTTGGGATATTGCCGATGTATATGCGAAAGATAACGGAATCGAAGTAAAAAAGATGCCTTTTTAATAATTGCAATTTCATTCAATCATTCATTAATTCTACATTCCATCACTCAATCATTCCCCCATTCAATCATTCCCACATTCAATCACTCAATCATTCCATTATTCATTAATTCTAATTCACCTACCTATGATCAACATTACAGCATTTAAAGAAAATTTAGGGCTCAACGAGATTCCTGTTGAACTGGAAAAACTGATTTACTTTCAGAACAATATTTCCGCATTCGAAAATTACAGCAATGGCTTTGGTGTTTTAATCGATAATAAATTGGGCTTAAAAAGCTGGAGCGAAGATGAAGAATTCTTAAACCGATTATTGCCTTTTGCACAGGCCAATGGCACAGGATCTTTTTATACGATATGGAACGATGGAAGTAACCAGTCTTTAAACCAGATGCCTATTGTGGTTTTCGGAGATGAAGGCGGTGTTCATGTAGTTGCGGAAAACATTTTACAGCTTTTGCACCTGCTCACTTACGATGCCGAAATCTGGGTTGAATTTGACCAGGCCTATTTTTTTAAGAATAAAAACAGCTACGAAGAAAGTGAAGACCTGGATCAGTATTTAAAATGGATGAAAGGCGATTACCACCTCAACCAGATTGAAGAGCCTAACGCATTAATTAAAACCGCACAGGAAAAACACAAAGAAAATTTCGACAAATGGTTTGGACAGTATTTTAATGAAGATTAAAAATATACGCGATGATACAGGAAATCAATCCTGCATTTTACACCGCTATGGACCAGAGTTTTGAACAATACAAAACATTAAATTAATAAGCAGTAATGACCCATAACATCAGTAAAGGACTTTCGATATTCTGGAGCATCTATATGTTCTTTTTCGCTATCCCATTCCCCATGTTATTATATTACAATATCAAAAGCGAAAACATGCCCAATCTGGTAGACAGCAATCCTTGGTATCCGCTTGCTTTGCTTACCCTATCTATCCTGTTCTGGACTATATTGTTAATTGGTTATTACCGCAAATGGGTAGTCCGTCCATTTTTGATCAAACGCAACATAGAAAAACTTAAAACCACCGGCGAACCGCGTGAGGCCAAAATATTAAAATCGACAAAAATTTCGAAACCGGGAGCAGCTTACGATAGCTACGAACTTGCGCTGCAGTTTAAAAACCTGGTGGGCAGTACTGTTGCTCAAATAACTACGGTAAACGATGCGAAACCTTACGAGCGCCGTTACGAAATAGGCAAAACCGTTGGTATTTTGTTAGATAGAGAGGTAAAAAATGCCCCTTATTTTATTTTTGCTTCAACAGAAGTAAGCATGAGGAAAATGATTATTGCTCTTACGAACCTGGCATGGCTAAGCTTTGCTGCCATTGTTGTTGCTTATTATGTTTATTCTTATTATTCGGAAAGCGAGGGCATGGGCTGGCGTTTTATGAGTATTGGCCACCCACTGTTAACTTGTGCATTTACATTACTACTTTACCGTGCTTTTGGCACTTTTATCCTTCGAAAATTTATCGGCAAACCTGATAATTTGTTCCTGATTAAGTTTAAAGGTACGCAAACTACCGCCCGGTTGATCAAAGCCAGCCAAACCGGAACTTACATCAATGAGCAGCCATTGGTCAATTTTGAGCTCGAATTTACAGATCAGTTTTACCATAAGCACAGGGTGAATATTAAAAGGATTGTAAACCTGCTCGATCTGGATATGACCAAACAGGAATATGTTTCTATTTTTTATCTTAAAGAGGATCCGCAGCATGCTGCTTTTGAAAGAGATTTAAATGAAGTTGAAGGAGAATTCTGATGAAAAACCCAAAGCAATTTTATAGCCTGTTTATACTTTTCAGCTTGCTTATGCTGAGTTGCAGCCATATTACCAAAAGCATTGATGAAACCTTTCATCCAAACGATTCGCTGGTTAAAAAATATAATAAAGAGAATCACTTTGATTCAAATGGCGAATATACCGGATCTACTAAAACCAGTACAGCCACAGCTGTACAGCGCCACCAGGAAAATACGATCGTAATAAATGGCGATACCATTAATACACCCGAAATGGAGCTGAAAGCGAAAGAAATGTTCCACGACATCGAATTATTAAAGCAGCAAAAACATCCTGCAGCGGCTAAAGAAATACAGAAAAGAGTAGATGAGTTTCTAAAAGAAATGAAGCTTCCTCAGGGAGGCCTTAAAAACACTAACGCAGCAAAACCGGTAGTAAAAGCAAAGAAAGCATTGTTAAGTATTCCGGATCTGGCATTGGCCCAGGAACAACTAAAGCGGTTGCCTCAATACCAAAGCAAACAAATAATGGTATACCAATCGGTTCATTTTTACGGTGATGGTTCCATAAACCTGATGTTGCAGCATCCTGTAAATCCTAAGTATGTTGATGCTTACAAATATGAGGACGGGGCATGGTCTGCGCCAAAACCAGTACTGGCCACAGATATCGAACGCAGAACATTCCCTTTAAGCAAAATGCATTTTGAAGATGCCCGGAAAGTGCTCGAAATCTATAATGAAAAAGCAGCACAGGTTGAGGATGCAAAACCGGCAACTTCTGTTTACATTTCAATCTGGGACGGAAATATGCGCTGGTTCCCACAAAGTATTAATGGTAACCGGGAACGTTTCGAAATCCAGTTTAACAATGACGGAACACTTAAAAGTTTTAGGAAGGAATGAGAATATGAACAAGCCAATTGTAGCCATCATCGGTCGTCACCCTGAATTTATTTCAGGGTCTTACAGTCGCAAGATGCTGAAATAAATTCAGCAAGACGCTAAGCTTAGATTATTGCACCCAGTTCTCTGTCCTCAGCGCCTTTTCTCTTTGTGCTCTCTGAGTTAAAACGAAAAAACTACAACAATCCTTTCAGCACCACCCAAACATTTTCTGCTAAAATCTTATCCCCTTCTGCCGTTGGGTGTATACCATCTGCCTGGTTTAATTTCGGTACACCGCCAACTTTATCCAATAAAAACGGTATCAAAGCCATCTGGTTTTTCTTTGCCAGATCAGGGAATATGTTCTTAAAATCCGAAGCATATTTAGCGCCCATATTCGGTGGCACCTGCATCCCCGCCATTACCAGCTTCACATTCGGATATTTGGCTTTTACGCGATCGATAATATCCTGAAGGTTTTTTATTGTTTGCACAACAGGTAAGCCTCTTAAACCGTCGTTGGCCCCCAGTTCGAGCACAAAAATATCAACAGGCTGTTTCAATAACCAATCTATCCTTCCCTTGCCACCTGCAGAAGTTTCGCCACTTAAACCACCATTAATTACATTATAGGGCATTTTTAAAGAATCAATCCTATTCTGGATCAATGCCGGGTAAGCTTCAGTTGGGTCGAGCCCATATCCTGCCGTTAAGCTTGTACCAAAAAAGAGGATATTTTTCTTTTTAACAGCTGTAACAGATGTTTTTTGGTCAGCCGAATCTAAAGTTTTATCCTTATTGCTCTTACTTTGTTGATTTCCACAGCTTAAGAGTATCAGGCTCAAAACAAATAGCCCCATTAATCGTTTTCGTAACATATCTAATAAATCTATATCTAATTATCGTTAAACATTATCTTAACAGGCACTGGCCCGTTATGTTTGGCAAAAATCTATACGCAAACCCTAAATAAATCAGCTATTGGAAAGCATATTGAACATCCGAAATGTAAGCAAAATTTACCAAAGTGCCGGACGGGAACTCACCGTTTTGGATAACATCAATTTTTCTATTACTGCCGAATCAACCGTTGCCATTACAGGTCCATCAGGAAGTGGAAAAACTACACTACTCGGCTTATGTGCCGGATTAGACAGGGCCAGCAGCGGAACGGTTGAACTGAATGGTATTGCCTTAGAAAAACTCAATGAAGATGAGCGTGCTGCAGTGCGGAACCAATATGTGGGTTTTATTTTTCAGAATTTCCAGCTACTACCGACTTTAACCGCACTCGAAAATGTGATGGTGCCCTTAGAATTGAGGGGGGCAAAAAATATTAAAGCCCATGCCTTGGAGCTACTGGATAAAGTTGGTCTGGCCGATCGTTCCCATCATTACCCCATCCAGTTATCAGGCGGCGAGCAGCAAAGGGTTTCGCTTGCAAGGGCATTTTCAAATCAACCGGCTATTCTTTTTGCCGACGAGCCAACCGGAAACCTCGATGCTGAAACAAGCGAAAAAGTAATCAAATTGCTGTTCGATTTAAACAAAGATGCCGGAACCACTTTAATCATCGTAACACACGACCTTGAACTTGCAGCCAAAACCTCAAGAAATATCAAAATTAAAGGTGGTGTAATCCTTTCAGATGAAAACCTCACTTATGCCTAATAGCCATCCAACGCAAAGCATCAAATTTTCTTGGCTGTTTAAAATGGCCTGGCGCGATAGCCGGAAAAACCGCGCACGTTTACTGCTTTTTATATCATCAATTGTTTTAGGTATTGCAGCACTTGTGGCGGTGTATTCGTTTAAAGATAATCTGCAAAGGGATATAGATGCACAGGCGAAAGAACTTACGGGTGCCGATCTGGTGCTGGATAGCCGCAAAGGGGTAAGCAAAGCGATGCAAAAAATGCTCGATACATTGGGCGATGAGCGCTCGCAGGAGAAAACATTTGCCTCGATGATCTATTTTCAGAAAGGTGGTGGCAGCCGTTTAGTACAAATGAAAGCCCTACAGGGCAACTATCCTTATTATGGCACAATAGAAACCATTCCATTGGCCGCAGCAAAGAATTTTCAATCCGGAAGAAACGCCCTAGTTGATCAAACCCTGATGCTGCAGTATAATGCTAAAGTGGGCGATTCGGTTAAAGTGGGCGATCTTAATTTTAAAATCTTAGGTACTTTAATTAAAGCGCCCGGACAAACAGGAATCGGCTCGAGCATTGCCCCTACGGTATATATTCCGCTACAATTACTCGATAAAACCAACCTGATTAAAACCGGAAGCAGGATCAACAATAAATTTTATTTCAGGTATGATAATCCAGCCGGAATTGATGCCTGGGTTAAAAAACAGGATGCAAGACTAGAAAAAGAAGGTTTTGATGCCGACACAGTAGCGTCGCGGAAAGAACAAACGGGGCGATCATTTAAAGATGTAAACCGTTTTCTGGCCTTATCAGGATTTATTGCTTTATTATTAGGTTGTGTTGGCGTTGGCAGCGCTATTCATGTATACATTCAGGAGAAATTAAGTGCCATTGCCACTTTGCGCTGCTTAGGTTTAAAAGCGCGGCATGCTTTTTTAATTTACCTCATCCAGGTATTTTTTATTGGATTAATCGCATCAGTTTTGGGAGCTATTTTAGGCACGGGTATACAGTTTCTGTTACCTTTAGTGCTTAAAGATTTTCTTCCGGTCGAAATTACCATGCAGGTTTCGTGGATGGCCGTTGGTCAGGGGATTTTACTTGGCCTGATTATTTCCATTCTTTTCGCACTCCCCTCACTCCTATCGGTCAGGAAAATTTCTCCGCTAAATGCCATCAGGGCATCATTCGAGAAAACAGGAGGCAGAAGAGATCCACTAACCTGGCTGGTTTATATGCTAATGGCTGCCTTTATTACCGGTTTTACCCATTTACAGATGAAAACCTGGATACAAACATTCGCTTTTACGCTGAGTATAGCCATTGCTTTTGTACTGTTAATTGTATTGTCAAAACTACTGATGTTTCTTGTAAGGAAACTCTTGCCCAACTCCTCGGGTTATTTATGGCGACAGGGTTTTGCTAATCTTTACCGTCCGAACAATCAAACCCTGATGCTTACGGTTTCCATTGGTTTATCTACCGCATTTATCTGTACGTTATTTTTTGTGCAGGGCATATTGATGAGCCGTGTTACACTTTCATCGGGGGCCAATCAGCCCAATATGGTGATGTTCGACATTCAGAATACGCAAAAAGAAGGGTTAGACAGCTTAACCAAAGCCTTTAAATTACCCTTGATGAACCAGGTGCCTGTAATTACCATGCGGATTGAAGAAATTAACGGGAAGAAAGCCAGTGCAGATACCAATAACAGAAGGGCTTACCGCAACGAGATCAGGGCTACTTATCAGGATACCTTAACCGCAGCGGAGAAAATTACTTCAGGTAAATGGACTGGAAAAATAAAACCCAATGAAACGGTTTACATTTCCTTAGACCAGCGTTATGCCCAATCTATCAATGTAGGTTTAAATGATAAAATCCTTTTTAATGTTCAGGGCATGATGATCCCGACCGTTGTAGGCAGTTTGAGGGAGGTAAACTGGAGCCGCATGCAAACGAATTTCAGGGTGGTTTTTCCGGCTGGTGTACTGGAAGAAGCACCACAGTTCCATGTATTGATGACGAGGGTACCATCGGGCGAAGTTTCTGCACGTTTTCAGGGCGAAGTGGTACAAAAGTTCCCTAATGTTTCGGTAATCGATTTGGATTTGGTTCTAAAATTATTAGATGAGCTGTTGGGCAAAATTGGTTTCGTCATTCAGTTTATGGCTGGCTTTAGTATGGTTACCGGGTGGATTGTGCTCATTTCATCCGTATTAACTAGTAAAAACCAACGGATAAAAGAAAGTATTTTACTGCGAACCATGGGCGCGAGCAGAAAACAGATTTTGGCCATAAATGCAATTGAATATTTTTTTCTGGGTGCATTTGCAGCTGGTGCAGGATTGATTTTAGCCGTTGGCGGAAGCTGGGCACTGGCTAAATTTATTTTCGACGCTGCATTTATTCCGCCATTTTTACCAACGCTGTTGTTATTTGGCTCTATAGTATTGCTGGTGGTGATTACGGGTGTATTGAGCACGAGAAGTATTTTAAACCAGCCACCATTGAAGATATTGAGAACGGAGGGGTAAAAAGCGGGAAGTGCCATGCGATTAGCGTGTGGCGTTTTGCGTTAACTTAATCATCGGGAAAGCAGATACAGGCATTGAGGAAACAAAGCCGGGAGAGGATTAATTTCACTTTTTTTATCGAATAAAACTCAAAGCCCTATATATCAAACGATTACTATTAATCATTGATGATTTTATTCCATCAACCATATTACATTTTTTTACCATTAAGGAATTAAGAACATTAAGGCCTCTTGTCGGCGGTTAGCACTTGATCATTGAAAATTAGTCATTGGTGATTTTAATTCCATCAACCATCTTACATTTTTTTTACGATAAAGAAATTAAGAACATCAAGTCCTCTTGTCAGCGGTAGTACCAGGTCATTGAAAATTGGTCATTGGTGATTTTAATTCCATCAACCATTTTACATCTTACATTTTTTTACCATTAAGGAATTAAGAACATTAAGGCCTCTTGTCAGCGGTAGTACCTAGTCATTGAAAATTGAGCATTGGTGATTAACAATCCGCGCCTATCTTCTTAAATCTGCGGGAACAAATATTATAATCTCCCGCTGATTTCACTGATCACCGCAGAATTAATTTCATCTGTAAGGTTTGATAAAACGCGAGTACGTCTCCGTGTTTTCGGTGAATCTGTGGCAAAAGATAAGCTATTGTTATGATCATAATAGATCATTGAAAATTGAGCATTGGTGATTAACAATCTGCGCCTATCTTTTTAAATCTGCGGGAAAAATATTTATAATCTCCCGCTGATTTCGCTGATCACCGCAGAATTAATATCACCTTTGTCTACTTGGGCCTATCTGTAAGGTTTGATTAAAATGCGATTATTTCTCCGTGGTTTAAGTGCATCCGTGGCAGAAAATCATCTACCTGCGATCGCGATTGCTCATTGAAAATTGATCATTGGTGATTAATTCCATCATCCATTTTACATCTTACATCCATCCATCATTTACTCCATTTTCAATTATTTAAGCAAATTTCGATACTTTTACCATTATGATCAGATTAAACAACGATACACCAAATGATATTCTCCAGGATGTAAAAGTCGGAGATATGGTAACCGATACCTTCAGCAAAACCGGACTGGTAGAAAATATAGAGATTAGTGATGATGGCCTTTACCGTATTTACGAATTTAACCTCGTTACCGGAAGAACCATTACTGTAAAAAAGTAAACACCAGAAATTAACATCTGTGTGCATCTGCTGTAAAAAAACATCTACCTAATCCCTAACCAAATGTCATTACTTATCCTACTTTTCGGTATCCTGCTGCTTTTTATCTTGATTTTGAAAAAGATCAACCCGATGATTGCCTTAATTGCCGTAGCCATTATAACCGGTTTATTACTGGGAATGCCTGCTACAAAAGTAATGACTTCGATCAGCAACGGGATTGGCAGTACACTGGGTAGTATGGTGATGGTTTTAGCACTCGGTGCCATGATGGGCAAGCTGATTGAAGACAGTGGTTCGGCAAAAAAGATTGTTTTTATCCTGATCAGGGCTTTTGGTAAAAAGAATATCCAATGGGCCGTGTTATTAACCGGTTTACTGGTGGGTATACCCCTATTTTATAATGCAGGTTTTGTGGTTTTGATCCCTTTGGTATTTGCCATTTCGGCCACCACAGGCATTTCGAAACTTTATATTGGTATCCCGATGGCTACCGCACTTTCGGTAACACATGGCTTTTTACCGCCTCACCCGGGTCCGGTAGCTTTGGCAGGCATTTTCCATGCTGATATTGGTAAAACGTTAATTTATGGATTAACCCTAAGCATTCCGATTGCTATTATTGCAGGAATTTATTTCCCAAGGTTAATTATTAAACGTGATCAATCTGCTGCGCTTCAGGATTTCAAAATTGATGAGGAAGAACATCTGCCTTCAGCCTCGCGAAGTTTTATTACAGCACTTTTACCTGTATTTTTGATCATTGCCGGAACAGTAGGAAGCACTTTTAAAATGGATTATACCGGCAAAGCTTTATTCGTATTTCTGTCCGATCCTACGGCAGCACTTTTAATTTCAGTCGCCATTGCGCTAGCTGTTCAAAAAACAAGTATTTCCAAAGCCATGGAATCTTGTGCAGAAGGTGTTAAAAGTATCGCCATGATTATTTTGATTATTGCAGCTGGTGGTGCATTTAAACAGATCTTGATTGATAGTGGTATGGGCGAAACCGTTAAACAACTTACCGGAGGTTTAAATTTATCGCCATTATTGCTGGCCTGGTTGATTACTGCATCATTGCGTATAACCTTAGGTTCAGCTACGGTTGCAGCTTTAACTGCATCGGGCATGGTATTACCACTTATTGGCCCGGGCGCACCGCCAGAGTTAATGGTTTTATCGGTAGGCGCTGGAAGTTTAATGTTTTCGCACGTAAACGATACTGGTTTCTGGATGTTTAAAGAATATTTTAATCTCAGCCTAAAAGAAACTTTCCGCACCTGGACCATGATGGAAAGCCTGGTTTCTGTATTAGGGCTTGTTGGGGTGTTGGTATTGAACCAGTTTGTTTAAACTCATCGTCATTTCGAGGGATAATTCATTGTATAAAGATCGATATGGTCGACAAAGAAATTAATACTTACCCCCAAAAAATACAGTCATTTTGAGCGGAGTGCAACGAAGTGGAGAAATCTGCCGCGAACAAAATCCACTCGAGATAGATCTCTCCCTGCCCGAAGCAGGCGGGCGTTCCGCTACGCTTCAGTCGAGATGACAACCCCCTTTGGAGGACTTTATCATTATTAAGAAACTGCAAGTAAGCAAAAGTTCCTTCGTGTTTTCCGTGAATCAGTGGCAAAAAACGAATGTCTTAGCGAGACGCTAAGGCAAATAAGGGCAAAAAATATGCTGATTATCATGCATGTCATTACAAACTAAACTTCCCTCATACGTCATTTCGAGCGGAGTGCAACGAAGTGGAGAAATCTGCCGCGAAAATTCCACTCGAGATAGATCTCTCCGTTCCGCTACGCTTCAGTCGAGATGACGCCCCTCTTTGGAGGATTTTATCATTATTAGGAAACTGCAAGTAAGCAAAAGCTCCTCCGTATTTTCGGAGTCTCCTTGTCAAAAAACGAAGGTCCTAGCGAGACGCTAAGACCAATAAGAGCAAAAAGCATGCTGATTATCATGCATGTCATTACAAACTAAACTTCCCTCAATACGTCATTTCGACCGTAGTGTAACGAAGTGGAGAAATCTGCCGCGAAAACTCCACTCGAGATAGATCTCTCCTGCCCGGAGCAGGCGGGCGTTCCGCTTCGCTACAGTCGAGATGACGCCCCTCTTTGGAGGACTTTATCATTATTAGGAAACTGCAAGTAAGCAAAAGTTCCTCCGTGTTTTCCGTGAATCAGTGGTAAAAAACGAAGGTCTTAGCGAGATACTTACAATGCTATTAAGTTAAGCCAATAACCCCCGATAAACATAATTTAACCACAGATAAAAAGGATGCACACAGATAAAATCCGTGTTTATCTGTGTGAATCTGTGGTTAAAAAAACCTAAGTCAATAGCATTGGGGATGCTAAGAACAATAAAGAGATCGGGATTACAAACCCCGACCAACGTATTAATTTTTTACCCTGTTTTTTTCTGCATCTGCACCAGAAGATTCATGCTTGGATGGCGTAGAAAAGGCCTTACCAAAACGGTAACTGTAACTCAACACAACCGATCGCGAATCTTGCCTGTTAACCCAGTTTGCCTCTGTTGCTGCAAGGTTATTGATAACACCGTTGAATACCCTGGTTCTGAAAATATCATTCGCAGTTAATTTTAAGGTGCTTTTTGCCGACAGTTTTTTCTGTACTGCTGCACCAAATTCGTGTACCTCGCCCAATAGAAACTGCACATTAGATAATTTACTCTGGTAACGCATGTTTACTTCTGCATTCCACGTTGGACTGATTTTAAACTGCAAATTCGGGTTGGCCCTTAAATAGCTGCCATTGGTAACCAAAAAACCTGTGTAAAAATCTGTTTTCGAAACTATTTTTGCATACTCCACATAAGCGTTAAGTTTAAGCCACTTTGTAAAATCGATATCCGCATTTACTGAAACACTTGCTACCCTGGTTTTACCCACATTGGCCGGCCTGCTATAATATGTTCCATCTACAATTTCGATGGTTTCATTTACTTCATCTTTCACCCAGCTGTAACCGAAAGTGGTGGTAATTTTACTCTCAAAAGTATGTGATAACTCGATGCTTTGTGTAAATGATGGCTTTAAAAAAGGATTTCCAACATAATAGGTGAACTTATCCAATGGAGAAAAAAACGGGTTAAGGTCCTGATAATATGGCCGATCAATCCTGCGTCCATAGTTTAAACCTAACTCATTATGTCCGGCAGTATCAAGTTTATAAGTGAAATAAACTGTTGGAAACAGGCTGTTATATGTTCTTTTAAAGCTCGAATCGGGTTTAATCAGGTTCCCTAACTGGTGACCGTTTGACACCGTATTTTCGTACCTCAAACCAACCTGAAGCGAAAACCTCTTCCCTTCCCTGCTCATGTTCAGGTACGCGGCATTGATATTTTCCTCATACAAAAAGTGATTGCTTTTTTCGTAATCTGCACTCGTTTTTCCTCCTGCGGTATTAAAATAATCAGCAATATTATTGGTTTTAGTATAAGCTGTTTTAGCACCTGCATCAATTTTCCATTTATTTTCAAGCGGATGCGAATAATCAATTTTAGCGGTATAGATATCGATATTCGAAGGCAAATTACCCGTTAAAATGTCCTGGTATTTCAAAGTTCCGGAGGGCAGATAACTGAAATTGTAATAAGTCTGATCAGTCTGGTTACGGTAAAGCAGGTAATCTGCATCAAAGGTTAGCTCCCTTCCTGTTTGTTTAAATTATGCCTGTAATTTAAGTTTACTCCGGCATTCTGGTATTTAATCTGGTCGATGTTTTCGGCCCTGATTACCGAATCGAGCTGCATCGATGCGTTTGATAAATTGCTGGTATTGTTATTTACCTGTTTAGAAATCCGGTTCATGCCGGTAAACACAACACCCCAGGTAGTTTTATCAGAAACATAATAATCGAGCCCCGTTTTTAAATTAAACGTATTGCCATGCCTGCGGAAATAAGAGTTTTGATTAAAGTAGGATTTGGCACTACCATCGTTGTTCTTATATTTCCGGTTCAGATCAAGGTCGGTAAAACTGTTGTTTAGGTTGTAACTTAAATTGCCGAAAACATTAATTTTATCCTTACGGTAGTTAAAATTAAAACTATTGTTCGATCGGCTAAGTTCTCCCTGGTTGAGGCTTAAGTTAATCCCTCCGTTAAAACCCGCAGATTTCGTTTTCTTTGTTTTGATGTTGATTACCCCACCGTTTCCTGCGGCATCGTATTTGGCAGGCGGATTGGTCATCAGTTCGATCTGATCAAGCGATGAAGAGGGCAACGACCGCAGGTAATTTTCGAGATCAGATCCCGATAAGTAAGTTGGTTTATCATCAATAAAAATAGCCACTCCACTTTTGCCCTTCAGCGAAATTGCGCCGTTCTGATCTACATTCACCCCCGGCGATTTACTTAATACATCCAAAGGAGTTGTTCCGGCATTGGAAATCAGGGCATCAACATTTACTACCGTTCGGTCTATCTTTCGTTCTACAAAAGCTTTCTGCCCTGAAACATTTACCTCTTTCAAATTGGTTCCTCCGGTACTGATTTTAATATCGGATAAAGCCATAACCGTATGGCTGGCATCTACAACCAGGGTATCTGTTTTGTATATCGGCGACCCAACCACTGATATTTTAATGAGGTACTTCCCATACGCCAGTTTATCGAAACTGAATACACCATCTTTCTCAGTGAAGGTTGTTTTAAGCAAAACCGAATCTTTAAGCAGGGCTGCCGTAGCAAATTCGATACTTTTTCCTTCGGCATCCAATACACGACCATAAATTCTGGATGCAGGTGTTTGAACCTGGGCAAAAGTAAAGGCAATATTCATCCATACGGCTAAAAAAGCCATCAGTTTAAATTTCATGATGTGGGGTTGGATTAGCGCTTTTAGATTTTAGTTTTTATTATTTTCGACCAGGAAATTATACATCAAAGAGTGGCCATCATTCTTTAAAAACCTCTTTTTATATTTTTGCTGAACATCAGCATTTTGTTTTATACCGTTTACAATCAATTCATCTTTGTTAAGCTTATAAGAAAGTTTGTTGGTACTGCTGATTATACCATCTTTCATCAGCTCCTGATTGATTTCGCTGGTATAATCATGTCCATCGCCATTGGTTACCGTTTTTGAAGTAACTGTTCGCTGCGAACCCGTTTTTGTGCTCGTACTTTCATTATAAACCGGAGGAGTTGGAGGTGTGGGTGGAGTTGCCGGCGTGGCAGGTACAGCTACTGCAGCTCCTGATACCTGCGGTGCTTTAGGTGCCCTTGGCGCTCTGGCGGGGCGTGGCGGACGAGGTGGTCTAGGTACCTGATGATTTTGACTATTTTTATCATCCTGAGCCCATTTCTCATCTGCTTTTGCCCATTTCTCATCCTCCTTAGCCCATTTTGCATCTTCAGCAGCTAATTTAGCATCTTCTTTTGCAAACCTCTCGTCTTCCTTTCTAAGCTTTTCATCTGCAATCCTTGCTTTGGCATCCTCTTCTCTCACCCTTGCATCTTCCCTTGCTTTTTTTGCATCACCCCTTAAAGCTTTTTCATCGGCTTGCCTGGCTTTTAAATCTTCCTTCGTTTCCTGTTGTTTTTGTTTTTCATCCAGCTGTTTCAACTGGCGGTCCATTTTTGCGTTGATCTCTTTTTCCAGTTGATCTCCTGACTTTTTTTCTGCAGGTTTATTTTTCCTGATGGTATCCTGTAAAGCCACAATTGAACTGGCTATTTCTTTTTTGGTAACTGTTTTTGCACTGCCTACGCTTTTAAAGGCTGCAGTGCAAACCACTACCGATATCAGGGCGATGGTTAATATTGTTTTTTCCATTTTGTTTAAAGTTGAATTGGTATTGAATAACATCCTGCTTGCTCTGTGCAGCAGGCTACCTTTCCTGCCCGTAACCGCCATGGCGTAAGCAGGTGCACGCTGCTTAAACTCCTGGCACACGATAAGGGCCTGAACATAGTTTTTACGATCGTTAACACAGGCAATGGCCAAATCATCGCAACAATGTTCGCGCTCTGTTTTTATTAATTGCGATACCCAAAGTACCGCCGGGTTAAAGAAGAATACAATTTCGATAAAACTCTGTAATACGTTTACCAGGTAATCTTTACGTTTAATATGCGCCAGTTCGTGTGAGAGGATAGCCTCTACTTCGGCATTCGACAAACCATTGATTAACCCTATTGGAATAAGGATTAAAGGCTTAAAATGCCCTACTACCATGGGCACCTGTGCAATGCCCGACTGCACCAGCTTAACCTGCTGTGTTAAGCCTAATTTTGCAGCCAGTTCATTTAATTTTTCGTCCCATTTCTGACCCGCAGCATAGGTTTTATGCCTGCGTAGATGATACACACCGTTTAAGCCAACCATTAACTGGATACTTTTTCCACAGATGATCAGGAACCACACCAAAACAATCTGATAGGCATAAGCATTCCATAACGAAAGTACTTTGCTAATAACTGAATACATATCCTGCTGCACATTAGTAACTACCTGCTGATCGGTTATTGCATTGGGCAGGTTAATCCCCGTTTGGTGCACTACCTGCGATTGAGCAGGATATACTGGTTTTTGAAGTTCTGTATAAAAGGCAAAACCGATTGCAATAACAAAAAGCCCTAAACATACTGTAAGTAAATTATAACGTAATGCTGCGCTCGCCTTACGGGTGGTAAACATTACCAAACCGGCAAGCAAAGCTAAAATTACCCCAAGCCATAACGAGTGGAACAAGGTGGCACCCAGGGCATGAAGCCAGTTTTCGGGCAAAAGGTTAATTAATTTGAATTCCATAATTGTGGTTCTTTGTAGAATCTGTTGTTATTAATTATTCCATGCTATCCAATAGCCGCTTAATCTCTTCTATTTCCTGTTTTGACGTTTTCTCATTACCCAAAAGCTGCATCATCAATTGCGAAGCAGATCCTTTGTATAGCGTATTTACGAAACGATCAAGCAACTGTACTTTGGTTTTCTCCTCTGCCTCTACCGGAATATAAATGTGTTTCATTTGGCTCTCATCACGTTTTAAAATTCCTTTTTCCGTTAAAATCTGCATCTGCTTTAAAGTTGAAGTATAGTTTACTTCCCTCTTTTCGTTCAGTTTATCGTTTACAAACCGAACAGTACTCGGTCCAAACTCCCATAGTACCTGAAGGATTTCAAGTTCAGCTTTGGTAGGTTCGGGCAGATTATTATCAGTTTGAATACTTTTCATATCCTAAAGGTACGATGTTTTTCGTACGATACAAATATTAGGATTAATAATTTTATTAAAAACACATAACAAACTGATTACAAGATAAATAAATTAAACTCAAATTAATACCAATGGTATACTCTCGAAAAAAATCGTCATCTCGATCGAAACGCTACTTGTACCGATTTTACATCTGTAATGGAACAAATAGATCTATCTCGATTTAACCCCGCTGAGTATTAAGATGGATATTGGCTTCATTGCACCCAGGCCATTTTTTACCATGTAAGACATTTAAGGGTATATAAGCTTACATGCTCTCATATTCCTTATATGGTTAAATAGCGTGCAATTCATAAAACGACTATTTGAATAGCTTAGATGTTCTCAGGTGACTCAGTGGTAAATCAAATAGCGTAATGTTTATTTTTTATCACCACCTTAGGCATCTGAGATCACCTGAGTTTTATAGGTAGTATCTGGTGAAGAGCCATTTTGATCACAATCACCAATCACCTTAATTTCTATCAAGGGAAATCCGGCAATAGCTTAGCAAATTTGAAGTTAAATCTATCCCTATGTTCCCAGTTTTTGTTTACGGGTTACATTTTACTGGCTTATCAATTTAAAATGACAGCTAAAATGGACTCTATTTATGGATTGTTTCTCAGATACCTGATATTAACAATCATTTACCTTGTGCTGCTTACAGGATTTGGTGAATATTACTTTTTTACCAGTCTTAATGTCGAAATCCTCAACTTTGATGATATTAGCGACCTGATATCGTCTCAAAGGGGCCTCAATCATTGGGAAACATCAGTTTTTTTGATTTTTTTACCTTTTTTCATTACGCTTGGCTTTATCATGCACTTATGGATTTTTGATACTACGACGTTAAAACGTGCCCGAAACCTGGCTTTTCTGATCGGAATATTACCATTTTCTTTTTTGCCTGCACTCATCAGTTCCGAACAAACCGGAACATCGTTGCTCCTGATTGGGGTTTCATTGATCCTTTTACTTGTTTTGTGGATTATCCTCTTTCACATCAGGATGTTCCAGTTCAGCTATTTATCCATTCACCTCTTTATCTCCTGCTGTATATTAACCACTTTTATGGTTGTTAACCGGATTGACAACTGTATTCAAAACTGTTTAAACAGCACAATGAATTTAGGAGCCGTTCAGAACTCCTGCGCTGAAAAAGCAAACAGTCCTGTTGTTTTTATCGGCAGCACCTCATCTTTTAATATTTATTATTCACCAACCGAGCAGAGAAGTATCATAATATATAAAACAGCGCGAAAAGTTAATCAGGCTATAGAAACCACTAATTAACTACTGTAAACAGCATTTTCAACTTAGGCAAAGCACTTAAATAATACCTGCGGCAGCTTAATTTGGGTATTTTTAACTATAATCAATAAATAATTTGACAATTATCAATCTATTTATGCATATTTATCATCATTTTTATTGGAAATTTGTCTATTAATCCCTATTAAAACCTAAAGGAAATGTTTTTCTTGCAATCCCGCGTTAAAAAAACCTGTAGTTTTTTTGATAGGCTAATCAATATGATCTCCTTTTTAATCAAGATGTTTTTTGCTCCTGATCTCCATTTGCAAATAAACTGGCAACGGCTGATCGCTTTAACTACATATTCATAAATGAAAATTTTTAGTCTATTACATCACCGCATACCTATTGGTGCCAATTTTGTCGGGCTTTGTTTTACAAAAGTTGCGCACAACCAAAATAAATTACTTTCAATTTCTGCAGCTTCTTATATCATCCCCAATCATCCATCTTCCTTTTCGAGCGTTAACAGCCTGGCTTGCAGCAAAAATATTAATCAGATAAAAACAGTATCCGGGAATAAGCCTTAATGCCTTTTTTACTTATTCAAATAACAATGATTGTCCTTAGGGTTAAACATAAAATTTAAATGGAGGGATCTAAAGTCTTGATTGTACTCGAGGATTTTGATTTAAGGATAAAAATCACAGAAATACTTACTATCGCAAAATACGATGTAAAATCAACAAACAGTGGAAAGCAGGCGATAGAGATGATCAGGACTACACCTGTTGACATTATCATTTCAGGAGTAAATGTTAATGAAATAGATGGGATCGGGTTGTTACAGGTTATTAATAAATTTAGGGAAACCGCGGGAATAAATTTTATAATGCTATTGAATAACAAAGATTACGACCTTGCCCGCAGGGTAATGGAACTTGGCGCCGATGGCTACCTGATGAACCCCTTTGATGATGGAGAACTGCTTAACCAGGTTGAGGTTAGGCTCAGAAAAAAAAGATTACAACACGAATTATTTTTAAAACAACATACCCAGTTAAGAAATATACACAACACCAAAGACGATTTATCGTGGTTACGATCGCGGTTTGAAGGAAGTTTGCCCAGGCATTTTAAAAAAAACCAGGTGCTTTATTACAAAGGAGAAAGACGTGCACTTGGCCTCCATTATATTGTGTCGGGGAAGATAAAAACTTATGTGGCAGATACCGCCGGGAATGTACTGATTACAGGCATTTATGGCCCGCACGAGTATTTTGGACTTCAGGGCACATTATTAGGTACCGAAAACAAAGAAATTGCCGAAGCGATAGATAGTACCGAGATATTAACCATCCCTTTTAACGATGTGCAACACTTAATTACTGACTATCCTGAAATATTTGCAGTTTTTGCAAAAGATCTTGCCCAAACGCTAAACAACCGCGACGAAAAACTGTTAAATATAGCTTATTACTCGGTACGCAAGCGGATTGCAAATGCCATTATCAGTCTTACACAACCCGGGCAGGACGATGATAATGGCAGATTTATTCTACCCAGGTACGATCTGGCCTGTTTGGTAGGTATTGCAACCGAAACATTAAGCCGTGTACTGGGCGATTTTACAAAAGAGGGCTTAGTTAAAAAAGCAGGCAACAATATTATCGTAACGGATATAAAAGCGTTAAAAATGATGAAAAACTGATGTTTTGGTTAAAAATGAGAAAGATCAAGATAAGGGTTGACCAAGATCAGAGGGAAATTAAATTTAGATACAGAACTTAGTAAAAACTAATCTGAAAGGGTTAGTATAATATTTATAATCATGGCCATGGCTAAAAAACTAAAACGTTTTTAAAGCGTGTACATTAATGTGAGGTTTGAAAATGTGGGGCTTAACAATACCGAATAACAAACAATAAACCAAATAATGATGATACTAAACCACTTAACTAAATTAACATGGATGTAGCTTATATTAAATATTTTTATAAGGTTTTTCTTCCTTTATTAGACCGGGTAAAAGACAGGGCAGCGCTTCGTTTTCTGTACAGGCATACCGCCTTTTTTACCATCCAAAAAGGAAAACCCCTTTTCAGGCCAAACAGTACTGCCGCAAATGGCAGCATCATTATTATAGCAGATGGATTGGTAAATGGCTTTTTGCTGAATAAGGATGCAGAACAGGCTAATATATGGTTGGGCAAACCCGGAAGCATTTACATCTGCGATGATTTTAGCTTTACCGACCATACTTTTAATCTTTTAGCTATTGAAGATACTGTTGTATTGATTATAGATAAGAAAGAGCTTGAAGAAGGTTGTAACTGGTATCCTTCGCTCGATTCGTTATTTAACTTTTATCTGCTGCGCAATGCGATGGCCGATGCGAACAACAGGAATATCCTGTTCAGGATGCAGAACATTGAGAATAAAACCCGATTATTCAGACGCATGTACCCTGGTTTATCCGAACGGATCCCTGCAGAACTGCTGCTCTCCTATCTCGAACCACATTTAGCCCTGAGATCGGAACACGATATACAGCTTGATGAAATATTTAACGAAAAACTGATTCACAAACCCTGGTCTTTAATGTTAAAGGAAACCTACTTCGGTTAGCATACCTTGCTGTTGAATAAGAATGAAGATCTTATTCAACAGCGGTTATTGTTATGGTTTATTAATGATCAGAAGATCGTCCATAATAACATCACCCGAAACCGTTTTATTAAATACAAACCTGATTTTACGCACATCGTTAAGCTGAAACGATGTACCGGTTCCCAAAATTTTAGCCACATCAAAATAGAAAAAGTCGGGCACTGCTTCCGAGTTTGGATAATCGTTGAGCAGCTTAAACTTGCTCAGGTTTTTGGCCATTTGTGGCTGCAGGTAACTACAGCTGCTAAGTGGAAAAGAAAATTGCCGTTTTTTACCATCTTCCAGCAAAATTGTGAAGTTGATCGGTTTAGCTTTTCCGTCATTTTCTTTCCCCTGGGCCAATGAAAAGCTCAGCATTTTGCCGGATAATGAAATCGGGGCTGATAGGCTGAGGGAAAAGAAAGCAGGCTGATGTTTTGGTTTTATGCTGTCCCAGCCCAGGTAAACGGCTTTTGTAACCTGCAATCCCCACAAAAATTTATTCTGCTGCTCTTTCCACTCGCGCAACCCGCTCGTGGTAAACCGGCCGCCGTTAATAGTTGCCGAATTAACATCCACATCTTCATCAAAATTGGCCAGTACTGTTTTTTGGGCAGGTTCAAACTGGCTCATATACAACTTTTTGGGCAACCAGTTTCTACCGAAGCGCGAATCCATAAAAAGCGGCTTATAATCAGGTTGATCATTAATCGTAGTTTCTAAAAAAGAACTGACAAACACGCTTAATATTTTTTGCTGCTCCTGTTCAGTCATTAATTGCCTTAAATTAAACCGGTTAATGCCTGGCCCGGTATCATCTCTTCTGCCCCATACCGAATTAAACTGACCGTGATTGGCCGCACTCAAATAAAGGCCGGCCTTAAATCCATTAAAATTTGGTGAGAATTCTATCCTTTTCATAGTGGCTAAACCGCCATAAGTTTGCATATCCATATCGAGTGCACCCTGGATTACAAAATAATTAATGTCCTTCGCAACCGTTAAAGTGCCTCCTGGCTTATACTGACCATCAACAGGAGCAATGGCCACAACAGCACCAATATTGAAATTAAAATTAAATACTTCTCGCGCATCATCCGGATAATGGTGAAGTTTATTAAACATTGCAGCATGGGTTACTGCTTCGCCACCTCTGGAATGACCGATGATGGCAATCTTATCCATATTTATTTTTTGATAAAAGATATTTCCGGCAGTATTGTTCCAATTGCGCAACAGTTCAAGGTGTTTTAAAAGCAACCAGGCCCTTGCTGCGTTTTCATTTTTCAGGCCTCCACCAAATTCGCCCAGATCAGTAAGCGAAAGGTTAAGGAAATTTTCATCAACCGAAACCACCATATAGCCACGACTGGCAAACAATTCTCCTAAAAAGGTATAACCCGGGTCGGAAGCTTGCTGGCCCAAATGATTTCCATGGATAATCATCACGAGGGGCAGCGGTCCTTTTTTTTCTTTTGGATACCAAACCAGCGCATTCATGGGTAAAGCTTTTTGATCGAAACCAAAATACATCGTTCTCAATTTTCCCGAAATACCGGCCCATGATTTAAGTAACCGCGATCCATCAATACTTTTTGTTTTTATCCCTACACCATCTCCAAATTCTGTCCGCCATTTATCCTTTCCGCTTCCATAGGTCAGAAAAGTAGGGTTGTAAGTGCCCTTTAGCGATGGATCTGGCAGATTCAAGGCAACAGGCAAATTACCTTTCATTTTATAATTTTCTACATCCTGCGGGCTGTTTCCCTGCCCTAAAAAAACAGCAAGTCCCCATACAAATGCCCCCGAAGAGAGGATCAACGCGGCAAACCAAAAAATACGTTTTGCATTTTTTAACGGAAATAAACTACCTTTTTTCCATTGGTAAAGCCCCGTTAAAATCAATACTGGTAAAAGAACCATCGCAGCAATCAGTAACCAGCCATAGGTTTCAGGAAGATGAAAAAAGTTGAAGGCCGCCAGGTAACCCAATACAATGGCAACCTGGTAAACAGAAGGAATGCATCGGAACAGCTTTAAGAGCCACACGATTAAGATCGAAAGAATAAGGCCACAGGCAATATAAAACAGCAGGTAGGCAATGAGATACGCGGATGAAATGTGCTGATAAAGATAAAAAACATGCATTACCGATAAAAAAACCACCACAAAAGCAACAATGAGCTTCCCTGCGATATCAGGTGATTTTTCTGTTGGTGAAAGAAATTCAATAAAGCGTTTAAAGATGGATCTAGTTTTTTTGATGATAGTCATGATAATTATGGTAGATGTACACAACAACAATAAGTGCCTGATGAAGCAGCTGTTCATCAAATTAAATAAAAATCATAAAGTATCAAAATGAGTCCCTTTATTAAGGACCTGATCAGACAAATCAAAAATGAGATTGCTCAGACACAAAACATCAGATGTTTAAAAATAACATCGTATGTTTGTATCATTAATTGAAAATAAAATGAAACAGGAAAGCAGGCTTTTTGAGCAAATTGCTGTTAAAATCAGAAGCGATATTAAAGAAGGCAGGTTTAAGGTGGGAGAAAAAATCCCTTCGGAGCCAGCCTTAATGGAATTGTATGGCGTTGGCCGATCTACCATCAGGGAAGCCGTTAAATCATTAACCTTATCAGGCATCCTTACCGTACAACAAGGTTTTGGAACCAAAGTTAACCCTATTCCTGCCGAACCTTTTGAACAGCGTTTACGGAGTTCTGATTTTGGAGAAATTAACCAAGTGAGGGCTTTACTCGAGCAGGAAATTGTTCGTCTGGCTACTCAAAACAGAAGTGATGCCGATTTAAATGCCATTAGCGAAGCCCTTGAAAAAAGAAAAGTAGCCATTGAAAATGGTTTGAGAACAGCATGTACCAATGCTGATATCGAATTTCATTTAGCCATTGCACGGGCTTCAGGCAACCATGTGCTGGCCAGTCTTTACGAAAGTTTTACCGTAGTTATCCGCGATTTTTTTGCCAAACGTGCGCCATCGGGCATTACCCATTTCGCCATGAGCCATCATTTACACCAGGCATTGTTTAATGCGATATATAACCATGATGCCGATGCTGCCCGCGAAATTACCACCACCATTTTGAACAACAATCATTAAATATTAAATCATGTCAATTTTAACTTTCACGCTCATCTTAATACTCGGGGCCTATCTTGCAGGCCTGGTGGGCTCGCTAACCGGACTCGGTGGCGGAGTAGTTGTTATCCCATTGCTTACCCTTGTTTTCCATGTTGATATCCGCTATGCCATAGGTGCGGCGCTGCTGGCTTCGATAGCCAATTCATCAGGTGCGGCCAGTGCCTACATTAAAGAAGGAATTACCAATATCAGGCTGGGCATGTTTTTAGAAATCGCCACTACCATAGGTGCCGTAATTGGCGCATTAATTGCAGTTTATACACCAACCAATACCATCGCCATACTTTTTGGAGCAGTGCTTTTGTTTTCTGCTGCCATGACTTTAAGAAAGAAAAACCAGGAAGCTTTAACCGAAGGCAGCAATCTTTCGGCTGTACTTAAACTCAACAGCAGTTATCCAACTCAAACCGGAACAGTTGATTATAAACTTAAGAACATCGGGGCAGGTTTTTCAATCATGACCGTGGCCGGAGTAATGTCGGGTTTGTTGGGGATTGGTTCAGGAGCTTTAAAAGTACTGGCCATGGATACTGCAATGAAAATCCCATTTAAGGTAAGTACCACTACCAGTAACTTTATGATTGGCGTTACCGCTGCAGCCAGCGCCGTGGTGTACCTGCAGCGTGGTTATATGGATCCGGGGATTGCGTTCCCGGTAGTACTGGGTGTACTGGGCGGTGCATTTACCGGTGCCAAATTGCTTACAAAAATTAACCCTGCAACCTTGAGGATTATTTTCTGTATCGCCATTACTTTCGTTGCCCTCGAAATGATTTACAATGGTTATCATCATAAATTTTAAATCAGAACAAAATGAAAAATATGATCTCAACACATCTTATACAAGACCGCGATGTAGAGAAAATTGTGGGTAAATTGCTAAGGTTTGGCGTAATCACTGCCAGTCTGATTGTTTTACTGGGTGGTATACTCTTTTTAGTACAGAACGGAGCACAAGGCCGGCCTGATTACCATATTTTTAAAGGCGAAGAAAGCGATTTCATTACTTTTAAAGGCATTTTTATGGGTCTTTTTACTTTTAAACCCATGGCTATTATCCAGTTTGGCGTCTTGCTTTTGATCATTACACCGATTATGCGGATAATATTTTCGCTCTTTGCTTTCATCCTGGAAAAAGATAAACTTTATGTGATAATTACGTTAATTGTCCTCGCTATTATCATGATCAGCACTTTTGGTGGATTGAAAGTTTAAAGTAAAGTCATCATCCTGAACTTGTTTCAGAATCTTTTTGCATTAATTTCTCCGTGTTTTCTGTGTCTCTGTGGCAAAAGAGATTATGCTATGTGAAATAGGTCTTAGCGAGACGCTAAGACCAGTACTGGGTATTGCAATAAAAAGAATCGTCATCTCGACCGAAACGCAGTGGAGCGCCCGCCTGCTTCGGGCATGGAGAGATCTATCTCGAGTCAGGTTTAGCTTCGCTGAATCTTCGGGTTCTCGACTTAGCTGCACTCCGCTTATAATGACTCCCGTATAAACCATTGATAATCAGCTTTATTTTTTTTACCATATAAGACAT
Organism: Pedobacter miscanthi; assembly: GCF_003315595.1. Classification (GTDB taxonomy): domain Bacteria; phylum Bacteroidota; class Bacteroidia; order Sphingobacteriales; family Sphingobacteriaceae; genus Pedobacter; species Pedobacter miscanthi. Next base: position 67,099 of record NZ_QNQU01000004.1, on the reverse strand, counting down.
TTAAGGGCATATAAGCTTATATAGTTCTTAAATTAATATATGGTCAAACAGAATACAACTTTACGAAAGCGGATATTTAAGAGCTTAGATGTTCTCAGGTGGCTTAGGTGGTAAATGAAACAGAGTAGTGTTTATTTTTTATCACCACCTTAGGTACCTGAGATCACCTGAGTTTTACAGGTGGAAAAATTTAGAAATAATTTAACCACCATATAAAAACGTCATTCCGATTTTTTCAGGCCACAGCCTGATGTTTATTCGAAATGACGGTATTTTGAAGGGGTAACTTTCTACCCTTTTACCTCTTTAATCACCGCAATCAGGTCTTCTTCTCCATATTTAAACGATGCGGCTTCAAAAGTATTCAATGCAGTTTTAGCCAGGGGCGAATCCAAACCGATGGCTTTGGCTAAATTCAAATCCTTTACGATATGCTTAAGGGCAAAAGCAGGCTTATAATTACCGGCGATAATGGCATCTCCTTTAATTTTAGTAAAAACATTGGCAATGGCGCCATTATTAAGCAAATTAAGCAGATCTTCAGTTTTAATACCCTGTTGATTGGCAAACAATACTGTTTCGGCCAAACCTTGGGTATATAATGCCAACAGCGAGTTAATGGCTAATTTTGCGCCATTCCCTGAACCCACATCCCCTAGACGTACCGCCATTTTACCCATTTTTTCGAGGATAGGCTTTACCTGCCCGAAAGCAGTTTCATCACCGCCAACCATAACCACCAATTGAGCGGTTTCGGCCTGCTTTACACTTCCCGAAACAGGAGCATCTAAATATTGTGCACCTTTATCCCTGCATAATGCTGCCATCTCTTTTGAAATTGCCGGAGAAACCGTACTCATGTTGATGATTACTTTGCCAGAAATATCAGCGCTAAAAAGACCATCTTCCGAATTAAAAATCTGTTCAATTGCGGCATCATCTGATACCATTAGTACCAATACATCTATTTCGCTAATCAGGTCTTTAGGCGTTCCTGCAACTGATGCACCCATTTCTTTCAGCGAGGCTTCTTTATCTTTGCTCCTGTTGTAAACCGTAACTTTATAATCTGCATTTACCAATTGTCCGGCCATTGGGATACCCATGTTACCCAAGCCAATCCAACCTATTTTTGTTGTGTTCATTCCATTGTTTTTATGATAAACAAATGTGGCAAAGAAAATTTAACAATTAGTAAAAATACCAGTGCAAAAGATTATTATGAGAAACCACATACATTTACTAATAATATTAGTAAATTAGCCGCGTTATAATTCGATTTTTAGACTGAGCAACTCCCAGCAATATGGCAAGCCCCCTTAAAGATTTATATTCTCCTGCTTTTTACGATCGCTTAACCAAAGCTTTGGCTGTCACCATTCCAGGTTTCGACAAAGGAAAATTCGTTAAAGAGATTTTCAGTCCGGATTTTGAGTCTAAAGAACTGAAAGAGCGGATGAAACATACTTCAAAGGTTTTGCACAATTTCTTGCCGGCAGACTACGCCCAAAGTATTGAGCTGATCAAAAAGACCATTTCACAATTAAGGATTCAGGGGATTGGTGAGGATGGCCTGGCTTTTATGTTCCTGCCGGATTATATTGAAACTTATGGCATTAACCATTTTGCAACCTCTGTTGAAGCCTTAGAATTTGTAACACAATTTGTAAGTTGCGAATTTGCAGTACGTCCTTTTATTTTGAAGTACGGAAATGAGATGATTTTAAGGATGCAGCAATGGTCGTTACACGAAAGCCACAAAGTGAGGAGATTGGCCAGTGAAGGCAGCAGGCCGCGTTTACCATGGGCCATGGCTATCCCTTTTCTCAAAAAAGATCCAACTTCTATTTTGCCGATACTGGAAAATCTGAAAACTGATCCATCAGAATATGTACGCCGCAGTGTGGCCAACAGCTTAAACGATATTGCTAAAGATCATCCACAAGTAGTGCTGGATATTGCAAAAAAATGGTCGGGTTTGGGGGACGAAACAGATGCGATTATTAAACATGGCAGCCGGACTTTGCTTAAACAAGGTCACGCCGATATTCTTAAACATTATGGTTTAGATGATAAGGGAATTTTGTTAAGTGATTTTAAAATCCTTACACCTGAAATCAAAATCGGCGAAAGCCTCGAATTTTCATTTTCGATCCTGAATGAAAATCCTGCGGAACAAAAAGTGCGTTTGGAATATGCCATTTATTATAAAAAACAAAATGGCCAGAACACCAAAAAAGTTTACAAAATTTCGGAGCGGATTTATCCTGCCGGTGCAAGTGTTAATGTTGTTCGCAAACAAAAATTTGTGCTGATTACCACAAGAAAATTCCATTTGGGCGATCATCAGATATCGATGATTATTAATGGTGCTGAAAAAGAAATTTCAAGCTTCGAATTAACTGCTTAGTTTCGAAATGAGTTCATCGAGCAGGGCAACCTGTTTTTCGTTAATGTGTTTAACGGCTTCACTGTAAATAAACCATGCAGCTTGATCAATTTCGGCAAAACTTTGCTTTTTGCCCGAACGGGGAGGCCACTCGATTTCGAAAGTATTGCTAACAATAGTTGCAGGATCAATATCACCAGCTATGGCCCAGCAAAAAACTTTTTTACCTCCTTTTTGAACAACCGGCGATAATTCTATAAAATCACCTGAAAGAGTTTTGCCCGTTTCTTCAGCAAATTCGCGGATAGCGGCTTTTAACGCTTCTTCATTTTCATTTAATTCACCTTTGGGGATGGTCCAAAAACCAAGGTCTTTTTTAGCGAAAAACGGTCCGCCAGGGTGTACGAGAAAAAACTCGACATTTTGGTCTGTTTTTCTGAAGAGGAGAATTCCGGCGCTTTGTTTCATGGGGATAAGATACAGAACCTTTGTTAGATTAATATTTTCAAAATCATCAATTTTTAGCCCCATTCCTTAGGCAGTCGTCATGCTGAATTCATTTCAGCATCTTTCCTGCGAGATAGACCCTGAAATGAATTCAGGGTGACGGTCCTTAGTTTAGCATATAAGAAAATCTGATTAAATGTTATTAAAATCGAATTGAGGAAAAAAAAGCAGCTAAACTTTACGTTTAACTGCTTTTATATAATCTGGTATGAAAAGATTTTTTTGGAGGCGTTTTACAACAATCCGTACAAACCGTGCGCATAGTTCCTTAATGACGACGATACCGTCTTCATCTTGTCAGGTGATGGGCCCTTTACTTTATAGGCTTCAGGATGAAGTTCTAAAGGTTGTTCATTAACTTGTTCTAAGGTACTTTTGTTGCCTAGTGTTGCATTTTGTTCTTCGCTTAATTTTAAAGGTGCCATGATCTTGAATTTATACTAGAGTAACATGATTTTTAAAAATAAGTTTGTCATTCGATGTTAATTTTTACAAAATTATTTTTCAAGACTAGAAATCCAGTTCTCTGTATCCGAAATTTTAACCGGACTGGCTGAAGCAACAATTTTTAATACACCTCCGGCATTGATTTCCTCCTGGGTGATATAATTCTTCTTAAAAGGTTTTCCGTTAAGAAAAACAGCTTTGATATATTTGTTTTTCAGACTAAAATTCTCAGTTTCGATGGTAAAGGTTTTCCCTTTAGGTAAATTATAACTTAAAGATGGGAATAAGGGCACATTAAGATAATATATCGGCCAGCCCACACATGCAGGCGAAAACCCACTTGCAGCAAATACATACCAGGCACTCATCGCACCGGCATCGTCATCCATGGTACGCAGGTAGGCATGTGGCTGATTTCTGTAAATTTTACCGATGTAACTGCCAATGCCACGGCTGTTATCATTAAAATAGTTCTGGATCACCGTATCGGCAGCCAATTGATGCATCCAATACTGCGATTTATAGCCTGATCTGGTTACGTTATACATTAAGGGTACCTGTAAATCGGGTTCATTGGCGTGGTTGTACAGATCACGGACAAAAAATTCATCCAGTTTGGCGAGATACGATTCTTCCCCGCCATCCAGCTCGATCAATCCTTTAAAATCGTAAGGTACAAACCACCTGTATTGCCAGATGGTTCCCTGATATAAACCACGGGCCTGCATGCGGTCTACATCATTTTTGCTCAGGTCTTTAAAATCCTTATTCCAGTACTTTTTGTATTCCAAAGCTTTATTCAGGTAAAAATCTGATTTCTCTTTATTCTTTAAAACTTTAAAGATTTCAGACAATGCCCAGTTATCATAACTTGATTCCAATGCTTTATCAGACGATTTATAATCAAGACCATTCACCTCTTTTACGAGCGAATCGGCAATTTTGTTAAAGTCAACAGCATAACCTTTCCGGTAAGCATCAAGCAATACAACTATAGCATGTTCGGAGCGGACTGTATTTGAAGGTTCGTTTTGTCCGGCATAATCCTTTTTGCCCGAATTATAGAGATCAGCGATAGAAGTTACCATGCCGGCATAACGGTCCTGCTCAATGAGCGACAAGAGCGGTAACTGTGTGCGGTAGTTATCCCATATTGCCCAGCCATTGTAACGGATTTCCTTATCTTTTTGAATCTCTCCTTTGGTATTCCGGTAAGTTCCATCGGATTCAGAAATGACATAAGGCGATTGCATGGTACGGTACAGAAGCGAGTAGAATAATTTTGCACTTTCCAGATCACCGTTTACTGCAATTTTAGAAAGATTGGTATTCCAATCGGCTTTGCTCTGCTCTTTTACGGTATTGAAGGGATTTTTATTGATAGCAGCTTTGGCCGCCTCAACACTTACCGAAGAAAGCGCGATATTGATGCCTGTTGAGGTTAGATCTCCTTTTAATGTTGCGATCAGTTTATGATCATCCATTACTTTCCACGATACATTATCGGCAATTTCGAGGTAATAAAATATTTTATATTTACCGGCTCCGCAAGTTGTTTTTGACGTAATCCAGCCACTCACAGCATTTCCGTTAACATCATGCGATTCGGCTACAAAAGCGCTGTTAAAAGCATAAGCCAAATCAAAATAAAAGCCTTTGGCTCCTTTTGGAAACTGATAGGCATGTTTTCCGGCCTTGCCCAAAACGGTAAAACTTGCTTTAATTTTATTTTCGAAGCCTACTTCGTAATAACCAGGACTTGCTTTTTCTGAGGTTTTGATTAATTCGGACTCAGCCGGATCGCTACCCAGAAAAGGTTTGATAAAAATATTTCCACCCGATCCTTGACAGCCCACACCTTCGAAACGGTTATGGGTAAAGCCCTCAAATTTCTTTGCCAGGTACTCGTAACCGGTGTGCGTTTTTGGATAAGTTTGCGGACCAATACTCAACATGCTAAAAGGCGCAGAAGCCGCAGGCGACATCTGTCCGTGATCGGCAGAAGAGCCTAAAAAAACATTTACCTGATCTACAGGTTTCGCAGTTTTAACAGAAAAATTCTGCGTTTTTTGTTGTGCTAAAACGTTTAACGAAAAAAGCGGCAATAAGGCCAGTAATTTAATGGAAAACTTCATTATGGGGTTTGTTTGTAATTCGGCCTAAAATAATGTTTTAATGTGAAGTAGGTATTATGTGTTAGGTTCTTTACAATCCTTCGACTCCGCTCAGCACGACAAACTCAACAAAAAGATCGTCATCTCGACTGGAACACAGTGGAACGGAGAGATCTATCTCGAGACAGATTTACCAGTATTCTGAGTTTATGATCAGTTTTACCTTAGCAGGATTACAAATCCTGAGTTCTTGAGACGGGATTGCAAATCCCGACTAACAATCAATAAAAAAGCCGTCCCGATTTTACATCGAAACGGCTTTAAATAAATTTATTTCCTTTATTATTTAATGCTAACCGGAACTGAGATTTTATCCCAATCCAAAGAGAAACCACTTTTGGTAATTTTATAAACCAAACGCTCTTGTGTAGCTTTTAATGCTTTGGTTTTCACTTCAACACGTAAAGCATCTTTTGCTTCTTCGTATTTATAGGCACCCCATTGTTTAGGTTCTTTGTTAAAAATTGCTGTCCAGGTTCCGCTTTCTTTAGGGATTAAGAAGAAACTGTATTTTCCGGCTGCCAAAGGTTTACCTTCTACCACAATATCTTTATCGGTTTCGAAAGTTGTAGCCTCGTTTGCACCGGCACGCCATACTTTATCGAAAGCCTCAAGGCCTCCCCAGATTTTGCGTCCTTTTACTGCAGGGCTGCTGTAATTAATGGTGATGGTAGCGTTTTTCACTTTTCCTGTAGCAGTAGCCGCAGGACTTGGCTTAGGCTGAGCATCTTGAGCCATTGCACTTACAGAAACGGTAATTGCTGTAAATAGCAACGCGATTGATTTAATCATCGTTTTCATAGAATTTTATATTTATCTGTTTTTGTTGTTTTTTGATTTTACGAATTTATGGCTTTAGGTTGAATAAAACTATAATCCCAGTGTCTAAAAACGCTAAAATGGCTTTATTATTTTACTGGCAATTTTTCTATTTTTTCTGCCCAACAAATCTGATAACCGAACCTTTCCCATTATGGAACAAACCTTCGTTTAATTCGATCTCTTTTTCTTCCAGAGTGATGATTTCATAATCAGGGAAATCAGCTTTTATTTCTTCGATGGAAAATAACATGCCGGGTTCTTTTGGGCCGCCAACTTTTTCATTTTTAGCCAGGTATTCGAGGTGTTTTTTACTAAAAGCTTCAAAAATAACGATACCGTCTTTTTTTAAATACCGATTAAGGGTTTTATGATAGGATGATTTAATGGATGCAGGAAAATGAGCATAAATCAGGGCAATGGCATCAAATTGTGCTCTGCTGTAATTCAATTCCTGTAATTCGCCAACCTGATAATCGATATTTACTTGGTTTTTTACTGCCAATTGCAAGGCTTTGTTTTTACCTTCCGTGCTGATATCAAAAGCAGAAACCTCCCAGCCTAAACGGGCTGCAAAAACTGCATTGCGACCTTCACCTTCTGCAGGAAAAAGTATTTTACCGGGATTAAGTTTTTCTAATTGGTCTTTTAAATAATTGTTCGGTTGTTCGCCGTAAGCAAATTCATTGGTACTGTACCGGTCATTCCATCTGTCAACCCAGGCGTTATTCATATTTCGCGTAATTTATTTATTGGTTAAAATAAAGGTATCGAATTTTGTTGATGCAACTAAGTGGCAAATATCTTCCTGAAGTAAAAATTAAAGTGATTTACCCACTTCGGTTTTAGGCTGATAAAATAACAGGCCTAATACTGAGAATAAAATTACGGCAAAAGCACCGATCACATTTAGCCATAGAAAGGAAACAATATCAAATTCGTAAACTGCAATAACCGCTATTTCTGATAGGATTGCCGCGATAAACACCAATGGGCCGTTTATTTTTTTAAAATAAAAGGCCACCAGGAAAATACCCAATATTGGTCCGTAAAAAAGCGAACCCAAAACATTTACGGCTTCAATCAGCGAGCCCATTTGTGTAGCAAACATGGCAACGGCTATTGAAAAAATACCCCAGGCCAAAGTGTGCAAACGGCTATATTTCAATTCGGTTTCGTCGTCTACTTCTTTTTTGCCAAAAATAAGATGCACATCTTTTAAAGAACATGCAGCCAAAGAATTCAGCGCTGCCGAAATTGAACCCCAGCTGGCCAGAAAGATCACTGCAAAAAGTAAACCAATCATCCCAACGGGGAGCGTATTTTTTACAAAGTATAAAAAGATATAGTTGGTATCTGTTTTTTCGGCATTGTAATTCGATTTATTGATTGCTTCCTCTACCCTGCCATGCAATTCCTTAACCTGTTTTTGGGTTAGCCTAAAATCTGCTATCGAGTTATTTAAAGATGGAGATTGCTTTTCTTTTTCTTCCAAAATATGTTTGGATTGCGCATTAAACTTCTGCTCCAGGGTACTGTGTTCTTTTTCAAAAGCTGCAGCCTGCTGAGGTTGTGTTTCTTTTAAATATTGGTAAGATCGTTCGTTGAAATATATAGGCGCAGGCTTTAAAGAGAAAAAAGCGAATAATAAGGCTCCAATCAACAGGATGGCAAACTGCATCGGGATTTTAACCAATCCGTTTAGCAGCAGTCCCATTTTTGCATTTGTATTGTCTTTTGCAGTAATATATCTCCCTACCTGGCTCTGATCTGTTCCAAAGTAAGAAAGTGCCAGAAAAAAACCTCCAATTAAACCACTCCAGATGTTGTATTTATCTTTCCAATCGAATTCGGTGGTAATTACATTTAGCTTTCCGGATTTTCCCGCCAGGTAAAGTGCATCTTTAAAACCAATTCCATTGGGCATATTCTGCACCAGGAGGTATCCGGCAAAAGCCATGGTACCCAAAATAATTAAAAACTGCAGTTTCTGTGTATGCGCAATGGCTTTGGCGCCACCAACATAAGTGTAAATCAACAGTATTCCACCGGTTAGGATGTTGGTTAAATAAATATTCCAGTTTAAAACACTCGAAAGAATAATACTAGGGGCATAAATACTGATCCCAGTTGATAAACCACGAGAAAAAAGAAAGAGCAGTGATGTTAAAACCCTTGTTTTTTTATCAAACCGGTTCTCTAGGTACTCATAAGCCGTATAAACGTTCAGGCGCTGAAAAATCGGGATAAACGTAATACAGATTACAATCATCGCCAATGGCAGGCCAAAATAGTATTGCACAAAGCGCATACCATCGGTATAGGCCTGGCCCGGGGCTGATAGGAAAGTAATTGCACTGGCCTGTGTGGCCATAATACCCAGCAGCACAATGTACCAGGGCATTTTATTATCTGCCTTTAAGTACGATGCATTGCTTTTTTGCCCACGCCCAATAAAAACGCCATAAGCAACTACAGCAAACAAAGTAAATATCAATACTGCCCAATCGATATTACTCATGCCCAGAATTTAGTAAACAGGTAATAAAACACGATCTGGAATAACAGTGCCAGCGCGAGTAATATGTACCAGGTATTCCATTTTTTAAACTGATTTTTCATTATTTACCAGCCGACAAAAAGTTAAAAAACAACCTGGCTGCACCAACATTACCTGCAGGCAACTGCCTGAAAAAAGCTAAAGGAGTATAAATGAAATTTCCTTTACCATATTTTGCATAAAGCGTTGATCCCTGAAGTGGTTCTTCATCCGTATCGTGCATTTCGAAAAGCGGTTCGTATTTGGCATCCCATTTATCAGGGAAATAAGCGCCGCGTTCCTGTACCCATCCTTTAAAATCGTCGGCTGTAATTTTATTCGGATAATTTAACAATTTATGATTTGGATTTAAAAATTTAACCTCGGCATTTTCTTCAGTTACCCTTTTGCCTCCGATAGAGAACGGATAAATTCCGAAATCCTGTAAAGCCATATCCTGCGTGGTGTTGTACTGCATTACCATCGTTCCGCCGTTTTCTACATAAGCACGCAAAGCGGTTTGCCAGTTTTGAATGCGTTTTTCAGTATTAATAACCCTAACTCCGGTTACTATGGCATCATAGCTGGCCAGTTTTGAAGTATTCAAAATATCAGCTTCGGTTAATACATCAACCTGTAAACCTGCCTGTCTTAAGAATTCGGGAATTAAATCGCCGGCACCTTCAATATACCCGATTTTTTTGGCCAATACTTTTACATCACCTTTGATTAACCAAGTAGCAGCAGGAACAAAATATTGCAAGGTTGGTAAATGTGGATACTGGATCAATACCTGACCTTTCGAAAATTCGTTTGCCTCTGACGAGAAAACAGCTTCGAGTTTATTCTGGCTTGTTTTTATTTTGGCCAGATCTTCAACCGAGATCAGAAAATCTTTGATGGTAATGGTATTTTCGGGTAGATTGATTCCCTGGAATGTTTTTATTACCTGGCTACCGATTTTAAAGCTCACTTTGCCATAATTAATATTTTTGTTCGCCTTTAAGCGCAGCGTAACACTTAGTGCTTCTTTTTCCCTGGCGAAATACACAGGTTCAGCAAAACTTAAATCGAGTGGTGGGATAATCCGCAGGGATTCTACCACATCCCCTTTAACTGGATCTAACTTTTTATAGGATAAGGGTAAGCGTACGGCAAATTTTTCGCTTTCAATTTTTAATGATAACAGCACATTGAGTGGCGACTGCATTTCTGGTAATCCGATTAAAGTATCATTGGCTACGCTGAAAGTTGCAGCGTCTTTTGCTGGTTTGGCCAGCCAGTAAGGTTCGGTAAGCGCGGCTTCAGCAGGGATCTGGATTTTACGTTCGATGGTAATCAGCGAATCGTTTGATAGATTTCTGTTTAAATTATCGGTTTGATTTAACCAGTTTACACTTTCTAGAGTTACCGGAGTAGCCGATCTCGAAATTAAGTTTAAACGGAAATTATACCCGTTGCCAGCGATGGCTTCGGGCTGATTGGTTACCACCTCGCCCATAAAACCGGCACAACTTAAAATGATGTTATCAATAGCGGCAAGTTTATCCTTTCTTAAAGCAGGATCTTGTAATTCGGCAATTTTCTTTCTTAACATCAGCAGTCCATGCAAACTCTTATCGGGCTGGTTGTAATTGAAGGATAATAATACAATATCAATCAGTTCGTCGATATCGCCAATGCCTTTATCCGACCAATTGAGGCTTAAACCATCAAATAATGTTCTTTTAGCGGGATCGCCTAAAACAGGTGTAAAATATTCGGAGCGTACACCTGCTACCGATTGCGTTCCGGCACCCTGACTTTTGTGCAAACTCCGGCTTAAACCGGCCAGTTCGCCATAGCCCATGCCCAATTGTGCATCGTATTGGCCAACGGTAACTTTCAATTGGTTTTCGGAAGTGGTATTTACCGAACCAAACCTAAAAGTATTCCACAATAACCTTTTTGGTTGCCAAACCGAAACATATTTAAGTTGGTTAGGGAACATATTTTTATCGGCGGCAGCTTTAAAAGCTTTCTCTGCCACAACAGCAGAAGCAGCATGCTGTCCATGACCAGCTGCAGCAGTAGGTGGAAAACGGCAGATAATCACATCTGGTCTGAATTTTCTGATCACCCAAACCACATCCGCCGTAATGCTATCGGCATCCCATTGCTTAAAGGTATCATTGGTGTTTTTTGAGAAACCGAAATCGATGGCCCGGGTAAAAAACTGTTGTGCGCCATCTAACCTGCGGGCTTCTAAAAGTTCGTGTGTTCTGATCAATCCCAAAGCCGCACCTTGTTCGGTACCCAAAAGGTTTTGTCCGCCATCACCCCTGGTAAGCGATAAATAAGCTGTTTCAACATTTTGATCGTTAATCAGCCATGATAATAAACCGGTATTTTCATCATCGGGGTGGGCAGCTAAATATAAAACCTTTGGCAGGTGTTTTAAGGTTTTGAGTTCTCTGTAAATCTCCGCAGATTTTGCCGGACGTACCTGTTGGGCAGCGCAAAATATTGCAGGAAAGCATAATATGAATATCGCCGTTAATCTTTTAAACATAGTATTTGTTTTGCACATCAAATATGCTCAAAAAGCTTTTAATTAATGCCACAGAAACGAAAAAGGTACAAATTAGTCCTTAGTCATGAGTCTATAGTCCCAAGTCAATAGTTCAACTTAGCTTATAAAGACAGTTATTCAACTCAAATAACCAATAATCAATTTGCAACAATCAAACGGGAATATCGATTAAGCAATAGGTGGAACTAAGCCGCTTTGGGTTTGGCGTATAGCCTCTGGCAGCTAACCCCCTGAGCGTAGTCGAAGGGTAAACAATTAACCAGTTAACCTAATTTGCAGTTTTCAATTGGCAGTTAACAAAACCAATGACCAATAAACTAATGACCAGTGAACCAGTGGCCAGTTAACAGTTAACAATTACAACAGTACAGTTAACTTTCGTCATTTTTATACTTAATATTGCAGCATAATTTTTACCTATGAATGGCATGGTACTCATCATCGATGATGAAAAGAAAATCAGCAGTTTACTTTCCAGGATTATAGAACTTGAAGGTTTTAAAACCTTGCAGGCAGGAACCGGAAAAGAAGGACTTAAATTACTCAAAAACAATGATGTAAGCATTGTAATTAGCGATGTAAAATTACCGGACGTAAATGGGGTTGCCTTGGTTAAAGATATTAAAGCTATAAAACCTTACGTAGAAGTAATTAACCTTACTGCTTACGGAACCATTGCCGATGGTGTTTTAGCCATTAAAAACGGTGGTTTTGATTATCTGGTTAAAGGTGATGATAACGATAAAATTATTCCGCTTTTATATAAAGCCATGGATAAATCGAACCTGCAGCGCAGGGTTTCTGACCTGGAAAGCAAAATCGCCAAAAAACACAGTTTTGAAACCATTATCGGCCAATCAAAGGCTTTAAAGGAAGCTATTGATCTGGCTAAAAAGGTAAGTGCAACAGATACAACCGTATTGTTATTAGGTGAAACCGGAACGGGAAAAGAAGTGTTTGCACAATCGATCCATTACGAAAGCCCAAGAGCTGCGAAGCCTTTTGTAGCTTTGAACTGCAGCGGTTTTAGTCCTGATTTGTTGGAAAGCGAATTATTCGGTTACAAAGCTGGTGCATTTACCGGTGCCAATAAAGATAAAAAAGGCTTACTGGAAGAAGCCAATGGCGGTACATTATTGCTGGATGAAATAGGCGAAATGAACCTAGATTTGCAAGCTAAATTATTACGGGTACTGGAGAGTCAGACTTTTATAAAAGTGGGCGATACCTTAACCCAGCAGGTAAACGTACGGATTTTAGCCGCCACCAATAAAGATTTAAAAGCAGATGCCGCATCCGGGAAATTCAGGTCGGACCTTTATTACCGGCTTTCGGTTTTTACTATTGTGCTGCCACCGCTCCGCGAGCGTAAAGCCGACATCCCTGCTTTAGCTAAATATTATTTAAAAGAATTTGCTGATAAAGTAAACCGCTCAACCCCAAAAATGGACGATAAGATTTTGTCTATCCTGAGCGATCATAGCTGGAAAGGAAACATCCGAGAGCTCAAAAACGTGATCGAACGTCTGGTTATTTTATCAGATGGGGATACTTTAAGCGCAACTGCCCTTCCGCCCGAATTCTTTGAATTTGCACCGATAGAAAACGATTATAATCTGCAGCAGATCGAAAAACAGCACATTCAAAAAGTACTTATCCATACCAAAGGAAATAAAACTGAAACTTCGAGGTTGCTTGGCATTGGTTTAACCACGCTTTACCGGAAGATTGAGGAATACCAGATTCGGGAGGTTTGAAGGCAGGAAGGTTGAGGGTTGGAAGGCAGGAAGGTTGAGGGGGATAATGTTCAAATGTTGGAAAGTTGCAATCCCACCTAGCGGATTATAAATCAACTAATGCCATTTTTAACGATAAAATCGTATGGCTACTTATGCACTCGTTTGGAAACGAGCGCAAGCACTGAAGGTAGGAAGGTTGAGGGTAAATGTTGGAATGTTGGAATGTTGCAATCCCACCTGGCGGATTATAAATCAACTAATGTTATTTTTAACGATAAAATCGTATGGCTATTTATGCACTTTTTTGGAAAAGAGCGTAAGCACTGAATATTAGAAAGTTCAAATGTTGGAATGTTGAAATGTTGGAATGTTGCAATCCCACCTAGCGGATTATAAATCAACTAATGCCATTTTTAACGATAAAATCGTATGGCTACTTATGCACTCGTTTGGAAACGAGCGCAAGCACTGAAGGTAGGAAGGTTGAGGGTAAATGTTGGAATGTTGGAATGTTGCAATCCCACCTGGCGGATTATAAATCAACTAATGTTATTTTTAACGATAAAATCGTATGGCTATTTATGCACTTTTTTGGAAAAGAGCGTAAGCACTGAATATTAGAAAGTTCAAATGTTGGAATGTTGAAATGTTGGAATGTTGCAATCCCACCTGGCGGATTATAAATCAACTAATGCCATTTTTAACGATAAAATCGTATGGCTACTTATGCACTCGTTTGGAAACGAGCGCAAGCACTGAATATTAAAAAGTTCAAATGTTGGAAGGTTGAAATGTTGGAATATTGCAATCCCATCATCCCTCTTACATTTTCCATCTTACATCATCCTCTAAACTTCAAACCTGATCCACTTATCGCCTTCGTGGCCAAAAATAAATGAGCCTGGGTGCAGCATTTCGGCTATATCTTCTATTAAAGAAACTGCATTTTCGGCTGTTCTTTCACGTTCTACGTCGTCGTTTAATAAAATAATGCGGTTGTTTTTTACGGCTGGCCAATCGGTATCCAATACAGAAGGTACTTCTCGCATCAAATCGGTAAGGGTTTTGCCGGGCTGATAATAAATGATGAAAACAGCGCTTAAAATATCGGTTTCCAGCATGCCGCCAGCCAATGCAATTTCTTCTGATAAAAGGTAGCCCGGATTATTACCCGTATCGAGGCAAGCCACAGGCATTTTATCCATAAATTTAATCTTATGTTCTACTAAATCTAAACGTTCCTGTAATTCTTCCTGTTTAGCAGCATCGAGGCCAATAAATAAATCGTTTAAAAAAGACATCTGCATTAAATTTATTAATTTGTGCAAAAATAACATTCCTGATCGATGCGAGGTTCATTTAAATATATATTTTGGTTTTTTTGTGTCACCTTATTGTTTTCATGCAGTAAAAATGACGATCATAAAGACAAAAAAGTATTCAACATCAACCTCGATCAGGGTTTAACCTCTATCGATCCGGCATTTGCGCGCAACCAGAATGCCATCTGGATGACCAACCAGATTTTTAACGGGTTGGTGCAGATCGATTCGTCATTGCAAACCATTCCCTGTATTGCCAAAAGCTGGCAGGTTTCGGATGATGCACTAACTTATACTTTTAACCTGCGTAATGATGTTTACTTTCATGACGATCCGATTTTTAAAAACGGAAAGGGCCGAAAAGTAATTGCCAGCGATTTCGTGTATAGTTTTTACAGGTTGATTGATCCGAAAGTGGCTTCGTCCGGCGGGTGGATTTTTAGTGATAAAGTAAAGGATAAAAACAATTTCATTGCCTTAAACGATTCTACTTTCCAGATTAAACTGGTACGCCCTTTTCCACCATTTATGAGTTTGCTTACCACACAATATTGTTCGGTAGTACCCAAAGAAGTGGTTGAGCATTATGGCAAGGATTTCAGGAGTCATCCGATAGGTACCGGCCCTTTCACGTTTAAGTACTGGAAAGAAGGCGAAATATTGGTGCTTTTAAAAAATTCGCATTATTTTGAAAAGGATGCAAAAGGAAAGGCACTTCCATACCTTGATGCGGTAAAAGCCACATTTATTACTGATAAACAAAGTGGTTTTATGAGCTTTCTGAAAAAAGATCTGGATTTTTATTACAATGTGGATGGAAGCTACCGCGATGATATCCTGACGAAAAGCGGCAAAATGACTTCAAAATATAAAGGGAAATTTACGCTTGCGAAGAGCCCATACCTTTGTACAGAATATGTTGGGATACTGGTGGATACGAACCTTTCTATCGTAAAAAATTCACCGTTAAGGCAGAAAAAAATCAGACAGGCCATTAATTATGCTATTGACCGCGACAGATTGATAAAGTACCTGCGCAATGGGATAGGTGTTGCAGCAACTTCTGGCTTTATACCTAAGGGGATGCCTGGTTTCGATAGTCTGGCTGTGCGCGGATATGCCTACAACCCAAAAAAGGCCGCACAACTTTTAGCAGAAGCTGGTTTTCCTGAAGGAAAAGGCATGGCAGAGGTAACCTTAAACACCACCACTACTTATAAAGATCTGATCGAATTTATACAGGGCGAATTAACGGCAATTGGCATTAAAGTTAAGATAGATGTGAGTCCGAGTGCCAGTTTAAGGGATTTAATGTCGAAAAACCATGTGAATTTTTTCCGTGGTTCGTGGCTTGCAGATTATGGCGACGGGGAAAATTTCCTATCGATGTTTTACTCCAAAAACAAAGTGCCTTACGGGCCAAATTACACAGCTTTTTACAATAAGGCCTTTGATCAGCTTTTTGAGCAAAGTTATTACGAAACAAATAACGAAAAACGGTTCGAACTCTATCGTAAAATGGATCAGATGGTGATGGATTATTCGCCTGTTGTACCTTTATTTTATGATCAATCTGTTGTGATGCTGCAGAACAATATTTCGGGATATTCTTTTAACCCGTTGAGTTTAATGGTTTTAAAAAGGATTAGAAAGGGTTAGGAAAAATCATCAACTCAAAATCATCGTTGTCCGTCTGAGCTTGTAGAAGACCTTTTAGCAATTAGATAATTATGGTCCTTCGACAGGCAACCATTGACGTTATTTTGTAATTACTTATTAATAAACATTTTAGAAGTATTTACATTTCCACCCAGCTAGGCCACAGCATAGCATCTCCGTTCTACTTAATTCCGGCCTAACAAATTTTTCGGGCTGAACTGACCAAGCCAATTTACTGGCTTTCAAAGAAAAATTTTCAGCCGGCGTTTTATTAATAAGCTGTTTATCTTTTTATTTGCATTAATGAGCTCGGCAAGCTTCGGTTTTGGTTCTTTTTGACGCCAAAAAGAAGGAGCTCTTCGGCGGCGGCGAGCCGAGGCAAGATTTTGGGCAGGCAAAAAATAATTAGAATAGGTCGTGTTATAGAGCAAAGTAATTTATTAACTTAAAGATTACTATCAGTCTGAGCTTGCTAAAGACCTTTTAGCAATTAGATAATTATGGTCCTTCGACAGGCTCAGGATGACAAACTATTTCAAACTACTTTTTATCCATCAACTTTCTTTTAAGAAAATCAGCTGTTGCTTCGCTCACTTTTAAACCGTTCGAGAATTTCATCCAGTGATGGGTATCATCCGGGATGGACAGAAACTCGAAATCGAATTTTTTATCTTCAAAACGTTTAACCAGGTCAACACTTTGGTTAAAAGCTACGTTACGGTCGTCGTCGGCATGGATAATCAACGTAGGCGATGTCCAGGTACTTACATAACTTACAGGTGATGATTCTTCGGCAACTTTTGCAGCAAGCAATGCATCTGGTGCAGGTTTCCTGCCCTCCTGATCTAAACTTGTAAACCGGTTATTTACACCATGAATATCTACCCCTGCAGCAAACAGTCTAGAATCTTTGCCCAGGGCCAATGCGGTTAAATAACCACCATAAGAACCACCATAAATCCCGATTTTATCTTTGTTGATATTGGGTTGTGCAGCCAGCCACTGCCCGGCGGCTTTAATATCCTGATATTCTGATGCACCCTGCGCTCCAGCACGCATGGGTTTATGAAATTCGTAACCATAACCGATGCCCAGGCGGTAATTTACAGATAAAACGGTAAAGCCAAGTTTAACCAAATATTGGTTTAAAGCATAATCCATTGAATAATAATCCATCGGATTCCAGCCTAAAAACATCTGCCGTTGCGGTCCGCCGTGCACATAAACAATCGCGGGTTGGTTTTTGAATACTTTTTTTGGTAAAAACAACTGACCATAAACGGTATTTCCATCAGCAGCTTTAAAGCTTACATGTTTAGGGATAACCATATCTTTTAATGGAAAATCTTCTGGAATAAGTGATTTTCCAATTAGTTTCAACGTTTTTTTATTAATTAACGCAGGCAGAAGCGGCATTTCGGCAGTGGAGCTCAAACAGAAAAAAGTCTGGTTATCGCCTGCAATAACCGGATAAGCTTCTATCCCATTTCCCAAGGTTAAGGCCTGCATATCTGCTTTATCTACCGAAACTTTATAAATATGACGTCGATCAAGATCATCTTTATCATTTCCGGCATTGGCAGCAAAAACCAATGTTTTCTTATCGATACTTAATTTTATATTCTCTATTGCAAAATTCCCAGGGGTGAGCAATAAACGTTTTGATCCATCCGGATTAATGGCGTAAAGATGTGGCCAGCCATCTTCGTAAGAGGTAAAAATGATCTTTCCTTCGGCCCATAACAAATTTGCACCTCCATCGATGGAAGGAAAAGAACCCCGGAAAGTTTCGGGAGCTTTCCAGATCTGTTTTCCGGTTCCGGTGTTTACATTAACCGTCCAAATGGCCCATGGCTGATGTTTTTTTGTTAAAATGGAATCGGTCTCTCCTCCTATACCAGGCGTTCTTATAAAAGCTATATCATTTCCATCGGGCGACCATACCGGAGTATTATCTTTAGAAAAAGAAGGCAATAGCCATTTAACCGGCGTTTGCTGATCGGTATAAATCCCTAAAAAGGAATGATCTGTGCGATTAGAAATAAAAGCGACTTTTTTCCCATCCGGCGACCACTTACACGCTCCGTTTATCCCTTTGGCATAAAATAAATTTTTAGCTGCCGATGTTCCGTCAACCGGGCTTATCATCACCTGACCACTTTTAGCAAAAATGACCTGATCGTTACTGGGCGAAATTACAGGATTATCGCCTTCGCCTAAGGTTACTACTTTGCCTCCCACAAAAGGAACGCTAAGTACCTGCACTTTCGGTGCTATTGGCGAAGAATTGGCATTAACAGGGCCTCCATCCCTCCCGCCATGATCTCCACCACGCACAAATACAATCCATTTACCATCAGCAGAAATCGACAAGCTGGTTAATTCCTGCCCGTCATCTTCGGCGTAATCTGTAATTTTTATTGCTTTATAATCAGGTGCTTCTGCTGTATAAATATTCCTTATTCCTTGTTCGTTTGCGGCCCAGGCAATTTTAGAACCAACTGGTGAAGCCACTAACTGAGTAGGAAAAGGATAAGATAAAACAGATTTCAAGCTAAAAGACTGCGCGAATATATTGGAGGTGGAGAGTAGAACTATCAGGGAAAATAGTATTTTTTTCATTGGTTAGGGGTTTGGCGATTGGCGCTAAGCGGATGGCGTACAGTGAATGGCGATACGCGTTTGGCGCATGGCGGTAAGTAAATAGCGTTTGGCGAAAGCTAGATAATGCTTCCCGCCAAACGCTTAATGCTTTACTGATCCCACCAGAGTTTGGAAGTTCTGGGTACATCGGCAGGCACATTTGCACCATTTTTACTTCTTTCACCCTGTGGATAATCTAAACGGCGAATAAAATCGGTTAAAACCGCATTTACCGGAAGCGTAAAATCTTTGTACTTATAATCATATCTGCGGGCATCGTTCCATGCTTCAGGATTTAAGTAAGTTGCCACATACTTTTCTTTTAAGATCAGATCTTTGGTTAAGGCTGCCGCACCAACGGCCACACGCGGATCGGCAAGATAAATTGCCTTATCGGCAGCCGCCACCTGAAATTTATCCATATTAGCTCCAATTGCAGCAAGATAAGCCGTATAAGCCCTTGGTTTATCAGTTGCCAAAGCGGCCTCTGCCTCGATAAACTTTAATTCGGCATAGGTTGCAATAAAGATTGGGGATGTTGCGCTCGTCCAGGGCGAATTTACTGAGATATAACATTCATCCTTGGTGGTATTACCTCCAGTACCCCTGTTACCTGCACCATTTACCGTACCGATATAAGTATTGTTAATGGTTTTATCGGTTATTTTAGCAATTCTGGGATCGAATACACCATATGTAGTTCCATTAAGTTGATCAATCAATTGTTCAGAAAGCCAACCACCAAGCGATTGCGAAGCATTAGCAATGGCTACACTTGCCCAAAAATTTCTGATCACAAAACTTCCCATCGCTGCATCATCGGCATTTGAGGCAAAAGAGTTACTTACGGCATTAAGTACAGCAGTTGGGTTATAAGCTGATGTTTTACTTACTTTATTTAACAACCTTGCTTTAAGCGCATAAGCAAATTTTAACCAGTTGGCGCGTTCGTTTGCGGCAGTTGTACCATAAATAAGGTCGTTTGCAGGAGTTAATTTAACCGTTGCATTTGTTTTTGCAAGTTCTACAATAGCCTCATCTACAAGGGCCATGCTTTGATTGTAAACCTCTTGCCCGCTGTCGTATTTAGGTGTAAAGTTAGTTACGTCAAATGCTTGAGAAAAGGGAGCATTTCCCCACAGATCGTTAACCATAATCAGGTTATAGGCAATAAGCACATCAGCAACACCTTTATATTCACTTGATCCTTGTGATACTGCCAGCTTTTTCATTTCATTGGCATCGGCCATCGCAAAATAAAGGGCATCCCAGGTGGCACTAAAATCAATAGACTGATAAGTATCACCTGCTCCGCTTGCCGCGGGGTTTGCAGTATATTGTACATAAGGTACGATTACGCTAGCAACGTTATAATTATTTATGCCCGCCTTTGCAGTTGAGGTAGCCAATAGCGATGGTAATGTGGGTATGGTAACCTGATTGGGGTTGGCAGCCAGTTTATCAAAGTAGCTATCTTTACAGCTTTGCAAACCTAGTATTGCTATAAAAGCTGAAAATATTGTGTATTTTATATTTTTTTGCATCTTATTTCCTTTTTAAAAACCAACATTAATAGAGAAAAGAATAGTTCTGGCACTTGGGTAAGTGAAACCGGCAGAGCCATCGTTATTACTTCCTGAATCAAAAGAACTGGATTCTGGATCTACACCATAATATTTTGTCCAAAGCCAAAGGTTATTTCCTGTTACTGATAAACTTGCCGACTTTATTGTTTTAGCCGGAAGCCATTTTGCCGGAAGTGCATAACTTAAACTTGCAGAACGTAAACGTACCCATGAAGCATCGGAAACAAATGGTTCAGAAACGTTTCTATAGTACACACGGTAATAACCTTCTCCATAATCTACCCCGTCTACTGTATTTTGTCCCAACCAAACCGGTTTTGTATTTGGCGTTCCATTCGCTAATACACCATCAAATACTTTATACGATCTTCTATCCGCAGTATAATCCGGTAATCCGAAAGCCGCATAAAAATCTTCTAGCCAGTTATATTTTTCGAAACCCAGACGGGCATCAAAAAGCACATTTAAACTGAATTGTTTATACCTGAAAGTATTGCCTAAACCGATAACATAATCTGGCTGTGAGTTACCCAGTAATCGTTGTTGCCCACCAGAAATTACAGGAAAGCCATTGGCCCCAATTAATAATGGAAGATTTTTATCTAAGAATACCGGATCCTGTGCCTGAGGAGAATACCTGTTAAAATAACTTCCATATATATTTCCATATGGCTGACCCTCAATCAATTTCATGGTTACACCCGCATTCCCATACCCTCTGGCAGCACCATATACCAGTTCTGCTATACCGTTTGGCATGGTTAATACTTTGTTTCTATTGGCTGATAAGTTAAGGTTCACATCCCATCTAAACTGGTCACTAACAATCGGTTTTCCATTAATTACAAGTTCTACTCCTCTATTTCGTATATCTCCTGCATTAATAAAAGATGAAACATAACCTGTAGCAGAAGAAACCTGTGCGCGTACAATCTGATCTTTACTTAAAGAATAATAATAAGTGAAGTCGAATCCTAAACGATTTTTAAAGAACGACATTTCTAAACCCGCCTCAAAGGAGTTCGTAAATTCAGGTCTAAGCGTCGGATTTCCAAGATTTGAAGAAATGGTTAGGCCAGTTGTACCTGTTGGCAGATTGATATAATTTGTAAAACCAGAAGAGGTGGCGTATTCTGATGCATCTTTCCCGATCTGGGCATAGGATAATCTTAATTTCGCCTGGCTGATTGCTGTTGGAAGTTTAAAATGATCCGAAAATACATAACTCAAACTTGCTGAAGGATAAAAGAAAGATCTGTTATCTTTTGGTAAAGTTGAGGTGATATCATTCCTACCGGTAAGGGTTAAGAAAAGATAATTATTATAGTCGAAAGTGGCCTCCCCAAAGTAACCAACCAATCTTTTCTCTGTTATGGTTTGAGATGGTGTTAACACTTTTGCATTCCCAAGGTTAAAGAAATTATAAATACTCAGCTGACTGCCCAGCACACCAACATCTTTAACACGTTTATCGTAAACTTCCTGCCCAACCCTTAAAGTACCGTTTAATCCTTCTGCTATCTTCGAACTGAAAGTTGCCACAAATGTGCTGTTCAAAGTCCTGAATTTGGTATTGTATTCGCCATAAAAACCAAATTCGTTATCATATACATTTTCACCGGTAAACATGGGGCCTCTGGCGGTTCTTATCCTGTTATCGTTATAAGTATCTACGCCAAAACGGTATGCAAAATTTAACCATTTAACTGGCTCATATACTACGCTCGCGCCACCAATAAAGCGGTTTACATCACCTTTCAGTTTATTGTTCGCAGTTCCCCAAATTGGATTGTTGGTTCCCAGGTAAACCTGTGTACCATCAGGATTCTCAGAATTAGCTACATCATAGCGTGGCGACCAATAGGCTAAACCTTCGCCAAATCTGTCGGCACTATAAGTATATCCGCCAGAATTGTTAAAATTCATATTTACTGAGGCTTTAAGTTTAGGGCTGATGGTAAAATCGGTATTCAACCTTGCCGAAAAGTTTTTATAATCAGTGTTAGGCATCATCCCTTTCTGGTAGAGTTGAGAAACTGATGAAAAGAATTTAATTGCCTCGCTTCCACCTGCAACCGAAACTGAATTTTTAATCTGTTGCCCTGTTTCAAATGCCTGTTTATAATTATCGTACAGCTGGTCGGGATGTGTAGGATCTATCAATTTTGCTTCGGCAATGGTTGGTCCCCATGCCGGTCCGATACCTGCAGGCGGATTAGTATAAACACCTCTTACACCTTGTGTATATTCTGTTTGAACATCAGGGCTGATTAACACATTATCAAAGCCATAAGTACTATTGAGATTAATATTAAATCCGCCAGCCTTGCCTTTTTTTGTGGTAATTACAACCACTCCATTAGCACCCCTTAAACCATATAATGCAGTTGCCGCCCCACCTTTTAGAATATTGATGGTTTCGATATCTTCAGGATTCACATCCGAAGCCCTATTGCTTACACCTCTCGCACCATAAGCTGTTCCTCCAGGATTGGCACCCAATGTTGAGGTAGTATTATCAATCTGTACTCCATCTATTACATATAATGGATCACTTGGAATATTAGGATCTATAGAGTTAATTCCCCTGATTTTAATGCTTGCTCCCTGACCAGGGCCACCACCCGTACTGGAGATGGTTGCTCCTGCCACTTTACCCTGTAAAGCATTGATCAAGTTTGGCTGGTGATTAAAATTGAGATCTTTATCATTAACAGTTTGTGCCGCATAACCTAAAGATTTTGCCTGCCGGGTGATACCTAAAGCGGTCGAAATGGTTACTTCCTGTAACTCTTGCGCATCAGAAGCCAGCACTGCATTAACCGTGGTTTTACTGCCAACGGTAATTTCCTGGGTTTTATACCCGATTAAACTAATTACGAGTACCGAGCTTGGCGAAGGTGCCTGAATGGTGAAAGCACCATTACTATCAGTCGAGGTACCTGTTGCGGTTCCCTTAATTTTTATACTTACTCCGGGTAATGGCCCGCCGTCATCAGTTGAAGTGATTTTTCCTGTTATAGTTTTTACCTGTGCCATTGCGGTAACACCGGCCAGAAAAACACACAGAAAAAAAAGTGAGGTAAAGATTTTTCTCATATCTCAGTTGTTTAGGTTAAGGATTTGTTAGTTAATGCAATATAAGCTTTTAGCGTTACAAACGCGCACAAAACATGATAGATGGAGCTAAATATATAGTATTTTTTTACATAAGAATCGGCTATCCCGCAAAAACATGCAAAATATACGATCATAAAACCGCAAAAAAGCCACCTACTTTACAAAAACAGTTTTATAATTGTTCTTTAGATCAATTTTAGCTTTACAACATATTTATACAAGCAAAAATTAGAGAAAACAAAGCTGATAACCATATAAAAAGAGATTTAGCAATAAAACAGTAGAAAGAATATTGCAATAACAAGAAGCGTTTAGATTTTTGTGAACATAAGATATTCGTTCAGCTAAGATAGAAATGATATGTGAGCTTACTTTGTATCAAACCCGTAAACCTGCTAAGGTGTTCTCAGGTGACTCGAGTGGTAAAAACTTAAGGCAACTTGCTCAAGTTAATTCAAAGCTCCATTACTAAAAAATTAAAAACCTGAGTTCGAGTATCAATGTCTGTTTCACAGGCCTATAAGGTATTTCGATTCAGAGCCGTTACCCTAATCTGATAGCTATCGAATTTATCTCAGGGTTTTTCATGCTAAAAAGATGCTGATCCCGATGTAAGAATCGGGACAGCATGACGAATCGATCTGCACTAGTCGCTTTTAAAGCACAATTTTTAACAAATAATTATCAAACTTAGGTTAAAAGAGAGTGTTATAGGAATAAATACAACCTGCTTTTATGTGACCAACTTAAGTCACTTGAGCTCATCTAAGAAATAATGTCTAAAACAAAAAAGTCTTTCCAGATAATTGGAAAGACTTTAAAATGTATATTAAGATTGGGTTTTACTGCTGAACGCCACCGCCCATACCGCCACCTTGCTGCTGATCTTGTTTAATATCGTCGTTTTTGATTTTTTTCTTTTCTGTAAATTTCAGCTTACCGAAAGAATAACTAAAGTTAACACCAAAAGAACGTAACGGATAGTAAATGTTACTGCTTTGGTTAATAGTTACCGCATTCATAATAGAATTATTTACCGTTTGGATATGAAGATCTTTTGTGAAAGGATTTAAAGTATTTACACCAATTGATCCCTTTTTATTCAAGATATCTTTCTTAAACGAGGCACCGTAAAAAATCATCGCATCAGTTTTTCCCTGATAGGTCCTTCTTGGCGAATTTACCACTCCAAATAATTCAAAATTGTAACCTTTTCCAAATCCGTAAGCAGAACGGGCAAACAGATTGTAGTTTAAAAATGTGCCGGTGCTAAAATTGTTTGTTGTATTATTCACCTCGTAGGTGTTTATGCCAATATTACTCATTAAGGTCCATTTAGGTTTAGGATTGTAAGACCCGAATAAATTGAAACCGTAAGTCTGGCTGTTACCAACGTTAATAAAGGTAGTTAATGGCGTACCAGCCTCATTTGCAGTTAATGAGCTCTCAATTACACCGCCTGTTCTACGGTAAAATACCGATGCATTAATTATAGAACCTTTAATATAAGTACTATAGCCTAATTCCAGGTTATCGCTCAACTCTGGATCAAGGTAAGGATTTCCCTGTTGGAGGTTAATTGGATTACTATCGTTTAGGAAAGGGTTTAAATAATTTTGACCTGGTCTTTGTAAACGGCGATTGTAACTTAATTTTAACGTTGCATTTCCCTTTAAGGTTTCAGATAAAATTGCACTTGGGAACAAGTTCAGATAATCATTTTTTTGAATACCGTTAGCCTTTGTATTGAAGCTAATCGACGTATATTCTGCTCTTAAACCACCTTTAAATTTCAATTTTTTAGTCAGGTTGAAACTCATTACACCATAAGCAGCGGCAACATCTTGGCTGTAATCAAAATCCTGGGCCGATACATCGAACTGGCTTTTAATAGTCCGGAAAATACCTTTAGCACCAACTTCTAAGATTGAATTTTTAGTAAACGGATAAGTATAATCTGTTTGGATGGTGTATTCATTGTTTTTACTCGTATTACTTCTTTCAATCGCCTTTCCCGATGTAGCGCCCGCAGGAATAAAAGTATTACTAAAATTTTGTGGAGTTCTTCCTGTAGATAACTGGCCGGAAATTGAGAATTCTTCGCCCTCTTTTTTAGTTGTTTTTTTGTAATCAACATTCCAATCCATGTTTCTGAAAGTCATGTCCATGTCGCTGATGTTTATTTGTTTTACACCATTGGTAAAGAAAGATGATTCGCCAGGACCGCCATTAGAGAAGCTATTAAATTTTATGTTTGAACTGATATTGTTGTAGGCATTAAAATCATAATCTACGCCTAAACTTCCGTTTAAGCCTTCCCTGCTCCATTTCGAATAACCATCCTGGAGCACATCGTTTACAACAACATTATCAACCCTTGTGATATTGGATATTACAACCCGTGAATTCTGAGCGTAGGCAAAGTTTCCACCCAAAGCTGTATTCACACTCAATCGGCCAGTTTTTGCAGTTAAGTTAAAGGCGCCATTATTCTGACGGGTACCTGCTGATGCATTTACCGTACCACTTACCCCCTGCGCATTTGATTTTTTAGTGATGATGTTAATAATACCGCCGGAACCTTCTGCATCGTATTTTGCAGATGGGCTGGTAATTACTTCTACACTTTTAATTTGCTCTGCAGGGATCATTTTCAATGCATCAGCAACACTGGTGGCCATTGTACCTGATGGTTTACCATTTATTAAAACACGAACGGCACCCCCACGTAATTGTACATTACCATTGATATCAACCGATAACATGGGTACTTTACGCATTACATCTGTTGCATCGCCACCGGCGTTTGTTCCGTCAGCTTCTGCATTGTAAACCATTCTGTCAATTTTATTCTCGATAACAGCTTTAGTACCCTGTACCTGAACATCGGCCAGTGTATTTTCCGATCCTGAAATATAAATGGTTCCGATATTGTTATCCAGCTTAGAGGGTGTTGTGGTAACCAAAACCGTTTTTGTTTTGTAACCCATAAAACCGATCATCAGTTTATAAGAATCGGGAGCAATATTCTGTAAGGATAATTTTCCTTTCTCATCGGTTACACCGCCATTAACTGATTTGTTATCTTTAACCGTAACTAAAGACACTGTTGCGTAATCAATTGGTTTTTTTGTTAATGAATCGAGTATGGTTGCTGTTATGCGTCCGGTTACTGTAACTTTTTTAGCCCCACCACCAAAACCGCCAGGGAACTGGGCATGTGCGGTAAAAAATATTCCAAGAATGAACGTTAATAGTAAAAGTTTTTTCATGTTAAGAGTTAGTCTTTTTGTAATTAGTCTGCGCAAGATGCAATTTGTTACAATTATACGCTATACTTTTTATTCCAACTCTATATTTTATTCGGTGAATGATGTGGTTTTATCGGTAAAAGGAGACATGTAAAATGGAAGATGGATAATGGAAAATGGAAATTCCCCATCATCCGTCTTACATAAAACATCTTACATCCCTATCGTGATATATTATTCGGTCTGGAATACACCATCTGCATTACATTAATATTCCGCATGGCGAAAGCAGCTTCACAATAGTTCAGGTAATAATTCCATTTACGGATAAAGGTGTCATCAAAACCCAATGCTTTTACCTTATCAAGATTTTTATTGAATTCGATGAACCATAAATGAAGGGTGCGGGCATAATCAAGTCCCATATCTTTTAAATCAACCAAAGTTAAATCGCCGGTTTCATTTATTGCTTTGTTCATGGCGGCTACGGAAGGTAGTAGCGAACCGGGAAAAATATGTTTCTGTATCCAGTCGACCCCATTACGCAGTTTATCGTACCTGCAATCGGGTGAAGTAATGACCTGAAAAGCAAAAATGCCATCGGGTTTTAGAAGTTCCTGACATTTTTCGAAATAGGTTTCCAAATACTGATGACCAACGGCCTCCAGCATTTCGATGGAAACAATTTTATCAAAAGTACCTTCAATTTTACGGTAATCCTTAATGATGACCGAAACTTTATCGGCTAATCCTTCTTCACGAACGCGCTCCATAGCCAGTTTCTGTTGTTCTTTAGAAATGGTAACCGAAGTAACTCTACAACCATAATTTTTAGCCAAGAAAATTGCGTTTCCACCCCAGCCGCTCCCGATTTCAAGAACGTGATCAGTAGCTTTAACTTTCAACTGTTTTGCAAGGCGGTCATACTTGGCATACTGCGATTCTTCCAAACTTATATCCTCAGGATTAAAATAACCGCTGGAATAAGTCATGGTTTTATCCAGGAAAGTAGCAAAGAAATCGTTATTAAGGTCGTAATGTTCCGAAATGTTTTTTTGCGATCCGGCCAAAGTGTTTGCCCTGCGGACGTGATAAATTTTGTTAACCCATTTAAAAATGCCCAAAGCAATAGATTTCACCTTACTACCGGTAACCGAAGGTGCGTTTTCGATATTCAGGATTACCCATTTAATTACGTTGGTAATATTTGTGGTATCCCAAAGGCCCGAAGTATAACCTTCGCCAAAACCGATATCGCCATAAAGGGCGATAGATTTAAAAAAATCGGGATGGTTAACCTGTATATGTGCTTCAATTTTATGTTCACCGTTACCAAAAACCAGCGTTTCGCCACTTGGCAGCGAAAGTTCCAATTTTCCCAATGTCATTTTAGAAAGTGCATTAAGCACAACTCTTTCGAAAAAACCCGTTGATGTTCTGGTAGCGATAAGCGTATTCATAATCTCTGATCTATTTTATTTGTGGTTTATAGGGTTTATATACGTTGCGTTGCAACTCAGGGTTTTCGGCTTTTGGATGAAAAGGTATTTTTTTTATCCAAAGTTTAAAGGCCTGCCAATGGATCATGCCCATTACCTGCAACGGAATTAAGGGTATAGAGAAAAAATACCGCAGCAAACTGCTGTTGGTTAAAGGCTTTTTCTCTCCCATTAAGGTACTGATAAAAAATTTGTTCCCATGCTTATCGATGTCGTCAATTTTGATATCAAGTTTATCACCAGGCACTTTTAATTTAAAATCGAAAGAATCATCGTGATCGATAAATGGAGAAACATAAAAATATTTGGTGGTAATTTTTTTAAAGGCATCGCCATGCAGTTCATCTTTCCCGAAGAAAAAAAGCTTCATTTCCCGGTAGGTATTACTGATTTCGGCCACACAACAAACAGGATTACCCTCCTGATTAAAGCAATAATAAAAGGAAACCGGATTGAAATTATAGCCCAGAACATTAAGATTGGTAAGCAGTTTGATTTTAAAATTACTGCCATCAACGCCATTTTCTTTTAAATAATCTTCCAGATGCTGGCGCGTATTTTTCGTTTTATCCGGATTTTCTTTTGGCAATTGCAGGTGTTCGGCATCACGAAAGGAGAAAAGGTTAAATTTATTCCGGCTAAACCAGCGAAGTTTTTGGGTAAGGAGATCCAACTCATCCAGATCAATGTAGAACATATACACCCTGTACCAAAAAGAATGTTTTTTGGGTGCCAGGCGATGGTGCATCACTTTAGCGGTATATATGTTAGATGTAAAATGTAAAATGGATGATGGACTTTTCATGTATGGTGTAAAATGGCAGATGCAATAACTTCGATTATAACATTACATACGGATTATTTGCTGGATGAAATCTTAATAGAAGTAAATATTTTTTTAAGTTCAACAGCTTCCACCTTAAATTTTTCAAAATCTAACTGATATTTTTCATCCTGATACAATTCGTTCAGCGTACGCAACCAATAAATACTTTCTCTGGCTTCTCTATATGATATTCCTATTTTATGACTGAAATCTTTTTTGCTTACAGCCCCTTGGGCTTCCTCGTAATTTGCTCCAATAGAAGTTGCACTCCTGCTTAATTGCAACATCGGAACCTTATAAATGAAATTATAAGGTAGTGTGCTTAAAAACTTTAAAACATCTACGCCAAAGCGAAATGTTCTTTCTAGCAAATGAATTGTTTTTTCGTTCATCTTAAAAAGTTTAAACCGTAAAATTTCTAAGGATGATTTGATTAAAGATAATAAAAATATGGATAATGGAAAAAATGTAAAACGGAAAATGTAAGAGGGTTGATGGGAAAAGAACGGATGATGGAAAAATGTAAGATGGATGATGGAGAAAAAAGCAACTATTAAAGCTAACCTTCCATTATCCATTTTACATCTCACCTTTTACATTAACTCCTTCCATCATCCATCTTACATCTCACCTTTTACATTAACTCCTTCCATCATCCATTTTACATCTCACATCTTACATATTTAAGCACAAATCTACCGCACTTTTATAAGCATCTTCATGGAAACCGTATTTAAAATAACTGCCGCAATAATATATCGGTCCGGTTTCATTTAACCTGTACAATTGTTCCTGTGCCTGCATGGCCGGAACATCGAATAAAGGATGATGATAATCGATTTCTTTAATAATCTTTCCCGGATTTAACGTATCCGTAGGGTTAATGGAAACAAAATAATTCTGCTTTTTAGAAACACCCTGCAAACTATTCATCCAGTAAATGGTGCTTGGCAATAACTTATCGCCCTGTTTTTCTACACGGTAGTTCCAGCTGCTCCAGGCCAGTCTGGTTTCGGGCATCTGCTTTTCGTCGGTATGTACCACAGCTTTATTTAACTGGTATTTGAATTTAGAAAGCAATTCGGTTTCTAAAGCGGTTTTGTCTTTTACGATTTCGAAAGTCTGGTCGGCATGACTGGCCATAATTACTTTATCGAATTCGAATTTCTCACCTTTTTGATTTTCTACTTCAACTTTACCGTTTTCTAATCGCTTTACGGAAACAATTTTATTGTTGATTTTTATCCTGTCGCGGAATGGAGCAATCAGTTTCTCGCGGTAAGCCTGACTTCCATTTTGCAGCGTATACCATTGATGCTGGGTATCCAAACCTAAAAAACCATGATTTTTAAAGAAACGGATAAGGGTAACGGCCGGGAAATCCAGAATTTGTTCCATGGGGGCACTCCAAACGGCAGCGCTCATGGGAATGAGGTATTGCCACAGCATATCGTTACTATAACCAAATTTTTTAAAAAACTGCCCAATCGAGTAATCCTGATATTCGGGTTTATCCAAAATTTCTACACTCTGTTTGTTGAAACGGTTAATCTGCATCAACATTTTTAAGTAAGAAATATTAAACAGGTTTTTCCGCTGTGCAAAAAGGTGGTTTAAACTCGAACCACTATATTCTAATTTTTTAGGCAGAAACTGTACACTGAACGACATATCGGTTTTAATTACCGGCGCATCTATTTCGGCAAACATTTCGGTCAGGTTGGGATAGGTTTGATAGTTAAAAACCATAAAACCGCTATCCAGATAAATGGGTTGCCCGTCTTCTTCGAGCGTAATGGTATTGGTATGACCACCGATATAATCGAGCTCTTCGAAAAGGGTAATATCGTATTTATGCTGCAATTTATGGGCACAGCCCATGCCTGCTATTCCGGAGCCGATAATGGCGAGTGTTTGCATGATGTAAGATGGATAATGTTAAATGGAAAACGTAATATGGATGATGTATGATGGAAAATGGAAGCAACGATATGCCCATCATCCATCTTACATGGTTACATCCTACATCACTTGTTCTTTTCGAACAAATAATGGCACACCATCCACTCGTTTCCTTTGTTATAATTAAACAATTCGGCGCACGATAGATAGAACAACCTCCAGTAAACCCACCATTTTACGGCCTGATCTTTGCCATAGGTACGTTCTAAAATCGGCATAATTTCTTTTTTGTGTTTATCCATATTGCTTAACCAGGCTTCGGATGTTTTCCCATAATTAGTACCATTTACTACCCAGTGTTTATCGATTTTTAAATCATCATTAAAGTAGAAAAACAAATGGTTTGAAGGCATAATGCCTCCGGTAAAAAAGTATTTGCTCATCCAATCGGTTTCATCAATCACCTCGAATTTGTATGCCAGGGTTTTATGGGTAAATATGTGCACGAACAGCTTGCCATCAGGTTTCATAAAAGAAGCCACCTTGTTCAATAAAAATTTATAGTTGCGCATGTGCTCAAACATCTCTACCGAAACCACACGATCAAAAGTATCGGCAATGGTAAAAGTGTTCATATCGGCAGTTAAAACCGTTAAATTTTGAATTCCACGCTGCTGTGCCGTTTCATCGATAAAAATCTTCTGTGTAGCAGAATTGGAAACCACGGTAAAAGTACTTTCCGGAAATTTAGCCGCCATATACAAAGAAAGCGAGCCCCAGCCACAGCCCAGTTCTAAAACATTTTGCCCGTTCTGTAAATCAGCTCTTTTACAGGTTAAAGCCAGCATATCATCTTCAGAAGTATCGATATCTTTAACGCCCGGTTTCCAGTAACCACTGCTGTATTTTAAGTTTTTGCCCAAACAGTACTGAAAAAATACGGTAGGCAGTTCGTAATGCTGCTCATTGGCATCAGCTGTATTTACGGCAATAGGCGATTGCTTTAATTCGGCAACCAAATCCATAAATTTTTCCTGCTGTAATTCTTCATCGCCCAATGTTTCATCATCTAAGCGTTGTTTACATAATTTTCTGATGCCGATCCGCAAAGCCGCATCGGGGAGTTTGTCGTTTTCTAAAAGTTTATCGTACCACATATATGGAGATGTAAAATGGAATAATGTATTATGGTTGATGTAAAATGTATGATGTTATATGGAAAATGGATGATGGATTGCAACTTTCTAGCTCCATTATCCCTCTTACATTTTCCATCTTACCTCTTCTTCTTCCACGGGAAAAAGGCACTTGTAGTTTCCTGGTATTTTTTATAGGCTACAGGTTTGCTCCGCAGGTTTTGTTCTTCGTTATTTGGCACACCGGTAACCCTGGTTAATAAATATAAAATAACTGCCGGACTGATAATGGCCAGAATTCCCCATGGTGATGCCAGTGCAAAGATGAAATAGCCCATCCACGTTAACCACTCGAAAAAGTAATTGGGATGACGGCTATAATGCCACAAACCGGTATCGCAAACCTGACCTTTATTGCTCCGGTCTTTTTTAAATGCAGCAAGCTGCCTGTCGGCAATCATCTCTCCGAAAAAGGCGATTACCCAAACCGCAGCACCAATAAATTCTAAAATAGAAATTCCCTGCGATTGATTTGCCGTAATGATAAAAAACGGAACCGCCAGAATTACATTCGATATGGCCTGAAACTGAAAAAACACAAAGAAATTCCGGCTAGCTTTGTCGCCCCATTCTTTACGGAGTTGTTCATACCGGCCTTCTTCTTCATCCAAATGACCAATAACACGCTGCCAAAGGTGAATTCCCAGTCGCAATTCAGCCAGTAAAAACATCGCACATATTAAAATTTTACGGGGTTCGTAACCATCCGACAAAAAGAAAGTGATGATGGTGATTACAGGAAAGTTCAGTGCCCAGAAAACATCAACCACACCAGCGTTTTTAATTTTCTTAGCCCAAAGCCAAACCATGGCCATAATAAAACAGCAGGCAATAAGCGAAATGAGGGCGATGAATAGTAGATGCTTGTAATCCATAAATGGTTAATAGTTTTTTGGTTGATGGTTAATGGCTTAAAGGCCAGTAGACCATCGTCTATCAACCACTAACTTTTATTAACCAGTAATTCTTTAACACCTTCGCCATCTTTTAGTTTGAATAAATACACTAAAACATAAGCCAGTGTTGCTATGCTACCTAAACATACGAACAAAATGGTAATAGAGATTTTAAGAATAATGCTTTTTTCTTTATAAAACATCCATAGTGTGATAATGAAGATGTTAGCATAAAAATCCCATAGTGTAGCGCGCATCCACGGTATGCTGCCCAAAAAATCCCATTGTTCAAACAGGTTGCTCTCCAGCGAAGTAGTAATCACCTTATAACACATAAAAACAAACAAGGCGGAGAAAACGATTTTAAGGAAGTTGATCATCAGATAGGTTTAATTTTAAAACGAATTGCGATATATACGGTAAGATAAGCAAAAAGGATTTATTATAGCACCAATCTCCCATAGCGTCCTTCGATTCTGCTCGGGATAGCAAAGCGCTTTATACTTTGTGTTTACCGTGTATCGTGGCTAAAAATAAATATGTTTTTTTGAAAAGCAGGTTCCGGTTATTATCGGTTACGAAAGCCCTGCCATCCGCTTCAATCTTTTTGTGGTGCTGTTGTGGGCTGATTAAGGCCTCTGTTTGATGGCTGCAGATGCTTCGTACCTCAGCATTGAGAGCGTATTAATGGTTAGTGCAATCAAAAAGGATTTTCGCTGCTGTCAGGTTTAGAGAACCCAAAACAGTACGAAATAAATAGATTTCTTTACGGAGGGAGAAATGACGGAACGAGGAATTTATCCGTGTTTTCAGTGCATCTGTGGTAAAAAACAATACGTTAAACGCTAACTTGATAGTTTGTGGAGACACAAACCATGGCCACAAACCATGGTTGGCCCAAGAAACCTTTGGTCTTTAAGCTTTAGCCTTTCAACGTTTACCCTAAACTTTCCTGATTTTGATGATGCGCATCCAGTGTAAAACCTTCATTACCGGGTAGGTTGGGTCAAATTCCCACCATTTGGTTGCAAAGTTCGGGCTGTTCGGTTTTTTGTGGTGGTTGTTCTGGAAAAGTTCCCCCATTAACAGGAAATCCCAGGGTAATGAATTTTTACTATGGTCGTCGTTATCGTGATTCGAGTAACCATATTTGTGTCCGCACCAGTTTACGATTGCACCGTGTAAAGGTCCCATTAAAAAATGGATCGGTAATAAAATATACATCCACCAGTGGTTGGCAAAAGCGATATAAAACCCAATGTAAAATAAACCACAGGCAATTCTCCAGGCCCATGAATTACCGATTCTATCTACAATTGGCCATTCAGGATAATTACCCTGAAAAGCTGGCTCTGGCTGTATTTTAAATTGAAGGTAATTCATATACATGTTTTTTGTGGCAATCATCATCCCAAAAACATCCTTAAAAAAATGTGGAGAGTGCGGGTCTTTTTCGGTGTCGCTGTAAGCATGATGCATCCTGTGCAGAATGGCATAAGCCCTTGGATTTAAAAATGATGATCCTTGCGAAATCAGCAGTACCAGATAGAAAAACCGTTCCCAAAAAAGCTCCATTTTAAACATTTTGTGCGATGAGTAACGGTGAAGGAAAAAGGTTTGACTAAAAAGGGATAAAAACCAATGACAAAGAAAAAAAATGAAGATTACCATGTATGATGTGTATACTTTATAAACGGATTTTGAGGGCGTTTAGTTTTTTAGCGCGGAGAAAAACACTTTGTGTTTAAGCGTTTAGATAAAAAGAATCCTGCTCCGTTGCGGAACAGGATTCCATATATTGGGTATTTACTATCTGCCGAAATCGTCCTGAACGCGTACGATATCGCTTTCATCTGATGGGTTTGAAGCATCGGTATGTTGCCAGATTTCTGCAACAACGCCCCAGTCTTCTAAACCGATTAAACGGTGGCGTTCGCCCTGTTGCAATTTAATCTGATCTTTTGGTGCATATTTTTTCACTTCACCTTCTTCATCGGTTTCGCTGGTTTTAATACCAACAGTACCGGTTACCACTTGCCATATTTCGGCCCTGCGGTGGTGATATTGCCACGAAAGACGTGTATTTGGCGCAACAATTAAAATTTTCGGACTTAGTTTACCTCCGATTTTAAGGTCTTCAACATTTAATCCGTCAAAATAAGTATCGGCAAATTGTTGTGCCTGTGCTTCGTCTATTACAAAGAAACCACCCCAAGGACGGGTTTCATCACGGTTTACTACGTTAAAACCTTCAATTTTTAAACGTTGTGCTACGCTTTCGAATATTTCTTTTTTGTCGTTTGTCATTGATAAATATTTTTGTTTTCTAATGATTGTCGAGGTTTACAGACATCAACAATGGCCTGTATGGTTCTATAATTGCCGCAAAAATAAGCCTTATAAATTAAAAAAGACCCTTAGGAGATTTTATTTTTTTGGTTAATCGCAACCTGATGTCTAAAAACCACCTTTTAAACCAGTTTAAGCCTGTAAAATTGATGATAAAAAGGGCTGATTAATCGCAATATGAGCCTTTGCTTTAGTATGTTTGATTAAATAAAATATCCCAGTCAAAAATGATCCAGAAACTAACCATCTGCGCTTTATTCTTTTTAATCTTCTCACAAAAAATTTCTGCTAAAGTTTACCCTATTAGCTCGGAACAAGAATTTAAAAACATTCAATCTTTATTAGTACCTGGCGACGAGGTAGAAATCAAAAACGGAAATTATACAGACTGGTCGCTAAGCATTAATGCAAAAGGCACCGCGGCGAAACCGATTGTTATCCGTGCAGAAAAACCGGGTATGGTCATTTTTTCGGGTAATGTTAACAAACCGATCTTCAACCTTTCGGGAGATTATCTATTGATTAAAGGTATCGACTTTAAAAATTGCATACTAACTAAAACCGGTGTACTGATTGAACTTAGTACCAGCAATAACTGCCGTGTATCGAACTGTAATTTCACTACTAACCAGGCAAAAGCCCAATTTGCGCCGCTGGTAATCATCTCCGGTAATGGCAGTAATAATGTGGTTGAGGGCTGTAATTTCACTTCCAATATAGATAATCAGGATGTGCAGGTTAAAATCAGCAAAGATAGTTATCCAAAATTTACGCTGATTGAAAATAACATTTTCAGGGATAAAAACAAAGTGAGCTGGCCAAATGGCAATGGTGGCGAGTGTGTACAGATTGGTCAGGATCCGGTATTGTTGGGCAACCAGAAACCCGAGACAACCGTCCGTAAAAACAGGTTTATCCATTGCAATGCCGAAAATGAAGTAATCAGCAATAAAAGCAGTGGCAATCAATACCTGAATAATTATTTCGAAGATAATGATGGCGAACTGGTAATGCGCGGCGGACACGATTGCGTAATTGCCGATAATACTTTTAAAGGTGGTACAGGCGGAATCCGTGTTAATGGCACCGGGCATCAGATCATTAATAATAAAATCGACGGTATAAAAACGGCCATCAGGTTAATGTATGGCATGGCTAAAGGAAAGGAAGAAATTGGTTTTTATATTGCTGCAAGCGATTGTATAATTAAAAACAATCAGATTTCGAATGCTACAACCGGCATCTTAATTGGCGATAGTAAAGATGCGGACTGGACAGGCAAATTTGATACGAAAAGATATCCTTCGCCGGTAATGCAAAATATTGCACCTTTTAATAATACAATTGCGGGGAATGCTTTTAAGGATGTTAAGGAAGAGGTGGTGAGGAAGTAATTTAACACCTTTTTTTTCATGTCCTTGTTTAATCCGATCGTCATGCTGAATTTATTTCAGCATCTTTCATGCAATAAAGACCCTAAAATGAATTCAGGGTGACGGCAAAATAAAAATAACGTCATTTCGACCGTAGTGGAGAAATCTATCTCGAGATAGATTTCTCCGTTCCACTGCGTTCCAGTCGAAATGACGGTTATTCATTTTTAAGCAGATCTTTTTATAATTAATTGATCTTGTTTACTACAAGGTCATCAAAATAGATGTAGCTGGTTTGGCTTGAGCCCCATACCGCAACATCCTTACCGCCCCTAAAGTTGTGGAACGACAACCTGTTAATTAAACGTTGTGCATCGTTGGTTGTCCAGCGGATAGATTGATCCAATACAGTTGTACCATTAATGATCACCTGTACCCAACCGTTTTTGCTCGATCCGGTATTGCTTTTTGCATAAAGGTGAACCGTATAGGTATTGCCTTTAACCAAACTGCCCGATGAGGGATAAGATTTTCCGAAAGTATCGCCGCATGGTCCGGCCATATCCCTGTGGTATACATAAGGCTGGAAAAATACACGGCTGCCGGTGTTGTACCACATTAAACGCAAGCTTCCGCCATTTCCGTCACTGGCAATATCACATCCGGTATTTCCTTCACCGATCAGGAAGCCGAAGCCAACTTTTCCGCCTCTGCTCCAATCAAATTCACTATGGAAACGTACTTTAAAGGTAGCTTCGTAAGCAGAACCGTCGGAGATATCGGCACCGGCAATTAAACCATTCGATACCGAGTTTGGTGCAAGGGTGGCTCTGGCCCAGTTACCTGAAATATAAGCCCTGCTTTCGTTCCAGCCTGTTAAAGTTGCACCGCCTAAATCGGCACTGGCTTCAGAATATGAGAAAGATCCGTCGGCATGTGTAAAACCGGTATTGATATTACTTGGATAAGCTTCTGTAGTAGCTTTTGTGTTAGCTGGTTCTTCAGTCTT
Organism: Pedobacter miscanthi; assembly: GCF_003315595.1. Taxonomy (GTDB): domain Bacteria; phylum Bacteroidota; class Bacteroidia; order Sphingobacteriales; family Sphingobacteriaceae; genus Pedobacter; species Pedobacter miscanthi. The sequence continues at coordinate 29,282 of NZ_QNQU01000004.1, read as the reverse complement.
GTTTTCAGGAACTGGTTCCTCAATATTTTTTTTCTGGCAACCATAAATACTTAGGGAAAGTACAAGCAATAGGGATGCAATAAAATGCATCAAATTCATTTTTTGGCTCATTGTAATTTAGTTTAGATTTTAATTTGGTTAGTGTCTTTTGCGAAGTGTAATGCCCTATCCTTGATAGTTCATTACAGGTTTTGATAAGAAATTTTTTACCTTTTTAGTTAGTAGTTATCTGATATACTAACTTACATAAAAATGTAAATTGAAACAGACTTAACAAATCTGAAAACCTAAAAAACGCAGCCAGTTTGTTGTTACAACGATTGAAATAATAACAACAAATTCATCGCACAAGCAGCATAACCACATTCAATTACAACTAAACTGGCCGTTTAATGAATTTTTAAGTTGCAGTTAACAATCACTTTTTTATAATCTTTTGTGCTAATATTGCCGCTGATGAGCTTAACCAATAAATCTACAGCCTGTTCTCCCAGCGATTCGGGATTTTCTTCTATAGAGGCAATGGGAGGCGAACTCAGGTATGCAATAATGGGATCGTTACCAAAGCCGATGCACTCCAGGTTTTTATGACCGGGGTGTTCAATGGATCTTAAAAATTTGATGGTATCAAAAAGCAGTTTTTCTTTAAAGGCAACCAATGCTGTAGGCCCGTTTTCGGGATCGCTGAACAAGTTTTTAATGGCCTGGAGCGTATTTGCCTCATCAAAATCGGTATAGGCCACATGCTCGGCATTAAAGGCAATGTTATTATCTTTTAACGCATTGATATAACCCGAAAAGCGATCGTGGCTAAAATTAACCATTTTTGGTCCGCCGAGATAAGCCACCCTTTTGTGCCCCCTTTTTATGAGGTATTCGGTTGCCATGTAGCAGCCTTGATGGGTATTTCCTAAAACTTTATGGCAGTTGAGGTTAAAACTTGGATTGCGGGTATAATAAACTACAGGGATCCCGATTTTTTCGAACTGATCCAGGTGGTTAAAATCTGAAGTCTGTTTAGAAATGGCTACAATTAATCCGTCTACCCTTGAGCCCAGTAATGTGGCCGCAGCATTAACTTCCATTTCAAAATTATCATGCGATTGACTGATGATAATGTTATAACCGTTTGCCGTAGCCAGCTGCTCCATACCATAAATACTCCTGGTAAAAAAATGGTCGGATAAATCGGGCAAAATAATACCAATAATCCGCGATTTACGGTCTCTAAGTCTAAGTGCCGAAATATCGGGTGTAAAATTTAATTGTGCCGCAAGCTCTTTTACGCGGAGTTTGGTACTTTCTTTTATTCGGGGGTAATCTTTTAACGATTTGGAAACGGTTGATATGGATAGTTTAAGTTCTTTTGCGATCAGTTTTAATGTAACAGGTTTATTTTCCATAGGGAGAGATATTTGGCGTTACAATATATTGATGGAAACTCCCACCATTTAGCTTAGTTATTCATTTATGAGGTATTTATCAATTGAAAATGACCAGGACAGCAGGCTGCTATCCTGGCACATTAACGAATTAATCAACTAACAATTGGTTTATTGGCTATGGAATTTTATCCAGCGCCGGCACATTTGATTCGTAACCACTATATCCTTTATTCTGGTTAATACGACCTTCTGTATTAAAACGCTGGGCCGCTGCCGGAACAGGCCACAGCACATGATATGGAGAAATTTTAAAGTTTACCCCCATTACTGTAGGTACTTTGTTGCGGTAAAAATCGTTTTTCTCGATAATCCTGTCGTAAAAGAAATTATTGTCTGAAAAAGAGGCCAGGTTATAGGTTTTCCCGTTATAAGCAGGCTTTCCGGTGATGGCAAAAATGTAGGCTATACGGGTAAGTTCGGTTTTACGTGGTTCTTCATAATAAAGTTCTCTTGCGCGCTCATCCAATATGGTTCCGATATTAATTGCCGAAGCGTCGGTTAATAATGCGGCATTTGCCCTGGAGCGTACCTGATTGATATCGGCCATGGCCAGCGCCAGATTACCTTTCCAGTAATAGGCTTCTGCCCTTAAAAGGTAAGTTTCGGCCAGGCGGAAAATGTACCAGTCGGTATTGGTTCCTCTTGGTGGCGTCCAGTATTTATCTACAGCCAGTGCATTGGTTGAGTTGATAAATGTTTTGTAGTGCGGCCAGCCGAAGAAATGACGGATGGTATCCAAACCTTTATTTAAAAACATGTTGTTTACATTGGCAGGCGTCATATCAACCAATGGTTTACCATACAAGGCCTTTTCGGTTGCATTGGTAGAAGTTTTAAGTGCCGGGTTGTTGTATACCAGATCGGTCATGTTCATCCACATGCCCGGTGCGTGACGGTAATCGGTATTATCCGTCCAGATGTTTTTGGTGCTATAAGCTGTACCACGGTAACGGCCAATGCCCCTGCCGTACATCAAGGTTAAAGGTATTTCTACATTTACACCATCAACAATGGCCTGGGTAGCACCTGATGGCGTTTTTAAATTGGCAAAATGCCAAGCAGGCACACAGTTACGCATTACCTGCGATCCCAGATCGGTTGCCCCCTGTAAGGTTTCCCTATCGATGGTTAAAAACAGTGCTTCACGGTTGGTAGCAATTGCTTTATTATCCATGCGGTGCAGGTCCCATATTACATTTTTGGTTGCATCGCCTGCAGTACTGCCGAAACGGTTTCTCATTAAACTGTAGGTTCCGCTGTTGATTACATTATTGGCAGAGGTAATGGCCGCATCGAAATCGCCAAGTGCCAGGTTCACTTTAGTAAGTAAATGGCTGCACGCACCTTTGGTTACATCTCCACGGTCTACATTATCTTTCAACCATTTTTCGGCAAACAGGAGATCTTCCTGCATTTTTTTCAATATTACATCACGCCTGGTTGAGTAATAATCCAGTTTAGGCGCAGTAATATCTTTTAAATTCAGGGGCACATCACCAAACTGGTGTACCAAACGGTAATAATAATATGCACGGTAAAAATAGGCGGCACCCAAAATTGCATTTTTTTCTGCCTCATCTTTAAAGGTTACGTTATCGATATAGGTAATAACGGTATTTGCCATCCTTACGCCCCTAAAGCCTTCTGTCCAATAAAAACCAATTCTGTTAAAATCAGGGTTATCCAGATTGGCATCTGGTGTTACCCGGGTATCCATATCCTGTGCCTGTGTACTTTTATCAGTTGTTCCATCAACGGCAACTTCCGAAAAAATAGATTCGGTTACAATAGGTGCCATATCGCCGGTAAATTCTTTACGTACATTGGCTCCAATCCCTGCAATGGCAGCCTTCATGGCAGCAACGCTTGTTAGGGCTGTTTGTGGTTCAAGCTTCGATAATAATTCAGAATCAAGCTCCGCTTTTTTACATCCATTTGCTGATAACAGCACAGCCAGGGCTACAAACAGAATTATTTTTTTATATGTAATATTCATTTTCGTCATTTTTTAAAGGGTAACATTCAGTCCGAAAGTATAAACTCTTGGGGTTGGTACAGGATTTCCGTTGCCATCTGCCGTTTGCGGATCCCATTGGTTCCAGTTTGGCGCATAAACGCCTGCATTACTTACATTGGCATATATTTTTGCATTCTGGATTTTCAATTTGCCCAGTAAATCTTTTGGCAGACTGTAAGCAAGGGCAATGGTATTTAACCTGATAAATGAGCTTTTGCGATAAGAGTTGAAACTTACACCGCTTAGGCCGGAATTTAAGCGGGCATAATCATTAATTGGGTTACTCGGGGTCCAGTAAGGCACCACATAAGAGCTCGAACGAAAAAAGCCAACACTGCCCGGCTGATTTTTGGTCTGGTTATCGGTTCTGAGCTGCCCCCAGCTTGATATTAACTGAAATGAAAAATCGAAGTTTTTATAGATATTGAAATCGTTACGGAACGACCAGTTAAACCTTGGACTGCGGTAGCCGATAAACTGTTTGTCCAGATCGTTGTAAACATAATTGCCATCCACATCAAGCAATTTAAAATCACCTGGTTTTATACCTTTGTTAAATTTATTGGCTTCGGCCACTTCGTTTTCCTGCCACACGCCTAAAATTTTATATTCCCAGATCACGTCGATATCTTTACCTATAAACCAGCCATTTCCCGGGTCATCATTCGGTGTTGCCAAAGCCACAATTTTATTGCGGTTAAGCGAAAAGTTTGCCGTGCTGCTCCAGGTGATGTTACCACCTGTAAAGTTTTTAGTGGTGATCCCCAGTTCAAACCCCTTATTATTTACACGACCGAGATTGGCATTAACATTTACATAGCCCCCTGCCGATGGTAATGTTTGGCTTATTAAAAGGTCGGATGTTTTCTTATCATATAGTTCGAGCGATCCGCTGATGCGGTTGTTTAAAAATCCAAAATCCAAACCCAGGTTTAAAGATTTCGTTTTTTCCCATTCCAAATTTGGATTTGCCAACCTGGAGCTATTAACTACCGTATTTACTTCAATAGGCGTACCACTACTGTTTACTGCCTGGTATTTGCCCCCATCCAGAGTTTGCAATGCCACATAAGGATCTATCACGTTATTATTATCGCGAATTTCGCGGTTACCATTAATACCATAAGAAAGGCGGAGCTTTAAAAAGTCGATCCATTTAGCCGATTTTAAGAAACTTTCTTCACTTACCGTCCAGGCTACCGCTGCTGCCGGAAAATTGGCACGTTTTTTAGCAGCTCCAAATGCAGAATAACCATCTCTACGGATCGAACCTGTTAAGGCATACCTACCTTTATACGAATAATTTACCCTGGCCAGTAAAGCATCGCCAGTGTATACTTTATCATCGCTGCTTACAGTTGGTTTGTTACCACTTTGTATGTTATGATAACCCAATACATCTGTTGGGGCGAAACCTTCGTTACTGGCTATGGTATACCAGGTAGAGTATTTTTCACTGTTAACCAATAAGGTTACATCCACGTTATGATCGGTGGCAATGGTTTTGTTCCATTTTAAGAGGTTATCCAGTTGCCAGTTATACCTGGTTTCCTGAGCCCTTGATGCCGAACCACCGGGAGTAGCAACATTTGGATTTTTTGAAGATAAGTGGTTAAAGGTGCGGTACTGATCTAAACCAGGGCTGAAATTTGACTGATAGGTAATACCAAAAGGCAATTGTACCTTGGCATAAATACTACCAAACAGTGTACTTTGTTTTTGAAGCCTCGAGTTATATGTTTGATCCAGAAAAGGGTTACGGGCATTTAAACCGTTGTCATCAGTCGGGATCCTTCTTAAAGAACCATCGGCATTATAAAAATCGCCATATGGAGATAAATCAGGCAATTGTGAAAACTGCGCTTCAATTGCACCTTCATCGCGGTCGGCAAATTGCAGGTTCATGCCCAGGGTTAAAAATTTAGCTGCTTTTCCTTCCAGGTTTAACCTGGTACGGAAAGTGCTGAAACCGCCCCCAGCAATTATACTTTCATTTTTAAGGTAACCTAACGACATGTAGTAAGAAACTTCTTCTTTTTTTCCGCTAAGGCTTAAAGTATGATCCTGGCGTTGACCGGTTACAAAAAGCATGTCGTACCAATCGGTTGTTTTGCCGGCAAGATAATTAGCTTTCTCATTGGCCAATAAGCCCAGGCGACTTAACCACAGATCGGTTGGGTTAGTGGTTGTTTGTCCGTTTAGCCATTGTGTTAAAGTTACCCCTTCTGGTAAATTATTGGGATCGTTGTAAATATACGGAGGATTAACACCACCACTGCGTTGCACATCGGCACGCCAGTTTAAAAAACCGGGACCATCGTATACAGGTTGATCATGGGCTAAAGTAGCCATACCAAAGTTTACATTTACATTAATGGTTGGTGCACCGCTTTTTCCTTTTTTAGTGGTAATAGCTACAACACCTGTAGCTGCCTTGGCACCATAAACGGCAAGCGAACTCGCATCTTTTAATACATCTACCGATTCGATATCGTTGGGATTGATATCAGACAACTGGCCGATATAAATAACCCCATCCAAAACGATCAATGGCGAAGTAGTACCGGTAAGGGTAGTTTTTCCACGTACCAGCAGGTCGCCGCCACCTTTGGCGCTGTTGTTAAAACCCACACTTAAACCGGGTATATTACCCCTGAGGATGTCGGTAACGCTATTTGGATTTTCATTTTCGAGCTGTGCAGCTTTAATACTTGATACGGCTCCGGTTACATCTTTTTTCTGTGCTGTACCATAACCGATTACCACTACATCATTTAATCCCTGCGAGGCATCTTCTAAAGTAATATTAATGGTGCTGCGCCCATTTAAAGGAACTTCCTGGGTGGTAAAACCGATAAAGGTAAATACCAGGGTTGCATTGGCATTTTCTGTTTTAAGGATATATTTTCCCGCAGCATCGGTAAGGGTTCCAACCTGCGTATTTTTTACCCTTACGTTAACCCCCGGAAGGGTTACACCTTTATTATCTTTAACGGTACCCACAATAGTGGTTTGGGCAAAAGCGCTAAAACTCCCCAATAGCGCGAGTAGCGAGACGGCCAAAATTTTTGCTTTGCCCGTGCAGGTGCGCTTGAGGCAAAGCAACATGCCCCATTGATTGTAAATTTTACTCATAGTTATTGTATAGTTAATGTTAGTTTATTGTTGGTCCTTCTCATAACTGATAAGGGTACAATCAGCTCACGCAATAAAACCACGTCAATAAAATGGGATATAGCACGAAATGATCAGTTAAAAAGACTTTCAGAAAACAGGATAATATCAGCCAGAAAAAATTTGAACTGCACCAGGATACCAGCGCATCAGTTGACTCTTAAACATAGTTATTCGGTTAGACTTATTAATCTAATATAAAAACGACCAGGGCGAGATGTAAAAGACTATAACCCAAATAAAGCTAAAATCTGCGTCAGCGTCGATTTACAACGATGTAATTAATTCGGAAGTTTAGATAAGTTACCTACAGAAATTGTGCTAATACAATATCTCCTGATGTAGCGAAGGATCTTTTATACCCCTAAACAAGCAAACAAACTATCATTTTTCTGATAGCAAAATCCTATTTAACTTATTTTGATAATACTACGGATTTATGAAATTTTGCGTTCATAAAAACACATAGATCATGGAATATAGAAAATTAGGAAATACAACGCTCAAATTATCAGCCATTTCGTATGGCGCTTTCGCCATTGGTGGCAACATGTGGGGCGGAAATGAAAGAAAAGATTCAATCGACGCCGTTAAAGCATCAATAGATAACGGGATTACCACCATTGATACAGCACCTTTTTATGGCTTTGGGTTGAGTGAGGAAATTATTGGCGAAGCCATTAAGGATTACGACAGATCGAAAATACAGTTATTAACAAAATTTGGCCTGGTTTGGGACGGAAGCAATAATGTCAAAGGAGAACATTTTTTTGATGCAGAAAACAATGGAAAAGCAGTGCCGGTTTACCGCTACTCAAGCAAGGCATCGATTATTAAGGAAGTAGAAGATAGCCTTAAACGCTTAGGAACTGATTATATCGATCTATTACAACAGCACTGGCCTGATCCGACTACGCCCATCGAAGAAAGTATGGAAGCAGCAGCGCAGTTAATTAAAGATGGCAAAATACTCGCCGCAGGACTTTCTAACGCAGACGTAACACTTTTAGAAAATGCAGCAAAAGTACATCAGCCGGCTTCAAACCAGGTATCATTTAGCATGCTGAACCGGAGCATCCAAAATGACCTTATCCCTTATACTTTAGAAAATAATATCGGTATCATTGCTTATAGTCCGATGGAAAGAGGGCTTTTATCCGGCAAATATTTCAGTAATGAAAAGTTAAAGGCCGACGATCACCGTAACGGCTATTTCAGTCAGTTTGATCTTGAAAAAGTAAAAATATTTTTAGAAAATATAACACCGATTGCCGAAGCAAAAAATGCAAGTGTGGCGCAACTGGTTTTACGCTGGACAACTTTGCAGGAAGGCATTACTGTTGTGCTTGCAGGAGCCAGAAATGCAGAACAGGCCATATCGAATGCTGCAGCCATGAATTTTGAAATTAGTAACGAAGAACTGGCCTTTATTAACGGGGAGCTGGAGAAATTGTAAAGCGTCGTCATTTCGAACGCAGTGCACGGCAGTTAAGAATCTGTCTCGAGATAGATCTCTCCCCGCCTGTACGGGCAGGCATTTCGCTGCGCTTCATTCGAGATGACGTTTTTTATGAGGAAGTGCCGACTGCAAAAAACACAAAAAAACGGGTAGCTGATCAACTACCCGTTTTTTATTAAAATCAATTTAATGTATTGTCATGCTGTCCCGAGTTCGGATCAGCATCTATCTTGCAAAATAGACCCTGAAATAAATTCAGGGTGACGACCGCAAAAACAAAAAATCACCTATTAATAACCCGTATTTTGGGTTAAATTAGGATTGTTCTTGATTTCCGGAGTAGGAATAGGGAACAGCAAATGTTTGGTTTGCAAAGCCTGGTTTACACTTTTATTAATGTGACCAACAAAATTATCGAAACCATTGGTACTCTCATTATACACTTTACGCAAACGTACCATATCAAACCAGGTAATACCCTCGTAACATAGCTCGTGCCAGCGTTCTCTCCATACCGCTTCTTCGAACTGGGTTTGGCTTAAACCGGCAAGTTCGGCCAGCTGAGCCCTTTTCCTGATGGCATTTACAGCGGTATAAGCAGCTGCATTTGGTGCACCATCGGCTCGGTTTTGCGCCTCAGCATAAATTAACAGGGTTTCGGCAAAACGAATCTGTGGAATGTTTAAATCACTTCTGCTGGTACCTTCCACACCTAATGTACCGTTTGCAATTACATCAAAGTGTTTAAAAATATAAGGCTTGCCACGATTGATTAAAGGCAATTTAAATCCATCAGTATAATAATCGGTAAAGAAATAGCCATCCCTGTTTTTAGCCCTTAAATCGCCGGCTTCATAAGAAGCATAAAAATCCTGGGTTGGAATAGAAGTACCAATTCCGTCGATTTTAGAAACCAATGGCTGGTGCAAAGGCAGATAAGAAGATTGAAGAGGATTACCTGCTCCGGCAGCATCATTATACTGAATCCCGAAAAGGTGCTCTAACTTGTTATCGTTTTTGGCATCGCGTATAGCTGCATAAGTAGTATACAAGCCTAAACTACCGGTGTTTGCACTGGCATAATCAACCACTTCTTTTGCTTTATCGGCAGCTAACCTGTAATAAGCGGCACCTTTGTTTAAAGGCTGACCGGCCATTGTTAAATACACTTTTGCCAGTTCTGATTTAATGGCCGCCGTAGAAACCCGTCCGCTGGCATCCATATAAGGTAAACCTGCAGCTTCTGCCGAAACAAGATCGTCAACAATCTGCTTGTAAACCTGCTCCTGGGGTGTTCTTGCCGGTGAAAAATTAGGATCATTAGGACTTGTAATCGGTTTGGTAATTAACGGCACATCGCCCCATAAACGAACAAGGTAGAAATAGGCCCATGCCCTGATGAAAGAAGCTTCGCCTAAAATCCTTTTTTTCTGTGCAGCATCCATCGGGTTAATGCCCGGCACTTTATCCAATACCAGATTGGTTTGGGCAATTACTTTGTAAAAACCATTCCAGTTCTGATTAACATGCAGGTTTGATCCATCGTAAATCAGTGAATATAAGTTGTTCAGATCTGAATTCTGCGCCGTTTCTGTCGTCTGGATACCTGTTGGGGCATCGAGCATTTGCCAGTTATTGGAGAAAATCCCGGCGCCACCGCCTATAAACCTGATTTCAGAATAAACCGCGGCAATACCTGCCTCAGCATGTTCGGGCAGGGTATAAAAACTGTTGGGCGAAAGATTGGTCGGATCGGTTTCATCCAAAAATTTCTTACATCCCGAATTACCGATAACAGCACCACCAAGCAATAACAGTGCAGCGATATTTTTTATATTTATTTTCATTTTAATATCCTTTCTTTAGTTAATATTATAATCCGATGTTTAAGCCCACCATGAAAGTTGTCGGTTTTGGATAATCGAAAAATGTTTGTCCCTGCGCAAATACATTCCCATAAGTGGTTACCTCCGGATCGTTACCGGTATATTTGGTAGCCAGGAAGAAATTCTGAACAGATGCATATACACGTAACCTGTTTAAACGCAGTTTTTCTACCAGCGTTTTGTTAAAGGTATAACCAAGCAAGAGGTTTTTACCGCGAATGAAAGAACCATCTTCGAGCCAGTGTGTATCTACGTTGGTAACATAACCGGCAGCCTGATCCCTGATGGCGGCAATCGGTGTGTTCTGGTTTTGAGGCGTCCATGCATCTAATACACTTGCAAAACTATTGGCCTGTACCTGTCTGTCTTCACCAGAGTGGTGGGTCATGTTGAGTACATCATTGCCATAAGAATATTGAAGTTCAACAATAAAATCGAAATTTTTGTAACGGAAAGAGTTAGAGAACGATCCCCATCCTTTTGGCGATCCGTTACCGATAATCTGACGGTCGGCATCGGTAATGGCATGGTCGCCGTTTACATCCAGGTATTTAATATCGCCCGGAAGCAGGGGTTTACCACCACGGTAACTCACATATTTTGCAGCCTCTGCCCTTTCGGCCTCACTCCATGTACCTAAACGTACCAATCCCCAGAACGAACCTACCGGCTCGCCAACCCTGATAATACCGGTTTGGTTGGTGAAATTGGGATTACCTACACCAAAAATATCATCCGGTGTGGCCAATGAAAGTACTTTATTGCGGTTAAGTGAGATATTAAAAGCTGTTTTCCAGGTAAAATCATCGGTTTGAATATTCACGGTGTTGATACCTAAATCTAAACCTTTGTTCTGCATCGAACCAACATTTTTCCTGATTACCGAGAAACCAGAAGTGCGTGGTACCGGTGCATCCAGCAACATATCTGTTGTTTTTCTGTAATACAAATCGGCTTCTAAATTGATGCGGTTATTAAATAAACCCAGTTCTAAACCGGCATCAACCTGAGCAGTTTTTTCCCAAACCAGATCCGGATTGGCCAACCTGCCGATACCGATACCGGTTACCCTGGTATCGTTAATAATGGCCGAATTGTTAACCAAAGTAGCCAGCGATTGATAAGCAGGCAACTCGGAGTTACCACTTAAACCATAACTGGTTCTCAGCTTTAAGTTAGAAATGGTTTTGTTTCCTTTAAGAAAATCTTCGTCTGAAGCTTTCCAGGCCAGGGCGGCAGAAGGGAAAAAGGCAAATTTATGGTTCTCTCCAAACTTCGACGATCCATCTACCCTACCGGTAAAAGTAACCAGGTATTTATCTTTAAAGGCATAGTTTAACCTTCCAAAATAAGAGTTAAAGGCCGATCGGTTACGGCTCGAACCCACTGTGATGGATTTACTGCCCGAACCCATATTATTGTTGCCATAAAAATCGGTTACAAAATTTTCTGCATGACTGGTGTTGCTGAAGAAATTAGTAGCCTGCCACGAAATACCCAATAAAGCATTGATAGCGTGCGATTCGGCAAAACGTTTGTTGTAGGTTAAGTAATTCTCTAACGACCAGAAAGTTTCCCTGTCGTTGGTTACGTTCGCCGTTCCGTTCTGTCCGTCTGAAATACCATATAATTGTTTCGCATTGTACTCATTAATGTTACGGCTAACAATATTGGCCCCCAACTGGGTACGGAATTCGAGATCTTTAGAAAAACTGATGGTCGAGTAAACACTTCCCAGCGAAGTTTGCGTAATCATATTATAACGCTGATCGGTTAAAATGTGCACCGGGTTAGAGCCACCCTCAGCCCAAGGGATCAGTTTATTATCGCCCCATTTGCCATCGGCCAGTTTTATCGGAAGGAAAGGGAATGCTTCGGTAATCATACGCACCGAGTTTAATCCGCCAGTTCCCTGATCTACAATATTTTCGTCCTGATTGTTATAGCTTAAATTACCACCAACTTTTAACCAGGTTTTAATTTTACTTTCGAAATTAAACCTGCCGGAATAACGTTTTAAATAAGAATTTAATAAAAGACCTTCATCATCGCGGTAGCCTACAAAAACGCCATAGGTATTGTTCTCATTACCGCCTGTAAAACCCAGCTGGTGGTTTTGCGAAAGTTTGTTCTGGGTTGATTCTTTTAACCAATCGGTGTTATAAAGCGGGTTTCCACTACTATCAAAAAACTGCGGTAATGCTATCCTTGCTGCCTTTGGAACCGGCGTAGAAGCATAGTTACCTGCTGCCCAGCCTGCCGGATCGTACACCTTGATGTTTTCGTAAGCCAGATCCTGAACTTTTACATATTCATAGGCATCGAGCATTTTAACATGGTGCGGCCCCAAAGTGTTGATACCAAAATCAGCATCGTAGGTAATGCGCTGCGAATTGGCTGTTCCTTTTTTGGTGGTGATTAAAATTACACCGTTGGCACCCCTTGCACCATAAATTGCAGTAGACGATGCATCTTTTAATACCTCTACCGATGCAATATCGCTTGGGTTGATAAAATCAATGGCGTTACTGTTCTGTGTTTGGGTAGTTACCGGTAAAGCCACTCCATCTACCACATAAAGCGGGTTGTTACTGGTATTAATGGAACTAAAACCCCTGATTTTAATGTTTGTTTGTCCGCCTGGCCTACCCGAGTTGGTATTTACCTGTACACCCGAAATACGACCGGCCAAAGCCTGGTTTAATGATGGTGCCGGACGTTCCTGTAGTTCGCTGGCCTTTACCACACCTACCGAACCGGTAAGATCGCTCTTTTTCACCGTACCGTAACCAATTACCACCACATCATCCAGTTTACTGGCCTCTGCCACCGCCAGTTTAATACTTAGGCTGCTCTGTTCTCCTACGGTAACATCCTTGTTCTCGTAACCTACATAAGAAAAGCGCAGTACATCTTTTGGATTGGCTTCGATACTAAATTTACCGGACTCATCTGTTACCGCCGTTTTACCCGAGGTGATGTTTTTTATGCCAACACCGGGGATAGGCATATTTTTTTCATCCAATACGGTTCCCGTGATCACTTTTCGGCTCTGAATATGCCCGAAAGGCGCTTCAGGCTCAGAAAATCCACTTGATTTTGCTGTAACCGGATTCATTGAAAATGCAGGACTGTTGAGCAGAAAAAGCACAGAAAGCCCTGAAATCTTGAGTAGATTGATTTTCATTTAGTTTAGCTTTAGTTAATGTTTAGTTAATTATCTATCATTCACCCTAATCGGGTAAAACGTTTTATCAATTATTCAGAACATCAATAATTGACGGTAATCATCATTAAATTAATCAGAAGGCTTTGGATAATAGACGGTAATGTAACCGGGAATTACATCTTTAGAAAAGGATAAACATACATCAATGTAAACTATATAGTTATACAGTGCACAAAAGGGATTAAATGTACCTAGGCTCTTCATTATATTTGGTTATGGATAAAACGATTTATCTACTCAATATTAACCATTTTAGTATAAAATCAAGAATAAAATTTTGTTACCAAAGGCTTACTTTAACGTATAGATGTAATTACAGTAGTATTAACTTTACAGTTATTAAAAATTTTGAATAAGTTCCAGATGTAAAAAAAACCAAGACCTAGCGTCATGGTTATGTCATAGGCATTTTAAGACTTATTTTAATTTTGGTTCAAAAAATCTGATAAATTTTATGATCTGGGTCAAAATTTTAAAATATTGACCCAAAATAAAGTTTAATAAAGGGTGTTATCATCTTTACTACATTGCATCCCTTTACCAATTAAATAGCTTCATAAAAAGTGGCGTCATCTCGACTGGAACGTAGTGGAATGGAGAGATCTATCTTGAGATAGATTTCTCGACTGCGTTGCACTCCGCTCGAAATGACGACACGGAGAGCTCACGCTACTGAAAATTCTAATCAAATATCGAATTCATAATAAGCTTCTTTTGTGCTATACTTTGGCAATTTCTTAATCTGGTCGTATTTTGCAAATGAGTTATAATATTTCCAGGCACTGTTATATGATTAGCCAAATAATTAGCCTTATTCCCTAAAAAGCTCAGATTTAAGCTTCGTTATTTCGCCGAGCATTAAAGTAAAAGACAAATCCTGCCCAGAAAGGTTACCTAGCTTCGATATGGCAAAATTTAAGGTTTCAATTTCTGTTTCGCGTTTGTTGAGTATATCCTGATAGGTCGATATTTTTTGTCCATCGGATGCTTTACTGATGTTAAACACATTTTGAACCAGCTCATCAACAGTTAGCGCAATGCCGTTTGCATTGGCAACAGCAATACATTCGGTTATTACTTTTTTACCCAAAGCGAGTGCTGCTTCATTCCGGTGAAAAACACCATTATCTATTTCGAGCAACGGACAGATGGAATTGAAAACACAATTGGTAATTACCTTTTTCCATACAAAAGGTTGGATGTTTTCTTCGCTTCTAAAGGGAAAAAGATCGGTATTAATTTGCGCGATGATCTGCTTAAGTTCTTCGTTTGAACCTTTTATCGTTCCTACAGGCGATGGCCCAACTACTTTTAAGCGTACATCTTTTTTGTTCTCCAGCGCCTGACTGGTCGTCATGAGCACACATCTGTACAGTTGGGTAAAACCCTTGCTGATAAAAGCATCTTCTATGCCAAGTCCGTTTTGGAGGAAAACTATTGGCAAGTCTTTACCATAGCGCATCAGGCTTTCGGCTAATTTTTCGTTTCCGAAAGATTTATTGGCCAGCAGGATCAGCCCATTAAGTGTTGAATGATTGGCAAAAGTACTGATGGTTATCGCTGCACTAACATCCTGATCTCCAGAGCTTACGTTAATGTTTTCCTGATCATCATCTTCACCATCCACACTTCCACGGATAATGGTTACCTTTTTCCCATTTAAGGCAAGTGCAACAGCCAATCCTTTTGCAATTACACCATTACCTATGATGTAGATATGCTGATTTGCGTCCATTATATGATTTATTTAATTGTTGAACAAATAAATTGCGTAACCAGTTACGCATTAGGCAAATATACGAGATCAATAATAGATAATTTCCTTTATTTTAGTTTCTTCCGTAACCTATTTTTTGATCTGGTAGTCTAAAAACGCACTTATTGAAGGGGTGTATTCTAATTAAAGGTACTTTAAACGTTAATTTTTCCAATAAAAAAGGCTCCCGATTTTAAACGGAAGCCTTTACCAAATTATATTTTTCTATTACTTCAGATCAAAACGATCTGCATTCATGATTTTATTCCAGGCAGCTACAAAATCTTTTACAAATTTTTGCTGCGCATCTGCACTGGCATATACTTCGGCAATAGCCCTTAATTCAGAATTGGAACCAAAAACAAGGTCGGCACGGGTTGCGGTCCATTTTGGCTGACCAGTTGCACGGCTGCTTCCAATATAGAGTTCTTTATCTTCGGCAATGGCTTTCCACTGGGTTTCCATATCCAAAAGGTTTACAAAGAAATCGTTGGTAAGCTGACCAGGTTTATCGGTTAAGATACCATTTTTTGAACCATCAAAATTAGTATCCAATGCACGCAAACCACCAACCAGTACTGTTAATTCAGGAGCAGTTAAATTAAGTAACTGTGCTTTATCGATCAAAAATTCTTCTGTAGAAACCTTCGATTTTGATTTGCGGTAATTACGGAAACCATCGGCAAGAGGCTCTAAATAGCTAAAAGATTCTACGTCGGTTTGCGCCTGCGAAGCATCTGCCCTGCCAGGCGTAAAAGGAACATTAACTGAATGTCCTGTAGCTTTTTCTACCGCAGCAGCACCGGCCAATACAATTAAATCGGCTAATGATACTTTTTTACCATCTGCTTGTGTTCCGTTAAATTCCTGCTGGATTTTTTCGAGCACCGTTAATACTTTTTGTAATTGCGCAGGATTATTCACTTCCCAATCTTTTTGCGGTGCTAAACGGATTCTGGCACCATTGGCACCACCGCGTTTATCAGAACCACGGAAAGTAGAAGCAGAAGCCCATGCGGTAGAAACGAGTTCGGCAGTGCTTAAACCACTCGAAAGCACTTTTTCTTTTAATATAGTTACATCAACCTCGTTAATCAACGCATGGTTGATTGCAGGGATTGGGTCTTGCCAAAGCAATTCTTCCTGTGGAACATCCGGACCAAGATAACGGGAAATTGGGCCCATATCGCGGTGGGTTAGTTTAAACCAGGCACGTGCAAAGGCATCGGCAAACTGATCAGGATTTTCAAGGAAACGGCGTGATATTTTTTCGTAAGCCGGATCGAACCTTAAGGAAAGATCGGTGGTAAGCATGGTTGGTAAATGTTTTTTCGAACCATCAAAAGCATCCGGAATAATGGCATCAGCATTTTTAGCTACCCATTGGTGTGCACCTGCCGGACTTTTGGTTAATTCCCATTCGAAAGCGAAAAGGTTTTCGAAGAAATTATTGCTCCACTGAGTTGGTGTGGTAGTCCAGATTACCTCCAGACCGCTGGTAATGGCATCGGCACCTTTACCAGAAGCATAACTGTTATTCCACCCTAATCCCTGGCTTTCGATACCTGCTGCTTCAGGCTCTTTACCTACATGATCAGCCGAAGCTGCGCCATGGGTTTTACCAAAAGTATGTCCGCCTGCAATTAAAGCCACAGTTTCTTCATCATCCATCGCCATACGGCCAAAGGTATCGCGGATATCTTTCGCCGCCAGGATTGGATCGGGGTTACCATCCGGTCCTTCAGGATTTACATAAATTAATCCCATCTGTACCGCAGCAAGTGGTTTTTCGAGGTTACGCGTGTGCACGTCGCCATCTGCGTCATCGTCGGTTACTACCACACCATGTGTTTTATGTGCACCGTCTGATCCATGCGCATAACGAAGATCGCCACCTAACCAGGTAGTTTCCGAACCCCAGTATACCGACTCATCTGCTTCCCATACATCTTCCCTGCCACCGGCAAAACCAAAGGTTTTAAAACCCATTGATTCTAAAGCAATATTTCCGGTCAGAATCAATAAATCAGCCCATGAAATTTTGCGCCCGTATTTTTGTTTAATCGGCCAGAGCAAACGGCGTGCTTTATCTAAACTCACGTTATCAGGCCAGCTGTTTAATGGAGCAAAACGCTGTAAGCCTGCACCTGCCCCACCGCGGCCATCGCCTACGCGGTAGGTACCGGCACTGTGCCAGGCCATACGGATAAATAAACCACCATAGTGACCAAAATCTGCCGGCCACCAATCCTGCGAATCGGTCATCAGTGCATGAAGGTCTGCTTTTAATGCATCCAGATCAAGGCTTTTAAATGCTTCTGCATAGTTAAATTCCCCATCCATTGGGTTGGATAAAGTAGAGTGCTGCCTTAAAATATTCAATTTTAACTGGTTTGGCCACCAATCGTTATTTCTGGTGCCACTGCCACCTATGTTACTCTTCATACTGCCGTTGTGGAACGGGCATTTACTGATATCGTTCGATTCTTTTTCCATATTAATAATGTTTTGTTAATAACAAGCTAATTATCCTGTTGCTAATCAGGAATAATATAAATTTAGAGAATCGGATTAACTAATCACAATCATTTAATTCTATATAAGAATAGTTAGAATCTATGAGGGTTATAGATCAGCACTTTCGGGAAGATTTGATAGGTGATGAACCAAAAAAAAAACTTTAACCGGCAAGAGGTACACTAAAGTAAAAAGTTGAACTTTCGCCCAGTTCACTTTCGGCCCAGATTTTTCCGCCATGCCGCTTAATGATTTCTGCAGAAAGGTATAGCCCGATCCCAAAACCGGCTACCGTAGCAGTATTTGCATTTTCTACCCGGTAAAACCGTTCGAATAACCTCGGCAGGTTGCCCGGACTAATGCCCATTCCCTGATCGCTAATCTTAAATACTGCTGCATCTCCATCGCGATAACAATCGATAAATATCTCGCTGTTTACCGGCGAATATTTTATGGCATTGCTGATGAGGTTATTGATCACCTGCCCGAGTTTATCCCAATCGGCCCTGATGAACAGTTTATCGCTAAACTGGTGACTAAAATGATGACTGGTGATGGTTGTTGCATATTCTTCGATTACTTCTTTTACCAGATCGGTTAGTTCGATGTTTTTGAAATCTATCGCAATTTTTCCTGATTCTAAACGGGAAACATTTAAAAAACCATTAATCATGTTGGTCATTTTACTGATCTGGCGCTCGGCCCCTTCAAGTGCTTTATTTGAGAAGGTGAGATTTTCTTTGCGGGCTTTTAACTGAAGTACCTGAACGTAACCCTTTATTGAGGTTAATGGGGTTTTAAGTTCGTGACTTACCATGGCGATGAAATCATTTTTACGCTGCTCATCCTGCTTTTGGTCGGTTACATCCATCAGTACTGCATAAACACCTACGGCCTGGTTGTTCTGATCGGTTTTACATTTACCCACTACCCGCATCCATCTTTTTTCACCGGTAATGAGGTGTTTGATTGGATAAGTACTGTCAACCGGCGTACCTTTTGTAATGCACTTTTCGAGTACAACATTGAGTTCGGGGATATATTCCGGGTCTACAGCACTAAGCACCATATCCCAGTTAATCTCTCCAAAAATGGGCAGACCATACAGCTCACGGAATTTAGGCGACATTTCTGCCCTGCCTGTTTTCAGATCAAGACTGCAACTGCCCAATTCGCCGGCATTGAAAGCCGAATGGAGGTTATCTTCGCTTTCTTTAAGATTATTTAAAGCAATAATCAATTCATTATTTTTGGCCTCAAGTTCGAGTGTTCTGGAATGAACAATTTTTTCGAGGTTTTGATTCAGCTCATCTGCAAGCATCCGCGCTTCTTCCAGTTCGGCATTTTTAACCTGCAGGAGTTTTTCGGTTTTTTTGATCCCGCTCAGATCAGTAACAATAATACTTAACGCCAATCCTTCATCAAGATTAAGTACTTTGAGCGAAAGCTGCACTGCGATACGTTGGCCGGAAACATTTTTAATATAGAGTTCGGCCTTGGTTTCTACTTCCCAGGCACCATCAATAACTTCCTTTGCAAAATTCTGGTATTCGAAATCAACAAAATTCAGAAAATTTGAACCCATAACTTTCTCCAGCGGAGTTTGGCAGAGCGCGGCGAACTGAGAGTTGCAATAGGAAATATTGTTATCAATATCGAGGGTGATGGCACTCTCTGTCATCTGTTCAATAAAAATCCGGTAAGATTGATCTGCACTTTTAAGTGTAAAAAGCTGATGCCCGTCCTTGCCATTAACCACGAGCGCATCCACTTCTCCTGACCGGATGGCATTGATGATATCGTTAGCCTCCTCCAATTGAATTTTAAGGCTGCGATAGGCATCTTCGAGTGCTATATGTTCAATAGATTTCTCCATTTATCTTATTCCCAGCCCTATTAATACCTTTTCCAGATTTGAAAAATCGCCAATTAACCGTTTTTTGGGCGAAGGTGTTTTTTTGATCAACATCGGAATTGCAGTAACGTTTTCATCCCTTACCAATAATGGCTGCTGGTGTGCATCAATAATTTCTAAGGTATACCTGTTTTTAAGAAATTCTTCACAGATATCCCGTATATTTTTAATTGCCCTTGCAGAAACAGGCGAAGAGCCGGCTATAAAAAGCCGGAGATTAAAATGCTCACCTGCTGTACCGTTGTCAGGATTTAAACTACCATTATCTTCCATGTTTAGTCCGTAATTCTTGGGCGGATATCAAGTCCTACCAATACCTTTTCCACGTTGGAAAGATCGCCGATTATTTTCCGCACAGGCTCGGGCACTTTTTTAACCAATGTAGGAATGGCCAGGATCTGATCGCCCTCGGCAAGTTGTGGTTTTTCCAAAAGATCGATTACCTCGATGCTGTATTTACCCTTTAAATGTTCTTCGCAGATTTTTTTCAGGTTTTCTAAAGCAACTATGGATTTCGATGTTCTTCCTGCAACATACAGCCGCAATTCGTATAACTTACCCACTATTTTTTCCCTTTTTTTGATGTAGATTTTTCCTGCATTGACAAAGTGCCACGACGGAGATCGGTTATTTTTGATAACGTATCACCCATAATCTGTTTTTTCAATGCTTCTTCCACGTAAACTTTATTTAATTCTTCTTCTGCAGATTCATATTCTGACCGTAGACTATCTATTTTTGATTCGAGCACTTTACGTTTGCGGGAAAGTTCCCTGTCTTTTCTACTGATGGCCTGCTCGTGGATTATTTCGCCGGTTTGCTCAAGCAATAACCTTGCCTCTCTTGCGGATCCGGTTAATACGCCCTCTTCGGTAAGGAATACATCAACAAGATCTAATCCTTTATCGGTAATGATAAATTCCCTGATCTGGTTCGAATGTTTCATTCCCCTCGATTTCATGATATACAAACCCCTGTTGCGTTCGCCGTTGTTTTCGATATCGCGGATCAAAAGCCATGCATCAACCAACGAAGATACGCCCTCATCAGTTTGCTCATTAACAATATTGTTAAGGGTTAATGCGGTAAACATCACGGTAATCTGCTCGGTTTGTAAAAAATCAATCAGTCGTACCAGCATTGTCTTTACTTCACTTACCGATCCGATGGTAATCAGATTGGTAATGGGATCAAGAATTACCACATCGGGTTTAAATTTGCGTATGGCCTTGTGGATGGCAACCAGGTGCATTTCGAGACCAAACAATGTTGGCCGGGAAGCATAAAATTCGAGGTTTCCTTTATCAACATGTTTTTGCAGGTCCATACCAATAGAGCGCATGTTACGGATAATCTGTTTAGGAGATTCTTCGAAAGCAAAAAACAAACACCTTTCTTTTCTTAAACAGGTTGCATTGGCAAAACTGGCTGCAATACTGGTTTTGCCGGTTCCGGCTGTACCGGATGTAAGAATGCTGCTTCCTTTATAAAAACCTGCGTTACCCAGCATTTTATCCAAAGCTGGTACTCCAGAAGAAATGCTTTGAGAAGAAACATCTTTATTAAGCTCCAGTGAGGTTACCGGTAAAACGGAAATACCTTCGTCGTCAATTAAAAAAGGATATTCGTTTGTACCATGAACCGAGCCCCTGTATTTTACAATCCTTAACCTGCGGGTAGAGATTTGATTGATGATCCTATGGTCTAATAAAATCACACAATCAGATACATATTCTTCTAAACCCTGCCGGGTAAGGCTGTTTTCGCCACGCTCTCCTGTTATAACGGCTGTAACACCTTTTGATTTCAGGAACTGGAATAACCTGCGGATTTCGGCCCGGAGAATACCTTCATTTTTTAAGCCCGAAAACAAATTTTCGATGGTATCCAATACCACACGTTTTGCCCCGATACTATCAATGGCGTAGCCTAAACGGATAAAAAGACCTTCGAGATCATATTCGCCGGTTTCTTCTATTTCTGCCCGATCTATGTGTACATAATCAATGCGTATTTTTTTTTCTCTTTCGAGTTTATCAAGATCAAAACCCAAAGAAGCCACATTGGTTTTAAGTTCTTCGGCTTTTTCTTCAAAAGCCATAAATATACCCGGTTCGTTATAGTCGAGCGCACCTTTAACAATAAATTCTATTGAGAAAAGCGTTTTTCCTGATCCTGCCTCGCCACAAATTAATGTAGGACGGCCTGCCGGTAACCCGCCAAGCGTAATTTCATCAAGCCCAGAAATTCCGGTAAGTGTTTTAGAGATTGCCCCAATTGCTGGAACCTCTGGCTGTTTTTTTGTTTTAGCCATTTACAATATATTAAAAAAATAAAGCTATCAAAATTCTGTTGGTTTCCAAGCGGCACTTTAAACAAACACGGAATGCTTTAAAAGGTTTTTAAGTTATTTTTGACCAGGTATAGCGAAAAGTGAAAATCAGGCCTTAGCAATTCAGAAAGTGTACCGATATAAAAAAGGCTATACATTTCTGCATAGCCCTTTCCGGTGCACTACTTCTCATTCATGCATTTGCTCCCAATGTAAGGGAACCTTCTTTCCTTGAACTAACCGGAATTTTATGAAACCTAATCACTCTTTATTGGTATACATAATGTTTACATTATTTCATAAAAGTGCTAAAAACATTGATTTACTTGGGGTTAATGTTCTTCTACCCCAAACTTAACACCCTGTTTTGCAAAGTAATCACGTAATATCATATACTTTTGTTCGCAATCGTCCCAAGGTTTGATTCGTTTTGAACTATAACGATTTCCCTTGCAGGCAAAGCAGATTTCTACATATTCAAAAACCCTGTTTTTTTCATCAATAAAAACAATCCCGTTTCTTGGTTCGTAACAACCGGATCTACTTATAGAAATGTATTTTAGATTATTAATGGGCGTTCTGCCGATATTAAACCAGATATCGGTGAGTGCATTAACCTGTGCAGTGTCCAGTACCTTTTGATCTCGGATCTTCGAACGCTCCAGCCGGTAATGTTTAACCGGGAGCGCAATTGTGAAATCTGAGGCAGTATCGGTAAATGAAATCAGCTCGATTCTTTTTGCCTTGTTGAAGGGATATTGTTTATTCCTTTGTTCTGTTGAGAGCAGGTTAGTTTTCAGGCACTGTAAATTTACCGTGGCCAAAGAATCGTCTTTTTTGGTCATCAATGCCTGCCTGCCCTCAACTCTGGTATGGTAATTTTTTTTACCTCTTGAAATAATAAAATCATACCTATCGCCAAGTTTTACGGTAAATGAGATCGAATCAACTGCAGAAATGAATGTTACTTTCGTTGGCTGGTCGTCAATTTCAATGGGCAAAATATCGATTTTTTTCTTCGAAGATAAAATCCAAGACTTTTCGCTCAGATAGTTATCAAACCGGATATCGAGTGTATCATTTGCTGATTTTAACACTGGCAAAACAGGCTGTTTTTGACTGTAAGATTTTATTGCAATGAAAATGAATAGAGTAAGGAATGTTATCCTGATCATAACGGAGAGGGCGTGAGAAAACTAAGATAAGAAATTTTCATTATTCTGATCTACTGAACTTCATTTCAGGCCCAATCCACGCATTATGCAGACTTCCTGAATCACCTGGCTCGCTATTAAGTTTTACGTTTATTTTATATGTTTTCCCTTTTACTACACTCATTTTCTGGGTTAACAAATATATCCAAGTTGAAAATTGTTGCAAAAATTAACCTTTCTTTTCGAAGCTCATCTACGAACTTAAAGAGAATTTATATTTAATCGCCTGATAGCATTCTATTTTTACAAAAAGGAATACGATATTAGGCATGCAATTTTGATAATACGATATAACCGGATTAGACAATAAAAAATTAACCACACAACGCTCAAACCACATGGGATTATTTGACAAAATTTTTGGAAAGAAAGAAAACATACCACAGCTTGAAACAACTCAAGAAGCGATTAGCCCGACAGCAGAAATGCTGGATGAAGACCTTTACTGGAAAATTATTGAATTCTCGCTGCAACAAGCCGATAACCAGTACGACCAGGAACAGGTTTTGATCAGAGAAATCGAGAAGCTCAACCAGCAACAGATGATCGGCTTCCGCTTAAGAACCGACAAATTATTATATGACACCTACAATTCCGAAATGTGGTGTGCGGCATATATTATGAACGGAGGCTGCTCAGATGATATGTTTGAGTATTTTAGGAACTGGGTAATTTCAAGGGGAAGGGATGTATATTACGCCGCTAAGGAAAATCCGGATAGCCTGATTACCGAGGCTGATGATGAAACCGATGAATTTGAATTCGAAACTTTCTGGTACGTCGCTCTTGAAGCTTTTAAGAATAAAACAGGCGAGAATTTATACAATCATATTGATAATGAAAACTTCGAAACCAAAGAGGGAAATTATCCACAATTTGATTTTACTTGGACTGAGGAAGATCCTGAAAGCCTACAGAAGATCTGCCCCAAATTATTTGAAAGGTTTTTGGGCAATTTTGAATAACACAGCACATCTGCGACAAGCTTTTCCGGGTTAATTTTTTAACTAGCCAGGATTTTACAGAAGCAATCGGTTGATATGGATTGAATAAATTTACCGTAAGATATTAAAGATAGTATTAATGAGACTTTTCCCTAGCTCATTTTGAAAGGCTTGGATCTTTAGAAACAAAAAAGCCGATCTAAATTAATAAATCGGCTTTTAATGGTGGAGAATATCGGATTCGAACCGATCACCTCTTCACTGCCAGCGAAGCGCTCTAGCCAAATGAGCTAATCCCCCAATTTTTGAATGTTCAATAAATCAATTAAGAATAATCAAACCGATTATTGAAAACAAGCTTCCTGCCTGTGCTGCAAAAATAGCAAATACTTTCTCGATTGCAAATGATAATTTATCTTTTTAATCAATCTTTCAGTTTAAAAGCAAACATTGCCATAAAACAGATCACTGCAATGGCCGATTGCAGAGGATAATTAATAAACAAAAAGAGCACAAATGTAGTGATGAGCAGCATTACAAAAAACATAATGGCCTTAAACACAGTATCCATGTAACACATGGCTATTATGGCCAAAATATAAAAAGGAATAATAACGGCAGCTATAAACATCGCCGAAAGTAAATTCCTAATATTAACCGGGTATTAAATATTTTTTAGGTTTTATTCCTTAAGCTTTAGTTAAACGTAATGGTTAACTTCTTTTCTGTTCAATAATTCCTGATAAGCATCAACAAACTGTGCAACATGGTAGCCGTCCATCAGGGCATGGTTTACGTGGATGGACACCGGCATTATTTTTTTACCATTCTCATCGCGTACTTTACCAAAAGATATTTTCGGACAGCTATCGGCAAAAGAGAACTTCCGGGCGTGTGACATAGAAGTAAAATTTAACCAGGGCAGCGCCGAATAATGGATCACATTTTCGCCCGATGCTGAAGGGATTAAACCTGTAGTGGCCTGTACCTTTTCTATTTCCTTATTGGCTTCGATTTTAAATTCTTCAAAATCTTCATGATAATCCATATAACCAAAGCCGAAGGTACCGTTAGGGCGGTTAATAGTGGCCGCTGCATGTACAACATCGTATTTCCAAACTTCGCCATCAATAATGCGGTAACTAAAAGCGTCTATCTGGTTGGCTGCAGCAAGTGATTTGTGGAGGTAAAGCAGGAAGAACGAAACGTTATTCTCTTTTGCTTCCTGGTAGGTAGCCGTGCAGTCTACATCTACCGTTACGCCGAAGAAAGGTTCTTCGAAAGCGCTAAAAAATTTAAAATGATCTTTTCTGATCCAGGTGTTTATATCTATTTTTTCTTTCATTCTATTAATTTTGGTAAAACTTCCGCCAGACTTTCCATTTCATAAAAGTTGGCATGTTCGATGGTATGATCGATGCTTTCGTGCACCCAGGTGGTATGAAAAGGGATATGGACCGCATGTCCACCAATGTTGAGCACAGGCAGCACATCCGACTTTAAGGAATTGCCCAGCATTAAAAATTCTTCCGGTTTGCAATCCAGGTGCCTGATCAGTTTCTGGTAATCCTTTTCCTGTTTATCGCTCATGATTTCGATGTGATGGAAATACTGATCAAGTCCTGACTTGGTAAGTTTACGCTGCTGATCCAGTAGATCGCCTTTGGTAGCCACTACTAAACGGTATTTTCCGTGCAGGGCTTTCAGTACTTCCTCTACGCCTTCGAGCAATTCAACCGGCTTATTGAGCATTTCTTTCCCCAAGTCGAGTACTTTTTCTACAATTATGGGGTCAATTTTCCCCAATGTGATTTTTAGTGAAGTTTCGATCATACTGAGCATAAAACCTTTTATACCATAACCATATAGCGGCAAATTGGCCATTTCTGTTTTATATAGTTCGGCCATGATGCTGTGGCGGGGCATAAAATCTTCTAAGAGATTTGCAAACTGCTCCTCTGTTTCGCGGAAGTAAGGTTCGTTTATCCAAAGGGTATCGTCAGCATCAAAAGCAATTACGGTAATCTTATTTTTCATGGTTATGCTTACTTTAGTGCCACAAAAGTAACACAAGCCGCAGGGCTAAAAAAGGACATTTGTCTCGACTGATAAAATTATGCTACGCACCAATCTCACCTTTTTATCCTTTATCGAACGGTTTTCTGCAGAAAACAGGGAAGCCAACATTATACTGAAAAGTTTTAAATCAGGATACCGGTTTATTGAGCAAGGCGAAAAAATCAGCAATATCTACATCATAAAAGACGGGATTAGTAAGTGTTTTATCTCCGAAGAAAACGGCAAGGATTTTATTATCGAATTTTTGGGCAAAGGCGAAGTAGCGGGCGAGCTCGAGGCCATAAAAAAGATGGATTGCCTGTGTAGTGTAGAAGCGATAAGCGAAGTTACCGCCTACGTAATCCCGGATCATCTTTTTCATTCGCTGATCAGCAAGAGTAGCGAATTTACTACAATCTTACTCCAGGAACTGTCTACCCGAATTATACAAACCAGTACACGAGCCTCGTTTCAGCAGCTATATACTTTGGAATATGCACTTTTAAAATTGCTAAAACTCCAGGCCGATGAGCATATTTCTATCTCGAAAGAAGACATGGCTGCCTACCTGGGCATATCGGTAAGAAGCTTTAACAGAAGCTTAAAACAGCTGATTGATAAGGGCGGTTTTGATACCCCCGAATTTAAAAATATTTTACAGCTGGGTAACATGAAAAAACTGCTTGAACGGTTAAAACCATAAAATAGTATTATGGTATAATTTTTGCTTACAACATTTTCTAAAAAGGGCTGTAACGTTTCGGCATTTTAACACGTTTAGGTAATAAATTTAATCTGCAGCCTTTTAAAAATCAGACACACAAATAACCATAATTATACAAATGAAAAACTACAACCGCCAATTCAAATTAAGATTTCCAAGTTAATCGGTATAGAGAGCACATTCAAACATAAACTGAAAGCTCCGCTATACAATGATATCCTTAATTATCATTTAAATAAGGCGAAGGCGATAGCCGATAAGCCATTTACATTGATTTCTAATCTTAACCTTAACATGAGTGCTTACATTAACATCTACACCAATTCCTTAACAGACGATCTTATTCCAACCATTTTAAAAAGGTTGAACGAACACGAAAATGTTCTGGACTTAAACTCATCATTTTCATTCAGAAACCCTAATGGCAACCTGCCGATTGTTTTTAAATGGGAAAAACCCAGCCTGGAAATATTTAACGAGAATAACCTAAAACTTAATTTTAGTGTCTCGCTTAAATCATTCGACCTTAAAGAATACAAGAAAAAACTTTTTAAAGATAAAATCATCAAACAAAGCTTCGTTCAGAAGATATTTGGTTTATTTAAAAAGAAAAAAAGAAAGGTTGCAAAACCTGTTAAACTAAGCGCTGAAGTTGAAGCACAATTGCAAAACTATAATAAAGTTTTTTCTATAAAGTACCATTCGGGCGACGTTTTCGAAAACCATTTCGCTACACTTATCGGTGCAATTGTTACCGAACTGAGCAATGGTGTTTGTCATTTCACTCAGGAAAACACCTGGTATAATGCCAAAAACGTATTGAGGGAAACATTGGTTAACCTATACACCTTAGAAGAACTGCCTAACCACATCAACAAAAATGCAGTAGCTGTTGCCAGCTAAAAAATACTGGAATATTCTCGTGAGAAGTCCTCATTTCGATGAGGCTTTTCTGCCGAAGAAGCAATCTTACTGCTATGGGTTATAGCAATAGTTGTAAGATTGTTTCGTTCCTAGCAATGACGTTTTTTTTGTCTATCCATAAATAAGACCTGAGTGCAGTCTGAGCTCACGGAGCCTTACGTATATTTTCCCCCAATACCTGTAAAACGATTAAACATTTAAGAGCGTAACTTGTTATTTAAGCAAATAAATACAGGCATGCCCGATATATTGATCATAAATGGAAGCGCAAGGTTAAATGGAAATACCCAAAAGTTTATCGGTAAGCTAACCGAAGAAATACCGCACGATCAATTGAATTTACTGGAGCATTATTTTCTTCCCTACAACTACGAAAATCAATATCCTGGAGAAGATCGCTTTGATTTTTTTGCTAAGGAAATCCTCTACCACAAGCACATTATTTTTGCCACACCTGTTTACTGGTATGCCATGAGCGGAAGGATGAAAAACCTTTTCGACCGCTTAACAGATTGGGTAACCCTGAATAAAGAAGTGGGCAGAAACCTGAAAGGCAAAACGGTACATTTAATTGCCGTAGGTACAGATGCCGACCTGCCGGATGGTTTTACCACACCCTTTTATATGACAGCAAATTACATGGAAATGGATTACAAAGGACATGTTTATTTTAATTCGGATGAAACACTAACTGATGAAGAACTTACCGGAATCAGGAAATCTTTTTTTAGTTTTATACCTGCATAACAAACAATACCAATTATAATTTATATACCCAAAAACGCTATTTAGAGCCAAATATGAATGTAGAAGACGTTTTTAAGAACAATGAAAAATGGATTGCCGAAAAACTGGCCATCGATCCTGATTATTTTACCGAATTATCAAAAGGACAAAGTCCGGAGTTTTTGTATATCGGATGTTCGGATAGCCGTGTTACGGCAGAAGATTTAATGGGCATACAACCCGGACAGGCTTTTGTGCATCGAAACGTGGCCAACCTGGTAAACAACGTAGATTTAAACGTAATGACGGTTTTAAATTACGCTGTTCGTCACTTAAAAGTGAACCATATTGTAGTTTGTGGTCATTACAACTGCGGAGGTGTTAAAGCGGCGATGCAACCGGCCGACATGGGCATACTGAATCCATGGTTGCGTAACATCCGTGATGTTTACCGCATTCATAAAGATGAGTTAAACGCCATTGAGGATGAAGGTGCCCGTTATAACCGCCTGGTAGAATTGAATGTTCAGGAACAATGTGTAAACCTGTTAAAAACCGCAGCAGTACAGGAAGCCATTACCAACCGTGGAATAACAGTACATGGCTGGGTTTTCGATATCCACACCGGTAGATTAATTGACCTTAAAATCGATTTCGAAAAGATTTTGAAAGACATTAAGGAGATTTATAATCTTTATTAGGGCCGGCTATCATCGTCCTCGTTTGTAACGGGGATGAATGAGAAAAGCGATTTTATCGCTACATATATTTCTCTATTTGTGCATTATAAATGCACCTCTCGAAAATCCTCGTTACAAACGAAGACTATATGGATTTAAAATAGAAAAACGCTTGCGCTCGTTTCCAAACGAGTGCATAAATAGCTGAACGATTCTATCGTTTACAAACGAAAAATTATTCGGGGCTGACCAAAAAGGTAGATTACTAATTTGGTCAGCCTC
>NZ_QNQU01000039.1 GCF_003315595.1 Pedobacter miscanthi | reverse complement strand
TTTTGAAAATGAACCGTTCAGTGTTTATGGCGACCTGCAGCCCTGCTATCCCTCCAAGTCCTCACTCATACTTCGCTCCGGGCTTTCCGTTCTATCTGGTTTATTTAACAAAGGCTAAATGTTCTTGGGAGAGAAAAATGACCAAACAAAATTTCTATCGTTGTATATATTGTTAAGTGGTTGTAACGGTATTGTTCAGAATTAAAATTTACAGAAAGACGATAAAATCTTAACTTCGGTAAATTTTTTACTAAATGAACAAGCTTAATTCGGTTTGCGTGTATTGCGGATCAAACTTTAACGGTGATATACAATTACGCAATGCAATAAAACAACTGGCAGAAACACTGGTGAAACAACAGATCAGGTTAGTGTATGGTGGCGGAAGTGTGGGTGTAATGGGAATTTTAGCCAATGATGTACTGGAACTTGGTGGTTTGGTTACTGGTATAATCCCACAGTTTTTAATGGATAAGGAAGTTGGACATAAAAGTTTAACCGAAATGATTGTGACCGAAAATATGCACCAGAGAAAGCAAAAAATGGCTGATCTGAGCGATGGTTTTGTAATTCTGCCCGGAGGCTTCGGTACCCTCGAAGAATTTTTCGAAGTGCTTACCTGGTTACAGCTTGGCCTGCACAATAAACCAATTGGTGTGTTAAATGTAGATGGATTTTACGATCCGCTATTTGCACAGATGGATATAATGGTGCAGCGCAAATTCTTAAAACCTGCCAACCGCGACCTGGTTTTTAACGAAGCAGATGCAGAAATCCTGATCAATAAAATGGATGATTTTTCTGCCATTCCGGACGAAGTGTGGTTCAGGGAAAAGAATTTAAGTTAATCATGCTACCGCTTTATGGTTGGTCGTAAAATGGCTCATAGTTGATAGTCAAATGGCTAGTTTAATAATAGAACCATCAACCATAATCTATCAACCATAAAACCATCAACCAAAAAAAGAAATTTATAAACCCGCCATGCGCAAAACGCTTGACGCTAATACAAAATAACAATGCAAATTATTACCTCCCACGCAGAATTTGAACAATACCTTGGCAAGGAATTAGGCGTTTCTTCATGGCACACCATTACACAAGAACAGATTAATAAATTCGCCGACGCCACATTAGACCATCAATGGATACATGTAGATGAAGAACGGGCACAAAACGAAGGTCCGTTTAAGGCAACAATTGCCCATGGTTATTTAACCTTATCGTTAATTCCTTATTTATGGAAAGAGATTGTTGATATCCAGAATTTAAAAATGGAAATCAATTATGGGATAGAAAGCTTAAGATTTGCTCAGCCCGTTACTGTAAACAGTAAAGTAAGGTTGAAGGCTAAATTGTCGTCTATTATTAACCTCCGTGGGGTAACCAAGGTAAATATGGGTATCGAATTAGAAATTGAAGACCAGAAAAAGCCTGCTTTTAGCGGAGAAGTGGTTTTCTTATACCACTTTATCAATTAATTGGTGGTGCTGTAGCGCATGGCTGATTTTTTAAACATTATTAATTAAAATACAATGATTCTTATGAAAAAAATCAGCACATGCCGCGGTTTAATTATTGCTAGCCTGTTTATTTTTTCCTGTCAGGCAAAAAAGCCCGGAAATGCAGCTGCTGATTCATTTTTACCCATGCAGATTGGTAATTTATGGTATATGAACAATATGTCGTATACCGAGATAAAAGACACTGTGCGGATCAATAAGAAGCTTTTTTATAAGTTTTATTCTTTAGTGGGAGGCGATGCAACCAGCACATTTTACCTGCGCATAGATGAAAATAATAAACTCATCGAAAGTTATCCTGACGATCCGGGCAAAACGTATATCCGAGCTGATTTTAATGCCAAAATCGGAGAGAAATTTTTCACTACCGGCGAAAAGGATGAAAATGATAACGAAGTAACCGTTGTTCAGAAATCAGATAACGAAATGACTTTTTCTTTCGACCCTGTTTACCATCCCAACTTAAAAGGGCATCCATCCGAAGTCAAATACATAAAAGGTAAGGGCTGGGCAGAGCAATATCAAAAAATAAAGATCGATGGGGTGGAGTATAAAAAGTAGTTATGCGTTCGGCGTTTGGCGGATTGCGTTAAGCGTTTTGCGGTTAGTGCATCTTATATTTTAAACTTCTCAATGTCCTCTGTGCTTTTTTCTTTGTGATCTCGGTGGTTAAAAGAAAGGCAGTTAATAAAAATTTCGCGATCTCTGCGGCTTTACTAAGCATCCTTTGCGGTTAAAAAATCCCGTAGACCAGAAACCGATTTGGTCAATGCTGTTTTTCTAAAATTAAATTTAAATTGCCTCCATGAATATCGAATTCAATAAAAACGAGGATGTAAATAAACAGTTGGTTTACGAACTGAAAACCAAACTCAAAAAAATCTATCTCGGTGGGGGCGAAAAAAATGCCGCTAAGCAAAAAGAAAAAGGAAAACTTTTGGCCCGAGAGCGCATTGCCTATTTAATAGATAAAGATTCTAACTTTTTAGAGATTGGGGCTTTTACAGCCGATGGTATGTACAATGAACAGGGTGGCTGTCCGTCTGCAGGTGTGGTATGCGGTATCGGTTATGTAAGTGGCAGGCAATGTATGATTGTGGCCAACGATGCTACCGTAAAAGCTGGTGCCTGGTTCCCGATGACGGCAAAGAAAAATCTCCGTGCGCAGGAAATCGCCATGGAAAACCGCTTGCCGGTTATTTATCTGGTTGATAGTGCTGGAGTATATCTCCCGATGCAGGATGAAATTTTTCCCGATAAAGAACACTTTGGTCGGATGTTCCGCAACAATGCCATCATGTCGTCAGAAGGAATTGTACAGATTTCGGCCATTATGGGTGCTTGTGTTGCCGGTGGGGCTTACCTGCCGATTATGAGCGATGAAGCCATGATTGTGGATAAAACCGGTTCGGTATTTTTAGCAGGATCATATCTCGTAAAATCGGCCATTGGCGAAGAAGTTGATAACGAAACTTTAGGTGGTGCAACCACACACTGCGAAATATCGGGCGTTACCGATTATAAACATCCCAACGATCAGGCCTGTTTAGATAGCATCAAGAACATCATGAGCATGCTTGGCGCACCAGAAAACGCAGGTTTTGATCGCATTACTGCTGTTAAACCAAAAGAAAAAGAAGAAGAACTGTATGGTATCTTTCCTGAAAACAGGGATAAGCCTTACGAAATGATGGATGTAATTAACCGCCTGGTTGATGGATCTGAGTTCGAAGAATATAAGCAGGGCTATGGCCAGAGTATCGTCTGCGGTTTGGGCCGGATTGATGGCTGGGCTGTTGGTATTGTAGCCAATCAGCGTAAAGTGGTAAAATCCAAAAAAGGAGAGATGCAGTTCGGTGGCGTAATCTATTCCGATAGTGCCGATAAAGCTTCGCGGTTTATTATGAACTGCAACCAGAAGAAAATCCCTTTGGTATTTTTACAGGATGTTACCGGTTTTATGGTGGGCAGCAGGTCAGAGCATGGTGGCATTATAAAAGATGGAGCCAAAATGGTAAATGCAGTGGCCAATTCTGTAGTGCCAAAATTTACCATAGTATTGGGTAATTCTTATGGCGCTGGTAATTATGCCATGTGCGGTAAAGCTTACGATCCGCGCCTGATTTATGCCTGGCCAACAGCTAAAATTGCCGTAATGGGTGGTTCGCAGGCAGCGAAAACACTATTGCAGATTCAGCAGGCCTCTTTAAAAGCGAGCGGAGAGGTAATTACACCAGAAAAAGAAGCCGGGTTATTAAAAGAAATTACCGATAAATACGATAGTCAAACCACACCTTATTATGCCGCATCGAGGCTCTGGGTTGATGGGATTATCGATCCGTTGGAAACCAGGAAAGTAATTTCGATGGGAATTGAGGCGGCTAACCAGTCGCCGATTACCAAAAAGTTTAATGTGGGGGTAATACAGACTTAGTGTTGTTAGTGTGCTGTCAAATGTTACCATCTGACAATTCCTTTTGTTTTTTCACCACCTAAGCCACCTGAATGCAGCTTAGTTTAATGCATGGTGCCAAACGCTATCCGCTTAGCGCCATGCGCTCTGCCCCCTGCTTGTTAATAAGTAAACTATGTTGACAATGTACGCTTGTTAACAATTGTTTAAAGCATTAAATTTGCACTACGATTAATGAATTTCAAACACACAATATAATGTCACAAGAAAACGAGCACGTTCAGTGTTTAATTATAGGTTCTGGTCCGGCAGGTTATACCGCTGCAATTTATGCGGCAAGGGCTGATTTAAAACCAATTATGTATACTGGTATGCAGGCTGGCGGACAGCTTACGCAAACTACCGATGTAGAGAATTTTCCAGGTTACCCACAAGGTATTATGGGACCAGAAATGATGGAAGATTTCCGCAAACAGGCAGAGCGTTTTGGTACCGACATCCGTTTTGGTTATGTAAGTTCGGTCGATTTTTCTTCAACTCCGCACAAAGTAGTGGTTGATGAAATTAAAACCATTACTGCCGATACGGTAATTATTGCTACAGGTGCAACCGCAAAATGGTTAGGTTTACCAAGCGAACAACAATATAATGGTTTTGGTGTTTCGGCATGTGCCGTTTGCGATGGTTTCTTCTTTAAAGGACAGGATGTTGCGATTGTAGGTGCTGGCGATACCGCTGCCGAAGAAGCAACTTATTTAGCAAAGCTTTGTAAAACCGTTCATTTATTGGTGCGCAGGGATGAGTTCAGGGCATCTAAAGCAATGGTGAGCCGTGTATTGGCTACCCCGAATATTGTGGTGCATTACAACACCGAAACCCAGGAAATTTTAGGTAACGGTAAAAACGTAACTGCTGTGAAGGTTTTAAACAATAAAACCGGTGTGGAGTCTGATATCGCTGTTGAGGGTTTCTTTGTAGCCATTGGTCATAAACCAAATACTGATATTTTCAAAGGTCAGTTGGATATGGACGAAACCGGTTATTTAGCTACCAAACCAGGTTCTACCTTAACCAATATCGAAGGTGTTTTTGCCTGTGGCGATGTACAGGATATGTACTACCGTCAGGCCGTAACTGCTGCGGGTTCTGGTTGTATGGCCGCGCTCGATGCCGAAAGGTATCTGGCTGCTAAAGAACATCCGGTAGAAGCATAAAATAATTTTAAAATATTTTGAAAGGGAGAAATCAGCAACGGTTTCTCTTTTTTTGTATAAAATCGTCATCTCGAGCGGAGTGCAACGCAGTCGAGAGATCTACCAAGACAGATCTTATTTTACAAAACTTCCTGTTTTCTCTCTTTTTTGGAAAGCAATTACAGTGGTTCTTTTTATTGTTTGTCCTGCTTTCCATTACAAGTCCGCACTCGTGCCTCGCTTGCGGGCTTTTCATTTCAATCAGGTTTAAATACCCGGGTTTCTGCTACTATTAAGGATTTAATAGCATAATGCCTAGTTTTATTTTGCACCCTGCAACCCCAAATATTTCAACTGGCTGTGCCACCTAAACCCGATTGAAGTGAACATTCCGATCCTTCATCGGAATAAAACGGAAAGCGGGACTATCGTAACCCAAATGCTGCTGTACCTGATTTCCAAAAAAAATAGCTTACCTAAAAAATCATCATCTCGACTGTAGCGCAGTCCCGAATGTTCGGGAGAGAGATCTGTCATACGGATCTTATTTGCAAAACTTTCTCTCTTTTTTGAAAAGCAATTACAGTGGTTCTTTTTATTGTTTGTCTTGCTTTTCATTACAAGTCCGCACTCGTGCCTCGCTTGCGGGCTTTTCATTTCAATCAGGTTTAAATACCCGGGTTTCTGCTACTATTAAGGATTTAATAGCATAATGCCTAGTTTTATTTTGCACCCTGCAACCCCAAATATTTCAACTGGCTGTGCCACCTAAACCCGATTGAAGTGAACATTCCGATCCTTCATCGGAATAAAACGGAAAGCGGGACTATCGTAACCCAAATGCTGCTGTACCTGATTTCCAAAAAAATAGCTATCCTAAAAAATCGTCATCTCGACTGTAGCGCAGTCCCGAATGTTCGGGAGAGAGATCTATCAATACAGATCTTATTTGCAGAAATTTCCCTCTTTTTTGGAAAGCAATTACAGTGGTTCTTTTTATTGTTTGTCCTGCTTTCCATTACAAGTCCGCACTCGTGCCTCGCTTGCGGGCTTTTCATTTCAATCAGGTTTAAATACCCGGGTTTCTGCTACTATTAATGTTTAATAGCATAATGCCAAAATACCATCAAATGTTCCTACGGAACGATAAACGCCAATTATATAATTGGCTACCGAGGAGGCGTTCCTACGGAACGGTATAAGATGTTATGCGCATTGATCAATCCAGATGGATGATTCCGTGGATGGTATACAAAAAAGTCGTGTTTGTAGGGAGGTAAATGTGCATTAATAAATGATGGCTAACATTTTCTTATAAGATTCGCGATGCTGTAATATGCTCTTATCGTCCCATCAGGACGATTCGTGGGTAAAAAGTGTTTTCATCTTTTTTTTCGTTCCGTAGGAACGTTTCGTATCGGCGCAGTAATGGCAAGCCCCTGTTTAATAAACCCGATCGAAGCGGGATGCCCCAGATTTTACATCGGGGCAGAAGCGGGAGCGGGACTGTATTAACCAAATGCTACTGCACCTGATTTTCCAAAAAAATCATCTGTGTTCATCCTTATTATCTGTGGTTAAAATAACCTCAAAAAGTTAACGGAAAAAGAATCAGCTGATTTATCTGCATTACACTATGCAGTCAAACGGTTGATCTCGATTGTAACAAGAATGTGGGATTTGGAATCTGCCCATAATCTCTATCTTGGATCAATTAATCAGATATATCCTATTTTAAACCAAAAATTAA
Organism: Pedobacter miscanthi; assembly: GCF_003315595.1. Taxonomy (GTDB): domain Bacteria; phylum Bacteroidota; class Bacteroidia; order Sphingobacteriales; family Sphingobacteriaceae; genus Pedobacter; species Pedobacter miscanthi. The sequence continues at coordinate 26,517 of NZ_QNQU01000039.1, read as the reverse complement.
ACATGAACAAAGCATTATCGATTTTTATTGGAGTATTAATCAGTACAAGTGCATTTGCGCAGAGCGATCCCAATCTTGGGATCATACCTGCACCGGTAGCCATTACAAGGGCAAACGGAAATTTCATTTTGGATAAAACAACGGTTTTGGTAAATCAGAGCATCGACGGCGCAAAAATGACTGATTTATTGAACGCTTTTATCGTAACCAAGGCTGGTTTTGCCTTAAGGGAAACCAAAACGCCACAACCTAACCAAAAAGCAATTGTATTAACATCTGTTGGAGCAGATAAATTACCTGCCGAAGGTTATACCATTAAAGTTACGCCTACACAGGTAGTTTTAACAGGAAAAGGAGCAGGGCTTTTTTATGCAGTACAATCGGCCATGCAGATGATGCCGGATAAAGTTGCCGATAAAATTACCATCCCTGCAGTTAATATTAACGATTACCCGCGTTTTAGCTACCGCGGAACGATGCTGGATGTTTGCCGACACTTCTTCCCGGTATCTTTTATCAAAAAATATATCGATCAGCTGGCCTATTATAAAATCAATACCTTCCACTGGCACTTAACCGACGATCAGGGATGGAGAATAGAGATTAAAAAATATCCTAAACTTACTGAGATAGGTTCGTCACGTAACGGCAGTATTATTGGTAACTATCCTGGAAACGGAAACTACCTTACACCGGTAAAAGGATTTTACACTCAGGATGAAGCCAAAGAAGTTGTAAGATATGCTGCAGAGAAATACATTACCGTAATTCCCGAAATCGAATTACCGGGCCATGCTTCTGCTGCTATTGCTGCATATCCTGAATTAAGCTGTTTCCCAGATCGCGATACTTTTGTAAGTGATAAAACGCCATGGGCCGGCAGTAGAAAAGGCAAACAAGTACAACAAACCTGGGGTGTTTTTGATGATATCTTCGTGCCATCAGAAAATACTTTTACCATGCTGAATAATATTCTTGATGAGGTAATTGCCATTTTCCCATCAAAATACATTCACATCGGTGGTGATGAAGCACCAAAAACCTATTGGAAAGAATCTACTTTTTGCCAGAACCTGATGAAAGAAAAAGGTTTGAAGGATGAACATGAATTGCAGAGTTATTTTATTCAGACTATTGAAAAACATGTAAATGGTAAAGGACGCTCTATCATCGGTTGGGATGAGATTTTGGAAGGCGGTTTGGCACCAAATGCAACGGTAATGAGCTGGAGGGGGGAAGATGGCGGTATTGCTGCTGCACAACAAAAACACGATGTAATTATGACACCGGGATCGATGGGCTTATATATCGACCATAAACAATCGAACTCTCCAGATGAGCCGGTAACCATTGGTGGTTTTGCGCCATATCAAAAAATATACGCTTACGATCCGATTCCGAAAGTATTGACTGCCGATGAACGTAAATATATTAAAGGTGTACAGGCAAACATGTGGACGGAGTATATTAAAACCACTGCTAAGGCCGAAAACCACGCTTTTCCGCGTTTATTGGCACTGGCCGAAATTGCATGGTCGCCGGTTGAACGTAAAGATTTAAAGAACTTTTCGGAGCAGCGCTTACCGAACCATTTGGCGCGTTTGGATAAAGCGGGGATTAATTTCTGGGTGCCTACGCCAATCGGACAAAGTGATAAACCTTTAACCGGTGGCGATTTTACCATCGATTTAAAAGCACCTGTTACCGGAGCAAAAATTTATTATACTATCGATCTGGCACGTCCGTCAGAAAATGCGTTTTTATATAGCGCACCGATAAAAATCACTGTTCCACAAGGAGAAAAAAGGGTATTAAAAACCATTGTAATTGCACCAAGTGGCAGAAGAAGTGTAGTTACCGAAACCGTTTTAAACAATGGCGCACCGGAAGTTAAAACCGAAGCAAAGAAATAAAAACTATTGCTTTGATACACTAAAATAATTAATTTGGGGGCAACCAAAATGAACCCAAATAGAATGAAACTACAGAAATATACATTGCAGCACCTTTTGTTAATTACAGGGGTGCTGTTTTGTTTCGCATGCACCGAAGAAAAGCCTAAAGAAACTCCGGTAGTAGAAACCACCAAAGTAGAAAAGAACCCTTTCCGTTTTTATAAGGATATAGAAATCAAACCGGGATTTAATTTTGAAATTGTAAGCTGGGGAAAAGGAGTAGATTCGATTGGTGGATACCAGATTTTAATGTCTGACTCTCTCCGCAATAATTACCGGTCAGCGGCGGTAGACCGAAAAGGCATTATTACCGATGCCTGGAACATGGATCTTGATAACGATGGTAATCCGGAGCTATATATCCAGCTACTGAGCAAAAAAAATGTATCAGACCTTAATGTTTTCGAATACGCTGGCGGAGATTTTAATAAAATCGGTTTTCCATCTTTAAGCGCAAACCAGAAAAAAGGTTATACCGGCAACGACAAATTTTTTATCAAAAACGGCGATCTTTTCCGCTCTTTCCCTATAAAAGACTCGGCGGATAGTACTAAAACGATTAACAAAACGCTTAAATACAGATTAAGTGGCAACAGTTTTTCTGCGGCTGAAGTGAAGTAGGCATTCCCTCGAAATCGTCATCTCGAGCGGAGTGCAAAGTTGTCGAGAGATCTGTCTCGAGATAGATTTCTCCATTTCACTGCGTTTCAGTCGAGATGACGCTTTTTTATTAGAGTTGTCATCCTGAGCGTAGTCGAAGGATCTTTATAGTTTAACTAAAACAATGAACAACCAGAAATTTTCAATTATCGATCGCATTAGGAGCTTTAAATACGCATTTAATGGTTTAAAACTCTTTTTTATAAGCGATCATAACGGGAGGGTTCATTTGGTTGCGGCTATAATTGCTATAGGTTTATCTTTTTACCTCAACATATCGGATTACGAGTGGATTGCGATTTTATCTGTAATCTCAGCAGTTTTTGTGGCCGAAATCCTGAATTCAGCTATCGAAAAACTTGCCGATGTGGTTTCTCCTGAGTATCATCCAAAAATTAAAGTAGTAAAAGACCTGGCTGCAGCTGCGGTTCTGGTTGCTGCTTTTTTAGCAGTAGCCGTTGGAGCCATTGTATTTATCCCGAAATTATTTCTGTAATTCGGCCATTGCAGCTCTTGATTCGTCTATCTTGTCCTGGATAATTTCATCCCAGCGTGTCTGCATTTTATGGTTGCTGCCGTGTTCGGTTTCATCGTCATAATTGCGTTGCATCGTATCAAAAAAACTGCTGATCTGGTTGGCAAGCTCCGAAATCTGTGCTTTGTAATTGCTTACAGCATAATTCCTGTTTTTTAATACCCGCTCAGCTTCTAAAAGCAAAACATATTGAATGTTGGCATGTCCCTGCTCATGGTGCAGCAAACTGGCCCTTATTTCAGGATTTTTAATTTTGTCCCATTTTACCCACGACCTTGTTTTATCAATGGTAACTTCATTTTTAAGCTTAATGGCCACACGGTTTCGGTATACCGTACTTTCGTAGCTATATTTCCACGTCATGGCGGTTAAAGCAAAAAATGGCGAACGCATATCCGCTTTGCCTTTAAAATGTGTTTCCCAATCCAGCTGTACCGGCTGGCTAAGGTCTTGTCTAAAAGCAAAAGTGCAGGGCAGTGCCAGCAAAAATAATAAAGGTATAAGCAGTCTTTTCATGTGTTGAATTTTACAACGAAAAAACCGTGCCTAAAATTATTCAGGAGTGGAAATCTGTCCGCTGATGCGTTCAAATTTCTCAATCAGTAAAGAGATTCTTTCTTTTTCCCTGCTCATTACCGCTTTCCGTAAAATGGTTGAACAGAATAACATCCATAATGCAGTTAAACCCACGGCTAAAACTTTCTGAACGGTGTTAAAGTGAGAAAGGATTTCGACAAAATAAAATATAATACCCAGTGAAAGTGCAATCACATAAAACCAATACAAAGAATTGTATAACTTGTAACGGTTTAACTGATAGGTTTTTAAATTATTTAAGTATTCGTGCGGATGTGCGGTGAAATCGGTTTTCGAAATGAGCCTGTAATCACGGTAAAGGATCAGCGTATATACCCCAATGGCAATAATGGTGATACTGATGCCCACGTGTGTAGTCCACGATTCGAAATGGAAAAATATCCATAATGCCGCAATGGCAATAAAGGAGGCCAGCATTCCCAAAATGTTCAAAGCCGATTTTAGCTTGATGCTGTTTACTTCTTTCTTCGCCTGTTGTAGCATTTCGTCGGCAGAAACCTTAACGTCTACCTCGTGATTTTGCCACAACTCCTGTAATTGATCAAACGCTTGCATACTGGCTATATAATTCTGTTAATTTTTGTTTAATTCGGTGAATTTTTACCCTTAAATTGCCTTCGCTTATCCCTGAGATATCGGCAATTTCGTGGTATGGCAACTCATCAAGCACCATGGTAATAATCAAACGGTCGTTTTCTTCAAGCTTCGATATACATTTATAAAGTAGGGCAACCTGTTCATTTTTCTCCGAAAATTCTTCGATTTTATTTTCTATAATGTTATCCGTTAATTCATCTTTAGCCTGTCTTTTTTCCGATCTGAGGTAAGTTAAACAGGTATTTACCGCAATTCTGTAGATCCATGTAGAAATTAAAGATTTGTTTCTGAACTTGTCCAGATTTTGCCAAACCTTTAAAAAAGTTTCCTGTAAAAGATCATTTGCAGCGTCGGTATCGCCAGTATAACCATAACATAAATGGAATATCTTTTTGGAATTTGAATCAAAAATCTCTTTAAATAATTTGTCTTTTTGTTCCATTTAGGGATTATAGTTGCGTTTTAGATGATGGTATGCTTTGGTTTGTTACACCTGAGGTCCAAAAATAATATATTTTTTATGTGATTGAGTTAAAAATTTTAACCACAGATGCATAGCGTTTGCATCCCCACCTGAACATTAGCGCAGGCTTTTTATCCTTTGTTAAATTATTTTCTTTTGCAAAAAGGGCTTTGCTCAACTATATTGAGACATTTTTTAAGGTCAACCCTAATCAAAATTTGTTACACGCCGTAAATATCGTAGTTTTACCAAATTAAGAGTACCACAAACTTTTTATATTCATGAAGAAAAACAAACTCACGCTTTTTATTTTCATAGCGCTGATTGCGGGTATTGCACTGGGATACATTTTAAATGTAAACTCAATCGATGTTTATAACCAGACAATACTCAACGCTGATGCGAAAGTTAAAAGTATCGAGGTAAGCATTGCCAAAACAACCGATACCACAGGCATTGCCTACACACAGCTAAAGGCCGAAAGAAAGGCTACTGCTAAAATTAAAAAAGAGAACGAAGACATCAGGGAGAAAAAACTGGAGTATTTTACACTTTTAAGTGATATTTTCCTGCGCCTTATTAAAATGATTGTTGCCCCGCTTGTATTTACCACGTTGGTAGTTGGAGTGGCAAAAGTTGGCGATATTAAAGCTGTTGGCCGTATCGGTGGTAAAACATTGGGTTGGTTTCTGGCCATGTCGTTAATGTCGCTGGTACTGGGAATGATCCTCGTAAATCTGTTCGAACCCGGCAAACACATGAAATTGTCATTGCCAGATCAATTGGTAAATACAGGGATTCAGAAAGCGGCAATGAGCGTTAAAGATTTTATTGCACACGTATTTCCAAAAAGTATTGCCGAATCAATGGCAAACAATGAAATTTTACAGATTGTGATATTTTCATTATTCTTTGGGGTAGCAACAGCCGCCATTGGCGATTTAGGTAAAGTGGTAATCAAGGCATTTGATGCCATTGCCCATGTAATCTTAAAAATGACCGGTTATGTAATGAATTTTGCTCCATTGGCCGTTTTTGGAGCCATGACAGCCATTATAGCTAAACAGGGACTCAATGTATTGCATACTTATGCCATATTTATCGGCGAGTTTTATCTTGGCCTGGGTATATTATGGGGTGTATTGATATTTTTAGGCTTTTTAGTGTTGAAAAAACGCATTTTCCGTTTGGTAAATGATATGAAAGAGCCCGCAATTTTGGCTTTTAGTACGGCAAGTAGCGAAGCGGCATATCCAAAAACAATGATGCTTTTAGAGCGCTTTGGCTGTAAAGATAAAATTGTAAGTTTCGTACTTCCGCTGGGTTATTCGTTTAATCTTGATGGCTCGATGATGTATATGACTTTTGCTTCCTTATTTATTGCACAGGCTTATGGTATCCATTTAGGATTTGAACAACAGATTTCGATGCTTTTAATCTTAATGTTAACCAGTAAAGGGATTGCAGGGGTACCAAGGGCATCGTTGGTGGTAATCGCCGGTACAATAGCCAGTTTTAACATTCCTGAAGCAGGTTTGGCATTACTGATCGGTATCGATCCGCTGTTGGATATGGGCCGCTCTGCAACCAATGTGGTTGGAAACAGTATTGCTACCGCAGTGGTAAGTAAATGGGAAGGGGAGTTGAAAGAGGCTGAAGTCTAGGGTCTTTAGTCCTGAGTCTTTTAACATTCAGTTAATCAATCAATCATTCATTCAATAAGTCAATCATTCAATAAGTCTCTCATTCAATCATTCAATCATTCAATAATTCAGTATTCAATAATTCAATATAAAAGTGTCAAGTAGAGGAAAAAAAATATTCTTAGCCCTAAGCATCATTGTTCCGATGATTATTTATTGTTATATCTATTACAAACCGATTATCCAGAATGCACCATTCAGGAAAAATGAATTTGTATCCATGCAATATAAATGGGGCGTAAAAGATACCTTGGAAAATAGTTATAATTCGGCTACAGGCGAATATCAGTATGTAACTAAATCAGATTCGACCATCAAGAAAAAGATTTTTTTAAAGAGCGATGATATACTGTACATGCATGCGAAAGCCAACGAAATCGGCCTGTGGAATTTTCCGGATACTATCGGGAAGAAAAGTCCAAAATCAATGGCCGTACCACGTTACGATATCCAGTTTAATTATAAAAAGAAATCTAAACATGTAATTGTTTATGGCGATTTTGATGGTAACCCCAAATTGCTGGATGCAGCGGTGCAGATGAGAAAAGTAATCGAAGAAACCTTGAATCAGGCAGAGCGGAGAAGCGGGAAATAATCCTGAGTCCTCAGTTTTTAGTCCTGAGTCTTTAGCCCTAAGTCGTCATTTCGAGCGGAGCATAGCGCAGTCGAGAAATCTAATATCGATCTCTCCGCTCCACTACGTTTCGGTCGGGATGACGGTTTTTTTTATTGAAGTATGTAGTCTTGTATCAGTTAACCAGTTTAAACAATTAACCGATTAACCCTCTTTAACAGTTTTCAGTTGGCAATTTGCAGTAACAATAGCGCAATCAAACAATTTAACAATCGCACGAAACAATTAACCCATTTAAACAGTTAACCAGATAGGTGAACTAATAAACTACAAAGATTGCTTCACACCGCCCTATAATCCCACGCTTCGGTTCGCAATGACGTGGAGACAGTTAACCAGTTTAAACAATTAACCGATTAACCCTCTTTAACAGTTTTCAGTTGGCAATTTGCAGTAACAATAGCGCAATCAAACAATTTAGCAATCGCACTAAACAATTAACCGATTTAAACAGTTAACCAATTAACCTTTTTCTACCCAATAAACCATAACTCATTAGTCTTTTTTTTAGGATCTTTTCGTATATTTACGATATATTCGTAATAATGGAAAAGTTAACATTACAGGAAGAAGAGGCCATGCTGGCCGTTTGGCAAATTGGTAAGGGGTTTATAAAGGATTTTATGGATGTATTGCCGGAGCCTAAGCCGCCATATACTACACTGGCATCAACCGTTAAAAATTTAGAGCGTAAAGGTTATCTGGTAAGCGAGCGTTTTGCCAATGCCAACCGTTATAGTGCCAAGGTTAAGGAAACGGAGTATAAAAAGCGTTTTATGAACGGTTTCGTAAATAATTATTTCCAAAGTTCGTATAAAGAACTGGTTGCTTTTTTCGCAAAGGATAAAAAGATCAGTGCCGAAGAATTAAAGGAAATTATAAATTTAATTGAGAACCCTGAAAAGTAAATGCCATGCCACATTTCTTTATCATACTATTAAAGATTAACCTGGTACTGATCCTGTTTTCTGCAACTTATTATCTGGTACTACGCAGGTTAACGTTTTATACCATCAATAGGATGTTTTTGTTGTTTGGAATCGTGTTTTCATCAGCCTATCCATTTATCAACCTTACCGATTTTTTTGCAGCCCGGAAAGCTATTCCGGCCTTTGTACCACAATTAAACCAGCAGGTAAGCCAATTGGCTCAACAGGATGCCATTTCTGTATTCTGGCAGGCAGTAACCTTGCTTTTTTATGTGGGCGTATTGTTAATGGCCTTTAGGTTATTGGTGCAGTTTATTTCGCTTTACAGGATGCACAAAAATTCTTCGCCCGATCGATTGGCCGATTACAAGGTGAGGATTTTAAATGAAGAAGTGAGTCCTTTCAGTTTTTGGCAAACCATTTATATCAATCCACAACTGCATAAAAAGCAGGATCTGAACAATATCCTCGAACACGAAAAAGTGCATGTAGAAGAATGGCATACGCTGGATATTATCCTTGCCGAAATCTGTGTGGTTTTTTATTGGTTCAATCCCGGGGTTTGGATGATGAAAAAAGCTGTTCGCGAAAATATTGAGTTTATTACCGATGCCAAAATTCTAAAAAAAGGAATCGACAAAAAAGCTTATCAGTATAGTTTACTCGATGTGGGTACGTTACATCCTTCGGTAGCTATCGTAAATAATTTTAACCTGTCTGACCTTAAAAAACGGATTAAAATGATGAATGCCAAACGTTCATCAAAAGTGAATTTGACCCGTTATTTATTCGCATTGCCTGTATTGTTATGCATTACTTTGGCATTTACCATCGATAAAAAGGAAGTGAAAAAAAGCTTGAAACCTTTAGCGAAAATGGTTGATAATATTTTACCCGAAAAGGTAAAACAAGTGCAGGTAAAGGCGAAAACTGTTTTAAAACCGAAAACAAAAAAGCAAATCTTAACGGATACCCTTAAAACACCGGATACGGTTACCAAAATGACTTTTATTATAAAAAGTATAACCGATGGAGTTGATTCTTCACGCAAATCGGTAGAAGATGTATTTAAGGGCTTGGGTAAAAAAGTAAAAATCCTGAGCTTTAAAACAGATGGCGATTTTAAGGGGAAAGGTTTTGTGCAGCATTTTAGCTTTAACGATACAATCAAATCGGATCATAAAAATATCGATATAAAAGTTTCGGCCAAAAGTGCCGGAGACTTGGAAGAACTACCATTGCCAGATAAAAAGGGAATTGGCTTTGTGTATGTGATAAAATCAACCGCTACAATCTCCGATGCAAAGGATGGAAAACAACATTCAAATGATAAGGGGATCATGGTTGCAGATAATACTTCATACTTTCTGAACGGAAATAAAATCACAAAAGAGGAGTTGGATAAACTGAATCTCAATAAAATTTCTGATATAAACATTGATCGGAATAACCAGGCTATACAGATTAAAACGAAGCCTTAATTCCCGGAAGTTGCCGTCATTTCCTATAGTTGCCGTCATTTCGAGCGGAGCGCAGCGCAGTCGAGAAATCTATCTCGAGGTAGATCTCTCTATTCCATTGCATTCCAGTCGAGATGACGACCGTTCCAGGAGATTCGTCACCCTGAACTTGGTTCAGGGTCGTTCCGAAGCAGGCGGGCGCTTCACTGCGTTTTGGTCGAGATGACAAATCTATTCCCTAAAAACTAAAAGTACCCTTTAACATCGCTACTCTTCCCGGAATAAAGTAGGTTCCGGTGGTAAGTGAGTTGGCTGAAAGGTAAACTGCATCAAAACTTTTAATATTGGCCAGGTTGGTGATACCAAATTCAAAATCTGTTTTTATTTTCAGGTATTTGTATTTAATATTCATATCCGCAAAAAGGTATTTCAGATTTGGCTGTGTAGATTGATGTGTAAATAAATGTTCGGCGGATAAGTTTAAATAAACATTTCTAACCGTTGTAATGGCGAGGGTTGATTGCTGCCTCAACTGCTGGAAATTCGTTTTTATCGCATCGGCAACTTTAGCCTTGTTATCGGTTACCGAAAAATTTGCAAGGTACGACCAATTGATAAACCTGCTAAGTTTTGCTTCTATTCCCAATTTATAAAAAACAGTTTGGGCGTTTAAATCAAATAATTCGTTATTCTGTAGCTGGCTGTATCCACTTTGCGAAAAACCAAATCCTGCGCTAACTGTACTTTTTAATGCGAAAACATATTTACTGGCATTCGCATTTAATGATAAGGTACGGATGTGGTTGCTCAACGGCAGTACCACCCTTTGCTGGATGTTGTTGCTTAAACTGTAAGACGAGATCGTATTCAGTTCGGCATCACTGTAATTTGCCGTGATGTTAAAGAAAAACATCTGCATCGCTTTTCTAAAATTAAATCCTGCCCCAACATTATGTGTTTTCGATTCAGAAATCGGTGCATTATTTGCAAAAAGCGAACGGTAGTTTTTTAATACTGTTCCTCGATAAATATCGTCAATTCCACCTAAATCATTACGAAAACTATAATTTGCTGTTACATAATTTTCTACGCTGGTTTGGTATTTAAGATTCAAAAAAGGGTTTAAGAAGAATTTATGCAGGTTTTTATCCAGTTGGTTGATGTCATCGTTGTATTGAATCAGGTTATAGCTTAAAGGCAGGCTTATTCCGGCTTTTAATTTATCGTTGGTAAATTCGTAAGTCGCATCTGCATAAAGTTTGGTTTTAAGCCAATCGAGATCATTTACCGTATTGCCCGATACCAGTTCGGTTTGCTGATTGTTCTGCGTGCGGTAAAGTTCTGAGTTAAGTTGTTGTTGCTGCACATTAAAACCTGCCTTATAGGTCTGCACAAAATGGTTGTTTACAAAAGCAAAGGATGCGTAATTATTGGTATACCAGGTGGGTATTTTAATATACTGGCTTAAACCCAGGTAACTGTTTCCGTTGTTTAAAATATCGGCATTAAGCCCGGGTGTAATGTTTAGGTTTTCGGGCTGTGTAGTCCGGTTTAAATAGGAGTATAGGTTAATAACGTCCTCTGATTTTAATTTTTTCCGATAATTAAACTCGTTTGAAATGTCTAATGTTTCCTGCCGCAATACCTGATTTGCCGCAACATCATTAATCACAAAACCAGATGAAGTTTTAAAAGGGGCATAATCCAGTACAAAATTATTGTTCAAGTAATATTTGTCCGCATTTCCGTTCAGGTTAAACTGAGCCCTTAATTTTTGCGGATTAATGGCGTTGTTCTGCGATTCAGTATAACTGATCGTTTGACCGGAAAGATAAGTCTGCGAAAATTTATTGTACTGCTGACTGCGCTCATCATATAGATAAGAAAGGTTTGCCCTCAACTGCAGGTCCTGATTAAACTTATACAGGTTGTTTAAATTCGCTAATCCTGCTTTATTAAACAGATACCTGCTTTGTGGTAAGGAGGGAACTCCGGCAGCACCAGTTGAAAGGAGACTGCTCGGTCTGTCGTTATCCAGTTTTTTCAAATAATCCGAAAGGTTATGTGAAGTAAGGTCGATACCAGGATCATTTCCAATATTATTGCCTTTAATATTGTTGATAAATTTCAGCTTTTTATTAAATAACATGGCCGTCAGGTTTTCGTCAAAACGATTCGGCATTCCCGCTCCGGCTGTAGCATCGCCCATTACCTTCAGTTTGGCTTCATCTTTAAGTACCAGGTTCAGTGCTACATCATCGCTCATGTTGTTTTTGCGCATCATTTTGATGGGCTGATCATTCTGGATCACCTGTACCTTATCCACAGCGCCCTGTGGGATGCTTTTCGTGCCAATGTTATACTTATCGTCCAAAAGATTGTCGCCGTCTACATAAAGGTTCGAAATGGATTTTCCATTGTAACTGATCTTTCCATCTTCGGCCACTTCTATTCCGGGCATTTTTTTGAGCACGTCGCCAATGCTTCTGTCCTGTTTATCGGCAAAATCAGAAGGCCTGTAATTTAAGGTATCGCCCCGCGAAGTTAGAGATGGACGGTTTTTTACCGTTACAGTTTCGAGGTTTGTTTCGCTGCTCTGCATTACCAGCTCATAACTTTTAGCAACATCGGTAATGCTGGTGCTCAGTTTTTTATAACCTATGCTCGAAGCTTCGATTTTATAACCGGTAACCTGATCGTTTTTTATAGCAATGCTAAATTCGCCATTGCGGTTCGTCCTGCTGAAGTTAATGATATTCCCTTCAGCGTCTTTAAGGCTTACATTAACAGATTCTATTGCTTTTCCATTGGCATCTTTAATCCGTCCTTTGATCGGTTTTTGTGCCAGGGCCGAAAAACTAAACAGCAACAGCATCAGTATGATAACGTGGTTCTTCATTTCTTTTCTGGAAGTTCGATCGGGTTGTTGATTTCTACTTTGGTTATGGCACCTCCGCTTGGGCGTGGGGCAGTATTCTGTCTGAAAGAACCTTGCATGCCATTTGCGGCCATTTGCGCCTGCATAAAACCCTGAGGATCTTTGTCTCTTGCTTCTTTAAGTTTATCCAGCTCTTTTCTGGTGGTTTTAATGGCATCGGCAGGTAGTTTTATTTCCGGGCCCAGATAAGAAGTGCTCATATCAATACCAACCATTTTTACCACACCAACACCGCCATTCGGAGCTGCAATTTTAACATCATCGCCCGAATTTGCCTGACTGGCATCGTCTTTTACGTTTTCAAGACCTGCAAATGTAAATTTCACTTCTTTTTTATCGTCGTAAGCTTCTACAATTAATCCCGGTAAGCCGTTTAATTTCCACGGACCGCTTTGAAAAGGAATTTCAGTGGCAAACCAGGCAATCCAGTTTCTGCCTTTAAATCTGGTGGTCGCTTTCTGACATGGGATACCTGAAAAACTCATGGTATCTTTTAATATTTTCCAGTCGATCTGTGCTGCGGTTTCTTCAACCAAATAATTGTTAAAGAGACGCTCTTTGGTAATCATTTTATGTTCATTGGCAAAAAAGAAATAATCTACCTGTGTTAAAGGAACTTTCGTTTCACTTTTAACTTCTATTTTCATATTACCATTGCCGGTTTGGTTTTTGATCTGCTCCTGTATCTGCTTCTGCATATTTAGCGATTGGTTCAGTTTATCGTAACTGGTATAAACAGAAGCATTTTTGCCGGTTACAAGCAACATATTTTCTGTTCTGGGTTGATCACGTTGCGTAGTGTCTTGTATATGCGTAAAGGTGTAGCGTACTCTTGCCAGGGCTTTATCAGGGCTTTGGGCTTTTACCGAAATGGTGAAGGCTGTTGCCAAACAGAGGGTTAGGATTTGTTTCATAATGAATGGTTTAAAAGTTTCTATTTAATTTTCGTAAATCTACGAAATATTCGTAATAAAAATATGCTTTAACATTTTTTAACAGTGGAGTACCATTTGCTTTAGCCACAGATGCACGGTTAACACAGAGAATCTATCGGTTGGTGTCTCACCGACCGAAATCTAATTGTTATTTTGAAATGAACGGGTGGTAGTTCTTGGCAGGGTTTTGTCCCGCTTTCCGTTTTTTCCGATGAAGAATCGGAATCACCGTAATCGGGTTTAATAACAATGGTTGTGGGGCTTTTATAAAATCGAAATATCCAAAGAATTACTTAAATTGCCTTTCAGAAAGCTAGTAATACTTATTGATGAATGCGTCTTAAAATCCCTAAATCCTCCAAATCCTGATCCGACATGATATTAGTGAAAAATATTTTCGATATGTGTTTGTGTGTTAATTGAATTTGTTCTATATTTGCACCTCGTTAAATAAAAATTATAAAAACAAATATTTAAACAATGTACGCAATAGTAAATATAGCAGGGCAGCAATTTAAAGTTGCTAAAGACCAGCACCTTTTTGTACACAGATTACAAGGAGATGAAGGCGCTAGTATTGAATTTGATAATGTATTGTTGGTTGACAACGGTGGCAAAATCTCTGTAGGTGCTCCTGCAGTTAAAGGTGCTAAAGTTTCGGCTAAGATCGTATCTCATTTAAAAGGTGATAAAGTAATCGTATTCCACAAAAAACGTAGAAAAGGTTACAAAAAGAAAAATGGTCACCGCCAGTTTTTCACTAAGATTCAGATCTCTGACATCACTCTATAATTAATTGTTAACCCAATAATCCGCTTTTTGGGCGGGTTACAAAATATAAAATCATGGCACACAAAAAAGGAGCCGGTAGTTCGAAAAACGGACGTGAATCGCATAGTAAGCGTTTAGGTATTAAAATTTTCGGTGGGCAATTAGCTATCGCTGGAAACATTTTAGTACGTCAACGTGGAACAAAACACCACCCTGATAAAGGTGTTGGTATTGGTAAAGATCATACTTTATTTGCTTTAGTTGATGGTACTGTAGTTTTCAGAAAGAAACAAGATAACAAATCTTATGTTTCTATCCTTCCTATCACCGACGCTGAAATCGAAGCAGCAGTAGCTAAAGCACCAGTTGCTAAAAAAGCGGTTGCTAAGAAAGAAGTTGTAGCAGAAGAAGTTGTTGAAGCAGCACCAGCTAAAAAAGCACCTGCGAAAAAAGCAGCTAAAAAAGACGAATCTACTGAAGAAGCTGCACCTGCAGAATAATTGGTAATTAAGTTATAAAAGGAAAGTCCCGATGCAAATCGGGACTTTTTTTTGTTTTAATGTATTTGGGTTAATCGGTTAATTGTTTAAACTGGTTAACTGATAAAAAATACCCAACTCCAACTAAAATACCCTTCGACTCCGCTCAGGGTGACACGACGAAGGGAATTTGATTAATCGACTTTGGACTCCGGACTATTGACTCGGGACTTCCAACTTCCAACTAATGTTAAACCCTGTTAAATAACAAAATTTAACACTTTTCAGGTTTAGATTTGAGTATTGATTTAAAAACAATCCAAATGAATCTGAAGAGAATATCCTTATTAATCCCATTACTGATTTCGGGCCTTTTATTACATGCACAGGATGTGGAAGAAAATATCCGCATGGTAAAACCATTTAAAGCCGATGGTATATCGAGCGAATGGAATGAGCCGCTTAATCAGTACAATGATGCCACCAAACTGGCTTTTGCATTGGCTAATGACGATCAAAACCTATACATCATTATCGAATCGTTAGATCCCCAAACTACTTTTAGTGTGTTAAGAGGTGGCATTACGCTAAATATCAATACCGCTGGTAAGAAAAAAGATGGTATGAAATTAACTTTTCCTTTAATGGAAAGACCACCGATGCCAAAAGAGGGAGAAGAACACCGCGATCATGCTCCATCAGCAGCAGAACATGAAAATGAAATGCATAACCCTGCGGCAATGAATAAAAGTATCCGTGTTTCTGGCTTTAAAAATATTCCTGATGGAGAATTACCTGCCATTAACCAGGATGGTATTGAAACAGGTATGAGTATACATCCTAACAGGGATATGATTTACGAACTGAGCATCCCGTTAGCGCAGTTACAGGTTGGCCTTGATCTTAAAAAACCGCTTGTTTATAATATTAAAATAAATGAACCGGCAAAATCAGGCTTTAAAAGAGAAGGAGCACCTGAAGGAGGAAACAGTAGTGGGAGAGGTCGGTCAGGAGGTAGAGGTGGCATGGGCGGCGGTGGCCGTGGCGGTATGGGCGGTGGCGGAAGAGGTGGAATGGGAGGTGGCGGTCAGCGACCAATGCAGGGTGGCGAATCTTCTGCTAAATCATCTGATTTTTGGATCAAGTATAAGCTGGTGAAGGCTTAAGTAAATTTATAAATATCGTCACACTACTGGTCTTAGCGTCCCGCTAAGACCTATATTTAACTATTATGTTTTTTGCCACAGAGACGCAGAAAACACGGAAACACTTAGGCTATAAGGACCCTGGTACAAATCCTATTGTGATTGGGGCGAGATGACGATGTTCTTTAATATTCCCTCGCCATCAATTGCTCGGTAAGCGTTAAAAGATTTGCTTTTCGCTCATCATTTACCGTAATCTGTTCAAAAACCGCTAAAGCTTTATTACGGTAATAATTCATGCTTTCTTTGGCAATTTCCTGAATATCCAATGTGTCGTACACCTGGCGCACAGTTTCTACTTTTTCCTGTGCATTAAATTCTTTATAAGAAGTCCAGGTATCCAGGGATTTACGGGTATCTCCTTCGGCCAATTCGAAAGCTTTTAAGAGTAAGAAAGTTTTTTTATTGGCAATGATATCTCCACCCACCTGTTTTCCGAATTTTTCGGGATCGGCATAAACGTCCAGGATATCATCCTGCAACTGGAAAGCAATTCCGATATTCTCACCGAACTGATAGATCAGATCAGCATCTTTTTCTGAAGCACCTGCAATAATAGCCCCCAATTTTAATGCACCACCGAGCAATACAGCCGTTTTTAACCTGATCATGTTAATGTATTCTTCGATACTTACATCATCACGGCTTTCAAATTCCATATCCAGCTGCTGACCTTCGCAAACGCCCTGAGCCGTTGCGTTAAATGTATCTAAAACGTCTTTCAGGAAGATAGGATTTACTTTTGCGAGGTTTTTATTGGCTTCCACCATCATTACATCACCACTTAAAATGGCAACATTGGTACTCCATCTTTCATGTACGGTGGCCTGCCCCCTGCGGAGGGGTGCATTGTCCATAATATCATCATGAACGAGTGTAAAATTGTGGAAAACCTCAATGGCCATAGCGGCATGGATGGATTGATTTGGATCTCCACCGAACAGTTCGGTAGCCATTAACACCAGTAAAGGTCTTACACGCTTTCCACCAAGGTTAATAATATAGGTAATCGGATCGTAAAGTTGTTTAGGGTGATCCGGAAACTTTAAATTTTGTATTGCAGTATCTAAAATTTGCTGTAATTGTTCTGTAGTATGCATGCGTTGCTTTGAACATTGTGTTTTCGGGCACAAATGTCTTAATTTTTAATCAGGAATCAGTGTAAAATCGATTTGACGTTTAGAAAGGTCTACTTTTTTAACCCTGATCATCACTTCATCCCCTAACTGGTACTTTCTTTTTTTGCGTTGACCTATAATGCAGTAGTTTTTCTCGTCGAGCACATAAAAATCGTCGGATATATCGCGTAAACGGATCATTCCCTCACATTTGTTCTCTTCAATTTCTACATACATGCCCCATTCGGTAACGCCCGAAATAATACCTTTATATTCTGTACCGATATTGTTTTCGAGGTATTCGGCCTGTTTGTATTTAACAGATGCGCGTTCGGCATCGGCAGCCCTTTTCTCCATTGCAGAAGAATGTACGCAAGCCACTTCGTAAAATTCGGCATCTGCTGATTTACCACCGTCCAGGTAAGTTTGTAAAAGCCTGTGCGCCATAACATCCGGGTAACGGCGGATAGGGGAAGTAAAGTGGGTATAATATTCGAAAGCCAGGCCGTAATGACTGGTTTTTTTAGTTGAATAAATCGCCTTAGCCATTGATCTGATAGCGAGTGAAGTAAGAATATTCTGTTCTTTTTTACCTTCTACATCAGCCATTAAGCTGTTTAAAGATTTAGCAATTTCTTTATCCGATTTGGTATTTACCTTATAACCAAACCGGGCAGCAAAAGTAGCGAATGTAGTAAGGGTTTCCATGTTCGGCGAATCGTGCACACGGTAAACAAAGGTCAGTTTATTTTTTCCCTTTACTTTTTTGGCTACAAATTCGGCCACTTTCCGGTTGGCCAATAACATATAATCTTCAATCAGTTTATGGGCATCTTTACGCTCTTTAACATAAACACCGATTGGTTTTCCTGTTTCATCCAGTTTGAATTTAACTTCGGTACTTTCGAAACTGATGGCTCCATTTTTAAATTTACGGTCGCGAAGGATATAAGCCAGCTCATTTAACTTCAAGATTTCTGTAGCATAATCGCCGGCTTTGTTCTCGATCACTTCCTGTGCTTCTTCGTAGCTGAACCTTCTGTCAGAGTGGATTACGGTGCGGCCATACCATTCATTCTGGATATTGGCCTGTTCATCCAGCTCGAAAACGGCTGCAAAACACAATTTATCTTCATGCGGACGTAATGAACAAACGCCATTACTTAAACGCTCAGGAAGCATCGGGATCACCCGATCAACCAGGTAAACCGAAGTAGCACGGCTATAGGCCTCTTTATCCAAATCTGTTCCCTGGATTACATAATGCGAAACATCGGCAATGTGTACACCTATTTCGTGGTTTCCGTTAGGTAGTTTTTGATAAGAAATTGCATCATCAAAATCTTTTGCATCAGCCGGATCGATGGTAAAGGTTAATATATTTCTAAAATCTTTTCTTTTGGCAATTTCTTCGGCCGGGATTTCTTCAGGGATGGCGTTTGCTTCGCGTTCTACCTGAGGCGGAAACTCCAACGGAAAACCATATTGCGCTAAAATCGCATTCATTTCGGTATTGTTCTCACCCTGGTTACCCAACACGTGTTTAACAATTCCAATGGGATTTTTGGCACTTTCGGGCCAGTCAGATAGGGTTACCAATACCCGCTGGCCGTTTTTGGCATCGTGGGTATCGGCCAATGGCACAAAAATATCGTGCATCATTTTCTTATCATCGGCAATTACGAAAGCAAAACGATCAGATATTTTGATTACACCTGTAAAATCTGATTTTGCCCTTTTGATAATTTCGACAACCTCACCGTCGTTTTTACGACCGCTTTTCTTGGCGAAAACATAAGCCTTAACCGTGTCGCCATGTAAAGCATTTTTGAGTTTCTTAGGCGCTACGAAAACATCTTTTTCAAATTCATCTTCCGGAACAATATAAGCCGAACCATCGGCGGTCATATCTACCGTACCGATAATGAAATTTTGAAGTTCTTTAAGTTTAAATTTACCTTTTTGGGGTTCTATGAAAATTCCTGCATTTTTCCCCTCTTTTAAGATCTCGAGAATGGTCTCCCTTGATTCCTGATCGTTCAAATTTAATTTGGCCGAAACCTGCTTATAATTGAGCAGTTGATTGTTGTTCTTTTCAAAAACATCACTAACCAATTGATTCAGAACCAATTTTATATTTGCCGATTTTTTCTTTGCCATACGCTAATACTGAATTTACCGAAGATACGGAAATTATGTAAGATGGGGGATGGAAAATGGATAATGAAGGTAGTTCAATGGTTCATTTGTCATTTGTTCATTTGCCATTCGTATTGGTGGAGTTGTGGATAATTGTAAACCAGATTGCTTAATTGTTAGATGGCTAGATTGTTACCGGCCAGATGGTTAATCGGTTAAATGTATAAATTGGTTAATTGTAAATCAAATTGCTTAATTGTTAGATGGCTACATTGTTGGATGTAAACTGTAAATTGAAAACTGTTAACTGAAAATTGATTAATTGTTTAAATCGGTTAATTGTAAATCAGATTCCTTAATTGTTAGATGGCTAGATTGTTACCGGCCAGATGGTTAATCGGTTAAATTTATAAATTGGTTAATCGTAAACCAGATTGTTGGTTCTAAACTGTTAACTGAAAATTGATTAAATATTTTTTGCCATATTAAACCTTTATTCAGGATACCTTTCCATTCTATGGACTATGGACTATGGACTATGGACTATGGACTATGGACTATGGACTATGGACTATGGACTATGGACTATGGACTATGGACTATGTATAAACACCATTTTCCATCTCACATTTTCCATTTTACATCAATTCCCCGGAATAGCCTCAATTAGTTTCTTCGTGTATTCAGCTTTGGGCGCATTAAATATCTGTTCAGGGAAACCTTCTTCTTCGATTTTGCCTTTATTCATTACCAGAATACGGTCTGAAATATGTTTAACTACAGCCAGATCGTGTGAGATGAAAATGTAGGTGAGGCCGAATTCTTGTTGCAGATCTCTGATCAGGTTTAAAACCTGTGCCTGTACTGAAACGTCGAGGGCAGAAACCGATTCGTCGCAGATGATAAATTTAGGTTCTAAAGCCAAAGCCCTGGCGATGACCACACGTTGTCTTTGTCCGCCGCTGAATTCGTGTGGATAGCGGTTAAAGTGTTCTTCTTTTAAGCCTACTTTATTGAGGAGATCCAGCACTTTTTGTTTGCGTTCGGCATCATTACGGTATAGTTTATGTACCTGTAAAGGTTCTAAAATAGATTGGCCAATGCTTAAACGCGGATTTAAAGAAGCATAAGGATCCTGAAAAATGATCTGAATGTCTTTTCTTAATTTCCGCAGATCAGTTTTGCTAATATGTGTAATATCTTCTCCGTTAAAAATAATCTGACCAGAAGTTGGCTGGATCAACCTTAAAATGGTGCGGCCTAATGTGGTTTTGCCACAACCTGATTCGCCTACCAATCCCAGTGTTTCACCCGGGAAAACCTCAAAATTCAATTGATCAACGGCTTTAACATAATCGGTAGTTTTACTGAAAAGGCCGTTACTGATTGGATACCAGGTGCAGAGGTCTTTTATCTGGAGAAGCGGTTTTTGTGCATATAATTTTTCTCTTCTTGCTGCAATTTCTGTCTCGGTTAATTGGTTCGAAGCTTTTAAATGCGCTGTGGCATCGTCAATTTTTCCGGTAAGGAAATCGCCCACAACTGGCAATTTCTTTAACTGCAGGGCAGGGGAAGGGCGACAGGCCAGTAAACCTTTGGTATAAGGATGCCGGGGATTCTCAAAAATGGATTTTGCAGGTCCCTGTTCTACAATTTCACCCTTGTACATTACCGCAACTTCATCGGCAATTTCGTTTACCACACCTAAATCGTGCGAAATAAAGATCATGGCCATGTTCCGTTCAGTTTTCAGTTTTAAGAGCAACTGAAGAATTGTTTTCTGGACGGTTACATCCAATGCGGTGGTGGGCTCATCGGCGATTAATAATTTAGGGTCGCAGCTTAATGCCATCGCAATCATGACCCGTTGTTTTTGTCCGCCGGAAATCTGATGCGGGTAACTATCGAATATTTTTTCAGGACGGGGTAACTGTACCTCGTTAAAAAGAGCTATGGTATGTTTTCTGGCTTCAGCCTTATCTACTTTTCTATGCAGCATAATAGCTTCCGCTACCTGATCGCCACACGTAAAAACAGGGTTGAGGGAAGTCATCGGTTCCTGAAAAATCATCGAGATCTGGTTACCTCTGATCTGGCGGATTTCATTGGTGCCAAGGTTAAGGAGGCTGACATTCTCAAAATCGATATCACCCGTAATTTTTGCAGTCTTTTCATCGTGCAAACGCATAATGGAAAAAGAGGTAACCGATTTTCCGGAGCCCGATTCGCCCACGATACCTAAAACCGTTCCTTTTTTTACATTAAAACTGATTTGTTTAACGGCTTTGAACCAGGTTTTTTCTTCCTGGTTATAAAAATCGATATTTAGGTTTTCAACGTTTAGCATCAGGTTACAATGGTAACATTTTCTGCTGAAATTATATCCATTCCTTTAAATTTTAACAGCACCTGCGCGGTAGTAATTACATCTTTCTGGCAATAGGTTACTATCCGATCGAGGTTTTTTTCTTCATAATAAACCTGCCTGACCTGAGATCCGTTAATATCATCTTTTGGAGTAGGGATATCCAAAATTGCAGCCAAAAGGTTTAAGGAAGTAAAATGTTTATAATCGCCGAATTTCCAGAGCTCCATGGTATCGATATGGTTTACTTCCCACGGTTTTTTGCCTGAAAGCTGCAGCTGAACCGGAATTTCAATGCCGTTAACCAATAACCTGCGGCATAAATAAGGGAAATCGAATTCCTTTCCGTTATGGGCACAGAACATTAAAGTAGGCGCTTGTTTGCTTAAGAGACTGGAAAACTGCAAAAGCATTTCTTTTTCGTCGTGACCAAAAATAGATTTGATCCGCAGGGAATAAGATTGATCTTGTACATTAAAAATTCCTAAACTAATACAGATAATTTTACCGAATTCGGCCATAATACCTGCTTTTTCGTAAAAATCTTCAGGACTTTGGTCAGCGCTTCGCTGATAATGTGTTTTTTGCTCCCAAAGTTCCTGTAAATGCGGGGGAACATCCTGAAATGAGGGGTATTGCGGAACAGTTTCGATATCGATAACCATTACCTGATTGAGATCCAACGTTTTTAGCATACATCAGTAATTTTCAATTAACAATTTACAATTTTCAATTCAAAATCTTCTATGCAAACCATTAAACATTACAACTATATTTTATAAGTTTGATTTATGGCGACAAGCAAATTCGAGCAATCTTTAACAGATGGCGCTCATCAACAACTTCAACGGTTAATCGGTAACTGGCAGGGAACAACCAAAACCTGGTTCGAAAAAGATGTTTTGGCAGACGAATCTTCATCTGAAGCCCAAATCACATCCATTTTAGGCAGCCGTTTTATTTCGGTTGATTATCATGGCAGTTTGGAGGGAAAACCGTTTGAAGGCAAAATGATCATCGGTTTTGATATTCCGTATCAAAGGTTTACAACCACCTGGGTGGATAGTTTTCATATGGGTACGCAGATCATGTTATCAAGCGGAGAAGCCACTGCAAATGGTTTCTCGGTTTTTGGAGAATATGGGAGTCCTGAGTATGGGGAACAGCTTTGGGGCTGGCGCACTACTTTAGAAATTGTTGGAGATGATGAATTTGTATTAACCGCGTATAATGTTTCACCGGAAGGGGAAGAGGCAAAGGCGACGGAAACGGTTTATAGAAAAATATAGGTTTTTAGAAAATGGTTCGTGGCGACACGAACCCATAGCGAGTGTTAGTCGGGATTTGTAATCCCGATTTTAGAACTAAGGATTTTTAATCCTTTAAGGTGGATTGCAAATCCACAGCTCATTGAGACGAGATTGCAAATCTCGACTAACAATTTCAGCTTACGCTCTTTTCTCAACGAGCGTTTAATAGTTTGTCGTTTACCAACGATAAAATCGTAGAGCTATTTATGCACTCGTTTGGAAACGAGTGCAAGCATTTTTCTTGTTAAAAACTTTGGGGTTTATAAAGTTCTAGAATAAAGAAGGCGAAGCCTGATTCGCCATTATTGGTATTTTTAAATCGGTTCCAACTGCTTTATTCAGTTTATCGGTAAAATAAGCAGAAAATAAAGGAGATGAAAGCTCTACATTCTGGTGTACAAAAAAGTAAAGGTTCTGTAATCCCTGTTCTTTCCAGCTTACAATTCTCTCGATCCAATCGTCCAGGCGTTTTTTATCGATTTCATCGTCATTGGCACCTACAAAACGTACAAAAGCCGTTGGTGTAGTTAAGCGCATGTGCAGCATATCCCTTCTGCCAGATGTATCCACAATAATATTGGCTATACCATTATCTTCGAATAGTTTGGCAAATTCGTTTGCAATGGCAGGATTGGTAAACCATTCTGTATTTCTTACCTCAACACCTAATGGAATTACTTTTGGAAATTCGTTGATTACAATTTTTAACCTTTCGAAATCCTTGGGTTTAAAATTATCGTGAAGCTGAAGAAAAGCCATGCCCAGTTTATCTTCGAAATTACTGATGGCATCGCAATATTGCTCAACAGGTTCTTTAACATTGATCAGCCTTTTAAAGTGACTGATGGTATTGGTGAGCTTAGGGAAAAACTTAAAATCTGCAGGTGTTTTTTGCGTCCAGGTAATTACCTGCTCGCTGGTTGGCATACCGTAAAAGGTAGCATTTAGTTCGATCGAATTAAACTGGGTTGAATAGTAGGTTAATTCATCTTTAGTCCCTTTTGGATAAAAGCCTTTTAAATCGGCTTTGTTCCATTTAGCACAGCCCACAAAAGCTTTAAAATCCTGTTTAGGTTTATTTGCTTTTAATACTGCTGCTGTTTCAGGCGCATCAGCCGGAAGGGTATAATCTATGATTGAAGGGTCGTCTACTTTACCGAATTGCATTTTTAAAGGTTTTAGGTGTAAGGTAAAAGGTTAAAGGCAATAACTACCTTAGCCTGTTGAACCAAGGTATTTGCATATTGTAAAAATAAGAAACTTGTTCTTTGCTTTATCTATTGTGGAAAGTTTGTACTGAAAACACTCAATTATTCCGATAGGAAATCCTCATTAACTTTTTGAGCGGAGTATAACAGGGCTGACTTAATATCCTCTTTTTCTAATACCGGATGTTCCTCTAGGATTTGTTTTTCATTCATGCCGGCTGCCAATAGTTCAAGTATATCAGAAACTGGAAACCTTAATCCGCGTATGGTTGGTTTTCCACCCATCAAACCATCTGTAGAAGTGATTCGATCAAATAACTTGATTTGCTCTTTTGCCATATTCGGTTATATAATTTTTTAATTCAATTATTTAATAACGGTCGTCACGTTGATCC
Source organism: Pedobacter miscanthi (assembly GCF_003315595.1). Lineage (GTDB taxonomy): Bacteria > Bacteroidota > Bacteroidia > Sphingobacteriales > Sphingobacteriaceae > Pedobacter > Pedobacter miscanthi. The sequence continues at coordinate 2,121 of NZ_QNQU01000039.1, read as the reverse complement.
GACGGCTATCGAATTTATTTTATTAGCCGTTTTTATCGTTTTTAAAGGTCTAATAGCTGCTTCGTAGTCAGCATCTTACCGCTATAAAGACCCTGAAATGAATTCAGGGTGAGGAGAGAATAAATAGTGCTCTTCAAAGTCACGCTCTTAATCATTTTAGCAGTTAAATAAATATAAAAAAAATACCCCAGTTTAAAAAACTGAGGTATCTGTATCATGTGATATAAAATTTTACATTTTCAAGTATTTGCAAACCGCAAACTCCCAACTGAAAACTGAATTAGTAACCCAGTATCTTTAATACCTGCTTACTGTTCTGTTCTTCTCCAAAAACCTCGAAGTTGAAACTTTCATCGCGGTTTCTGCGGATTAAAACGTGTTTTGGACTAGGCAATAAACAGTGGTGAATACCACCATAACCACTCAATACCTCCTGGTAAGCACCCGTATGGAAGAAACCTAAATACTGTACCTTACGTGTTTTAGGCATAAATACACTGTTCATGTGCGCTTCCTGATTATAGTAATCCTGTCCGTCGCAGGTAATGCCACCTAAATTAACACGTTCGTATTCGGCATCCCAGTTGTTGATCGGTAATAAGATGTATTTTTGGTTTAATGCCCAAACATCCGGTAAGTTGGTAATGAACGAACCATCCAGCATCAACCAGCGCTCGCGATCGTTCTGTTGTTTACGGCCCAATACTTTGTAAAGAATTCCTGATGCTTCGGCCACAGTATATTTACCAAATTCGGTAATGATATCCGGTTCCATTACATCGTGGATGGCACAGATTTCCTTGATCCTTTTAACAATCTCGTTTACCATGTATTCGTAATCGAAATCAAAAACCAGCGAATCTTTAAATGGCATACCACCACCAATATCAAGGGTATCTAAATCAGGATTGATTTTTTTGAATTTGCAATAAAGTGTTACGTATTTCTCCAGCTCGTTCCAGTAATATGGCGAATCGGTAATCCCAGAGTTAATAAAGAAGTGCAATAACTTAACCCTGAAGTTAGGGTTATGAACGATTTTATTGTTGTAAAAATCTATAATATCTTCCATACGCACACCCAAACGCGAAGTATAGAACTGCGAATCTGGTTGCTCTTCTGCTGCGATACGGATACCCAGGTTACAAGGTGTATCAATATCAACCTCATCATCAAAAAGATTAAACTCTTCTTTGTTGTCTAAAACCGGGATAATATTGGTATAACCATCGTGCAGCATATCAATGATATACTGTTTGTACTGGTAGGTTTTAAAACCGTTACAGATAATGGTGGTATCTTTAGTTAACACCCCTTTTTTCTCCAAAGCATCAACCATCGGCATATCAAAAGCCGAAGAAGTTTCCAGGTGAATGTTATTTTTTAAAGCTTCTTCTACAATATGTTTAAAATGCGAGCTTTTAGTACAATAGCAGTACTTATAATCACCGCGGTAATTGTTCTTTAAAATAGCGGTCTGGAAAAGAATCTTCGCCTGCTGAATCTTCTTACTTACCATTGGTAAGTACGTGAAACGTAGGGGAGTACCGTAGGTTTCGATCATTTCCATCAGGTTTAAATCCTGAAAATATAATTCATCATCTATAACATCGAAACCCTCCTGAGGGAAACCAACACTTAGATCAAGAAATTCTGAGTAACTCTGCATTTACTTTTAAATAATTTTTGCAAAAATGTAATTTTAAATCGAGAATTAATCCTTAATAAAAATATTTTTACTGTAGGGAAACGCTTAGCCTAACTACAAAAAATGAATGGAAATTGTTTTGAGAGAAAAAAGTATAGGGCTGGATTGTTAACTATTTGTATGACAGTGAGTAATGCAGTATGGGTTTAAGGATTTGGAAAGCAGGTTCCTGTTTCAATCGGTTTGGGTTGGTCCTGCTCTGCACTTTACTCTCCCGATGAAAAATCGGGATCGTGTTCGTTCCGATCAGGTTTATTTAATAAGGGCTGGTGCTGCTATTTACGGTTTAATAGCGAGTGTATTTAATGAAAAGGGTTTTCCGTGTTTTAAGTGCATCCATGGCAAATAAAAACCAATAAAGCGGTTCGTGAGGACACCAATGCTATTAACTTAAGCTATTTATAAGTCTGGTA
>NZ_QNQU01000038.1 GCF_003315595.1 Pedobacter miscanthi | reverse complement strand
GACTTATAAATAGCTTAAGTTAATAGCATTGGTGAGGACACGAACCACGGGATAAGCAGATCTCTCCGCTCCGCCGTGCTTCGGTCGAGATGACGTTTTTTTTTAAGAAGACTAAAAAATTAAAGGTTATAGCAGGACTCAAAGACCAGTTCGAATGATCTGCGCAATCAGCGGGACCAAAACTCCAAATGTTTTCCCGCAGATTTAAGAAAATTTACGCAGAGCAATAAGGGTTGATATGTCCAACCTGGCATGCTTTGGGTTTAATTCCTTGTGGATTCTGTAGTTAAAAAATACCCAAGGAGGCATGGAAAACACGGAATATTTCATAGAATGACGTATTTGATTTCACCATTAACGCACTCTCTTATAATTAACGTACTTGCTTTTATAATTATGTACCCGCTTTTGTAAATAATGCACCCGCTTTTATAAAAAACGCACTTACTTTTATAAATGATGTACCCGATTTTATAATTAATGTACTAGCGTTTATAATTAACGTACTTACTTTTATAAATGATGTACCCGATTTTATAATTAACGTACCCGCTGTTGTAAATAATGCAACCGCTTTAATAATTAACATACTTACTTTTATAAATGATGTACCCGCTTTTATAATTAACGTACTTGCTTTTATAAATGATGTACCCGCTTTTATAATTAACGTAACTTCCATTATAGTTAATGTACCCACTTCTATCATTAATACACCTTCCTTTATAATTATCAATATTTCTCTGCGATGACCTCACGCGGTGGTGCGTGATGACACAAACCACGGAGCGAGCGTTATAATGTTCGATACAGTCATACAAATAAATATACAATCAAGAAAATCCTCAGCGTCCTCCGTGATCCTTTCTCAGTGAACTCTGTGGTAAAATGATGGAAGATGAGATATAAGGGCTCTGCGTGCATCAGCATAATCTGCGGGAAAAAGATACGGAAAACACAGAGAATTAACGCGAGTGGTTCGTGAGGACACGAACCATGGAGACAAAATAGTTGATGATTTATTTCAGGGTCTTTATAGCAAGATAGATCCTGAAATAAATTCAGGATGACGATCGCATTTTGACACCACTCTTTAAAATTAAGATTGCGCAGCAACATCCATCGCTACGCAATCATTAACTAACCAAATAAATGTAATGCTGCAAATCAGCTAACCGAACTGATAATAACAGCTTAACTAAATTTCGGACATCCTAAAAACCGAAATTGATAGCATTTACATTTAAATCTTTAATTGAAATCCCAGCTGATGCTGTCTTTAATGGTTTTGCCATCTTTTACCACAGTGGTTTCAATTGTATTTTTCCCCTTTTTCAGGCTAATGTTTTCGAATTTATATAATACATTACCGTCTACCAGTTTAGGTTCGGTGTTTACTTTCTTTCCGTTTAGCAGTAGTTTTGGCGTACCGATATTCGAGTAAACCGTAACTTCGGTAACCTGATGTTTGCGTATGCTGGCCCTCCTTTCGGTTAAATACAGCACAGGTTCTTTGCTCCAGTTGGCTTTGTACCAATAAAAGGCATCTTTCTTTATTTTACGATCAAAGGATACCAAACCTTTCATGTTACGTGCAGGCATACTGCCACGGTTCCACATCGGGGTGGCAAAATCGAACATATTCCATACATAAGAAGCCAGTATGTAAGGATGTTTGGCAATAATAGGCCATTGTATTTCGTGCGTTTTTGTTTCGTAAGTCTCCGGATAATCGGGAAGAGTATAATTGTAAGTGTCCTTTAAATCGGCCTGTTCCTGCTGGTGCAATATATTGCCATCGGCACCATACTCAGATAATACAACCTTGTTAGCCGGATATTTCGTTTCCAGGTCTGTTGCCCATTTCTCTAATGCACCAATTTTTCCTTCATACCAGCCATAATAACGGTTCATGCCCTGTACATCCGCATTGAGGTTGGTTGGGCGGTCCATTTCGCCATAACCACTTACGGTAATGGTATAACGATCGGGATCGAGCTGTTTGGCCAGATCGTTTAAATCGCGGCTCAGTACGGCAGGAAAATCAGCAGGTGTTTTGCCATACACTTCGTTATGTAATCCCCACAAATAAATAGACGGGTGGTTATAATTCTGTTTGATCAGTTCTATCAACTGCTGTTTCGCGTTTTCGCCCTCATCGCCGGTATAGGTATTCACAAAAGGGATTTCTGCCGAAATGATAAAACCCATGCTATCGCATTGCGCATACAGATACTCGGCTTGCTGATAGTGCGCCAAACGGATGGTGGTCGACCCCATCTCTTTAATCATATCAAGATCTTCTTTATGCTGCGAGTTACTTAAGGCACTGCCATACTGCCACCTATCCTGATGCCTTGAAACACCGTACATGTTATAACGCTTTCCATTAAGCATCATGCCTTTTCCGGCAACCAGTTCGAATTTACGGATACCCAATGGCTGCGAAACTTCATCTATTACCTGGTTATCTTTGATGATCTGTGTAACTACTTTGTAGAGATATGGATTATTAAAACCATCCCAAAGTGTTGGATTTTGGACAACAAGCTGCTGAGCATAAGTTTGCCTTCCTTGCGTATTTACATTATAATTTCCGCTTTGATGTGCTACACCTTTGCCTGCTTTATCATAAATGGTAGTTTTGATCGATACATCACTGGCGGCAGCCAATTTGTTTTCAACTTTCACTTCTACGGTAATATCGGCCGATTTTTCGGAAACATTTTTCTGCGAAATATAAATCCCCGGCGAAGCATAATCGGTAGTGGTAATGTTGAGTTTATTTGTCGCGATCAGTTCAACCGGACGATAGATTCCACCATAAATTCCGAACAGAAAATGATTTACAGGAATAATATCCCGTTTGGCGGTATTGTTAGCCTTAACCATAATGGTATTGCTTTTGCCCAGCACCACTGCATAACTAATATCCAGACAGAAAGCGCTGTATGCTCCTTTGTGTTTGCCCACCAGTTTATTGTTTACATAAACCTCGGCGGTTTGCCCTACGCCCTCAAATTTCAGGAACAAGCGTTTATCTTTATAATCGTTACCAAACACAAAATCCTTTTTATAAATGCCTTCGCCTTCGTAAAAGTTCTTGGTGGTTTGCATATCAACCGCATTCCAGGTGTGCGGAAGGGTAACTTTTTCCCATTTTGTGGATGCACTGTCTTTTGTTTTTTTGAAAGACCAATCAGTATTAAAGGGCAAAGTAATCCTGGCCTGTTGTTGTGCCGATATAAAACCAACTGTAAAGGCAAATAATGTTGTTAAAAGTGATTTTCTAAATCCGGAAGTATCTATCTTCATTCTGCTATATAAAAATGAGGTTTGTTTTACCTCTTCTTGTTTTGATTATTTTATAATCCATCGTCCTCGTTTGCAACGAGGATGCAGGAGAATAGCGATTTTATCGCCGCTAAACTATTTCTCACGCTGCATTACAAATGCAGACCTCAATAATCCTCGTTAAAAACGAGGACTATCTTACATTTTCGCATCCATCAACTTCGCTGATTTTGCTTTAGGTGCAACCAGTTTCATTTTAATTACAAATGCCCTGTTTGTTTGGAAATCTTTTGGAAGCGTTACATCGTAATAAGTATTTTTATCAAGATCAAGCCCGATATCAGACTGTTTTAATGATAAATCTTTATTATTTAGTAATAAAGCAGCACTTCCCGGAACCTGTGTGGCATTTTTTGGAACTGCTATACGAACAATACCATTAACAGGTTTATTGAACACAGTTAAATACAAACTATCCTCCTTTTGTGTAAAATACCCCAGTTTTGATGGCGTTAATGCGGCATGGCGGACACCATAAACAGCTTCGGCATTCTGTTTTACCCATTCCCCAATCTCTTTTGCAAGTTTATCTTCTTCGGGATGCATGTTTCCATTGCCATCAGGACCAAAGTTCAATACAAAATTGCCATTCATCGATACAGCATGCATGAGCATATCCAGTAAATCATCGGTAGTTTTGGTATAAATCCCCGACCAATCTTTCATATAACCCCAGCCATTTGGCGGAATAGTCATTACTGCATCCCAATCGTTGCCATTTAACCATTCGAATTCGGCAGGCAGTTTACGCTCCCAACCCTGCTCGTAATCGCCGAGGATATTTCCGTTGGAATCAAAGTGGCGCGATCCATGTTCGTCGTTTCGAAAACGGGAACCTATAATCAATCCCGGATGTTTTTCGCGGAGCTCTCTCTCCAGGTTATAGGTAAACTCGTAAGCACTTTTCCACGAGGCATCCCAGGTACCATCGAACCAGAAACCTTTAATTTTAGGATAATTATTGAGTAATTCTAAAAGCTGGTTGCGGGTATATTGCAGAAATTTATCAAATCTTGCTTTCTCTTCATCAGTTTTGGGGGCTTTGCCCATATAATTTGGATTATTCCACTCCAAAACAGAAAAATAAAGGTATACGTCAATACCTTCGGCAGTATAAGCATCAACAATCTGCTTTACGATATCTTTTTTATAAGGCGATGCGGAAACACTGTAATCAGAATATTTTGTAGGCCAGAGCGCAAAACCATCATGGTGTTTGGTGGTAAAGATCACATACTTCGCGCCCATCTCTTTTGCCTGTCTGGCCCAGCGTTTGGCATCGAAATTTTTCGGATTAAACTGCTTATAGAGGTTATCGTAAGTATTTGCCCAGTCTTTTGGAGCAGTTGGCCCGCCCCAGGAGCGAATCCATTCTGAAGCAGCTGCACCTCCCCTTGCACTTACTCCATTCCACTCGTTACCGGCAATGGAATAAATTCCCCAATGGATAAACTGGCCCAAGCCATAACTGCGAAATGCCTGCATATCGGCATCAGTACGATGAGGCGGTGTTAAGGTGCCGTATTTCACCTCCACCTTTTCCGTAGCTTGTTTTTTGGGACCTGTCCACTGTGCATCTGCATGGCTTGTAACAGCTGTCGTAGCCATTGCCAGCCAAACATATCTTAATATATTTTTCATACTTAAATTTTGTGCGTTAATCTTTATAATTCAATGGTTTCTTTCTCTTTACCGGAATTTCGGGATGCAGCCATGGCTTTGAAGGATCGTAATAATACAATCCAGCTTTATTATACAATGCTAAATGCTGACTCAAACTGGCGTTGAAAGCTCTAAAATCTTTTCTGCTCTGGGGCGTCCACGCTGCTTCAGCAAGTGCAGCAATCCGTGGAAAAAGCAGGTAATCCAAACGCGCATTATTATCCACGGTTTCTGTCCAGATGTTGGCTTGGATACCTAAAATCAATTGTTTTTCATTTGCATTGTTGGCAAAAGATGCCGGATTGAAATTATATACTTGCCCAACGGGGTTATATAATTTATTCCATTTACGGCCGCACTGATGTGTACTATCCTGAACAAAATCGAAGTACAATGGTAACCTCGGGCATAAAACTACCTGATAACCCTTACTCAAAGCGGTACGAAGTTGTTCGGATTTTTCCTGCCGCCACCAGTAAATAATGGTTTTATCCTTAGGCAGGTTTGCATCGGCCATTTCATCCCAAAAAATAGCTTTGGCATTGAGCTGGTACAGTGAATCGGCCATGCGTTTCATAAAATAATGTTCAACCGCAGCATTATCTTTTAGTTTTTCACGTTCGCGGAGTTTTAAAATATCAGGATTGCTATTCCATTTTTCGTTGCCATAACTTACTTCATCGCCACCTAAATGGATTAATTGAGCAGGGAAAAGCACATTGGTTTCTTTTAAAATATCGGTGAGGTAGCGATAAGTTTTTTCTAAACCCGGGTTAAACGTAAATTCGGGGTGCCCTGCAGCACCACCGCCCGAATATTCGGGATAAGCTTTATTGGCCGCTGTGGCGTGCCCGGGCATATCGATTTCGGGTATTACTTTAATATAACGTTCTGCCGCATAAGCCACAATTTCTTTAATATCGGCCTGGGTATAAAATTGCGCAGGCAAATCAGCATTTAAATAATCGCCGATACCTCCGATGAGTGCTAAATTGGGGTACTTTTTAATTTCTAAACGCCAGGCAGGTTCGTCGGTTAAATGCCAGTGAAAGGTATTGAGTTTATAAAAGGCCATCCAGTTTAAGATGGATTTCACTTTTTCCTTACCAAAAAAATGACGCGATTCATCAAGCATCAACCCACGCCAGGCATAAGCTGGTGCATCGTTGATTTCGGCAACCGGGATCTGATTGTTTTTACCGGTAAGTGCCAGCTGAAGCACTGAAATCAATCCATAAAAAATTCCCCGGGGGCTATAAGCAGAAACGGTAATCCGATTGGATTTAATACTGACCTGATAAGCATAAGAATCAGCATTTTTCTTTACTGGTTTTAGCACCAGCATAATAGTTGCAGAGCTGTTATTTGTTTGCTGAATAGTAATTCCTTTCTGACTTAATAACTCGTTCTGAAAGTAACAGGCAGCCGTTTTTAACTGATTATTATTAAAACCGATGGTTACCCTGTTATTCAATGTAAAAAAACCAGTGCCGCCAGCAAAATTTGCAGGCATAGGGATAATAGCTGCCTGATCTTGCGCCAATGCAGCAGAATAAACAAATAGTAGAATTGATAGATATAAAAACCTCATTAATTGGTTGTTATTTTTAATACGTAAACAGGAATCTGATTTCCTTTTTTAAAATCTGCAGGCAAATTCAACTTCAGTTCCAGATCCTTTACCTGCCACTTCACTTTGTTTTTATTGCCTAATAGTTCGATATTTTTTATGCTTAAACCATTTTTATTTAACTGCTTAAGCATTACTGCCGTAGTTTGCCAGCTCCTTAAAAAAGCATAAACGGTTTTATCTTTCGCGGTATAATACACATCAGGAGTTATGTTTTTTGGGGTACCATCAAATACCGCATCTTTAATGGCGTTTTTACTTTCTTCAATAGATTGATTTTCTTTAGCAACAGCAGTATTTTCTTTAACCACTAACCATGGATGGCTATCGTAAATGGCTTCATTATTAATATCCATCCATTTACCAACTGCTTTTAGTCTTTCAGTAGCCCAATCGGGGAAACTTCCATCGCCTTTTGGCCCAACATTTAACAAAAGGTTACCGCCATTAGCAACAACTTCTACCAGGTGCCGTATCAATACTTCAGGCGATTTCCAAAGGCTATCGTGCCTGTTGTATCCCCAGTTCTGCCCGATGGTTAAGCACGATTCCCATGCTTTTTTTGATGAAGGCGTTAATGATTGTTCTGAAATGGAAAAATCGCCATAACCATTTCCAATCCTATTGTTTACCAAACAGTTTGGCTGCAATTTATTAACCAAAGCTTTAAGTTCGGCGCTTTCTTTTTTACCGATGAGTTCGGGCGTATCGAACCAAAGTACACCGATAGGGCCATAATTGCTTAGCAGTTCGGTAATCTGTGGCTTAACTTTTCGCTCAAAATAACGGTTAAAAACCTTTGCATCTTCGTTGGGATAATCCCAGGTGTTGCTTCTCCCTGCTTTTATCGGCCAGTTGGTAGGCACATCGGGATCTTGCCAATCTCTGCCCAAAGAGTAATACAGGCAAAGCATAATTTGATATTTTTTGCAGGCTTTGGCCAGCTCTGCTATAGGATCGCGTTTAAAAGTGCTTCTTTTTACAATATTATAATCGCTGCTGACCGAATTATACATCGCAAAACCATCGTGATGTTTGGCCGTAAAAACAATGTATTTCATCCCCGTTTCCTTTGCCTGTTTTACCCAGGCATCGGCATTAAATTTTATGGGGTTAAACTGATCGGCAATAGTACCATATTCTTGTACCGGAATACGTTCGTAAAGCATAAAATGCTCGCCACCTTTAACTTTATGACCTTTCCAATCGCCAGCAGTTTGTGCATATAGGCCCCAGTGCAGAAAGAGCCCGAATTTATCAGCCCTGAATTTTTCCAAAGCATTATTTTGTACCGTTTGCCCAAACAACATCCGGACAAACAGTACAAACAACAGACTTAAAAAAAGCGGTTTTCTCATTTTATCTTTTTGTTTGAAACATTAAATATAAGTCTGTTTAAAAATATCATAATTAAAGGGCAATCACTTTTATGGATGATGCTTTATCATTAAAGGTAGAAACATAAGTACTTGATGAGGTTAACTCGATGCTGCTTCCTGTAAAGTTATCTCCGTCATACATAATCACTTTCACCCCTAAACCTACATTAACAGATGAGACATCGTTATTGCTAATGCCACGACTGATAAGATCGGCTGTTGTATATTGGCCCACAGGTAATGATACGCCATAACCTCCATAACTGGCATTCTGGTAAAATTTAGCAGAACCGTTTGCGCCCACCTGCGGCACCCCGTTTAAAAAGGAGAAGGAATAAGTTTTGCTTACATTACCACCATTCTTCAATAGTAACTTCACCCTGATATTGTAAGGCTCGTTGTTTTTGTAATAAAGCTCGCTAAAAGGAATTGTTGCTGAAATGGTGTTACCGGTTGCAGGTGCAGATCTCCAGGCTACCGCGTTGTAATCAGCATCGCTACTACCTAAATCAGGATCCATATAAATCAGGATATCGCTCACTTCTTTATTACTGGTAAAGGAACCCGAAACATTGAAAGCCTGTATTGTTGAATTGTATGCAAACAATGCGTTGATAGAAGTTGTAGCTGCCTCGTAAGGGATTTCGGTTGGCAAAGGATTTTGAAAAACCTCATTTCGGTTAAGGATAGCTGCATCAACCTCAGTTAAAAAGGTAGGTTGACCTTTACTAAAAGTTACGTTCCCTGATCCCATTAACGATGTGCCCAAAGTAGGCTGTTCTGAAGCATATTTTGCATGATCGTGAGGTAAATTTAAACCATGACCAAGTTCGTGTAGCATTCCACCTAGTAAGTTTGAGCTTGCATTCGGGATCTTATCAACGGCCATATTGGTATTATCTGTAGCGAAACAATTTTTACCATAGCCATAAAAAGGCTGATCGAAACTGCCATCGGTACGCTGTGGCAATAAGATCAGGGTATGGCTCGAATTTGAAAATTCTGATGCGTGGGTGGCTTTGTAAGCAGCAACCTCATTCAGAATTTTAGTTGCCGAAATACTGGCATCGTAAGGATAGGCCGCCTGTCCGAATTGTGCGGGTATCTCGATAAATTTTACTAAACCAGTTGAATCTACTTTCGGTAAGCCCATGTATTTATCATAGCCGTACCTTAACATTTCGGTATGGAACCAACCCTGAAAATGGGCAAAAAGCGTGGTCAATCGCGTTTTGTAATCGGCAAGAGCCGGATTATCGGTTGGCACAAACATTACAATGTTCAGGTTTTTGGTATTGGTTACAAAACTGGGCGGTGTGGTTCCTGTTAACGCCAAGGTTTTTGGTTTTGCCTGAGTAGTTTCTGGTTCTGAAACCTGTGCTTTTTTACAGCTGCTCATTAAAATGCCGCCCGAAATTGTTAAGAGCAGGGCAAAGCAAAGTTGTTTTTTGTTTTTCATTGTTTAGTGGTTTTATGGTTGATTTGTTTATTGGTTCATTCGTTTACTTGTCATTGGTTTATTGGTTTGATGGCTTATAGTTAATGGCTACATTGTTTATAACAGTAGCTTAAATCTTAACTTCTTTATGGTTTATTTATTCACTATGGTTAATTAGGTCCACTTCTTCCTTACACATTCGTCATTTCGACTGAAGCGTAGCGGAATGGAGAGATAATGTAACACAAGAGACTAAAACGTAACCTTTAACACACGCCCCATACTCCTTCCCCTTATTTCTAAACCTTCGGGTACCGAAATCCGCAGCCCCTTATAATCCTGTTTCCATTCCAGTTTTTCGTTCGTTTCTTCGAGCAATACTTCCTTTACCTTCAACTGATCATCGGAAAGGGAGATGATAATCAGCTCTCCGTATTCAGTTTCGTTTAAAAAAATCTGCAACTCATCCTCTTTTCCTGAATAAAATATAATGGGTTCAAGTGTTCTGATATTGGTGGTTGAGTTCATAGGTTCACTGGTCATTGGGTTAATCGGTTAATTGATGGGGTATTGTTCATTTGTCATTGGTCATTAGTATATTGGTCATGATCATCAGCGNGATGGGGTATTGTTCATTTGTCATTGGTCATTAGTATATTGGTCATGATCATCAGCGTTCGTCATTGCGAGAAGGCTTTTTCAGCCGGCGAAGCAATCTTTCAAACAAAATCTGCCAGCACAAAAGATTGCTTCGTCGTTCCTCCTCGCAATGACGACCTGATGAAGCCCCAACTCCTCACTCACTCACTCACTCACTCACTCACTCACTCACTCACTCACTCACTCACCATCCCGGGTTCTGCAAAAGTGTAGCCGATTTATCTATTTCTGTTTGTGGTATCGGTGCCAGGTAAGCCCGCGGCTGCCAGTTAACCGATAAGGCAAGTTTAGTTCTATCGTAGGTAAATGTTCCGTTTGTTTCCTTTGAAATATAGGTTTGCATGATGTTTTTGCTCTCCGTTACTTCTGCAGTGCGCCAACGGCGGGTATCGTACCAGAAGTGGCCTTCTGAGAAGAACTCAGCTACTGATTCTTTTTGGAGCAATGTTCTGAATGCAGTTTGCGATATTCCAGCAACAATACCATAACGGTTATCCGATCCTGCTGTGATCCCTGCACGTTTCCTGATTTTGACAAGCCATGAAACAGCTTGTTCTGTTTGTCCCAGCTCGTTCAATGCCTCTGCATAACCCATATACATTTCGGCCAAACGGATCACCGGTAAACATCTTTCTATACTGGCGGAAGTACCGGTAGAATCATTCGCCATTTTCCGCGAATAATAACCCGTTTTGGTATAATAAGCCTGTATTCCATCGGCGGCCAGTGCATTTGTGGCTTTGTTAAAATAAATATCAACCGGAACCAGGGTTGTACCTGAACCACTTTTCCATAAAGGTGCCTGGTTGTAGATAATCGAGAAATAAAAACGTGGATCGCGGTTTACATAAGGATTATTGGGGCTGTAGCCCGAAGTTGGATCATCAATTGCCTTACCCTCCTTGGTACCAAAATTTTCTACCGCAGATTCGGTCGGGTTACAAAAAGTGTAAGTGGTAGACTGGCGGCTTCTCGGGAAACGATAAGATTCAAAATTTGTTCCGCCCAAAAAACTCACCGCTCCGGAAGACACCACGAAAGGTGTAATTACTTCACTATTTTTTCTGCCTTTGATAAACATTTTCCAGAAGCCATGTCCCGGACGGGTTACATTATCTTCTACCAATGCATAATCAGGAAGATCGATTACTGCTTTCAGCGCATCAGCTGCTTTTTGCCAAAGTGCTGCATTGTAGGTAGCCGAATAAGTAATGTAAGGTAACAATGTAGCATCGGTACTATGCGATTTCCCATTAAACAGAGGGCTTGCAGCCGTTAATAACATTCTTGCCTTTAAAGCGAGTGCAGCACCTTTGGTGGCATGACCGTATTCGGCGGCTTCCTGTGCCAAAGCATTGGGCAAGCCTTTCGCTGCTTCGTCCAGTTCGGCAACGGCATAATCTACACATTCTTTATAGGTATTCCGTTTGGATATTAAAATGTCATCGGCATTAAGCGGAACATCAGGCATTAACTGCACGCCACCATAAAAACGGATCAATGCTACATAAAAGAAAGCCCTGAGGTAACGCGCTTCTGCAATCAACCTATTCTTGCGAACTGCTGAAATTGGCGTTTTACCAACATTTTGCAAAAACAACGATGCCTGCCTGATTTTTTTGTAATAGGTGGTCCAATAGTTATTGAGCGAATAGTTAGAAGCTGTATAAGTACCCTGAATTACACCCGTTTGCGGCGTACTGTAATAACTTAAGGCCAAACTGGTTTGCTCATCAAAACAGGCCCAGTCATTACTGCCCGTAGTGGCAATGTATCCTGCACGCTGCAAAACAATATCCTGCCCGGTGTAGGCGTACATATCGTTTACAAAACCAATGGTGAGTGCACTGTCGGCAAAAACCTTATCCTCGGTTAAAGTTTCTGTTTTCCTATCCAAAAAACTAGATTTTTTACATGCGGCCAGACTAAAAATTGCCACTGCAATGATATTGATGATATAAAATTTTCTTCTCATGTCTTTATCTTTTTGAATTAAAGCCCAAACTGGATCCCAAAATTGAATATGCTCTGTTGCGGGTATTCGTTCACATCACCAAGGTTTGTGGTGGTGGCCGTACCAGTAACCGATTCGGGATCAATAAATACAGGCAACGCCGTGTAAAGCAGGCCAAGGTTATAACCATTGGCATATACCCTGATGTTGTTCATGTGCAGTTTTTTAGCAAATGAAGTAGGCAAACGGTAACCTATTTCTACGTTTTTCCAGCGGATATAATCGCCACGTTTTGTCCAGTAGGTAGAAAACACACCGTTTTGAGAACCACTGCCAGCCAATACCGGGAAAGTAGCATCCTGACGTGTAACGGGTGTCCAACGGCCCAGGTTATAAGGAATAGACTGGTTTTCGGGACGGCTATAACCGATTACGCCACGGTTGATATTGATGAAATATTTAAACGAACTCTGGAATAAAGTACTGAAATCGAAGTTTTTGTACGAGAAACCAAAGCTTAAACCAGCAATATATTCGGGCTGATTGGTACCAATGTAGCCTAAATCGTACTGATCGATAATGCCATCGCCATTTAAATCAACCAGTTTAACACCGCCGAGGGATAAATTGCTTAAAGGTGTAGCGGTAATCAATTTCGGGCTGTTGTATAAATCAGCCAGTGATTGGTAAAGGCCTGCATCCTGGTAGGCGAACAATGCACCTACCGGTTTTCCGGTTAAACCTAACCAGGGATAACGCACGGCACCTTCATCGCGGAAAATCACTTTATTTTCTGAATGACTGATCTGCGCATTTACGAAATAAGAAAGTTTGTTCGAGAACAGGTTGTCCTTGTAAGTCAGTTCTACCTCATAGCCTTTATTATCAACTATACCCAGGTTTACATAAGGTAACGAAGCCCCGAATGCAGCGGCAACAGATGCCCGCTGGGTCAAAATATCTTCACGGCGTTTCTTATAAAAATCTACATTTAAACCCAAACGGCCCTTAAACATCCTCAGTTCCATTCCGATATTGGCATCGCGCTGGGTTTCCCAGGTAATTTCGGTATTGGCCAAAGTAGGTTCAATTAAGCCGCCATAAGTAGTATTTCCTGTTTCGCCAAAAATATAGCCTTTGCCGCTTCCGCCAACATAGGTTTTCTCGTAAGAGTATACAGAAGATCCGATTCCATCATTACCCACCATTCCATAAGATCCCCTGAATTTTAAATTATCAACAAAAGTGATATTGTTCTTAAAAAATGGCTCCTCGCTGATGTTATAGGCTACACTTACCGCCGGGAAAAACTGGTATTTTTTGCTCGACTGGAATTTATCGGATCCATTGTAGGCGCCTTTAAAATCAAGCAGGTATTTTTGTTTGTAGTTGTAACTGAAAGAGGTAACTATGCCCCTTACATTATACGGATCGTAGGCAATTGCACTCGTTTCTTCTGTTTTAGTGGTCTGGTTGAGCAATACAAAAGCATTTACGTTATGATTTTCAAAACTCCTGCTGTATTTTAAGGAGGCCTGAAGATTGGTTAAACGGTTCGATCCGGTATAACCGCCACTCCTGGTTAACTTGCCCAAACGATACAGGTTGTTTACTACAGGCTGGTAGCTGCTGGTATTGGCATCGTAATAATACGTGGGGATTTCTGATGAGCTCCTTTTTAATGAGCGGTTAAAACTATAATCGCTGGCGTAAGACAATAATACATTTGCGGTTAATCCCTCGGTAATGAAATTCAGTTTCTGATCTACCTGCGTTACAAAACCAAGGTTATTGGTGTAATCGCGGCTATAACCCGACCATCTTAAATTGGCTATTGGGTTTATTTTTGTCGAGCCGCTGGTAGAGCCTCCGTAAGAACCATTGGCATTATAAGCCGGAAAACCAAAGGCAGATAATTGTCCGTTCCATAAATATTGCAGGGTTGGTGCTCCACCATTCCCGGGCGAATCGTTGGGCGAATTGGTTACGCCAAACCTACCGGATAAATCGAAACGGATATGCAGGTTTTTATTGGGATCCAAATCTACGTTAGAGCGGAAATTGTAACGGTCGAACTGATAATCGCCATTATACCCCTCATCCTTTGTAAAATCTTTGTACATCCCACCCTGACTAAAATAACCCAGCGAAACAAAATATTTTGTTTTTTGGGTACCACCACTGATATCGAAGTTGGTACGGTTCTGCATGCTGAATTTTTTGGTCAGCTCATCCCACCAATCCACAAACGGATAATTGTAGGGATCATCCTGCAAGCGGTAATGCTCGAGGTTATTTCCCCCGAAAAACTTAGGATATTGCGTTGCCGGGTCCATGTACTGCTCGGTGGTATACTCGTTCAGCATCCTTAGCGTGGTATAACCATCGTTGGTTTTAAAATTTACGGCCGATCGCGTTAAACCGGTTTCCTGTCTGAAAGTTAACTGCGGCTTACCCGATTCTCCCCTGCGCGTACGCACCACCACCACACCATTGGCCCCACGCACGCCATAAACAGCGGTTGTAGAAGCATCTTTTAAAATGGTTAAACTTTCGATCTCATTCTGATCGAGCATATTGATCTGATCGGCGGTTACCTCAATATCATCTACAATAATCAAAGGTGTTGTGGTTCCCTGATAAGTACTGATCCCGCGGATTTGAAAAGCTGCACCATCTTTACCGGGTTGTCCGCTTCTTTGCTGAGAGAAAAACCCCGGCAACCGACCTGCTAATGAATTCTGGATACTCGCTGTAGGGCTTTGCCTGATTTCTTTACCCGAAATAGAACTTACTGCACCCGTATTGGTAATTTTTTTGGCCTTTTCACCAAAACCCAATACCACTACTTCTTCCAGTCCTTTAGCGTCTTCTTCGAGGGTAACGTTTACACTGGTTCTGCTTCCTGTGCCGATTTCCCTGGTTAAATAACCTACAGATTTAATGATCAGCACGCCACTGGCACCTTTTAACCTTAAAGTGAATTTACCGTCCTGATCGGAAGTAGTGCCATTGGCAGTGGCTTCTTTTTCGTAAATGCTGGCACCGGGTATCGGGCCCCGGTTATCGGAGATTACACCCGAAACCGTTTTTCCTACCTGCCCATATACGGTTTGCACCAAAAGGGCAGATAATAATATGATATATGTTAAAAATCTTTTCATTATGTTGTTGATTAGCTACCAGTTTGGATTTTGAACCATGTTGCTGTTGGATGCCATTTCTTTAAATGGTATCGGATAGAGATACATTTTGGCCGCTTCGAACCTGGTTGGTGCTGCCGTTACAATAGAATAGCTTACCGTAGTGCCGTTTAACGTGCCCTTAATTCCGTGCAATGTTCCGTTTAATACATTTTCGGCAATTTTCCATCGGCGGATATCCCAGAAACGCTGTTCTTCAAAGGCCATTTCAACCCGGCGCTCATGTCGGATCCGGTCGCGCATTTGCTGTTGCGTTAATCCCGCCGGTAAGGCTGGCATATTTACCCTCGCCCTGATGGCATTAATGCTTTTATATACATCAGCATCCGGACCTACCGCCTCATTTTGGGCCTCTGCAAAGTTGAGGAGGATTTCAGCATACCTGAAAATGGGGAAATTGTGGTTTTGTGCGGTATAGGCACTTTCGCTGGTGGTACCCGTCATAAATTTACGCAGGTAGTAACCCGTTCTGGTTTCGTCTGATACGGCATTGCCATATCCTTTCGGCCTGTCTTTGCCTCCGTCGTAAGTTTGAACATTACGGTTGAGCCAGAATAAGCCATCAAATGAGACTGTTCCGGCTAAACGCGGATCGCGGTTGTAATATGGTGCGGCAAGTGTATAACCGGAGCCACTCTCCTGGATGGTTTTACCTGCAAAAGTTTCAAATTCATCAACCAGTTCCTGTGTGGGGTTGGTTAGGCCCAGCCCCTGGCGGGTATAACCTACTGGCTCGTTGTTCTGCTCTACGTCGGTAGTGGTTGCCCTCAGGTAAGGCAAAATGATTTCTGCGTTATACCTTGAAGAAAATACATTTAAAAACTTGTTGACCCCTGCCACGTAATTGGTTAAGGAAGCTGATGGCGCCAGCGCGCTCATATTCGTTGTGGTGTAATGGGCGGTTGCTGTTGAAGTTGATAAACCATAAACAAATTTTCCTGCGGCCACACTATCCATTACTGCTTTGGCGGCCAATGCAGCTGAGCTCCATTTAGAAACATCGTTATTAGGGTTATTTAAAGGACTTGCAGCATACAACAATAATCTCGATTTCAATGCCATGGCGGCACCGCGTGTAAAACGTCCGAAATAAATGGTGGTATAGCCACTGGTTGCATTTGGCCCTAACAGATCAGGCATCACGGCATCAAGCTCGGATATGATGTAGTTTACACAGTCCTGATAGCTGTTGCGTGGCAGGTTTACCTGATCGTTCAGTTCGAAAACCTTATTGCCGATTAAGGGCACACCGCCCCAGCGTTTAAGCAGTTCGAAATAAAACATGGCCCTTAGGGCACGTGCCTCTGCTTTATAGCGTTTTTTAAATCCTGCGGTTTTAATCGGCACCTGATCAATGTTCGCCAGGAAAATATTCACCTTTCTGATTCCCGCATAATTGACATCCCAGGTATTATCAGGCAAAGCCACCTGGTTAAAAGCGCCGTTTGAATAAAACTGCACCTGTGCAGAGGTTGAAGATGGAATGGCATCGTCGGTACCTGCATCAAGCATGTTAGAAGATACGCGGTTAAAACCGTTTGGCAGGCTCGAATAGGTATTATTGAGAAAAGCCTCGGCATAAACACCCAGCGAATCTGTTGGATCGAATACCAGGTCTTTACTGGCATTTTCCAAAGGTCCGTCCTCGATCATTTTTTTGCACCCGCCGGCAAACAGCATGGCAAACAGGGCATATATTAGGGTAATTTTATTAAAATTCTTCATCTTGGATACGCTTATAGTTTAAGTGATAAACCACCATTGATAATGCGGTAGTTGGCAAAGCCTGACAAGCCTGTTTCGGGATCGAAATAATCGAGTTTGCTCCAGGTAAGGAGGTTATATCCGTTAACAAAAAACCGCAGGTTGCTGATTTTCGCCCTTGCCAGTAATTTAACCGGTACGGTATAACCTATCTCTACATTTTTAAGGCGGATATAATCGGCCCTTCTGTACCAAAAGCTCGAGGTTTGGGTATTATAAGTATTGTTGCCGAGGGTTAAACGTGGCAGCGTTGCATTCACCGGATTCTGTGGCGTCCAGCGGTTTTCCGTCGTATAATCGAGCACATAACCATAACCGTTGCTAAAGGCCAGCATTGACGATGGATTATAATAAATCTCCCTTGGTAACCTGCCCTCAATCAATGCATTAAAATCGAAACCTTTGTAGCCAAAACCGAAGTTTAAACCAAAAATGAAAAGCGGACGGGTATTAAGCGCTTTGGTATCCAAAAAGTTGATTACACCATCGTTGTTCAGGTCTTTGTATTTGATATCACCCGGACTTGGGGTATAACCGGGAATATTAGCGGTTTTGCTGATATCCTCACCTACCTGATAAAATCCGATGGCCTCGTAACCAAAAGTGGCAACGGGCTGGCCTGCCCTGTACATCCATGGGTAAGGATAATTACCTTCCTGTAAACTAATCACCTTGTTTTTGGCGTAGGTAAAATTGCCCTTAACGAAGTAAGAAAAATCTTTGCTTCGATCGGCGAACTGAACAGTTGCTTCCAGTCCATTGTACCGGGTACTTCCACCGTTAACGGTTGGATAAGTTTGGCCGATAATGCCCGAAGCATAACCGTTTGCCGGTGTAATCAGCTCGTCGGTAAATTTATTATTGTAATAATTAACCTCTACATTCAAACGGTTCTTTAAAAACTGTGCTTCAATCCCGGCATCTAACTTTAAAGCTTTCTCCCAGGTAATGTTTGGATTTTTTAAAGCATTTTCCAAACTACCGGAAACCGCAGTAGCCGTAGCACCAAAGTTATAACCGGTTATTCCGATGGTATAATTCTGTAAATAGGTATAATAATTCCCCGGATCGGCCCAGGCGGTTTCGCCCACGCTTCCGCGTATTTTTAAGAAATTAACCACTTTATCGTTAAACCAATCTTCTTTAGAAAGTATCCATCCTAAACCTGCCGATGGTAAAAAGCCCCATCTTTTACCTGGTGCATAGCGGTTGTAGCCACTGTAAACCATTGATACTTCTGCCAGGTATTTCTGATCGAAATCGTAATTGGCGGTAATGCCTGCATTCTGATAAATCTGGTTGAGCTGGGTATAAGAATCGATCAGGTTGGTGAGGTTAAAGGTACCCAGCACATTCAGGGTGCTTTTACCAAAGGTTTTATCATAACCCAGCAAACCGTTAACAAAAGTTTGTTTGTTCTGCGTGCCCAAAGTTGGTGCACCGCTATTGGCAATAATGGTACCATCACTGCCCACTTTGGTATAACTGGTAGTGGTGCCCGTGGTAATTGGATAATAAACGGCAAAAGTTTTATTCCGCGAAATGGTTTGCAGGTAATAATTATTGATCGATAACAAACCTTTTGCCCATAATCCTTTCGTAATGTCATCAAGCTTAAATTTTAAACTTACATCGGCGTTTAAGGAACGCTCGTTAAAGCTGTTATAACCCGAAGCAATGGTACTGGCCAAAATGTTGTTGGTATACTGACTGCTGCCGCCATAACTTCCATCGGGATTTTTTGCAGGATAACCCAGCGGTGATGTCTGAAAGATGCTGTTCATAATGTTCGAAGCAAGCGTACCCGGTTCGTTGCTATTTTCTATCGAAGCAAAAATGTTCAGCCCCAGCTGAATATTATCATTAAAATCGATCTGTGCATTGGTCCTTAAGTTGTAGCGCTTGTAATAGTTGGTGGTTTCGTAGCTATTATCCGGACCAGAAATAAAATTTCCGCCCTGGCTGAAATGCTCCACAGAAGTATAATAGCGGTAGTTTTTACCGTTTCCGGCAGCATTAATGGCATAACGCTGCTGTGCGGCATTCTTTTTATAAATGCTGTTGTACCAATCATTATTAGGCTGTAAAAAGGGATTATTGGTTCCGTTTTTATAGGCAGCAATTACATCTGCCGGATAAGTTGGCGTGGCGCCGGGGAAAGTATTCTGCTGTGCTTCGTTGTACAGCTCGGCATAATTGCCACCGGTAATAAAATTTGGTCTTTTAAACTGGTTCAGCACGCCGTATTGTGCCGAAAAATTGAGTTCGAAAGGTTTATCCAGCGATTTATCTTTAGTGGTGATGTACACAATACCACCCGAAGACCTTAAACCGTACATATTGGCCGAAACCGCATCTTTTAATACGGTAATGCTTTTGATATCATCCAGGTTGAAGCTGGTAAAGGAACGTATTACCCCATCTACCACAATGAGCGGCGACTGACCACGAAGCGTAAAAGAAGAAACATCGAAAAGCGGACCGGTGCGGCCCGAACTTCGGTTACTGTATAAACCGGGAATTCTTCCGGAAATGGCATTGGTAACATCCGATACCGGTGTGGTATTTACATCTTCATTATAAATGGTGGTGGTACCGGCAACATTGCGGAGTTTGGAAATGGTTTTAAACCATTGGTCTACGTGCCTGTTTTGCAAGGGCAGTTTTGCCATCACAGAATCTTTTACCAGCGAGTCGTTAGCTTTTTGGGCATACAGCATATTATTACCTGTTGCAAAAAGCAAACAGCCTATCCATAATGTTCTGAAACCCGGCACCCGATCTTGAAAAGTAATTGTTTTAATCATTTTGTTTGGTTTAGGTTTCTTTAGTTAAGCTGTCCGCGCACCAGGCCATTCGGTTGCTGGGCAGAAGAAATCTGCAGGTATATTTTTTCGCTCTGCAGTTTTGAAGCTGTTGCAGCATCAACAGGTACCGATCCCGACGATTCGCGCTCAGCATTAAAGGCAGGTGTTTTTAAATCAATAAAAACTGCACCTGAAGTGGTTTCGGTACCCAGAAAGATTTTGGCATTTCCGGGGGCATCATTATTTTCGAGTGCCTTATCAAAATAAATATCGTAATGCACTTCCATGTTATCCATCAGGTATACCATCGCTACGGCGTGGTCTGTTCTGCCACTAATGGCGGGCAAAACTTTCGATGCAGACAGGTCTACCTTCCATTGTTTTTTTACAAAAACATCGGAGGTATAGGTGTCTTTTTTGCAGGAGCTAAAAAACAGCAGCGCAAGCGCAGGCATCAGGCAATGCCTTT
Organism: Pedobacter miscanthi; assembly: GCF_003315595.1. Classification (GTDB taxonomy): domain Bacteria; phylum Bacteroidota; class Bacteroidia; order Sphingobacteriales; family Sphingobacteriaceae; genus Pedobacter; species Pedobacter miscanthi. The sequence goes on along the minus strand of NZ_QNQU01000038.1, from coordinate 23,006 downwards.
TCAATGTAAATAGGTTCATAAACTTTAGGTGTTGATTGTTTAAGGATGGCGGTTTAGTTTTTCATCCGTTTTGGCTGATGATTTTGCACAGACAGATGCTGCCGGCGCACTGCCGTTAAACTCCTAAACGCTAAAGGCACTGCTTCTGGTGAAAGTAGTTTTTGTTTCATGGTTGGTTTGGTTAATACTCGCTGTTGGCTAACTGATGGGTTGATATCAGCTTAGCTACAGCTTTGGTTGTTAGTTAAATTTGGTTAAGCCAATTACAGTAATGGTTAGTTACTGTTGGTGATTGTTGCTTTAAACACCTTGAATTGACATATCCAAAACTAGCGGGGTGAAAAATGAAAAAGGTCGAAAATTGTAAATGAAAGGGTAGAAAAACGTCAATTCTGCCGGTTTTTAATCAATTCGCACTATATTTAAAGTGAAATACAACGATCCCAAATAAAAAAACCAAAATGATAAAGCTGCGTTTTAGCGCAATAGGATTCTGCCTGCTGCTTTTGATATGCACATCCCTGTATGCACAAAAGCCAATTGTATTTAACCACCTTAGCATGGAAAACGGCCTGTCGCAAAATTCGGTAATGGCCATTGCACAGGATAAAAACCAGCTGATATGGATGGGTACCCGGCACGGGCTAAACCGTTACGATGGCTACCGCTTTAAAATATATAATAGCAGTTCCGACAACCGGAACAGCATTTCGGATAATGTAATTACCACGCTATTGAGCGATAGTAAAGGGCGTTTATGGGTAGGTACCGAAAACGGGTTAAATCTTTACGATGAAAAAGGCGATCGTTTTATCAGGATCAATAAAAAAAGTTCGGCAAAATCTTTCAGCTGCGATTCGGTAGAATGTGTTTATGAAGATCCTCAGCAAAATATCTGGATCGGCACTTACAATGGGATCAACTTAGTCGTAAATGCGGAAAAACAGATTTTCAAAAAATTTCTTTTCGACCGGCCCGAACGGAAAACAGGCATAAACCTTATTCTTTCGGTTTTTAAAGATGACCAGCAGAACCTCTGGGCAGGCACATTTAATGGTTTGGTGCGTATTTATCAGAAAAATGGCAAATACCGGTTCGAAATTTTCAGGCACAAGCCCAACGATCCGACCAGCATCAGTTCCAATGCGGTGAAAAGTATCGTCATCGATAAACAAAAACGACTCTGGCTGGGCACTTACAACGGTTTAAACTTATTCGATTATAAACATCAAACCTTTACCCGTTATCAAACCAGTGCTACAGATGTTAACTCCATTGTAAATAACGATATCCGCAAGCTTACCTGCGATAAAGCCGGCAACATCTGGATTGGTACACAGGAAGGATTGAGTATCCTCGATCCCAATACGCGTAAATTCAGCAATTACCGTTACGATCCTGAACAAAACAGCGGATTAAGCCAAAATTCTATCCATAGCATTTTCCAGGATTTAAACGGTTCGATGTATGTAGGTACCTTTTATAAAGGTGTTAATGTGGTTTATCCCTCTGCCACGCCATTTACGGTGTACCGCAATTCGAAAAAACAACAGGGTTTAAGCAGCAATATTGTGAGTGCCATGGTCGAAGATCAGTCGCATAATCTCTGGATTGGTACCGAAGGTGGTGGCTTAAATTATATAAACCGCAGCAATCATACTTTTCAGTATTACAAATCGGAACCTAGTAACATCAACGGACTGAATTCGAACCTGATTAAAACCTTGTGCCTCAATAAAGCCGGACAATTATTGGTGGGTACACACCGAGGGGGGCTTTATGTATTTAGTGCAACCAGCCATAATTTCAGGAAAATAATCAATGTAAAAGATGTAAAAAATACACCCAGCAGTGCCGAAGTGATCGCGATAACAGAAGACAATAAAGGCGTGGTTTGGGTAGGTTCGAGAGATGGTTTATCTACCCTGAAAAAAACCAATGGGCTTTATGCCGGCACCACGGTTAAAAGCATCGTAGAAAAAAGTTTGAAGAATAAATACATTGAGGTGATTTTTGAGGACCGGGCTAAAAACCTCTGGATTGGTACCAGGGCTGGATTATATGCCTATAATCCAGCATCGAAAAGAATTACGGCTTATGATCAGAATAAAACCAAAGGTTTAAAGTCAGAATACATCAATTGCATCATGCAGTTGCAAAACGGAAATATCTGTATCGGAACAGCTTTGGGAGGATTGAGCATCTTCGACAATAAGAGCAGAAAATTCAGGAATTATAATGAAAAAGATGGCCTGCCCAATAGCAATGTATTTGGTGTGATAGAAGATGAAGAAAATAATTTGTGGATCAGTACCGATAAAGGTTTATCCAAACTGCTTACCGGAACAGGAAAGTTCATCAATTACACCAAAAGCGACGGACTTGCAGGAAACGATTTTAACGTCAGGTCTTTTTTAAAAGATAGTCATGGTCAGCTGTTTTTTGGCGGATACGATGGTTTAACGGCTTTTTATCCGGGTCAGATCAACATCAACAAAAACATAGCGCCGGTTACTTTTACCGGGCTCAAACTCTTTAACCAGCCTGTTGCAGTAAATGGTTCTGATGGCATATTAAAGGAAGACATTAAAAATGCCCCGCAAATTGCTTTCAAACACGACCAGAATAATTTTACCCTTGATTTTGCGCTGCTAAACTATATTAAACCCGAAAAAAACAGCTACAGTTATATCCTTAAAGGCCATAGTAAAAACTGGACAAAAACGGATATCCCCAGCGTAAGTTATGCCGACCTGCCTTCGGGCAATTATACTTTTACGGTTACAGGGAATAATAACGACGGAAATCCGGGTGGTAAAGCCGCCTCGATAAAGATTACCATACTCCCACCCTTTTGGGCAACCTGGTGGGCTTACCTCATTTATCTGGCTTTCTTTTCGGGCTTATTGTTCCTCATTGTGCGTTACCTTTTTGTGCGTGCACTGTTAAAACGTACCGAAGATATCCAGAAAATGAAACTGAATTTCTTTACTTATGTAGCCCACGAAATCAGAACGCCACTTACATTAATTCTGGGTCCTTTAGAAAACCTTGCCAAACAATACCAAACAGACACTGAACTTAACCACCAGATTGTTCCGATAAAAAACAACGCCAACAGGTTAATGCGTTTGATTACGGAATTGATGGATTTTAGAAAAGCCGAAACCGGGCACCTTACGCTACATGTTACTGAAGATGATATTATCGGATTTATTAATGAAATTTTTATTTCTTTCTCCCATCTGGCACAAACCAATGGCATTCAATATGAATTTATACATGATAAAGAAAACATCTGCCTGTTTTTTGATAAACGGCAACTCGAAAAAGTATTGTTCAACCTGCTATCCAATGCCTTTAAATTCTGTGATAAAGGTGGACTGATTTCTGTCTCTGTTACCGAATCGGATGAAGAGGTAAGCATCAGCATTTCGGATAACGGTGTGGGCATCCCTCCCGAAAGCCTGAAAGGTTTGTTCAGCGATTATTTCCAGGTAGATGAACAGCAGAGCCACATTGGTTCGGGTATCGGCCTTGCACTATCCAAAGCGATTGTTGAGGAACACCAGGGAAATATTTCGGTTGAAAGCAGCGCAGCAGAAAACGGGTTACGTGGTTTTACCAGATTTTCGGTGAAACTGAAAAAAGGGAAATCGCACTTTAAAACCGCACTTTTTGATGGTATAAAAGATTACCCAGCCCACCCTAACCTTTATGCCCAGCAGGAAGAAAAAGGGATAACGGTTTCAAATCCCGAAAAACAAACAGATCCTGCTACAGAAACCATTCTGGTAGTGGAAGATAATAGCGAAATCAGATCATTAATTACAACCCTGGTGGGCAATAACTACCAGGTTGCCGAAAGTGAAAACGGATTACTGGGCTGGGAAACGGCTGTAGAAATGCTTCCCGACCTGATTATCTGCGATATTATGATGCCGGTAATGGATGGCATTGAACTTTGCAGCAGGCTTAAACAGGATGAGCGCACCAGCCATATTCCGGTAATCATTCTTACTGCCCGTTCTTCGCATATCCATCAGGTAAGCGGTTTAGAAACCGGCGCCGATGCCTATATCACCAAACCTTTTAGTCCGGAGCTGCTTTTGCTGAACGTGCGCAATTTACTCATGTCGCGAGAGGTAATGCGCCAGAAGTTTTTGAAACACATCCACCTGGCTCCTAAAGACCTTACCATTAATGCCATCGACGAGGCTTTTATGCAAAAACTGCTGGGTTACATCGATCAGCACATTGCCGACGAAGATTTCGGGGTTTCGGAACTGGCCTCGATGATTGGCATGAGCAAACCGGTACTTTACAAAAAAATCAGACAGCTCACTAACCTTTCGGTAAATGATTTTGTGAAATCGATCCGCTTAAAAAAAGCCATGGAGTTATTTAAGCTGAACAGGTTTACCATTTACGAAGTGGCCTATCAGGTGGGGTTTAACGATCCGAAATATTTCAGCAGGGAGTTTAAGAAACAGTTCGGGAAGAGCCCGCGGGAGGTTATGAACGGGGATGATGGATAATGTAAAATGGATAATGGAAGATGGATTTGAGTCCAAAGTCCTTAGTCCGGAGTCGGGAGTCAATTCCTGCGGATGGTAAACATTCGAAAAATCGTCATTTCGAGCGGAGTGCAACGTAGCCGAGAAATCTACCTCGAGACAGATCTCTCCACTCCGCGATGCTCCGGTCGAGATGACGTTCTTTTTATCAAGTTTTGCAAGTGGTTCGTGAAGTCACTTTGACAATCTTTTAGTATTATGCCCATAAGATTGTCAAAGTTTAGATTTTATAAAGTTTTGCAAGTGGTTCGTGAAGTCACTTTGACAATCTTTTAGTATTATGCCCATAAGATTGTCAAAGTTTAGATTTTATAAAGTTTTGCAAGTGGTTCGTGAAGTCACTTTGACAATCTTTTAGTATTATGCCCATAAGATTGTCAAAGTTTAGATTTTATAAAGTTTTGCAAGTGGTTCGTGAAGTCACTTTGACAATCTTTTGGTATTATGCCCATAAGATTGTCAAAGTTTAGTTTTTATAAAGTTTTGCGAGTGGGAACAAATTTTATTTACTTTAGCTCCTCAAATTTCAGTACAACACTGGTTCTATCGATAGTTAAAACCGGGTTGAAACCTACCTTCATTAAAAAATCTCCTGTATAGGTCTTGCTGCTATCGATCGGCGATTTTGTGCCCGGGAACAGGTTAATCTCTTTGATCCTGTATTTCTTTACTGCATCCAGTCCATTTAATTTAACAGGATATTTGCTGCCCTCTCCGTAACGGTAATTTACCAAGTAATTAAAAATTACACCTTCTGTTTTCTGCTCGTTTACATACAACATCGAGGCTACACTACCTGTACGCGGATCGGCTAAACGATATTGCTCGCCCTGCCAGATAATCCCTTTTACTTCATTATAATTTTTGATCGCATCCTGGCAGAACTGAAGTTCTTTTTCGGGCAGTTTACTTACCACAATATCAAAACCCAGTTTGCCCATCATGGCTACATCGGTACGGAATTTTATAGGTTGTTTGCCCCAATCGGTTACGTGGTTAGAACTGCTGATGGCCGGATAGAAGTAAGAATATTCCCACTGCATAAATATCCTTTCGAGCGGATCAGTATTATCACTTGGCCAAAACTCTGTAAAATATTGTAAGGCCGCATAATCTACCCTGCCACCACCGCCGGAGCATAACATCATGGGTACAGTTGGGTATTTGGCACGAATGCGTTGCAGCACACTGTACAAACCTTTTACATAATCGATGTAAAAGTGCGACTGATTTTTCTGATGTGCCGAATAAGCATTATAAATTACGGCATTACAATCCCATTTAATGTAGGCCAGTTTCGGGTTTTTGGTAAACAAATCGTCTACCACTCCAAAAACAAAATCCTGAACTTTAGGATTTGAAAGATCAAGTTCCAGCTGGTTCCTGAAATAATATTCCGGGCGGTTTGGTTGTTTCACCACCCAGTCAGGATGTTTTTCGTACAGTTCACTTTTCGGGCTCACCATTTCGGGTTCAATCCAGATTCCGAATCTCGTTCCAACTTTATCGGCTTCCTTTACCAGCGAAGCGATGCCATTGGGCAGTTTCTTTTTATTTTCCTGCCAGTCGCCCAGTGCTGCATGATCATCATTTCGTGGATACTTATTTCCGAACCAGCCATCATCCAGCAAAAAGAAATCGACACCCAGTTTTTTGGTATCTTTTAATAATTCGGCCAGTTTTTGCTCGTTGAAGTCGAAATAAGTGGCTTCCCAGTTGTTCAAAAGGGTTAAACGACTGCCTTTACCATCCAAAATTTTATAATTACGTGCCCAGTTCTGCAATTTTCTGCTCGCATCGCCTTTTCCCTGATCAGAAAAAGTATATAAAAACGCAGGAGTTGCAAAAACTTCGCCCGGTTTTAAGCTGTAAGGTGAAGCATAATTGTTCATCCCGGCAATGATGCGCAGGTTATTCTGATAATCAAGCTCCAGGTCGATCTTAAAATTACCACTCCACTCCAACGCACCGTACAAAACATTTCCTTCGTTCTCTTCCGCTGGTTTATCCATGGATATCATAAAAACCGAGGGTTGAAAAAGGTTGGCCCTTGTGCCCAGTTTGCTATCTATAGTTTTAATACCGTGGGTAATTTCACTTTGCTCGGGCTGCATTTCTTTAGCCCAGTCGCCATGGTACTGGTTAAGCCAAAAATGTGGCGATTTTAGATGCAGGTTTGCCGAAGCATATTTATTTAAGGTAACTGTACCTTTTTCGCTGTGTTTAATTTCCGTCCACTGTTCTATTACATCCTGTTTGTAAAATGATTTATAAAACAACGTGACTTCGAAATTGTAAACCGGATCTTTTAACCTGATTTTGAGCAGGCTTACATTATCATCAACTTTGGTAACCGTGTGATCAACATATTTAAGATCAAGCGAATTATTGCCATCTGCGTGCGTAACACTAATGGCCGGTTCAACCAGGTTTCTTGATCCTGATGGCGTATAGCCCGAATTTAACTGTCCGGTATAATCTTCCGTTTGTTTATACTGACCGTTAACCTGCGCATATTCCTGTTTATCGGCAAGTTTTTTTCCAAAAAATATGGTGTTTACATCTTTTTTCGCATCGGCCTGTAAAACCAGCGCATTATGAGCGGTTTCGATAGGGATTAGGGTTTGGGCACTAAGCTGGGTTATGGCAAAAAGGGAAAGGGCTACGGCCAATGCACCATGCCTGATGTAACCTGTAAATTGATCTGATCTGTTCATTTGTGTTTTCAATAGTAATCGCTAATGTTTTTTATAGATAGAGGTGGATTGAATTGTTCAGTGATTGAATGAGGGAATTATTGATTGAGTGAATGAAGGAATGAATGAATGAATATCTATTTTTGCTCTGAGGTTAACTTAAAAATCTGCGCATCTTTTGCGGATAATTTAAGTATCTGGTTATCTTTTAACATGGTTTTGGTTTGATCGATGAGATTTTCACAGCCATATTTTTTATCTTTCTCCAGGCCCAGGCGTGCAAAATCGAGATTATAGTGCTGCTCTGTATCGCTATAATTAAATACCGCCAGATATTTTACATTGCCTACCTGTTTAACAAAAAGTTGCGAGGCTGATTTACCCCTATCGCCTTCTACCGGAACAAATGCCTTTCCATTTTCCAGAATTTTCAGGATTCCAGTGTTGTTTAATAAACGTTGTGCGGTGCCTGTCCATTTACCCTGGCGCGAAAAATCATCGCCGGTGATGCAGGTGCCCGTTACAATGGCCGATAAAAACCTTGCAGTATTTTCGCCGTCTGATTGATCAGAAAATACCACATGGTCGGCATCGATATAATCGTAAAGGTAAGTTTGCCACCAGCCATTACTCACACTGTTTAAAGTATATTCGGTATCTTTTATTGATTTAAAAGCATCGCAGGCGATCCGGCGTACATGCACATACCTGCCCGAAGCCAGGTTTGGTGAGATGGCGGCATAAACCAGCATTTTACCATCGAGCTGTTTCAATAAAAACTCCATTCCGGTTTTATAGGCCTGCATACCTGTAGTAATTTTAGGATCGAAAAAATGATCGGATTCTATGGCTGCATGACCTAAAAAGTCGATTTTGATCATTTCGAAACCACATTCTTTAAACTTATTGATTACTGTTGCAATGCGTTGCTGTGTACCCGGATGCGTTGGATCCAATGCCCTTGCACCATCAATATCATGATAACCAGCACCAACTTTTGTCCACATCTCACCAAAAGTATAATTGGTTCCTTCGGCTTTGCGGTTGCCACCGCCTGCAAAACCCCAGTCAACAAACGGTGCCCAGTAAATGCCCGGTTTTAATCCTTTTAATTTTGCATGATCAGCAAAGGCTTTTAATTTAGAGTAATCGCCGGTTAAACCTCCTTTTAACAGGTTATCCCAGTACGAATCGAGATCGATATAAGCAACACCCCCGCTCCTGAAACTTTTTAAGTTATCGGCAAAAAAATCGCTTACCTGGTTGGCTTTTTCGAGGGTGATTTTCTCCTGCATGGCACCCCAGCTGTTCCAGCCTACGAGTGTTGCCTTATCCCACTTAAAAACGATGGGTGGCTCCGAAATCCGGTTAAGTTTGGCATAAGTTTCCATTCCTACACGCCAGTCGTTAAAAGCACCGAAAAATACTTTTGCCGAACTCACCGAATTGCCACTTAAATAACCATGCGGAATTTTATCGCGGGTAATGCTTTCTTCCGTATAACCACAAATGACCTGTAAGTTGATCTTTTTGTCGTTGTCCATTGCAGTGATTACACCTGTTTTCCAGTTGCTGTGTTCGATAGAACCCATTACAAAACCTTTCCGCGATTGATCGTGGTATAAAGCGCCTACCTCAGCACTGGGGTTGCTTACATTGGCCTTTAAAGGCACTGTGTTGTAAGAAATGAAAGTATCGTTATCGAATGGTACGAACAAACTTGTGGGAGTAGCTGAAGGCTGTTGATCAATCAGGTTTCCCTTTATAGGAACAATATGGTTGATGGATAAATTAGCACCTTGAAGGGTAATTCCGATCATAAAATAATCTTTATCACTATAGGTATAAAACACCTGTTGCATCACCGGCAAACCAGCCTGTTTTAACAGAAAAATGTGCTTAAAACCATTACCAAAAGCATCATGAACAGCTGTTTTACTATAAGTGATTTGTTTATAATCTTTGGAACTGAACAGCTTTTTCTGATATTCGGCCTGCGAGAAACCATTTAACAAGAGTTGAGCCGCTCCCTCCGAAACATTAAAGGTGCCGGTTTTAAGGTTGTAATCTATTTTTCCGCTTTTACCATAATTGATGATGATTGCCGAAGCCGATTTGCCAGCAAAGAACAGCACCAATAAGATTAACAGTGCCCGATGTTTGTATAAAAATTTAAAAATCATGTATTGTGCTAAAGTTTGACCGAAGTGATAGTGCTTAGTTTTCCGTTTATTTTAACTTTTACCTTTTGTGGCGTTGCCGAAGCGATTTTATAGGCCGTAATTTTACCATCCTTCCAGTTCATATCAACTGTAAAATTGCCCCTTGCTTTTAGCCCTTTAATTTCGCCAAAGGCTTTCCAGGCATCCGGAATGGCTGGCAGCAGTTCTATAAAACCATCGTGACTCTGGATCAGCATTTCGGCAATGGCTGCGGTGGCACCAAAGTTACCATCAATCTGGAACGGTGGTCCCGCTGATAACATATTCGGATAAACACCTCCGCCTGCACCATAGTTGATATCGGTACGCAAAGTAGGTTTTAAAATCTCCCTGAAGAGTTTAAATGCCCGGTTTCCGTCCTGTAACCTTGCCCAAAATATCTGTTTATACGAGATAGACCAACTTGGCCCGTCATCGCCCCGTACTTCGAGTGTTTTTTTAGCGGCTTCGGCCAGCGCAGGTGTTGAAACTGGTGTAATTAAACCTGCCGGATAAACGCCGTATAAATGCGAAATGTGGCGGTGCTGTGGATCGGTTTCTTTATAATCTTCCAGCCATTCCTGTATGCGCCCGTCTTTACTGATTACGCCTACCGGTGGGATTGATTTTAGTTTTTCCTGTAAAGAAGCACTAAAAGCAGCATCAACTTTAAGCAGTTTGGCCGCGGTGATTACGTTATTGAAAAGTTCTCTTACAATCTGGCTATCAATGGTTGGCCCCATCGAAATACTTGCGGTTTTTCCGTTAGGCAGGTAAAAAGTATTCTCTGGCGATACCGACGGAGAAGTAACCAGCCAGCCTGTTTTCGGGTCTTCGACCAAAGCACTCTGATAAAATGCAGCCGATCCCTTTAAGATTGGGTAAATACTTTTCAGGTATTTTAAATCGCGGCTATAAGCAAAGTGATCCCAAAGGTTGCTGCATAACCAGCCCGAACCGGCATTTGAGGCACCCCATGAGGCACTTTCGCCTGGTTCGGTAAAACCCCAGACATTGGTAATCACATGTGCAATCCAGCCATCGGCATTGTAATAGGCTTTGGCCGTTTTGGCACCATGCGTGGTTAAATTCCTCACCAGTTCTGCCAAAGGAAGGTTCAGTTCGGATAAATTGGCCGGCTCAATGGCAAAATGGTTCATCTGTACATTAACATCCAGGTGGTAATCGCCGTTCCAGGGGGTATTGATCTCTTTTGCCCACAAGCCCTGAAGGTTTGGCGGTAATAATCCCACCCTTGTACTGCTAATGCTTAAATAGCGCCCAAACTGGAAGAATAATGCACTTAACGAAACATCGTTTTTGTAATCTTTATAGAAATGATCGAGCCTTACATCAGTTGGCAGTTTAGCTGATTCGCCTTCGCCCAGATTGATTTTTAAACGGTTAAACAGTTTGCCAAAGTTTGCGCTGTGTTTGGCCAGTTCTTCTGCATAAACTTTATTTTTTGCTTCCTGAAGCACATTTTTTACCCTTGCTTCGAAATCGGCATGTTTAAAATCGGTTTCGGCAGCAACATAAACAATGATTTCAGTCGCATCTTTTATTTTAAGGATATTGCCATCTGTGCTAACCGAACCATCCTTTATTTTGGTGCTTACACGACTCATGTACTTCATGCCTTTTCCATCGGTTCCGTTATCCAGCTGACCGAACATCAACAGGTCGTTACCCTGGGTGGCCAGAGTTGCCTTTTCAGGCCGGCTGATGGAAATGTTGCAGTTCAGTTTTTTAGGCTGATCGGCAGTAATGCGGATGACATCTACATCATCATCAAAACTGCAGAAATATTCCCTTTTATATCTCACGCCGTTGAGCGTAAATTCGGTTGTGGCCACCGCTTTATCCAGCGATAGGGTTCTTTTATAAACTGCTGGCTTTACTTCTTTAACACCGGGATATTCATAATCGAGTTGTAAGTTTCCAAGAGTTTGGTACTTACCCCATGTTGCCCCTCCCGAGCCCTGTCCTTTGCAAACAAAATCGCGGTTTACGAGTTCCTGGGCTTCATCATTTTTGCCCTCCAATATCAGCTGCCTGATTTTCGGCAGGCTTTTATAAGCATCGTAATTATTAGCATCCTGTTTTCCGCCGCTCCATAAGGTAATATCATTCAGCACGATATTTTCTTTAGCAATACCTCCATCTGGTGTCATGCCGAGTTTACCATTGCCCAAAGGGAGGGTTTCTTCCCAGATTTGGGCAGGTTTATCGTACCAGAGCACCAAAGGCTTTTGCTGGGCAAAAACATTTTTCCCGATAAAAAACGAGCATAGTGTAAGAATGATCAGTTGCTTTTTATACATATTTCATTTGTGTGTGTTTTTATTAATCATCTCGACCGAAGCAAAGTCCAGAATATTTATTCGCTACCATAACCATACTTCAATAGAAAACTCGTCATTGCGAGGAGGTACGACGAAGCAATCTTTTCTGCTTGTGATTACTGCAAGATAGATTGCTTCGTCGGCTGAAAAAGCCTTCTCGCAATGACGACCATTGTATTGAAATGCTCTAGTCGAAATGACGGTTCGTTTAAAAAGATTACTCTTTATTCCAGAACCTGATTTCGCTCATATTACTATAATTGCCATCTCCGGTGGTTACATGTTTAATCCTGATGCGAATATAACGAATCGGTTTGCCACCGTTATCCAGTTCGGCCGTTATTGCATTTTTACCATCGTCAGTTCTGGTTACATCTTTTAAGAGCGTCCAGCCCTTACTGGTGGCTTCAGCAGGCCATCCGTTATCGCTGGCTGATAAATTGGTGGTTGCATTGGTTAAATCTGCGATTCCCCAAACTTCAAAACGATCAGGATTGTTACAGCAATCGCGCCCGGTTTCTTCTATCCGTGATAAATTGGTGTAAACTTTACCTAAGTCGAAAGTAATTACGTGCGGCATCCCACTGTTGCCGCCACTGTGGAAAATATTAGGATAACCCTGGGGGCCAACACTTCCATCCCACAATTTGCTGATGCTGGTACCCGATTCGTATGTAGGGGCATCGCCCGGCAAATGCACTTCGGCAAAAAGTGAGCGGTCGCAAAGTATATATTTGTAAACCTGCGGGAAAACAGAATAGGCGCTCACAGCAAAAACATCCAACGAATTTCTTTGCGGGATATATGAAGAAAGATATTGTATTTCGGTACCCGCTTTATAACTGGGCAGCACAACAGAATTATCTTTAGCTAAAAGTGTTAGTTCTGCTGCATTTCCCGATGCATTGGTATATTTGATGAGCGTACCTGTATTAATGGTATCGGGTACGTTAAAATTAAGTTTAACAGATCCGTCGGCATTAACAACATAAGGCTCCGTAGCATTATAGGCCCTATTTAATAATCCATTTTTGTAAGTTGGCCCATACACTTTTACATTGTTAATTTCTTTTGGGATCGACCTGTTTCCATTTTTATCATAAGAGTAAATGGTAAAGGCGTAAACAAATTCCTGTAAATTGGCAATATCTGCAAATACACTATCTGTTTTATTATTAATCGCCACCACCTGAGAATCTGCCTTATTGTTATAGTAAATCACATATTTTACAATACTCGGGTCGGAACTTGATTTCCATTTTAACTGTGCACGAAGATTTCCGGGCCTGCTCAGCACTTCTTTAGGGCTGCCGGTATAAATAATTTCGTGTCCGTTAAATAAGTCCCTGAAATCTGTTTGTTGTTTTTTACAACCCATCGTCATAGCCAGTGTAAAAAGGCCTGCGAAAATTATAAGATTTTTCATCGTATATAATTATTTTTTATGGTGATGAAATCATCATATTCTATCATTTCTCTGTTTGAATGAGGAAAAACTATGATGATTTCATCTTTTTATTTGAATCAGATTCGGTTAATAAATATTATTGTGGCGTTCCATAAGGTGTAAATTCCATGAGGTGGGCCGCTGCTTCGTTACCCCATACCGTTGATACGGCAATACGGAGGTACTTAACAGCCGGGGCTGCCGATGGCATTTTAAAACTTACGCCGTTTTTAACAAAATCGTTATCCGATGAATTGATTGCGGTAGGAAGGCTACCTGATGGCGGATCAGGAAAGCGGAAATTACCCAGATTTATCCAATTGCCGATAACAGTACCTTCTGCCGCCGTTACAGGAAGCTGAACGTCGGTGGGTGTAGAAGAATTTGTTCCCCAAAGAGCAAATACTTTTGGATTGGCGAATTTGTAGGTGTATTGGTCTCCTGTTCTTTCATAAAGTACAAAACGACTTAACTTATAGGTTTTCCCGATACCAAAGCTGCAGGAATAAGGAAGCGCTACACCGTAACGCGTATGCCAGCCGTTTCCGTCCTGCTTTCCATCCCATAAATATGGTAATGTCCAGCCAAAATCAATCGGGCTGTCCGTATTTAGGTTTAAAACGCTAAATTTTGATTTATCAACGGCTTCTTCGGCCAGCGGAACTAATGCTTTCTGAAGTGTGTCTGAAATATTGCCCCATCTGTCGGTCACATACACGCCAAACTGGCGTTGCGTTGATGAAAAACCGGTAACCGAATAATTGATTATTGGGTCTTTGGTAAAACGCTGATCCTCGATTTCCAGGGATTTGGTATTGTTATTATAACTCAGTACAACTATGCCAATCTGTTTTTTAAGAGGGTTCTCGGCCGTGATATTCACCCCGCTAAAATCTGCGGTAAGGTTTACCGACGGGCGTACAACCGAATAAACAGGAGTTAAGGGATTAACCGTAACGGTAACAGGATCAGACATTACATTTGCTCTCGAAACAGTATAAAGTGTTACCTGATAAGGTTTCGCTTTTGCAAATCCTTCAACAACTACTGTATCCTGATAGTAGGATGATTTGGTTTCCCGGTCTGTGTTATCATTTATCTTATACTTGGCTAGCACGTAAAGAATATTCTGTGAATTGGGAAGGTTATAGGTGATGTTCGCTCCCCCGTTAAAATTATCGACCTTAATATTGCTTACAGGCAGCGGTTTGCTGGTGTCTTCAGAAATAACAGCATTAAAACCGTTATTTTTCTTGCATGCCACTGCGCCGATAATCATCAGCATAATGAGACAAGGAAAACTATATTTTTTGATGTTCATGATCAGCTCTTCTTTAAATATTACCAAAATGGATTTTGAACTAAATTGGGGTTTACCGCCAGGTTATCTGACTTGATAGGCCATAAATAATCTTTTGTACTAAATATCGGTACAAAAAGATTACGCGGGCGATAGTAGTTTACTGCCTGATCGTCGAAAATGCTCCAGCCCTGCATAGGTTTGGCCATTACGGTTTGTAACTCTTTCCAGCGACGCAAATCCCAGCCCGGCATACATTCAAAAGCAAGTTCAATCCTTCTTTCCTGATGGATGATCTGGCGAAGGCCTGCCTGTGTAGTGTATTTCATCGGATTTGTAGAAAGCGTAGCCGTCCATGCATCGGCAATTGCGGGGATTTTTGCTCTTTTTCTTACCTCATCTATATAAGGTAGCACCTCCGAATAGTTTTTCCCCTGTTCATTCAAAGCTTCCGCATATAACAAATAAAGATCTGAGAGCCTCATTAAAGGAAAATGGAAATCTTCGTAAGACAAACGATCGTTATAAACCGTTAAATAATTAACCAGTTTTTTTGGCCAATAACCTGAAATGTTGGTGTGGCTTCCATCTTTCGGACCCGCAAAACTGGTAGTACCACGCGCCTGAACATAGTTTGCATTTGCCGGATCGCCCAGCTGACCGTTACCATACCAAACACCGCCATCAAATGCAATAGATGCATAAAACCTTGGTTCGCGTTTGAAATGCGCTTTTACTGTTTCATAACCATTGTGCACATAATACTGATCTGCCGTTCCGGCGGTTTGTAAAGTGTAGCGGTTCCTGTAATCCCAGGTTTTGTCTTCGTCTATCGGTAGTCCGTTATTCGTATAAAACAACTCCTGTTCAGCAATGGGAACAGCAAAGAAACCCTGGGCACTACCTATATTCAGGGCAGCGGCAGCGTTAAGGCGCGGGATACATCTCTCCTGTTTACCAAAACCGAAAAGTGGCGCCATACCCCATATCAATTCGGTGTTCTGCTCCCATTTATCGGTAATTGCGGTTTGAAACGACAGTACATTGATCAGTTCCTGTGGCAGGTTAGCGGGCATATTTGCTGTAGGAATAAAGGTGTGCAACCCCAATCCGGCGGCCAAACATGCCTTTAATGCTTCATCACAGGCTTGTGCAGCACGGTCCCATTTCTGCTGATCTTTTTGCTGACTGAACAGTTGTTGTCCGTCTTTATTACGTAATCCGGCGTAATCGGAATTTCCATTAAATAGCGGACTTGCCGCAGCCACTAAAATCTGAGCTTTAACAGAACGTGAAATCAGTGCGGTAATTCGTCCCAGCTCCTGTGTTTGGTTTTGAATCTGGGTTGGTAAATCAGGAGTGGCCTCATCTAATAATTTAACCATATAGTTTACAACCGAATCCACAGGTTTTCTTTTTAACCTTGTTTCCTCAATTGAACTGCTTATCGGCAGGTTAACATCAGTGATCGGAATAGGTCCGTACATCCTGAACAGGTAAAAGTGATAATAAGCTTTCAGGAATTTCACTTCAGCAATCCATCTTCTTTTTTCTGTATCGCCAAGATCGATGGGTTTGTCGATATTTTCGAGCATGGTATTACAGCGTCTGATGGCATTAAACATTGCCTGTCCGCCTTCATTTCCATCCCAGTAGTTTAACCCCGGGTTGCTGCTGGTTTGCGTACCCCTCATCATATTAAAACCAACAGAATTAATTCCCTGCTTATCGTTTAATTCATTTTCACCTGGAAAAACAATCTCCCCCGAGCTGGAGAAGCCTCCATCCATCCATGGTTCCTGCAAACGCTGCAATGTACTGTAACAGGTAAACAGGTAATTTTCTGCCTCATTACGGTTTCTAAAGGCATAATCTATTGTACCTACGTTGTCAGGCGTAACGTTCAGGTACTTTTTGCATGATGCCATGGACAATGCCATAACAACAGCGAATAAAATTTTTGAATATAATGACTTCATACCCTAATTTTTGCTTTTAACTATAAACTAACATTTACGCCGAGGTTGTACACTTTCTGCAATGGGTAAGAAAATCCATTGCCACCTATTTCCGGATCCCACATTTTAAACGGACTCCAGGTTACCAGATTCAGCCCACTGAAATAAACCCTCAGATTTCTAAGTTTAATCTTTTCTGCCAGCTTTCGGGGTAAGGTGTACCCTACTTCAAGCGATTTCATCCTTAAAAAACTACCATCACGTAACCACCAGGAGCTATTTTGGCGGTTGTTTTCGATTACCGCACCGTTTATACCAAGACGTGGGTACAAAGCATACAGGTTCTGGTTATCTTCCGACCAATGGTCGTCTGCATATTGCTGGATCACCTGCGTGTTACCAGGCAACCAGGAATCAGGGCTTTTGATAAAAGGACTCGTTCTGGCCGGGTCGATTACAAATGATACACCTGCCTGCCCCTGGAAAAACATATTAAGATCGAAGTTTTTGAAACCGGTTGAGACCCCGAATCCGTATACAATGGTTGGTACGGTTGGGTTTCCAAACCAGGTTTGATCTTTGCTATCAATTACACCATCATTATTTAAATCGCGGTATTTAATATCGCCGCCCATTGGTGCAATACCATTGGTGCTAAATATCTGTTTAGGCGAATTTCTGGCTTCGCTATCATCAACAAATAAACGTTCTGCGATGTATCCAAAATTTCTGTTCAATGCTACACCATCATGCAAACGGTATTTATCTGCAAAATCAGGCTCTTCATATTGTGTATATTTGTTTTTGGCCAGGGTAAAGTTGGCAAGTCCGGATACCCATAAGTCGTTGCTGAAATTGTGTTTCCCATCCATCGAGAACTCAATACCTTGTGATTCTACCTTACCAATATTGGCTGATATCTGCGATTCCAGTCCCATAGTACTTGGAATATCTTTTCTATCCTGCAGAATATCTGATTTAAAGTTTTTGTAAACCTCAGTGGTAAATCTTATGTTTTTAAGAAACGTTAATTCCAATCCCAAGTTGATCTGCCTCGACACTTCCCAGGTTACATCCCTGTTTTCATAATTATTGATGGTTACGCCGTTATGAGAGTATCCAAGATTGGTTCCGAATGAAGCCGGATTTCCGCCGTTCAGGTTAACATCAGATAAGTAAAAAAACCTTCTGTCGCTGATTGCATCATTACCAACCAAACCATAGCTACCCCTGATTTTCATCCGGTCGATCACATTGGAAAGGTTTCCATAGAATTTTTCTCCGGATACGATCCACGAGGCACCAACAGTTGGGAAGAAACCAAAACGGTGATTTTCTGAGAAACGTTCCGATCCGTTGTAACCAAAGTTGAATTCCATGAAATATTTGCTCTTGTAAGCATAAGTTGCACGACCCGATAAACCGAGATTCCGGAATGGCAGGGAATTAAACAAGGTATTGGCATTTGCATTGAGCAATTGCTGCTGCGTACCGATTAATGCGGCACTTACGTTATGGTCCTTGTTGATATCAACCGAATAATCTAATACCCCTTGCAAATACAAGAAGGTATTAAGCGTACTTGCTCCTGCGTAGTAGTTTAAATATTCCCTGGCCTGGTCGGGTTTATTGTTGATCCAGTTTAAGGTATATTGGTTAGATGCTTTGTCGTACGACTGTACATTATAAAAATAAGGTGCATAGGCAAGCTCTGATTCAAACCTGGCGTATCTGTTTGTACTAAAGATTCCTTTAAAATTTAAACCTTTCGTCAGAAAATCAAGCTTTTGATTTACCTCAAGCTGGGCAAGCATCCTCGATTCAGAAAACCTCCTGTTTCCCCTAAGCAATGCAGCATAAGGGTTGATGTTTTTTACATCTGTTGAAGAAGTTGGTGGTGTGCTTCCATCGGGCAGTACAACCGCATCGGTATTATTACCAAAAAGAATGTGCTGAACACGTGCATTGGCTTTGTCGGGTTCGTAATATGCCGGAAAATCAACCGGACTTGTGTGGGTAGCAATGTTGTATAAATCGGTTGCAAACGACGGATCGTTCGTCATCGGACCTACATACTCATTAAAGTTACCCGATAAACGTACAATCAGTTCGGTGGTGCGTGTAAGATCAATGTTTACGTTCGAACGTAACTGATAATTTTTAAAGCGGACGTTATTATTATTGTTGTTCCTGATATCGGTTTTCAATATTCCATTATCATTTGAATAAGATCCCGCCACATAATACCTCGCTACGCCCCCGCCACCAGAAATATTAAGGTTGGCCCTTTGTGTAGAAGTATTCTTTTTGAACAACATGTCCATCCAGTTTACAGCAGGGTAAACATAAGGGTTGCTACCGGGTGCACCGTTCATTGTAGCCTGTGTATTTAATATTTTATTTGGCGTATATGGTGCTCCTGGCGAATTTCTTGTACTCAGGGCTTCATTATACAATTTCATATAGGTAACCGGATCGGCAATCTGCAACGGGCTGATTGGCGAGGATGTTGATCCTTCCATGCGCACACTAATCTGCGCTTTACCTATTTTTCCTTCTTTAGTTTTAACCAGGATTACCCCGTTTCCGCCCCTGGCGCCATATAGTGCTGTTGCACTTGCATCTTTTAAAACAGAAAAACTTTCGATGTCATCCACCTGCAGGCGGGCAAGATCAGTGGAGGTCATTTCTACGTTATCGATCAATATCAAAGGATCTCTTCTATAACCGAATGTAGTTACCCCACGGATAAAGAAGTTTGCATTGTCTTGCCCCGGCTGCCCACTTGGCTGAAATGCAATAATACCGGCTACCTTACCGGCAAATGCCGTTGTAAGGTTACTGGCAGGCACTTTTAAATCTCCGGGCCGTACAGATGTTACTGCACCAACAATGGCTTCCTTTCGTTGTTTTTGTCCTAAGGCTGTAATCACAACCTCTTCGGCCTGCACTGCATCTTCTGCAAGTTTAACATTAAGTACAGTGGTGTTTGCGGTAATGGTAATCCTTTTTTCTACGTAACCTATAAATGAGAAACGCAGTTGAACACCGGGATCAACATCAAGGATAAACCTTCCATTATTATCTGTTTGGGTGCCAGCCTTATTACCGCTAACGGTGGCAACAACAACTCCGGGAATGGCAACCCCTGCCGTATCGGTAACCTTACCCGTAATGGTTTTCTTCCCCGCCTGGGAATAACCTTTTACAGGCATAAAAATCAGGAAAAATACAAGCATCGAACCTGTCAATACCAGTGCATTTTTTAGCCTGCCAGACACCGAAAGGTGCCCACAAAACAAAAATAATTGCTTCATTTGCTAATAAGCTTTTAAATGATGAATTAAAAAATTGTAGATAGATGTAGATCGACAGAGATTAACCTTTTTCAGGATGTTGTAAATCTGCCGGCCATCCTTTAACAATTGAAGGAAGGGTTTGCACTGCTGCACAATAAGTTGTAAAATTTCTCATAATTTGGGATTATTTGGTTAACGAAAACAACAGTCTAGCTTCGGAGAAAGGATCTTTAGCATCTTACTTACCTGTTATGCCCTTTTTTTGAAAGGAAATAAAATGCTGGAACACAAGTAAATGAAAATTTATCCTATCCTATCCTATCCTATTATTTTCAGATACAATTATAAACAAAATATTTAATATTCCAAGTGTTGAATAAAAATATATAAGCAGCTGAATTACAGACTCAAGCAAGTATATATGAAGAGAAAATAAAAAAGACAAGCGCCATCAGCGAGATCAGTATGATATGATAGTAGTGCCTATTCTGCCAGGGAATAATCGCAATTTTATTATCGAGCACCAAATGGTAAGGGCTCTGATTTGGATAGAGTTTCGAGATGCCCAGCATTAATAAAACTGTAATGATAAATATAATGGCTAAAGTGTGGAGATAATGCAGATGGATAGAAAATACCCATTCGCTCATGATATAACAGGAGATAAAGAAAATCATCCCGATTTTAGCAGCAACGGGTGGCATTTTTTTGGTTATAAAGCCGATAAAAATGATGGTAAAGATGGGCAGACTAAATATGGCACTGATTTTTTGCAGGTATTCGTAAAAGCCATGCTTCGAGAAAATAATAAAAGGTGCAAAAACCATCGCAAACAGCGATACCGAAATCTGGAATAACCTTCCTGTCCGCAATAAACTCTTATCAGATAATACTTTTCCTTTTTTCTCCATAAAGGGTTTGTATAAATTGAGGAGAAACAAGGTACTCGAACTGTTCAATCCGGCGTTAAAGGTGGTAATGGCCGCGCCAAAAAGCACACAGGCCGATAAACCCATTAAAAGCGGCGGCAACACATCTTTAATCAGCAGTGGAAATACCTGATTGGTATTGGTTAAAACAGGATAAAGGTGGACGGCGATTAAGCCGGGGATATTGATCAGCAGCGGACAAAGCAATTTGGCAAAACAGGTTAAGGCAATACCTTTCTGACCTTCTTCTAAACTTTTGGCCGCCAGTACCTGCTGGATAATATACTGCTCCATGCCCCAGTAATAAAGGTTAACAATAAGCATACCGGTAAACAAGGTAGAAAAAGGAACGGCATCGGTACTGCTCCCAATGGCATTTAGGTGTTCCTTTTTGGTAGAAAGTACGGTAGAAAGTCCGCTGAAGAAATCTCCGTGCCCTAAGTAGCGTAATCCATAGTATGGTAATGCAATAATCAGGATTAACATACCCGCACTCAATACGGTATCGGAAATGGTAATGGCCTTAAAACCACCTAAAATGGTATACACTGAACCGATTAGCCCCATGATCCATACAAATATCCAGATGCTTTCCCAATACGAAAAGTGGAAACCAGAAAGATCAATCAGGTTACTAAAGGCCACCGCGCCACCATAAAGCACCGATGGTAACAGGTTGATAATATAACTGAATAGAAAAACTACCGAAACCAGGGTTTTGGTCTGTTTGTCGTAACGTTTCTCCAAAAAATCAGGAATAGTGCGGATACCGGTCTTAAAATAAATGGGGATAAAAAACTCTGAAACAATAATCATGGCGAGGATAGATGAAATCCCCCAGCCAATTACCGACATGTTATTGATGTAAACTGATTCGTTTTCGCCGATAAACTGGTTGGCGCTAATGTTGCTGAAAAACAATGAAGCACCGATAATGATAAAACCGTTGGTGCGGTTGGCAAAGAAAAAACCGGTGATGGTAGAGCGCTGTGATTTCCTTGTTTTGAAATAAGAAATCACCGCGGCCAATACGGTGAACAAAATAAAACTGATGATGGCTATGGTTCCCACGCGATGGTGTTAAAGTGAATTTCTTCTGATCAGTTGATTTTCCATTACATGTTTAATGGGTTTCAGCCTTAGCACAAACTCAGCGGCAAGACGGCCCATGTGCGCAAAATCGATAGAGAAAGTAGTAATCCCGTCAAAAATAATCTCTTTAACGTTATCATCGTTATGCGAAAGGATACCAATATCTTTGCCAACTGTTAAGCCTTTTACTTTGGTATCTTTCAGCATTTCCCAAAGCTCGAGGTTGTGTATGGTAAAATAAACCTTATCTGGTGCAATACTCCCGGTTTCGTAACTGTTTTTGATTACGCCCTTGATGTTAAACTCCTTTATAAAACGTTTAAAAGAAATCAATACTTCATTGGGCTCGGCTGATGAGGGTTTAAAAAAGAAAACGAATTCAGAAAACTCCTTAATCCTCGGTGCCAGTTGTAAAAAAGCATTATAAGATGCCTTTTCGAACTCCTGAACGATGTAGGAATAATCACCCTTCAGTTTTACGTACCTGTCTACAATCAGCAGTTTTTCTTTCGGCAATTGCTCCAGTACTTCTTTCGCTTCTTTACTTTCTATCGGGGCTATTACATATAACCCATACTGACCTTTATTGCTATTGATAATGGATTCGAAAACACTGAAATTATTGTGGTGGAAATATACATCAACCTGGATATTATCGCCCAAATGATCGCGGAAATTCTGGTAAAAAGTTTCCTGAAAGGTATCGAAAGCGTAAATCAGCAAACAAACTTTAAGGTGCTGTTCGGTATCATCGGTGGCTACAAAATAGCCCATGCGGTTTTTTGATTCCAAAATCCCCCGGTTAATCAGCTCCTTATAGGCTTTACCAATGGTTTCTTTTGCGAAACCGGTTTCGCGCATCATTTCATTTACGGATGGCAATATATCACCCTTGGCAATCAGTTTATGATTGAGGCCATTGATGATTCCCTGTACAAGCTGTTCGTGTTTCGAGAAAGAATTGATGATGCTCAACGCTTTGATTTCGTTAAACAGCTTTTCCTTATTCATGCAACAATATTTGGTTTAATCGATTTACTAGCGGTTAATTTGCCCGAAATATATAAATTTAATAGAGATTATCGGTAAAAATTTAAGAATGATCTTTATTTCGATCTCTGCTCCGTGGTCTGTGTCCCCACCAATGCTATTAACTTAAGCT
>NZ_QNQU01000037.1 GCF_003315595.1 Pedobacter miscanthi | reverse complement strand
ACGAGCCAAGGCTTTGAAGCGGATAGCAGGAACACACCTATATAGTAGCACGGAACTTGCTTTGCTAAAAAAAGAAAAACACTACCTAATTTAGAAACGTCCATCCTTATATAGGTTAAAATCTCTTGACTGTTATGAAGCTTTGCAGCGGATAGCAGGTGCACACCTATATAGTATAGAAATACCTATCCTTATATATATGTTAAAATTTGTTAACTGTTATATTGTACTGAATTGCTTTGCATAGCTTAGCGGCGAATTGTTTTTATTGATGTTATCGTATTATTAATTATCTTTGCAGAATGTTTAAAGTTAAACACTTAATTATTTTAGTATTTGTTGCCGCTCTGGGTATTGCGGGTTGTAAAAGTCGTTTCGAGAAATTGAGAGCGAGTAACGATGTTGCAAAAAAGTACCAGGAGGCACTTCGTTTGTATAATAAACGCGATTACAGTAAAGCACTGGTGCTTTTTGAGGATCTATCTCAAAAATACCGTGGCCGTGCAGAAGCTGAGGATCTGAACTATTATTATGCTTATACACTATACAGATTAAGTGATTATACTACGGCCAGGTACCAGTTTAAAAGTTTTGCAGATACTTACCCGGCAAGTAAAAATGCTGAGGAAGCCAGGTATATGGGCGCTTACTGTTACTATTTGGAATCGCCAAGTTTCTCTTTAGATCAGGAAAATACCTATAAAGCTATTGATGCGTTACAATTGTTCATCAACTTATACCCTACCAGCGATCGTGCTGCAGCTGCAGGTAAATACATTGCTACTTTACGGGGCAAGTTAGAGGATAAAGCTTTTGAAAATGCAAAAATGTATTTAACTACCGGCCCAAGTAACGTAGATAACTACAGGGCTGCCGTTATTGCTT
This sequence comes from Pedobacter miscanthi, assembly GCF_003315595.1. Classification (GTDB taxonomy): domain Bacteria; phylum Bacteroidota; class Bacteroidia; order Sphingobacteriales; family Sphingobacteriaceae; genus Pedobacter; species Pedobacter miscanthi. Next base: position 45,381 of record NZ_QNQU01000037.1, on the reverse strand, counting down.
TAAAAAATGCCCAGAGAGATTTCCCAGACATTAAATATGCTGAAGAAATGGATTTCCTGATGATTAAAGCGCAATATTTATACGCAAAAAACAGTTATATCATCCGTCAGGAAGACCGTTATAATGAAGCACTTGCTTTATATACAGAGTTTACGGAAAACCATCCTGACAGCAAATGGACTAAAGAGGCAAAAGGCCTTAAAACTGATGTTGAAGCGGGTATTGTACTTACCAAACAAGAACTGGCATTATATGCTGCCGATCAGGAAAAATACAAGCAAATGTTAATCAGAACAGGTAAATTAAAGGATACTGTTTCTGCCAAACCAACAAATGCCGATAATACGAATATTAAAAACAAGTAATAGATGAATACTAACAAACCTGCTGTACCAAATACTACAGTAACCAGAAACGTACACGATTTAGATAGAACTACTGATAACCTTTACGAATCATTAGTGGTAATTGCTAAAAGGGCAAATCAGATTTCGAACAACGTTAAAGAGGAGTTACACGGTAAATTGGCAGAATTTGCTTCGAGCAACGATAATTTGGAAGAAATTTTCGAAAACCGTGAGCAGATCGAAATCAGCAAGCACTACGAGCGTATGCCGAAGCCTGTTTTGGTTGCTATGGATGAATTTTTGAATGGTAAAGTGTACCACAGAAATCCTGCTAAAGAACAAAAGTAATCGGCGTAGCGCATAGCGTTTAGGGCAAAGCGTTTAGCACTACGCTCTATGCTCCATGCCTTATGTACTCTGCGCATTATGCTAAAAAATAAAAATATAATCCTTGGCGTTTGCGGTAGCATCGCGGCATATAAGTCGGCATTTTTGGTCAGGCTGCTCGTTAAAGCTGGTGCAAACGTAAAGGTTATTCTTACCCCTGATGGTGCTAATTTTATTACACCACTTACCCTTGCTACGCTTTCTAAAAACCCGGTTTACACCCAGTACTTCGAAGAAGAAACGGGCGTGTGGAGCAATCATGTTGAACTGGGCCTATGGGCTGATCTGATAATCATCGCCCCGATAAGCGCCAATACCCTGGCCAAACTTGCTACCGGAATATGCGATAATTTATTAACTGCGATTTACCTTTCGGCCAAATGCCCGGTTTACGTTGCGCCTGCAATGGACCTGGATATGTGGAAACACGAAACTACCCAAAATAATATTGAACGCATCATTAGTTACGGCAATACAGTTATTGCCCCTGCAAACGGCGAACTGGCGAGCGGACTTTGGGGCGAAGGCCGCATGGCCGAACCTGAAGAAATTGTTTCTTTTCTGGCTAATGCGATTAAAACAGCATCGCCTCTTCTTGGTAAAAAGGTGATGGTTACTGCAGGTCCTACTTACGAGGCGATTGATCCGGTACGTTTTATCGGGAACCATTCTTCGGGCAAAATGGGTTTTGCTATTGCAGATGAACTGGCAAAACTCGGTGCGGATGTTACTTTAATTGCAGGACCTACGGCTCAGAAAGCCGCACAAAGTTTAAAAAGAATTGATGTAGTAAGTGCCCAAGAAATGTTCGATGCCTGTTCGTCGGTTTTCCCAACAACTGATATTACGGTAATGTGTGCTGCTGTGGCTGATTATCGCCCGAAACAGGTTGCCACACAAAAAATCAAAAAGCAAGACAGCGACCTGGTACTGGAGCTTGAAAAAACAACCGATATCCTGGCCTCATTAGGGAAAGCGAAAAAAGCAAACCAGATTCTGGTGGGTTTCGCCTTAGAAACCAATGATGAAGAGAACTATGCCAAAGGCAAACTGGAGAAGAAGAACCTCGATCTGGTTGTTTTAAATTCTTTAAATGATAAGGGTGCAGGTTTTAAATCAGATACCAATAAAATTACTATTTTTAACAAAGCTTTAGAACGTACGGTATTCGAGATGAAATCGAAAACCGATGTAGCTAAAGATATTTGTGCTGCCATTTTAAAAATTGAGAAATGATAAAAAAGATTTTTTGGATATTGTTATTGCTTGGTTTCGGGAAATTACAGGCGCAGGAGTTAAATGCAAGGGTAACTTTACTCGCGCCACAGGTTTCGAACATCAGTAAACCAACAATAGAGGCACTTCAAAAAACCATCCGCGATTTTTTAAACAACAATAAATTCAGTAACGAAAGTTATAAACCACAGGAACGCATTGAGTGTAGTTTTGTGATTACCATTAACTCCTGGGATGGTGGTTCGGGCTATACGGCCGAAGCACAAATCCAGAGCAGCCGACCTGTTTTTAACAGTTCTTATAACAGCACGCTCTTAAACATGAGTGATAAGAATTTCGATTTCAGCTACCTTGATGGCTCAACAATCGATTTTTCTGACCAGAATTATATTTCGAACATCAGTGCCCTCCTCTCCTATTATGCCTATACCATTATCGGTATGGATAAAGACAGTTTTAGCAAAATGGGCGGCACACCTTTTTATAAAAAAGCACAGAACATCATTAATCTGGCACAAGCTTCAGGTAATACGGGCTGGAAAGCGGCCGACGGCTTGCGGAACCGGTTCTGGTTTAATGAAAACGTGCTGAACCCGATTTTCAGCGAGCTGCGTACATTTATTTATAGCTATCATTTAAGTGGCTTAGATCAGCTTACGGATAACGATAAGGGTTTAACACAAATTGTGGCTGCCTTACCCGCCCTGGCGCAGATGGATAAACAGAAACTGGGCTCCATTTTCCCGAATGTTTATTTTGCATCAAAGGCAGAAGAAATAACCAACGTACTCTCTAAATTAAACGGGCAGGAACGCATGAAAGCCTATAATATGCTGGCAGAAATCGACCCAGCGAATATTGGCAAGTACGAAGGACTGAAGAAAAATTAGTTGTTTGTTGGTTAACCGGTTAATTGTTTAAATCGGTTAATCGACCCGCGATACGCCAAACGCCAAACGCTAAACCAGCATATTTGTTATATTGACTGATTTACTTATAGCTATTTTTCAGAAAAACAGCAACAGTATTTCAATTAAAAGCCAGTCCTGTTTTTGTTCATACCTACCCGATATATTCAGGCGGGCGCCTGCAGACCTTACTAACAGGCCGGTATCCACGGCAATCAGGTTTAACAACCTAAGTCAGTTTTTCATAGGTCGGTTTTCCTTTCTAAAGCTTAATAGCTGTGCTACACTCCCTCCCGTCCGCACCTATATCAGTTAACTGATTAGCCAGTTTATACGGTAAACTCCTTTCAAATATAACATTCTCTCTTTTCCCACATGCTACACCACAGTTAACCAATTAACCGATTTATACAGTTAACCCTTTTTTAGATGCAACATTTCCCCTACTCCTGCGTCTTATCCTACAGTTAATCAATTAACCAGTTTATACAGTTAACCAGTTTATTGTACAGTTAACCCAAACACAAAAGTTAAAAATCTGTTAAAATATTTTGATATTACGAATATCTTCGTACATTTGATTACGAAATAATTCGTACAACATGTAACATATGAGTAATCAGAACATCAAACCTACAGAAGGTGAAATGGAAATCCTTCAGGTGCTATGGCAAAAAGGCAATGCAACGGTAAGGGAAGTGCACGAGGCTTTGAATAAAAAAGACTCGGGTTATACCACCACTTTAAAACTGATGCAGATTTTGCATGAAAAAGGCATGGTAGAAAGGGATACCAACCAAAAAACACATATTTATAAAGCATTGGTAAGTCAGGATAAAACTGAAAAGCAACTGGTAACCAAAATGATCGATAATGTATTTAATGGTTCGGCGGCAAGATTGGTGATGCAGGCTTTGGGTAACCACAGTGCGAGTGCGGATGAGATTGATGAAATAAAAAAATATTTAGATAGCCTTAAATAAGGTTAGGTGTAAGGTTGAAAGGTGTAGGGTTTAGATCCCTAATCAAACAGTAACATTTTCGGTTTATCCGGTATAAAAAATTAAAATCACCGTTATGGAAACTTTATTACAACAGTTCATTAAAGCATTTGGATGGAGCATTTTAAACTCGCTTTGGCAAAGTGCAATTATTTATGGCATCCTGTTCATCATCATGCTAAGTTTACCCAAATTGGCAGCAAAATACAAGCACAATCTTGCTTTCGGTGCAATTATTTTAATGTTTGCCGGTTTCGCCTATAATTTCATCAACCATTTAATGCATAGCCTGAGTAGCCAGGCTGCCGCCATTAATCCACAAAACATACAGGTTTATCAATATTTCAATAACCTTCCCCCAAGTTTCAGCAGCAGGGCAGAACAGTATTTTCCTATTGTTGTAGTATTTTATATTATTGGTATCCTGTTGCAATTATTTGTGATTGTAAAAGGCTACGGACAGCTTTCGAAATTGAAAAAAGAAAGTTTAAGTGTTATTCCTGACAGCTGGAAAGCCATTTTCGAACAGGTAACCACGCAACTTAAAATCAATAAAACAATTAAGTTCCACTTATCTTCTATTGTAAATGTACCCCTGGTTATCGGTTATTTAAAACCTGTGGTATTGTTTCCGCTGGCTTTGGTAAACCAATTGGATAACGATCAGGTAGAAGCAATTCTAATCCACGAGCTATCGCACATCAGAAGAAACGATTTTTTGTTAAACCTGATTAAAACCGCAATCGAAACGCTATTATTCTATAATCCTTTTGTATGGATGGCCGGTAGGTTTATACACATTGAGCGAGAACATGCCTGCGATGACCTGGTTCTGAAAATTACCGGAAAGCCATTAAACTATGCCCATGCCCTGCTTAAACTCGAACTTTTAAAAGATAAAAACAGTCCGGCTTATGCACTTGCGGCTACAGGCAAGACCCAAAATTTATATCAACGCATAAAAAGAATAACCAACATGAAAACGAATTATTTAAATGCCAAACAACAAATGGCAGCCCTTACATTGGGTGTAGCCTGCTTGTTTTCTATCGCCTGGATCAATCCGACAGAAAAGAAAAAAGAGACCAAAAAACTACATAAACAGGAAATATTGAGTGTACAACTTGTTTCGAACAACGATACAAAACACCTGATATGTACCGATACTACTAAAAAGCGTAAAATCAAAATCGTTACCATTGATGCAAACGGGAACAAAACCGAATACAACTCGGTAAAAGAAATGCCGGATAGCATTAGAAAAGATTTTTACAGGGACGAGCTTTTTGGAAGCAAAGGTGTATATCGCATCAATCTTGACAGTTCTTTTAGGTACAGGTTTAAGGATTCACTTTTCCGTACAAAAATCGATAAGGAATTTAACTCACCAGAAGCTCAGGCAAAATGGAGAAAATTTGGTGAAGATGTAGCCAAACAATACAACTCACCAGAAGCTCAGGCCAAATGGAAAAAATTGGGCGAAGACATGGCCAAACAATACAACTCACCTGAAGCACAGGCAAAATGGAAAAAATTTGGGGAAGATATAGCCAAACAATACAATTCGCCTGAAGCACAAGCCAAATGGAAAAAAATGGCCGAAGAGATGAGTAAAAAAATGAACTCGCCGGAAGCACAGGCAAAGTGGAGAAAGATGGGCGAGGAAATGGCTGCCAGATTTAATACGCCTGAATTTAGGGCGCAGATTGATAATATCAGATTGCAGGCATTAAAATCAGGTGATATGGTAAACTTATCAGGATTAACAAGATTAAATTCAGATTCATTGTTTAAAGGCAACAGAAATATGCTTACAGTTCCGGATGGCGCAGTGTTCTATTATAACGATAATAATAATAGCAACAGCAAAGTAAGGCAGACTGAAGAATACAAAAAGCTTAAAGAAAAATTCGATAGCGAGGTAAAAGAATTAAAAGAAAAGCTGGAAAAGAAAGAGAAAAAGGAAAAAGTTGAAGGCGGAAATAAAGGTACACAGGTAAGTCCTGCCATTATGATTTACGATAATAAAAACTTTACCAGCCCTGCAAAAGCACTGAACATTGAAAATGCAGTGGTAACTTACAAAAAAGCAGATTTTAAAAAAGCAGATCAACTTGCTGTAAAAAGTTTTGTGAAAGCCGATAGTCCAATTACCGTTGCGAATAACAATAACCTCAGCATTACGATTAAATAAAAACAGCACACAACCAAACAGATTATTGAACAGCGGGGATTATTCTCCGCTGTTTTTGTTTTGTATTAAACTGTTGACATAAATTTTAATATTTTTGCTTAGCATGCTACAAAAACTTTCCATTCGTAATTACGCATTAATTGATAGTCTGGATATCGAATTCGATAAAGGCTTAAATATTATTACAGGTGAAACCGGTGCCGGTAAATCCATCATATTGGGTGCATTATCGCTTATTCTCGGTCAGCGGGCAGAAAGCAAATACTTTTTTAACCAGGATAAAAAATGTGTTATAGAAGGCAGTTTTGTTTTGGCAGATGAAAACCTGAAAGAACTTTTTGAAGAAAATGATCTCGATTTTTCGAATGAAAGTCTCTTACGCAGGGAAATTTCTATTGATGGTAAAACAAGGTCGTTTATTAACGATACGCCTGTTAACTTATCCATTTTGAAACAGATTGGCGAAAAACTGATCGATATCCACTCGCAACATGCTACACAGGAAATAAATGATGCCGATTTTCAATTACTGATTGTAGATTCACTGGCCAATCATCAATCACTCCTGTTTAATTACCGCAACGGATTTAAAAAACTGAAACAGGATACTTCCCTGTTAAAAAAACTAATCGCCGATGCCAGCGAAGCCCGTAACAAACAAGACTACGAACAATTTTTGTTTAACGAACTCGAGCAGGCAAAATTGCAGGAGGGCGAACAGGAAGAACTGGAGCAGGAATTAGAGCGTTTAACCCATGCCGAAACCATTAAAAGGGCTTTACTTACGGCTTCAGGGTTAATTAACGAGAGCGAACCTTCTGCCCTTCAGATTTTAAAAGAAGCTTCGTTACAATTACAGGCTATCGAAAAATTTGATCCGGCAATTAATGTACTGTACGAACGTTTGCGATCATCAATTATTGAAATTAAGGATATTACCGATGAGGTTTCGGCCATAGAAGAAAATACTTTACACAGTGCCGACCGCCTCGAAATTGTAAACCAGAGGCTGGATCTGTTTTATTCGCTGCAACAAAAGCACAGAGTTGCCGACAACACAGAACTGCTGGCGCTTCAAAAGCAATTGGAAGAGAATCTGAATAAGTTATTATCTTCTGATGAACATAGTGAAAAGCTTCAGGCAGCAATCGACCAGCTGAAAAAAGAGCTGCATAAACAGGCTGATCAGTTAAGCGCAAACCGTAAAAAAGCCATTAAAACTGTTGAAGAGCAAACCGGTATCACCCTTAAAAAAGTAGGTATGTTAAATGCCAAACTGGTTTTGGATCAAAAAACTTTATCAGAGCTGAATAAAGATGGTCTGGACGAAATCAGTTTACTTTTTACCGCAAATGCCGGTCAGGCGCCAGCCCCGGTAAACAAAGTAGCATCAGGAGGTGAGTTGTCGCGTTTAATGCTGGCCATAAAAGCATTACTGGCCAAACATACTTCCTTACCAACCATCATTTTTGATGAGATTGATACTGGTATTTCAGGCGAAACAGCTTTAAAAGTTGGAGAAGTAATTGCCGACCTTGGCAAAAACATGCAGGTAATTTCGATTACACACCTACCGCAAATTGCCGCCAAAGGTACTTCGCACTACTTTGTACATAAAAATGAAGAGAAAGGAAAAACTACTACCGGAATCCGCAAACTTAAACAGGAAGAACGTATTGGCGTAATTGCAGAAATGTTGAGCGGGAAAAATCCGGGGGCATCTGCAATCGAAAATGCAAAAGAATTATTGGCTTAATCATCTACCGCCATGGTCTTTGTCTCCACATACCATTTCTAAATTAAAAATCAACAAAATTACTTGAGTGGTGGTCTGTGAGGACACAGACCATGATATTTGTGCCGTAAGATGTTACCATCTTACGGTTAAAATTAACCTGGCGCCTCGCTAAATCATTTGAAACCATGTCAGATGGTAACATCTGACAACCCTACTAAGTAATATTTCTTTTGCATCTTGAATAAACTAACTAATTAGTTTATATTTATTTCATGAAATCCTTATTCATTCTAATTTTATTATGTATTGGCGGGTCCTCTTTCGCCCAGCAAAGTTATATCCTATCGGGTACGGTTAAAGATAAACGCGGCGAAGGTTTGCCTGGTGCCGGAGTTTATATAAGTGGTTATAAAATTGCTACTGTTACCGATAATGATGGCAAATATACCCTACCCTTAAAACCGGGTAACTACGATATTTTAGTGCAGCTAATTGGCTACAAGGCCCTGAATCAAAATGTAGTCGTTTCTGACAAAGCTGTAAAACTCGATCTGATTTTCGACGAAAGTATAACCCAACTGGCCGAGGTTACCATTAAACCTGATCCAAACAGGGAGCATTACATCAACATGTTTAAAGATTTCTTTATCGGTACCACACCCAACGCCGAGCAATGTAAACTCATCAATCCAAACGTTCTCATCGTAGACTACGATAAAGAAACCGCTAAACTCACCGTCAAAACTACCCAGTTCCTGATTGTGGAGAACAAGGCACTTGGTTATCGCATTAAATACCTGCTGAACAATTTTGAGTACGATGGTAAAACGAGGATTATTTATTATGAAGGTTTTCCCTATTATGAAGATTTAAAAGGATCGGCACGAAGAAAGAAAATTTGGGAGCAAAAGCGGATCACAGCTTATCTAGGCTCTTCGCAACACTTTTTTAAAGCCCTTTTTAATCGGCGTGCTACCGAAGAAGGTTTTATTATTAACAAACTGATTTCAAAAGAAAATCCCGACAAACCTTCCGACAGTATTATTAATGCCAATATTAAACGGTTAACCAAGGCACAAACCGGTTTAACCAGGCCTTTAACCCTTACCGTGGGCGATTCATTAAGTTATTGGTTAAGAAAGAAAAACCTGCCAAACGGAATCTCGATTTTAAGCCGCGCCCCTATTGCACAGGATACGCTGGTACATGTAAAGAACGAAAATATAAAAAGCATCAACTTTACCGATAAACTTTATGTGGTTTATACTAAGGAACGCGAAGATCCGGCTTATGCCAATCGGATTGGTTTATCAATTGCAAGGCCATTGGATATGCCCGATTATCAGATTTCGACCATCAGTTTACAGCTTGCGCCGGTATATTTTTACCAAAATGGTTCAATTTATAATCCACGATCGATGATTTATTCAGGTTATTGGGCCTGGGAAAAAATTGCCGATAGTGTACCGATGGATTATTTGTTGCCAGTTGATGTTGAGGGGAAAAAATAGAAATATCAATAGATAATTATCAGGTTCGATTTTTTCCTTTTTTTGAAAAGCAGGTACAGTGCTATTCGGTTCAAACAGTCCCGCCCTTCGTTACAAATCCTCGCCCTCATGCTTCGGGCTGTGGGTTTTTCACTGCGGTCGGGTTTAGGTGGCAGGGATTATAACACTATTTGGGTTTTTGAGTAATGCATAAACAGACTTTGCTTCGAAGAACAACGCTCTGGTCTTAGCGTCTCGCTAAGACCAGAGCAAAAAACAGACTAAATCCGTTTAAAATATGGAATGTCGTAGCGAGACGCTACGACTAGAGTAGATTTCTCTTCTATGTTGCACTCCGCTCGAAATGACGGCTAATTTAAAATGTTAAATTTGTTAAAAATCTTTTCCGTCTTTAATAAATATTAAGCCTTTTAATTACATTCGTCTCTATGATTAAAAGCTTTTTAGTAGCCCTTATGCTGATCATTTTGGGTACTAATGTTGATGCTCAAAACACCTTCTCCATCAGTGGCCTGGTTCGGGATCAAAAAGACGGATTACCCGGTGCAAGCATTTATTTAAGTGGTTATAAAATTGCTACGGTTGCTGATAACGACGGACGCTTTAAATTATCAAACCTAAAACCCGGCAGCTACGATATCCTTGTTCAGCTGGTGGGATATCTACCCTACTCTAAAAGTGTAATTATTTCGGATAAATCGGTACAGGTAGAACTGGTGCTGAAAGAAAATGTTGCCCAGCTGGAAGAAGTAGTGATCAGGGCCGATCCTAACCGGCAGAAATACATCAATCAGTTTAAAGAATTTTTTATCGGCAAAACACCCAATGCCACCCAGTGCAAAATATTAAATCCACAGGTTTTAAATGTAGATTTTGACGTCACCAAAAGTACTTTAACCGTATCCACCACCGAATTTTTAGTGGTAGAGAATAAGGCTTTAGGTTACCGCCTTAAATACATGCTCGATCATTTTGAGTATAATTCGCGTACGCATATTATTTATTATTCTGGTCACCCGTTTTTTGAAGAGCTTAAAGCTTCGGCAGCAAAAAAGAAAAAATATATCGCCGCACGCGAAATCGCCTATTATGGTTCTTCGCAACATTTTTTCCGTTCACTTTATGCCAACAAAGCACAGGAAGAAGGTTTCATCATTAACAAAATGATCAAAATCCCCAATCCAAACCGTTATCCGCAGTACGTAATCAATACCAATTTAGAGAAGATTAAAGCCGTACCCGAAAAAACAGGCATCAGGCAAACGAAAGGAAAAATAGATACTGCATTACTGGCCTTTTGGACCAAGCAACAGGAGATGCCCAAAACCATCGATAAATTTTCGAGGGCTGATGTACTTACCGATACGCTGGTACATTATTACAACCAGAATTTAAAATACCTCAGTTATACGGATGCTTTGCTGATCCAATACACCAAAGAAAAAGAGTCGCTTGCCTACTCTAAAACGGGTTTCTGGATTTTCAGGCCACTGGATGTACCCGAAAACGAAATTTCTGTTGCCAATTTAACAGGTGAGGGTGTACGTTTTTATGAGAATGGCGGCATTTACGATTCCCGGTCGCTGCTTTACGAAGGTTATTGGGCTTATGAAAAAGTAGCTGATATGGTGCCGATGGATTATGTGCCACTCCCAAAAAGTAATAAAGCCATTGTTGAAAAGTAGCTATTGATCTCACTTTAAAATTACTAAAAATATTAGTAATTTTAATTTATGATTGGCGAAGAAGAAAAACATTATTTTAAAGGACGGGGCGCTCAGGTTAATCCGCATAATAAGTTTTTAAAAGATGTTTACATTAAAGAACACAATGAAGGGATTGATGACTGGGAAGAGAGTGATCGTAAAACTTCTTTCATTTTCGAAAATTCAAAAACCATTGTCAATAAAGTAGATAGTCCGGATGTGGGCATGGCTTACTCACTCAATCCCTATCAGGGTTGCGAACATGGCTGTACCTATTGTTATGCACGCAATTCGCACCAATACTGGGGCTACAGCGCAGGGATTGAATTTGAACGGAAAATCATCGTCAAAAAAGACGCCCCTGCCCTGTTTAAAAAATTTCTGGAGAAAAAAGGCTGGGATGCCACTACGATTTCACTCTCTGGCAATACCGATTGTTATCAACCGGCCGAAAGAAAATTTAAACTTACCCGCCAGCTGCTTGAAATTGCTTTGGCCTACAAACAGCCAATCGGCATGATTACTAAAAATGCTTTGATCCTCCGCGATCGGGATATTTTGCAGGAGATGGCCAAGCTAAATCTCTGTATGGTGTATGTTTCGATCAATAGTCTGAATGAAGATCTCCGACAGGTGATGGAACCCCGCACAACAACGGCCAAACAACGTTTAAAAATAGTAGAAGAATTGAGTAAAGACGGAATACCCATGGGTGTAATGGTTGCGCCATTGGTACCAGGTTTAAGCGATCATGAAATTCCAAAAATTTTAAAAGCCGTCGCCGGTGCCGGAGCCATTAAAGCAGGTTATACCGTAGTGCGTTTGAACGGGGCTATTGGGCAGATTTTTGAAGACTGGCTCAGAAAAAACTTTCCCGATCGTTTTGATAAGGTTTGGCATGCGATACAGAGCTGTCATGGTGGCAATGTTAACGACAGCCGTTTTGGCGACCGTATGCGTGGTGACGGAAATATTTCGCAAATGATCAGGGATAATTTCAGGCTCCACTGCCGTTTAAATGGCTTAAATGTAAAAGATATTATTTTAGACCACACACTGTTTAAAATACCCAGCAACCAGGTGAGTCTGTTTTAACATTCGGGGAGAAAAATCCCTGGCGCTCTCGGCCGTGGTTTATAATCACGGCCATCTCAACATCGTTGGTCCTGATTTGCAATTGGGGCCCTTGAGCTGTGGATTTGTAATCCACATCCATGGTTAAAAATTCAAAAACCAATTTGTAATCTACCCCTATAAAACTTAGTTTTAACGCCATGAAGATTGCATTGATTACCTACCTTGATAAAGGTGCCTATGATACCACCACAGTTGAAAGCGAAGACGACAAACTCCTGTTTTTTTTAAAGGAAAAGGAACTAAATATTGAACAGGTAATCTGGAATGATGAGAACATTAATTGGGAAGATTATTCGCTTGCTATATTAAAATCACCCTGGGATTATTTCGACCTGATTAAAGATTTTTATCAATGGCTAAATCTTTTAGAAGAGAAAAAAGTAAAATTACTTAATCCTGTAGAGGTTGTGAGGTGGAACTCAGACAAAAAGTACCTTCAGGAAATTGAAACTGCAGGCTTAAAAATTATTCCAAGTGCCTTTATCAATAAACAGGAAAAGGTAAATCTTGAAGATTACTTTAAAAAATTTAATACCGATAAGTTAATTGTAAAACCCTGCATTAGTGGTGGGGCAAAAAACACATTTAAAGTAACTACAGAGAATGTTGAAGAAGTAAACCAAAAGCTAAACCAGCTGATTCAGGAGGAAGATTTTATTATCCAGCCATTTTTACCCGAAATACTGGAAAGTGGTGAGTGGTCTTTTATTTTCTTCAATGGTGTATATAGCCATTCCTTAATCAAACAGGCAAAAGCTGGCGATTTTAGGGTTCAACCCGCACATGGCGGAACAGTTCATCCACAAAAGCCAGATCAGGACTTAATTGCAAGAGCACAAAAATATGTCGATTTATTTGCTAAAAACTGTCTGTATGCAAGGGTGGATGGCACTTTTGTAAACGGCGAGTTTTTATTAATGGAGCTTGAACTGATAGAACCATTTCTTTTCTTAAATACCGAACCAAAAATTTATGAGCGGTATTATCAGGCTTTAAAGGAGTTGATGTAAAAAAGTTATCAAGCTGGAGATTATTCCATCCAGCCGTCACCCTGAACTTGTTTCAGGGGCTTTCCTGCAAGATTAGACCTCTCCACTCCGCTATGCTTCGGTCGAGGTGACGTAAGAAGGTCGGGATTCAAATCCCGACCAACCTAACATTATTATTTCGCAGCAAAAACCTGCACCCAGTAGTTATCTGAGGTTTTGGCTGCTCCCATTTCTTTAAAAGAAGCATTCATAATGTTTTTACAATGGCTTTCACTGGCAATCCACTCATTAAAAACCTGTACTTCGGTAGTTTGACCTGAAGCTAAATTTTCGCCAACGGTAGTCCAGGTATAACCGGTTGCAGTAACGCGATCGCCTACAGTTTCTCCATTGGCAGAGGTATGTACAAGACTTTTTACCGAAGCAATGTATTTACTCTGGTAAACTGCTGCAGCACCTAAGTTTACATTCCATGTAAGGGCGGCAACGGGCGGCATGGTAACTGTACCGCATTTACATCCAACCAAACGGGTATCGTTAACCAGTTTTAGCAACGCATCATTGTTGATATTGGTCGCGGTGGAAATTTCGATTTTAAATGTTTTGGTGTTTGTTTCCGGGTTATTGGAATCAGATCCTTTTTTACAGGACAACGCACAGCACAGCGCTATGCACATTAGTGGAAAGACGATAAACTTCATTTTATAGTTTCTTTAAGGAAAGGTACGAGGTTTTTATAAAAAAAATAATTTTCCCTCTATCTTTTTTGCATTCCGAAAACAACTAAATTTTGTTTGTAAATTCCGTTTTAAACAAAAAAACTCCCGGTTTTTACCGGGAGTTTTAAATTTTATTTTGAAGAATCTTCTTCTTGCTTTGGTTCTTCTTTTTTCTTCTCGCCTTTTTTATGTGCAATCAAAATTTGTTCAGAAGTTTTATCGTAATCGATTTCCAGCACATCCCCGTCGGTTAATTCACCTTTAAGGATTTCTTCAGCAATCGGATCTTCAAGGTATTTCTGGATTGCTCTTTTTAGCGGGCGTGCTCCAAAATTACTGTCGAAACCTTTATCAGCAATGTAATCTTTAGCATTATCGGTTAATGCGATATCGTAACCAAGGGTATGAACGCGACCGAATAAAGCTTTTAATTCAATATCAATAATCCTGAAGATTTCTTCTTTACCTAAGCTGTTGAATACAACTACATCATCTACACGGTTTAAGAACTCAGGGGCAAAAGCGCGTTTCAAAGCACTTTCGATTACGCCACGACTGTGAGAATCGGCCTGGTTTGTTTTTGCTGTTGTAGAAAAACCAACTCCCTGTCCGAAATCTTTTAGCTGACGGGCACCAATGTTAGAGGTCATGATGATGATTGTATTTCTAAAATCAACTTTACGGCCTAAACTATCAGTTAACTGTCCTTCATCTAAAACCTGCAATAAGATATTGAATACATCCGGATGGGCTTTTTCAATCTCATCCAATAAGATTACGGCATAAGGTTTTCTTCTAACTTTCTCAGTTAACTGTCCACCTTCTTCGTAACCCACATATCCCGGAGGCGCTCCCACTAAACGTGATACCGCAAATTTCTCCATGTACTCACTCATATCAATCTGAATCAGCGAATCATCGCTGTCGAACATGAAACGGGCCAGTTCTTTTGCCAATTCAGTTTTACCTACTCCGGTTGGACCTAAGAAAATAAATGAACCGATTGGTTTTTTAGGATCTTTTAATCCAGCTCTTGTACGTTGGATAGCTTTGGTCAATTTCTTGATCGCATCATCCTGACCGATAATTTTCTCAGCCACTTTATCGTACATGTTCAACAGTTTCGCACTATCTGTTTGGCCAACACGTTGAACAGGGATTCCGGTCATCATCGAAACCACTTCGGCTACGTTATCTTCTGATACTTCGTAACGTTTAGTTTTGGTTTCGGCTTCCCACTCTGCTTTTGCTTTATCTAATTCTTCAATTAAATTTTTCTCTGTATCGCGGAGTTTTGCAGCTTCTTCGTATTTCTGGCTACGTACAACCTTGTTTTTCTCTAACTTAATATCTTCGATCTTCGCTTCGATATCGATAATATTCTGCGGAACGTGAATATTGGTAAGGTGAACACGCGAACCGGCCTCATCTAAAGCATCAATAGCTTTATCAGGCAAGAAACGGTCTGAAATGTAGCGCGACGTTAAAGTAACGCAGGCTTCAATAGCTTCCTGGGTATAAGTTACACCGTGGTGTTCCTCATATTTATCTTTAATACGGCTTAAAATTTCGATAGTTTCATCTGGTGTGGCAGGTTCTACCATTACTTTTTGGAAACGACGATCTAAAGCACCATCTTTTTCAATGTATTGACGGTATTCATCTAAAGTTGTTGCACCGATACATTGAATTTCGCCCCTTGCCAAAGCAGGTTTGAACATGTTAGATGCATCTAACGAACCTGATGCACCACCGGCACCAACAATGGTGTGGATCTCATCAATAAATAAAATTACATCGGTCGATTTTTCAAGCTCGTTCATCACGGCTTTCATACGTTCTTCGAACTGACCGCGGTATTTTGTACCTGCTACCAGCGATGCAAGATCGAGGGTAACCACACGTTTGCCAAAAAGCACACGCGAAACTTTACGTTGTACAATACGCAAGGCCAAACCTTCTGCAATTGCCGATTTACCAACACCTGGTTCACCGATCAAAATCGGGTTATTCTTTTTCCTGCGGGATAAAATCTGCGATACACGCTCGATTTCTTTTTCGCGGCCAACAATCGGATCTAAACGACCCTCTTCTGCTGCTTTAGTCAAGTCGCGACCGAAATTATCAAGAACCGGGGTTTTGGATTTAATATCCGAAACCTTTTTTGGTGTACTAAAGCTTTCTTCTTCGCGATAATCATCATCACCTCCTGTTGAAGCGCTGTTTGAGATATCGTCTCTAAAACCATTTTTATTCACTTCAACCTCCTGTTTAAAAACATCATAAGTAACGCCATACTGCAATAAGATCTGCGAGGCGATGTTATCATCATCTCTCAAAACCGATAACAATAAATGTTCGGTGCCAATTAAATCGCTTTTAAATATTTTAGCTTCTAAATAAGTGATTTTTAAAACTTTTTCTGCCTGTTTTGTTAATGGAATATTGCCTAAGTTTACTGTAACACTCGAAGTACCGCGAACGGCATCTTCAATTGAGCGGCGCAATTTACCGGTATCAACCCCTAACGATCGTAAAATTTTTATAGCCATACCATCGCCTTCGCGTATGAGGCCCAATAATAAATGCTCGGTTCCGATGTAATCGTGCCCTAAGCGGAGCGCTTCCTCCCTACTAAAAGAGATTACATCTTTAACCTGTGGTGAAAATTTTGCTTCCATAATACCTTTCTTAACAGCTACGTCCCTAAACTATAAAATAAATTATAAAAAGCGACTGTACCATTTTGTTTATTTTATCAACAATTGCGCCATATAGGTGGATAAAAGGCAGTATTCATATCCACCAACCCAAAAAATACGGTTTGAATATCGTTCCTATAAATATATATCTATCTACGTAATAACTGTTTTATAGGTTTTAAAAGGGAATTTAATCAGATACTACCTTTTAAAATATCATTTTGTCGGTTTATTGTAAGGATTTCTTCGATTCGAATAACTGACAATTTGTTGCTTTTTACTTAGGCAATTTACAAGTTTTGACAGAAAAACAAAAAGAACGTGACATCATTTAACAATTAAACAGACATTTATCAATGTAAACAGACATGTTTTGCGAAACGCTATACCAGTAATACGAAAATAACTGTTAACAGGTTGTTTTTGTTTTAAAAAAGAGGAAGCTGGTTTGGATGGAAAATGGATGATGTAAAATGGAAGATTGGATGGAGAGCGGGTTATATTCCGTTATAAAAACTCCGCAAAAACTGCAAAGGAACATCAGAAGGTGCCGATTTGTTGCAGTGCTCAATAATATCATTTAAATTGAAATGCCCTGATATGGATTGAAAGCTATCATCCCCAGAATCTTCAAAGCCCATGCTCCATTCATCAAAAATATGTTCACTGTATTTTCCAATTTGCAGTAAGGTTACCGATTCGTGCCGGTTATCATTAGTTATTTTGTTATAAAGCTTACGTACTGTGCGCTCATCACCTTCAAGCAATTGCATAAACCGTCCCCGGCTCTTCGTAATTTTTTGGCCTTTTACATACAATAATATGCCGGTAATATCATTTTTCCGGTTAAAATCCCTGCTTTGATTGAGTAAGGTTTTTAACATATCTGCATCAAAAGGATTGCTTTCTACACTATTATAAATCAAATAAAAAACCGGTTCTATATTTCTACCTGCCGCTTGCATAAGATAATTGAGAAATTTAATTTATAATTGATTGATAAACCATAATCTACATAAAGCAGCACGTTAACAATGAATTAACATCACTGCAAAGATTGCACAAAATCTTAGAAAAACGGCTAAGATTAATACATGCAATTAAGAAAAATTATTAACCTGCACTTAAAAACAATCGTTTGTGTAGAAATTTTCTAATACAATATAATCTACAATTTGTCCATTTTCCGTATCACAACATTCATAATTAAAATATATTATTCTTAAAAAATCTAAGGATTTTTTTTTATCGTATATGTTGCTAAGTCCTCTTAAAATCAGGTCAGGCAAATGGCATCCCTTTATCAAAAACTTCTAATCGTACTCATTCTCCTCATTGCTTTTGCGGGAAGAATAGCAGTATCTGCCGTAGCTTTACCAAAAATTGTAAAGGAAACTGTAAAAGAAAGCAGCAGTAAATCCGAAAAATCCGAAACGGAGGAAAATGATGAACAGGCAGAAGAAAAAATTAAATTGGAAGATTTTATTTCCAACGGTTTAATAAAAATCAATTTTTTGAGTATAGCCACCTTAAACAACAAATTGTTTTCTGGCGATTACCGACTTGTTAAGTGCCCCCTTCAAACATTAAAATATCCCCCAAAGCAAGCTTAAACGCTTAATTCCAACTAAATTTTCTTAATTAAACATTCACAACATGATTAAAACTAAACACTTAATCATAGTGGCCCTATTGGCTATTATGACCCCTATTTTATTTTCTGCCTGCAAAAAAGACCGCAATAATGGTCCTGAACAAGAAACGCTTACTCCTGGGCCTGATATTAACTTTTATGCCCTTACCGCAGATGGCAAATTACTTTTGATTAATGCCAAAAATCCTAATGCTGTAACCTCGCAGGTGAGCATTTCGGGGTTACAGACCGGAGAAACCATTTTAGGCATCGATTTCCGCCCGGCAACAGGCCAGTTATATGGCTTAGGAAGCACCAGCCGCCTATATGTAATTGATCAGAAAACAGGAGCAGCCCGATCAATTTCTGCGTCCCCCTTTACCCCTAACTTAAGCGGCACTTCGGTTGCTTTCGATTTTAACCCTACAGTAGACCGAATCCGTTTAATAACTTCATCAGGACAAAATTTACGTTTAAACCCTGAAACAGGAACAGTAGCTGCAACAGATGGTATAATTAATGGAATTAGCAATGCCAAAGTTTCATCTGCTGCTTACACACAAAATAAAGCCGGAGCCAGCACTACAATACTTTTTGATATCGATGTAGCAAATGATAAGCTTCATAAACAAGACCCACCAAATGATGGAAAATTAGTTGAAGTAGGAAGCCTTGGTTTTGATGTTGAAGATGCTGGTGGTTTCGATATAAATCCTGATGGTACCGCAGCATTAGCCGCTTTAACAGTTGGTGGCAAATCGGGACTGTATTTAATTGACTTAAATTCGGGCAAGGCTTCAAAAATCAGTAATGTAGACCAGCAGATTACCGGCCTGGCTATTCCGACCGAAGCTGTTGCCTACGCAGTATCGAACAGTAATGAATTGTTGATCTTCAATCCAGCAGCAGCTATGCCGACGCTTGTGGTTAAAGCGATTACTGGTATACAGGCCTGAGAAAGTATTTTAGGTATAGATATGCGTCCTTTAAATGGACAATTATATGCAATTGGAAGTACCAGCAGAATATATACTATAAACGCATCATCAGGCGCAGTTGCTATGGTTGGTACCGGGCCATTAACTACGTTATTAACGGCAAGCCAGGTTGGTATAGATTTTAACCCAACTGTTGATCGTATCAGGATAGTTGGAAATACCGGACAAAATTTCAGGATCAACCCAAATGATGGTGCATTAACGGTTGATGGCTCTATTTCGTTAGCCAGTGCATCGATTTCAGGTGCGGCCTACACCAATAACTTTGCAGGTGCTACAACAACTGTATTATTTGATATCGATTCGACAGGCGACCGTTTATATAAACAAGATCCACCAAATAACGGTACTTTAGTTGATGTAGGTCCTTTGGGCACAAATGTTGAAGCAACCAGTGGTTTCGATATCGGCGGTACAAGCGGACTTGCCTATGGTATATTTACCGTTGGCGGAGTACAAAAATTATACTCGGTAAACTTAACCAGCGGTGCGGCAACAGCAGGGGCAACTATTACTACAGCAGTAAGGGGTTTTACACTTGGTTTAGGTTTTTAGCATAACATAATATATAATAAAAAAAGCAAAAGCCTTTCAATCCTGGAAGGCTTTTGCTTTAACTAATGTTTACGGTTTCTACTAAGAATTAATCCGCTGGGCGTAAAAGTAAAGCTTTAATCTGCACTTATATCTGCTGATCTGCTTTATGAACAAAATCTGATAATTACATTAAAACAGGATTAGAATTGGGTTATTAGTGATTGGGTTAACTGGTTAATTGTTTACCCTTCGACTACATTCAGGAGGTTAACTGTGGTGAGACAATTGTTGAATTGCAGGATTGTTAAATTGTTAAAGCAAATTGCCATTTGATAAAGGTTATCGTTTATTTTTTAGTTAGTTGTTTATTCTTCAACTCCCAAATGTTCAGAATAAGATTATGCCCAGGTGGATAACTGCCGTTAATCGCTTAGCGCCATACGCCAAATCCTCTGCTCTATGCTCACCAGCCTCAAATTATTTCAATCGTTAGAACTGTTCGCAAAGCAAATACATCATACCATCACGTCATATTAAAACCACATTAATAAAATAATAATTATACATTGGTTTTGATAAGGTACTGGAAATAAACTATTAGCGCATCATTAATGGTGCGGTGGGATAGGATACTATGCGCTTTTAGCTAAATCGAAACATCCTTATCGTTTGGGCAATAGCATATAAATAACCTAAATAAATCACTAACCAATTAATTAAATCTTATGAGAAATGCAACAAAAACATGGCTCGGCACCCTGCTGGCCTTAACCGTTCTTTATTCCTGTAAAAAATCGGAAATGAATCCAGAACAGGAATTGTTTAATGAGCCTAAAAAAGAAGTAGCCACTACCGAACTTATTCCGGGTTCATCGTTTAGGGTAGTTGGTTATATGCCTTCCTGGGCGGGTGCAGTTAACCAGATCCAGTTCAGCAAACTTACACATGTAAATTATGCTTTTATTCTGCCAACTTCAACCGGCGGATTGCAGGCTTTGCCTAATCCATCTAAATTGCAGAGTCTGGTGAGTTCGGGCCATGCCGCAGGTGTAAAAGTATCCATTGCTGTTGGCGGATGGAACAACGGTGACGATAGTGCTTTCGAAGCGTTTGCGGCAAATTCGACCTATCGCACTAATTTCGTTAATAACATTATGGGCTTGGTAAACCAGTATAACCTCGACGGGGTTGATATTGACTGGGAATATCCAAATACTGGTGCTTCGGCTAATAATTTTACGCTCCTGATGCAACAGTTAAGCACACAGCTTCATAATAACGGAAAGTTACTAACCGCAGCCGTAGTTTCGGAAGGCGGGGCAAGTATCCAAAATGCTGTTTTCAATGCGGTAGACTTTCTTAACCTGATGGCTTATGATGGTGGTGGCGCCAATCACTCTACTTATAGTTATGCTGCAGGTTCTATCAATTACTGGCAGGGCCGCGGACTTTCGGTCGCAAAAACAACACTAGGTGTGCCTTTCTATGGCCGGTCATCTAATTCTTATGTTGATTATAAAGATATTCTGGCCCAGGGCGGAAGTCCGAATTCTGATACTTTCGGAAATGTAGGTTACAACGGTATTCCTACCATTAAAAGTAAAGCAAATCTGGCTTACGACCAGGCAGGCGGCATCATGATCTGGGATCTTAATGCAGATGCCACAGGTAGCAATTCATTATTAACTGCCATCTATGATACGCTTGTTGGCCGTGTAAACAACGGAGGCCCAAGTATCCCATTTGGTACTGTAATTTCGCTTAAAGGTTTTAACAATAAGTATGTGAGCGGACAGAATGGTGCTGCCGCCATGACCTGTACCACTACTACAGCTACATCAACCGAGCGCTTTACCGTTATAGATGCCGGCGGTGGCAAAGTAGCACTAAGGAGCATGGGTAAATATGTATCTTCTGAAAACGGAACACAAGCCATTACCTGCAACCGGCCAACTATAGGCGACTGGGAAAAATTCGACTGGGTTGTTGCAGCAGATGGAAAAGTGGCTTTAAGGGGCAATAATGGCAAATTTATTTCGAGCGAAAATGGCACCCAGGCCATGACCTGTACCCGTGCAACCGCTTCGGGATGGGAATATTTTGCAATTAACTAAGCCAAATTCATTTACCAAATAAAAAAACCGCTTTGAATTTAATAATCAAAGCGGTTTTTTTATACCTATATCAGGAATAACATAATGGAATGATGGATGCCTAACCTCCGGTGCTCGAAATATTTACATTACTCATATCTACAGCATAATTTACCGGGCCGCTAGATGGCATTGGTGGACCTGAAACCCATTTAATTACCACATAACCCGAAGCCGTAATCCCGGTTTCCATCAGGCGTCCGTCGGTTTGCAATTTTCTACCATATATATAAGTAGAAGGATGGCAGGCAAGAGAACCGATTACCACACCAACTTCCCATTGACCCTGCGAATAAGGATTGCTGCCAAAATAGGTGGCAGCATAATTTACATTGGTTAAACTGAAAGAAGTTGGCCCGTAAGTATAAGAAAGATTCGAATTGTTCGGTGTAAAAGTACAGGCAAAAAAAGCATGGTTCTTAACTGCCGGTATTCCGGATTTTGCATTTAGCGCCACTGAAATATTAAGCAGCAGTAAAATTACTAAAAGTGATTTTTTTAACATAATTTGGTTGTTTAAGGGTTAATTAAATATAATAGCTCTGTTATAGGTATGCAGATGTAATTTATGAGATCTGGTACTTAAGGTGGTGTCCTTAAAAAGGAAAAACTACTTAGGCTCTGCTCAGGAAAACATTTTGAAATCCACTTTGCAGAAACAGCACTCATGATAAGGGTTTAAATTTGGTTACCTTAAATTATCACTTAAAATGGAGGTTAAAAATGCATAAAGCAATCATAATGATGGATAATTATGCCAAGCCATTGGTAGAACAGCAAAAATAGTTTAAAGTATTCGGCATACATAGAATTTCATCCGTATCGTTATACGCATGATAAAGAGTATTATAAACGGTTGGGATTTTATGATAATATATAGATTCTAAATCGGATAGGCAGTTTCACTTTTGGGTTCCGATAGCACAAAATAACTCTGTACCGTGGTAATATTGGGTAAGGTAGCCAGTTTATTGCGTAAAAATTCATGGTAGGTGTCCATATCCCGGGTAGCTATCCGGAGTATAAAATCGTGTGCACCAGTCATCTGCAAACATTCCATCACTTCAGGGAATTTCGAAACTTCTGTTTCAAATTTAACCAGCGTGGCCGCGGTATGCTCTTTAAGCAGAACATGCGAAAATGCGATCAGGTTACGGTCTATCTTCTTACGGTCGAGGATGGCAACAATCTTTTTAATATACCCCTGTTCCTTTAAACGCCTGATCCGCTCGTGCACGGTTGCGATAGATTTATGAAGCTTTAGTGCAATTTCTTTGTTGGTAAAAGATGCATCCTGCTGTAAAAGCTTTAATATCTGTATATCTACCTTGTCTAAATCGCCCTGTATCATTTTTAATGGGTTGAAAAAAATTATAATTGATGCTGCTAAAACAGTATCAATCTGAAAATTATTGCAATTATTGTGCAATATAGCAGAAAATTTATGGAAATAAACGCTTGTATTGATAAAACAATATACATTATAGACTTTTACCGTAATTAATCACAAAATGATTGAGGTTTAAAATATAATGTCAATGGTTAGTTATCAAACTGTGTTTCAGGATAAGTTTGAGCATCTTTCGATGCTCATCGGCAATACCCCAATGCTCGAGCTTTCTTATATCTATCAAGGCAAAAAAGGATTAATTTATGTGAAATGCGAGCATTATAATTTAACCGGCAGCATTAAAGACCGGATGGCGCTTTATACCTTACAAAAAGCTTATACCGAAGGTAAGATCAAAGCAGGAGATAGAATTGTTGAGGCTACCAGCGGTAATACGGGTATTGCTTTTGCAGCCATTGGTAAGGCGCTTGGGCATCCGGTAACCATCATTATGCCCAACTGGCTGAGTAAAGAGCGCATGGATATTATTAAAAGCCTGGGGGCCGAAATTATCCTGGTGAGCAAAGAGGAAGGCGGATTTATCGGCAGCATTAAACTGGCCGAATTTATGGCCAGCCATAACCCTGATATTTTCTTACCTAAACAGTTCGAAAACCTCGCCAACCCTGAAGCTCACGAACAAACCACTGGAAAAGAGATTTGGGAACAGCTACGGTTAAAAAACCTCACACCTGATGCTTTTGTTGCCGGGGTGGGTACAGGCGGAACAATTATGGGCGTTGGAAATTTCTTAAGAAAGCAGAATGCAGACATTAAGATCCATCCGCTGGAGCCGGCTGAATCGCCAACCTTAACTACCGGTTACAAAGTTGGCAGCCACCGTATACAGGGAATTTCTGACGAATTTATACCCGACATTGTTAAGCTAAAGGAACTGGACGAAGTTGTACAGGTGAACGACGGGGATGCGATATTGATGGCACAGAAACTGGCTTCAAAGCTGGGCCTCGCTGTAGGCATATCATCGGGTGCAAACGTAATCGGAGCCATAAAACAGCAACAAAAAATGGGCACACAGAGTTGTGTAGTCACCATATTTTCGGATAGCAACAAAAAATACCTCAGCACCGATCTGATGAGGGAAGAGCCTGTTAAAACAGGCTACATTACGCCAGAAGTAGATTTTATCGATTACCAGGCTTTTAGCAGATTACATTAACCAACCACTATAAACAAACAAACTATAACATGAAAAAAATCACTTTTTTAGTCTTTGCCATTTGCCTGGCCAATCTTGCGGCACATAGCCAAATCTTAAAACCCGTAACCTGGAGTTATGCTGCAAAAAAAACAGGAGCAACAACAGCAACAGTATTTATTAAAGCTACCATAGATCAGGGTTGGCACCTGTATTCGCAATTTGTTAAAGAAGGCGGGCCGGTTAAAACAACCTTTACTTTCCCATCATCGGGCACATACGGTTTGGTTGGTACGACAACCGAGCCAAAAGCAGTTACCAAATACGAATCTACCTTTAAAATGAATGTAAGTTATTTCGAAAAATCGGTCATGTTTCAGCAAAAAATAAAGCTGAAAGGTAAAACCGCAACTGTTAAAGGCAGTGTAGAATTTATGGTATGTGATGATAAACAATGTTTGCCACCAGAACAGGTAGATTTTAACATTCCTGTAAAATAAGCGGAACAGAGCGTATGATATCCTTTAAGAAAATCTGTCTCGGGTTGCTGTTGCTTTGTGCCATATCCTTAAGTGGATATGCACAGAACAGCGCCGATACCAGCAACCTTACTTTTACCGAAATTAAACCTGAAACCGTTAGCAACACCGTTAAAAAAAACGATTCTGTTGCAAAAACGCCTGCCGTTCTTCAAAAAACAGTAATCCAAACCAAAGAAGCCCACAAAACCTTATGGGGAATTTTTATTGCAGGTTTTGTGGGCGGTTTGGCAGCCCTGTTGATGCCATGCATTTTTCCGATGCTGCCTTTAACCGTAAGTTTTTTCACCAAAGGAGCTGAAAAAGGAAAAGCATTTAGACGGGCTGCATTGTATGGCTTTTTCATTATCCTTATTTATGTCGTACTCGGTTTGCTGGTAACCATCATTTTCGGTGCCGATGCACTGAACAGCCTTTCTACAAACGGCATCTTTAATTTTTTCTTTTTCCTGTTGCTGGTAGCTTTCGCTGCTTCTTTTTTAGGGGCTTTCGAAATTACCCTGCCCTCTTCGTGGGTAAATAAAATGGATGCCAACTCAGACAAAGGCGGTATTGCCGGCTTATTTTTTATGGCTGGCACGCTGGCTTTGGTATCTTTCTCGTGCACCGGCCCCATTATTGGCACCTTGCTGGTACAGGCGGCAACAACAGGTGCTTTGTTAGGCCCGGCGATAGGCATGTTCGGCTTTTCGCTGGCACTGGCTATTCCTTTTGCATTGTTTGCGCTTTTCCCATCGGCTATGAACAAGCTGCCAAAATCGGGCGGTTGGTTAAACAGTGTTAAAGTTGTGCTGGGTTTCCTCGAACTGGCCTTTGCCTTAAAATTTTTAAGCAATGTAGACCTCGCCTACCACTGGGAATGGTTTGATAGGGAGATATTTTTAAGCCTGTGGATCGTAATTTTCGGCATGATGGGCATTTACCTGCTCGGTAAGCTCAGGTTTTCGCACGATAGCCCACTGAGTTTTATTTCGGTACCACGACTTTTCCTTGCAACCATAATATTAGCTTTTACGGTTTATCTTATACCGGGCCTTTGGGGTGCTCCTTTACGCAGCATATCGGCTTTTTTACCGCCGCAGGAAACACAGGATTTCGACCTGTATACTACCAGCTTATTGGCCGGAAAAACAACAATAGCAAACGATGGCCCACATAAATATGCCGATAAATTTCATCCAAAATTAAAGCTGAATACCTATTTTGATTATAACGAAGGTATAATGGCAGCTAAAAAGCTGAATAAACCCGTACTCATCGATTTTACCGGACATGCCTGCGTGAACTGCAGAAAAATGGAAAACAATGTATGGCCGGATCAGGAAGTGTACAAAATGATCAGCAATGATTATGTACTTATCCAGTTGTATGTTGATGATAAATCGGAATTGGCCCCCGAAGATATAGTGATTACACCCGAAGGAAAAAAACTAAATACCATAGGCAAAAAATGGAGCGATCTGCAGGCCAGAAAATTCCAGGCGAACTCCCAGCCTTTTTATGTGCTGCTGGATCCTAAAACGGAGGCTTTGTTAACACAGCCCCAGGGTGCAGATTATGAGGTAGCCAATTACAAAAAATTCTTGCAAGACGGTTTATCTGTCTTTAATAAATAGAAAAAGAAACTGCAGGTTGTAGAAGTCCTGCAGCAATACAGTTTAGGTTACTAATGACTAAAAGGACATAGCCGGATGGCTTGTCCTTTTTTTATATCAATGGTTATTTCATCTGTAATAACAAATTTTACAGGCAAAGTATCCTTGTTTATATTGAAAATTACAAGTTTATTTACAGCATAGAACCTGGCTTAATTTCATACAAACAAAATACCGGGTTGATCCGTTTAAATCCTGTTATTAAATTCCAAAGAACGCTCAAATCGCTAATTATCTACAAAATGAAATTACAACTCCTCTCCCTTATCTTAACATTAAACATATCCTTACAGTTGAATGCCCAAACGAAACAGGTTAATCCGCAGGGCAACAAACCATTAGTACAAACAAGTAGTCTTAACTCAGCCGTAAAAGCTATCCGTGAAGAATATAACCGGATTAATTCTCTTTCACTTAAAAGTGAAAAATTCAAATACGAGGCAGAAGGATGTGTAGAAGATGGAACGGTAAGCTATTTTAAGGAAGGAAATGTCATTGTTAAAGTTATAGAAACAGGAAGTATTGGAGATGGGAGCTGGATTAACCAATACTATTACCATTCGGGCAAGATCTTTTTTAGTTATGAAAAAATTGTAGGCGGACCGGCCATAGGCAAGGTAACCACTACCGAACGCCGGTATTATATTCAGGATGATAAACCCTTGCAGCAGATGGAAGATAAGAAGATTGTTAAAGCTGATGCCCGGGCTTTGGAAATTATACAAACCGCATATAAGTTATTAAAAGCTTATAAAACCAAAGATTTTGCAGCGGCTTTATGTAATCCGTGATCAATAGTTAAATAAATCACTTTCAACCTTTGCCTTCTGCTGTTTTCAATTTGTGTTGACAGCTGGCTTATGTTTATGTAGTGAGATACTCTTCATATATCTGCAGATAACAAAAAAGGCAGCTACAGATAATCTGCGCTGCCTTATAATATTTCAAAATACGATGGTTTAATTTGCTATGGCCGGACTTCCTGAAGAAGGGGCATTATAACTAAATTCACTAACAGGAACATCCCAATAGTCCCAATAGTTATAATCGATAAAGCAGGGTAAAAGCGTCCAGCTTCCGGCAGGCGTTGCACCAATTTCTGTATTTGATATCACAACGTTAGCGTTTGCTCTACCCCCACCTGCACTGGCTTTTGCAGTAACACCCCAGCGCCTGGCATCATAAAACGCTAATCCTCTAAGCGTGAGTGCAATTCTACGCTCCCTTCTTAGTTCTTCAAGAGCCTGTACCTGGTTTAGGCCGGTTCCCACTGTAGCTGCCAATCCTGCACCATTTGCCGTACGAACCTTATCTACAAAAAATAATCCTGCGTCGATATTGTTGTTTCTGATTTCAACTTCGGCCAGCATAAGGTCGTTTTCTTCCCACGATCCCGCAAAATTAGCAAAACCTGTTCTGGCATTGGTTGACCAATATCCTCCATTCTGGATAGCGGTAAAGAAATAACGGCCACCAAACTGGTAACCCCTGGCCTGTCTGTTAACTTCCGCAAGGGGCAATGTACTTACGCCTTTTACAAAGCGCTGATCGCCCGGTTTAAAATCCTGTGCCCAGCGCTCAGATGGATACATCCAGCCGGGATTGTTTGCATGTGAATTCCAAAGCAAAATATGCTGCTGGTTGTTTGGAGAAAGTCCTTCAGCTGCAACAGCAGAAATACCCAACAGGAATGTAATATCTCCCTGAACCAAACCTGCAGTAGCAAGCGTTTTAATATTTGTTAAATCAGCAGCCGTTAGCTCAGCAACTTTCTTATTTACCAGAATATTTCTTGCTTTATAAGTATTACAACCTCTGATCCACATTTGTGGGGTGATGGCAACATTCGGAGTAGGTTTGTTAAAAGCAGGGATAATGGCATTCATTGTTGCAATATATACAGCATCGTTTGCTGCAACTGGCGTTAATAATGCAATGGCCTTATCAAAATTGGCATTTGCTTCTGTAATTATCTGCTGGCGTGTTTTATACTGTGACTCAGTACTTCCATCAGTTTTATCGTTTATTACGCCGGCAACATACATCGAGCCTATGCGCGAATATGCAAATCCTTTCCACCAATAGGCCCAGGCCTGCAAAGTAGCCTTTTCTGTAGCAGGAATTGCCACAGCAGGGTTATTAACTGCCTGAAGCAGGAAATTTGCTTGTCCGTTTACAAAATATGCAAGATTCCATTCGTAAACCAGGGCATTGGTTTGAGAACCATTGGTTGCCGACAGATTGTTTAAAGCTTTGAGCTGTGTAGGCTGATCGATTACCAGAACACCCGGTATAACTTTATTATAAGGTGCTGGTAAAGTAATTTTGTCTACCTGGTTTACATACCTCCATCCCCAGTTACCGGCAGAACACCATTGCTCATCTCCCATGAAACTATGCATATTCATTGCATGCACCAACAGGTTATTACCAACATATAATTTATTCCAGATACCCAAAGCAAATTGCTCAACCCCTTTTACCGATGCCAAAGAACCTGAGGGTGTAGGCGAATTGGGATCATCCAATTGCAGATCGGATTTTTTACAATTAGTCAAAAGCAGGACTATTGCAAAAAAAGCTATTATTTTTTTCATTTTATTTAAATTAAAAGTTCTGTAATAAATAATTAGAAACCGATGTTTACACTAAACTGGAAAGATTTAAGGTTAGGTGCACCATAATAATCAACACCGGTAAATGATCCGATACCATTAATTGTACCTCCCTGGTTTGTTAATGCCGAAGTTGCTTCGGGATCTAAACCTTTATATTTAGTCCATGTGGCAAGATTTCTTCCGGTAGCAGTAACCGAAATGGTTCTTAGCCACTTTTGTTTAAGTACGTTTGTTAAATCGTAGGTAACCGATAAATCTCTCAGCCTTACATAACTGCCGTCTTCCACAAAGTGTGAAAGCGGTGTGTTGGTATTATAAAGACTATTATAGAATGCAACAAAAGATCCTTGCTGTCCGGCAATGGTAATCGGCTCATCAAAGTCCTTATGAAGCCTATCTCTATACATCCATTGTCTCGTTTGATTATATACCTCTCCTCCTTTTACCCAATCGAACTGGAACCCTACGGTTAATTTTTTAAAAAGTGTAAAACTGTTAATAAATGAGCTCGAAAAATCCGGGTTAACATTACCAACTACTGCCAGATCATCAGCACCGGTTAATACAACATTATAGTTTGCTAAATTAACCACATAACCATTGCTGGCTACAGCATAACCCGAAGCACTCGCTTCAGGAATGTACCTTGTTCCATTTGGACGCAACTGATCGATACTGGTTAACGGTCGCTGCATGTACAAATCTCCGAGGTTACCTCCGGGCGACAGGTAAAATACACCGTTTGTAATCGGTACATTGTTTGATACTTTTGTTACCTCGGTCTTCGATTTACCTAGCCTAAATCCAAAATTCCAATCCAGATCTCTCGATTTATAAGCTTTGATATCGAGTGAAATATCAAATCCGTTACTCGAAAGGCCAACCAGGTTATCTCGAAGGCCAGTTGCCCCGGTAGATGGTGCAGCAGGAGCCTCCTGTATAACATCGTCTGATTTTCTTTTCCAGTAGGTACCGCTTAATACCATATTACTTAACCAATTTCCCTTCAATGGAGTTAAGGTAAGGTCCGTTCCAATCTCCAGCTCGGTGGTTTTCTGGATTAACAAAGCCGGATTGTTTGCCGTTGATCTTGTGTAAAGCGTTGAACCACTTTCTCCAAAGTTACCTCTGCTAAAAGTTACCTGTCTGTCGTAAATGCCTGGCTGAACACCTGCTTCGCCGTATGCAGCACGCAGTTTCCAGTTAGATACTAAATCCTTACTCTTAAAGAATTCAGAAGGGTTGAAGAAAACGGTGCCCCTAGGAAAGGTTGCCGCTTTTCCCTGTCCGCCAAAGGCAGAAGAATAATCAGACCTAAAGCCTACAGAAACACCAAAAAGGTTTCCATACTCTATAGTTTGGTTGGCTAAGAAACCATATACCAACGACTCCTCAAAAGATTCGCCTCCGGTTCTTGTTGTAGCTGCCGACAAGGTAAACGGAGGGTAGGCCGGCAACGTAACACCCTGGGCATAAAAATAATTGCTTTTAAACTTTCTGGCGTCATAGGTAAATTGAGTAGAAGTCTTAATTGGTAAGCTTGATTTAAAATCTTTTTCGAAATCCGTCCTAAAAAATGCACTTGCATTACCGTAATGTACAGCAGAATTTTCGTACTCTTTTGTAATACTTCCTTCTATAACAGAACCATAAAAAACGGTTTGAGCCCTTCCTACCTGATTATAGTAGAAATCGCCCTGCTCCCAGCGGCGTGTATCCAGAGCATATTTAACGTCGAATTCTAAAAACCTAGGCAATTTGTAATTTACGCTAAAGTTCTGCACAAGCCTGGGTGTTTTACTATAGCGCTCTCTTGCCTCACGTTCGGCCAGGGGATTGTTTCCGTCGGTCAAGGTACTCGGTTTAACTACGTACTGACCATTGGTAGGGTTGCGGAAGGTAAAATCGATCCACTGTAAAGAGTTAACCAAATTAAACCTGTTGGACGACAACAAATCTTCCTTTGAATATATTAATTGTGTTGAGGATCTGACATTCAAACCCTTAACTGGACTAAAACCGAAATTTAAGTTTAGGTTTGTTCTATTAAAATTATTACTATATACATCCTGCTGCGAGAGATTTGACATACCAAAAGAGTAATCGGCCTTTTCAGTGCCTCCCCTTACCGTTAAAGAATTGGTGAATGTATTGGCCACCCTGTTTCCCTGATCGATATGATCGTATGTTGGCAAAAGAATGGGTTTATTATTCTGAACCGTTTTATCCGTTCCGAAGGGCAATGCAGTTGGATTTGGCCAAACGCCAATTGCACTGGGTGCCAAAACAGAACCGTTACTTGCCACAATATTTCCAGCTGCATCAGTTACCCAGTGATGGTTAGTTGCAATTAAATCATTCAGCCTCACAATCCTGTCATTACTATACCTGGATACGAAATCAATAATTAATTGACTGTTTTTAGCACCCTTTTTTGTAAAAACCTGAATTACACCATTTCCACCCTGAGCACCATACAACATACCTCCTGCAGATCCTTTTACCACTTCTATTCGGTCAACGATATTTGGATCCAATGAAGTTAAAAGATCCGAACTTGCCTGCACCCCATCAATCAGAATCAGTGGAGATGAACTGGCAAGATTGGTAAATCCACGTAAGATAATCTGTGCGTTGGCACCCGGCTGGCCACTTCTCTGTATAATCTGTGCACCGGCAATCTGCCCCTGTAGTGCCTGGGTTACATTTGTTGTTGCACTTTTGGGAAAATCTTTTGAATCTAAAGTTGCAACATCAATCGGCACCAACTTTTTCTGGGTAGCTACCCCCACACCGGTAACCACAACATCGGTAAGTGTTTTCGAATCGCTTTCCAAAACAACATTAATCACTGTTGCGCTTCCAATCGTTCTTGTTTGCCTCACATATCCTATGTACGAAAATTCAATTTGGGATACATTGCTGGGAACCCTAAGTGTATACCTGCCATCTGCACCGGTTTGGGTACCGCCGTTAGCACCATTAATTTTAACACTTACGCCTGGAAGGGGCAATCTATCTTCCGAGCCCGTAACAGTCCCTGTAATTGTTCTTTCTTGCGCCATTGCAGAAGTTGCAACAAACAGCAATATGAACAAACTCTGTACAAGTTTTTTCATAAAAAAGTTTAGTTTAGTTAATTATAGTTCAATAAAAATTTAACATTTGCTGAGTAAAATTTTAAAAAAACAATCCCTCTTCATCCCCTGCCCGTCTCCAATCATACACTTTAGTTGATTGTTAAAGGGGGGATAAATGAACAATTATGGCCTTAAATTTAAGGCGCATTTTTGCCGGTCTTATTTAATCTTATTGTAGTCTGGTGGATATTTAATCTGGTGGGGCACCTATGATATTTTTTGGCATTGAGCTGCCTTGTTCTGTTCTTTCTTGCCACATTACTCCAATAGCAAAGCATGGCAATACGAACAAACTCTGCATGAGTTTTTTCATAAAAATTAGTTTAGTTTAGTTTTCGGTTTTTAATGATTACACCATAAATATACCAATAACAGCACTTTAACACAAGAAACAAACAGCAAAAAAAAGAGAATATTTTCATGATACAGAAAAAAGCCTCTAATAATCAGCAGAAAGCATGAAAAACATAAAAATGAGGCATTACTAATACACAAAAATGATACAATTACATTAAAATGAGATTAGAATACCACTGAAAATATAAAAAAAGACGAAATACTTTCAGAAAAACAAAAAATTCAGGAGTATAATAAAAATAAATGATTACTAATCTGCAATTCGCAGAATAATTGAGCCAGACTCAGGCTTCAACTGAACCAACGAAGCATTTTCTGGCTTTACGAAAAATCCTTTTTCGGCTACCAACTGATAAATATGCCCGTCAAAATTATAATCAATCTGGTTAGCCTTAATACCCGTAAGGGGTACTTTAGCTTTATCATTTACTGCCAGTTCAAAATACCAGTTCAGAGGTACCGTTCCTGTGGTTTTAATGATCATGATCTTCTCTTTTAAATCGATCTCAAAGGTACCTTTACCCGATGGCCATGAAATATGGGCTGTATTAACATCTACATTTGTAAATACCGGATTGCCGCCTTTTACGGGTATAGGCTGGCCATTATCGAGTGTTAACAAACGTAGCCCCGTGGGATGACCTGTTTTACCCCATTGAAAGCCGTCAACAACAGGTAAGGTGTAAAAAAAGCTCTGGTTAACTGTTGTAACTCCCTTAAAATATTTATCAGGAATGATTTCATTAAACAGGTGAATATCTGCAATACGCATAGTTCCTTCTTCCCAAAGTAAATTGAGTCGGTAAAAACGGCTATTGTACCAGATGGTTTTCTTATCACTTTCGCCAAGATCTTTAGTTACTGTAAATGTTGTAGCCGGAGTAACCTTATATTTCTTTTTAAACCACTCACCTGATGCTGACATCGTTTCTACCCGCACCTTACCTTCATCCCTTAGATGGGCAATAATTGGCATCTGCAACTCTAAACCTTTTTTCATATCATTCCAGGTGAAGGAATTTTCCTGACCGGCCTGCGTGTAATTAAACCCTAACGAAGGATCGTTTACAAAGCTGTTGAAAAACCAGTTTATCCATTGCTCATTACCACCGGCATGCTTATATACAGGCTCTAATGTGGTTACTGAACGCCCATCGGCATATTGCCTGATCGGATCGCTACCCAACATCCGAAACACAGGTACGGGCAGCTGTTTATCAACATGCTGAGCAGGCATATAGGCATTTATGCGACTGGGATAGTAAGCCTGGTTCCAGTAACCACCCCATAGGGTAAAGCCATCGGTACCTACCTGATCCTTACAATTGGCCGTTGCCACAATCTTGTATTTATCATACATATAATTTAAAGAATGTGCATCTATCACCCATGAAGCCACTGATTTAGGGTAGTATCCAAATATTTTTTTAAAGTCGGTAAAATAAACATCTATAATCTTCTCACGTTCAGCTGGTGTATAACCTACAGAAAAACCCACATCCGAATGCCAGTCCCAGGCATATTTACCGCGCCATTTAATACCTGCCTTTTCGATTAATGGTAGTGGCAGTTCCCACCATGCGCCAATCTCGAACTTACCTTTTGGCAGCGTTTTTAAAAGTGAAATGTAACGTTCATCAATCAGGGCATCATATTGCAGTAAAAATGTTCCCCCGAGTTGATACTGTTTCATTAGTTTTACCTGGTTTACCACAGTTTCGTAAAGCACATCTTTTGTTATATAAGCCTCCCTCGGTTCGATATCACGAATGAAATTAACAATATTGACGATCCTTGGTGAAGAAGATTTTTGCGCATAAGAAAAACATGTAGATATGATCAACAATAAGAGCATCCATGATTTTATAAAAAGAGATTTATTCATAATTTTTATTTTGCAATTGTTGCGTCGAATCATTTATGCAATCCTCCATCTGCATCAAGTAGTAATACAATTACGGCATGGTTTAAGCCCTCAATTGGTATGTATAATTATATCTGGCAAAAACTAAATTATCGGAACTTTCTGACTAAGGCATCCTGCACTGTCCTGATTTTATTATGGATCCTAAAACCTTAAACACAAATCATATAGCCAAAACTGGCCTCTTTGCGACCTGCTATCAAATTTAGGATATAATCACAAAACATTTTGTAATGGGGATGTTGTTCTTATCCTTGTAAGCAATTTCGGTATTCCTATCATATAAAAACATTAACTCATTAAATCATTTATAAATCATGTCTGATGAGAAAATAATCCTGGTAAATTTTGATTTTTTTCAACATACTGTGACTGAAGCACAATAAAGGCCGTTTATTAAAGCAGTTGAGAGGAGTTGCAGGTATTTGTGAAAGGAAGAATATTATATTTATTCAGCAATCCATTTGGTGGCCACTGTGCACTGAAATAGAGGGACCACCCTTATTGAAATACACAATTAAGGTCATATAACTATTCCAACAAATCTAATTTAACAGAACTTATTATCTACTGACCAAAGCCATTATAGATAACGCGTTTCCCGTTTGCAACCCGGATTTATTATGGCTGAGGAATACATTGCTGCACGATGATGTCCGCTTCCGAAAGGTTCCTGAATAATGCCCGGAGCATTAGCTCGCCCTGTAGCTGGATTCTCACATGGATGATTCCCTTCTGATCATGCTCAAAAAGGCCCGATCCGTCCTGCGGCATGCTCAACACCACTCCGGTTTTCGAAAAAATATGCAGCAGCTCTGGCCGTTTTTCATCGGGTAGAAAAATAGCGAGATCAAATTTCCCGCCTAATTTTCGGTCATGAATGTCAGGCATCCTGGCTGCCACACAACCCGTGAAAAGTAGAACTAACATACAAAAATAGCGCAAAATTATATTTGTAGAAACCCATTTTGTAGCGATATTCTTCATATAGCTTTATTTAATAAAATGAAAGGTTAATGGATGATTAAAATTGTGATCCGGTATGGTAAAACTTGAACAATACGAAATCAGCGCACAACCTGTGTGGTGTGCGAAAATCACTCATTGCCGGGATATACCAAGGTTATGGTGGCTATGGCGAAGCCTGTTGACAAACTATTATTTAACCGGTCAGGCGCCATCCATTGAGCAAACACGCACCTAACCGGTTAATAGCTATATGAGCAGTTTAGCGGATTACTTCAGCCAGTTTTTCTTCCAGTTCTTTTCCCCTTAGATTTTTGGCAATAATCTTTCCTGCGGGATCAATCAAAAAATTCTGGGGGATAGCTGCGATGCCATAAGCTTTTGCTACTGCATTATCTTTTCCTTTTAAGTCTGACAATTGGATCCATTCAAAGCCATTGGATTTGATGGCGTTTAACCAAAGATCTTTTTTATCATCAATGGAAATGCCTATAATTTCGAAGTTTTTATCCTTGTATTTGGCATAAGCACTTTTTAAATATGGATATTCGGTGCGGCATGGGCCACACCAGCTTGCCCAAAAATCAACGAGGACAAATTTGCCTTTTTGATCTGAAAGGGATATTAACTTTCCTTTATCGCTGGACTGACTAAAGTTTGCGGCAAGTTGGCCGATCGATAGTCTTTTGGTCAGGGCAACCTTGGCTTCTACAGCTTTAAACCTCTCTGTCTCACCGTATTCAGGTTTTAATGAGACCATCATCCCTTCCACATATTTAAAATCCTCAACGATCACTGAGCTGTTCTGCAGGATATTAAAAGACATCGGCGATTTTGGGTGGGCCTGAATAAATTTAAGGGTCTCCTCTTTTGCTATCTTCTGCCGGGCATAAAGTAACCTTTGAAAAGCTGCTGTAGAATCTTCAGGAAGTTGGTGCTGTTGGGCTTTCCAGATCCGGTAAACCGAATCCCCTACACTGTTCATCAACTTTTTATAAATCTCGTAATCCTTTTGGCCCTCGCCACCGGAGATTTTAGCATCAAATAAACGTTTACCCTCAATGGTGACCGTCCCGTTCTCAAGCAAAAACGATTTGCCTTCGCTGGCTGATCCTTCCGGTTTCACATTTGGTGGATAGATCCAGTGCACATATAATGTTGCGTCTGTCGGATGATCCAGACTCCCGGAAAAGGTAAACTTACCATCCTGCGCCATTGCCGAATCGGCAACCTTACGCTCACCGTCGCGGAAGTAAAGGAAAACTTTTATCGGAACGTTCGAGCCAGAAAGATTTCCCTTAAGCGTAAACTTTTTCTGTTGTGCCATGGCAGATGTTACTGTACAAATCAACAGCAATAGATATATATTGAATTTCATATTATTTTTGATTTAAATTTTTAATTGATATAGCCTGGATTTTGTGTGAGGTTTCCATTTCTGCTCCGCTGATCAGCTGGAATCGGATATAATGCTGCTTCGGGCTTCCATGTAGGCTTAACTGCCCCAAGTACGGTGTTCGCTCTTGCTGTTCTTTTAAGATCAAACCACCGGTGCCCCATTTCGCAGCTCAGTTCGATCCTCCGCTCACGCTCAACGGCAAGTAATAATGCGTTTTTGTCATTGGCAGGTGTAGCACCCAGACCCGCACGCTGACGGATCATCAACAGATCCGCCCTGGAACCTGTCAAATTGTTAAGCTGTGCACGTGCTTCGGCACGGATCAGATATTGTTCCCCTAGCCGGAACAAAGTGAAGTATTCAGCGTTTCCAGGCGTTGTGCCTTTATATTTGGCTGGGCAGGTATACACAATGGCATTGGGAGCGGTAACCGTAATTGTCCATGCTGTTCTGCGCGCATCTCCAGTTTCTGCCGCGTAAGCATTTTTCAACTGTTCGGTAAATACATATTTAGGTATAGTAGGCGCTGTTGGACTGGGCAACATCGCACTTGCATATGGATTTATTCCACTCGCATCATTATATAATTGCAGGATGGCTTCCTTACTTGTTGGTACAAAAATCCTGTTCAGATCTTCAAGGCCGAACAATGCCGTATTATCCAATAATGAGGTAGCCTGTGTTTCGGCGGCTGCCCAGTTGCCCTGATAGAGATAAGTACGGGCGAGCAAAGCGGTAGCCGCCCATTTATTGGCACGGGTTCTTGCTCCTGCAGACAATATATAACTGGCGGGCAGGTTTGCCTGGGCAAAAAGCAGGTCGTCTGTAATCTGTGAATAAACAGCCGCTTCAGGGCTACGAGGACTTGTTTTGTTTGCATCTACATCAGTAGTGGTTACCAAAGGCACATCCCCAAATAGGTTGATTAAATAGAAGTAACAGAATGCCCTGATAAACCTGGCCTCAGCAATACTCTGCGCCTGGAACTTTGGTGTAAGGTTGCTCCCTGCCGGTACATTTTCGATAATCGCATTGGCGGCATAGATAACCGAATAGGGTGCCGACCATAAATTGTTGTTTACTTCTGTATTGGTGGTGAGGATACTATTCAATACAAATTGATTAACGGGTTCCAGGTTATAATTTGTAAGCTCATCCGCGCTGTAACCGGGGAATCCGGACATCAGCACGCTATACCTGTTATTGGTGATCAAACTGCTGTACATGCCAGCCAAGGCTCCCTTAACAGTGGTTGAATCTTTATAGACTTCTTTATCCAGTAACTGGCCGCCTGAAGCATTGTTTTCTATCAATTTTTTACAGCCGCCAAAGGTGGTTAGCAATGTAATGAGCATTAGCGCAAGTCGGGCCTGCCCTGTATATTTAAAAGAATTTTTCATTTTTTTGAAGATTAAAAGGTTGCTCTTATACCGGTTGTGAACATTTTTAAAGGTGGAATCTGTGTTGTCAGCGTTTCAGGATCCAGGCCTTTGTAATTAGTGAAGGTGATCAGGTTCTGACCGCGGACATACACCTGAAGCGATGACATTCCTATCTTTTTGCTGAATGAAGCCGGTACACTGTAGCTCAACGAAACATTCCTCAACCGTATGAAAGAGGCCGATTCTACTGCAGTATCCGATCCGGTAAACAGATTATATTTGCTGCCCGCTGCTGATGCGGTATTGGTTGAATATTTTAAGCCAACATCAGCCAGGGTAACCGGAAGGTTGTAACCGAAACCCGGGTAGGTCCCAAAATTTAGATCACCCCTGGTGGCTGTACGGCTGATCCCGGTTAAAAAAATATCCAGTTCAAAACCTTTATAGGTAAATGTGTTATTAAAGCCTCCGTAATATTTTGGATCATTGTTACCGTATACATGCTGGTCTCCTTTTCCATTTTCAAAAATCCCGCCGGTGATTACACCATCGCCATTTAAATCAGCTACAGTAGCGATTCCGTTAACGATACCCGTTGACTGGTATACCGTACGGAGATTAAGCGACTGACCGACTACATAGGTGTTGTTATTGGTAGAAGTTAAAAGGCCCGGATATGAAACAAGTTTATTTTCCGGGAAAGTGATGTTAAAAGATGAAGTCCAGCGAAATCCGCCTTTTTCGATATTGATCGTATTCAGCTCAAGCTCTAGGCCCCTATTCTGCACTGTAGCGTCAAAATTTGAAGTGTACTGGCTGAATCCTGTTTGTGCGGCGAGGGGCACGCTCTGCAGAAGATTGGTTGATCTATTGCGATAGTAAGCGGCAGTGAACAAAATCCTGTCCTTAAGAAAACCCATTTCCAAAGCGATGTCGAGCTTTTTGGTTTCTTCCCATTTTAGATAGGGGTTTGCCACCCTTGCCGGGGTAAGCGTAGTAGACGGCCCGTATGTGGAGGATCCTGAATAGTTTGACTGATACTCATAATCCCGGATCTTATCATTACCAACCGTACCGTAACTCGCTCTTAACTTTCCATAGCTTAACCATTTAAGATTATCGCTGATCAATTTTTCCTTGCTGAATATCCATCCCAAGGCAGCACTTCCGAAATTCCCGAACCGGTTGTTGGCACCGAATTTAGTAGAACCATCCCTTCTGATGTTCGCACTAACCAGATATTTATTATTTAAATTATATTCCGCGCGGCCGTATACAGAGGTGTAACGGAAATCGGCATAGTCAGAATTCTTGGCCAAAATGTTGACCTGGTTTAAGCTCGTCGCCAGCTGTGGATTGGTATAGTTGCCCAAAATCCAGAAAGGCTGCACCGTTTCCACCTGCTGCCAGGTACCACCGGCAATCAGGTTTAATTTGCCTTTTCCGGTATCAAATCCGTAAGTAACCTGAGGCTCGGCGATATAGGTCCTGATATAATTATTATTCGAAGTGATCTGGGGCAATGAATTAAAAGATGGATTTGTAGCGGAGACCGGAGTAACCATGTTTCCCTTTACATCTATTAAATTGTATCCACCATTGGCTTTGATATCCAGTCCCGGTAGGATCGTATAACGTAGGGTTGCAGCCGCATTCAGGTTGGTAGATTTTAAGTTATTATAGGTATTGAAGGCAGCCAGTGGATTGGTATATCCCGGGCCCCAATATAACGCACCGGTAGGAGTATATAAAGGATAATTCGGTGGAAGGCCATAATTGGTTAAGTTCATGTTGTAAATCGGGATCTGGTTATTGTCCGAATTGTAACTTACGGTGGCGGTGGTAGCGAATTTGGAGTTCCTGCTTTTGTGCTGCAAACTTAAACGGAGCTGAGTTGCTTTATCATCGGATCTGTCATAATAAACTGTCGATTCCCGTCGAAAAGTCCCTCCCAAAGTGAACTGCGTAAAAGCATCACCGCCGGAGATTGCCAGGCCCGCATTGGTTTGTTTTGAGGTATTCCCGATCAGCAGCTGCGGAAAATTGGTAAAAGCATTCTGGTCGAAGAGCACTAAATCCGGAGCATTGGCAGCTGTCGGGGTAATATTGTCATTGGCAAATGCCTGCCGTCTGATGTTCAGATATTCTTCAGTGCCCAACATTTTGACCAGGTTAGATGCCTCACCGAACCCCTGACTGAAATCTGCTGTAACATTTGTCCGCCCCGGCCGGCCTTTTTTTGTAGTGATCAAAATTACCCCATTGGCTCCACGCGAACCATAGATTGCAGTAGCATCAGCATCTTTCAAAACAACCACATTATCAATCTCAGCAGGGTTAATCGTATTTAAAGGACTGAAGTCACTCTGGGGGGAAAAAGCACCGATACTTTTCTCCACAGGACCACTTCCAAAAGGGACACCATCTACGATATACAAAGGAGCGGATGAATTTAATGTCAGGCTGTTCTGTCCGCGGATGGTTACCGATACGTTCCCGCCCGCATAACCAGCGCTTTGGGTGATAAACAATCCCGGTACACGCCCCTGTAAAGCAATAACTGCATTTGAAACAGGCTGTTTGGTAATTTCATCCCCGGTAACTTTACCTGTTGAACCCGTGCTTAATCTGCGTGTGGTCTGGCTATAGGACATTACAGTTACCTCATCCAATTTGCCGATGCTGGCTTTCAACCTGATGATACCAAGGTCTGCCTTTGCAGGAAGAACAACAGTAGTATAACCCACGTAGCTGATTTCGAGCATTTCCCCGCCTTTGAGTCCGGGAATGATAAAATCCCCCCCTGAGTTGGTGTAAACAATTTTTGGTTTACCGATAATTTTAACTGTGGCTCCCGGGATTCCCAGTCCAAGTGAGTCGACCACTTTTCCGCGTGCGTCGATATCAGCTGTAAAAAGCGCATCCGCAAGGTTTTTTACCTTGTCTATATAGGTCGATGCACTTTTTTTAAGCACAATGGTCTTATCCTTAAGTTCGTAAGCGAGATTGGGCTGGCCTTCAAGAATCCTGTCCAACGCTTCAGTAAGCGAAAGTCCCTTGAATGAAACACGGACATTTTTGGTATTGCCCAATAAGGCGTCTGGGTACACCACATTTACCCCCGCTTGTTCAGCAATGGTTTCCAATGCGGTTTTAAAGGGTATATCGCGGAC
This sequence comes from Pedobacter miscanthi, assembly GCF_003315595.1. Classification (GTDB taxonomy): domain Bacteria; phylum Bacteroidota; class Bacteroidia; order Sphingobacteriales; family Sphingobacteriaceae; genus Pedobacter; species Pedobacter miscanthi. The sequence continues at coordinate 3,783 of NZ_QNQU01000037.1, read as the reverse complement.
ATTCAGATTGATTTTTTGACCGAAGGTAGAAGCACTGACCTGCATTAAAAAGGCGGTTGATAAAATAATGAGCAGCTTCATAGTTTTGATTAAAACTTTTGAGTCAGGACATGGCCGGGCCATGCCTTTGGTAAAAGCATAAAAATTCATAATTTCGTTTGGTTGGGTTAAAGTTGATAAAACGGTTTCGCAATTGTTTTTGGGTTAACTCAGCTTGCCATGGTAGTGCGTCAACACTGCCGTGGCTTTTTTATGAGCTGCCCATAGAAGTTTAAATTTTCTGTCGTAGCGGTCTGATCATGGTGATTGGTTTAGTTTAGTGAACGATTATTATTTTACTGGTTGATAATTATAGTTTTTCCCTGGATTTTAAACTGTAGTTCTCCCGTGGCCTGGAGAATATCCAACAGTTTCGAAATGTGATCGTATCTGGATATCGTACCTGAAAATGTTAGGTTGGCCAGTGAAGGATTTTCGAACACTACTTCCACATTATACCATCTGGCCACTCTTTTCATGATATCGCCAATGGGCTCGCCCTTGAAAACAAAGAGACCATTTTTCCAGGCGATTTCATCCTGTGCGTTTACTGCAATGATTTTTAGGCCATTATTGTCAACAATTGCCTGCTGGCCATGGATTAACTGCCCTGATTTTTTATCGCCCGAAACTACCTCGGCAATACCTTCGGTAACCGTCGTTCTTACCGATTGCTCATCTGCGTAAGCCTTGATATTGAATGCGGTACCGATATCCTGAACAGTCTGTCTGTTGCTTTCTACCCTAAAAGGCTGTTTCACATTGTGCACTACTTCAAAGTAAGCCTCGCCGGCCAAACTGATTTTACGCTCTTTGCCATCAAATGTGGAAGGGAAGCTCATTTTTGAATCCGAGTTCAACCATACTTCTGTCCCATCGGGAAGGGTAAAGCGGTAGGTTTGCCCCTTTGCTGTAGCAGCAAATAACATCATTCCGTTTTTCACTTGATTACTGGCTGATGAACCTGAAACAACAGTACCATCCAAATAGGTCAGCTCAGTACCGATTTTAACACCACCTTTGGTTCCGTTCAATCGGAAACTGGTTCCATCAGCTAAGGTTATGGTCGCTCCGTTTGTGCCCGGCGCGAGATCTGTAGCATAATATGAATTTTTCTCACCCCGTAGATGGAAGAGAAGGAAAACGCCTATCAGCAGAACAACTGTTATTGCTGCAGCAATAGAGATATTCGGCCAAAGTTTAATGTTTGGCCTTTTACTCGCACTTACGGTAGCATGGATCTGCTGCCAGGACTGCTGTTGCAGGATAATTGTATCAATATTAAGTTCCTTCCAATGTTCAGCTTTCTGAAAGTGCTCAAAGCAAAGATTATAAAGCCGGAGCTCCGACTCCGTAGCTTTGGCATCGGCAACTTTTGCGGCCAGCAGGTTAAATTCTTCGTTGGTCATTTTTACGGCTTATTACCTATAAGTAACTTAACTACGGTAAATACTTACAGCGAATAGAAAAATAATTCAGAAATTGTCTATTTGTGGCTGCGGGCTAAGTTTTTGAGGATAAATGAAAACTTAAGATATTATAAATGTGCTTATGACTTCAGGTATCAAACCCGTTATCCTAACCCAAAAACTCCATCAGACAAAGAAACTAACCCAAAAGTAACTGTTGCCCAACTCGCTTTTCAATTTAGTAAGGGCACGAAGGATCTGAACAGAAACTGTTTTTTCTGAAATTCCGAGTTTCTGCGCAATTTCTTTATTACTCAGGTGCTGTTCGCGGCTCATCTTAAATATCTCGCGGCAACGGTCTGGAAGTTTTGAAGTGAAACTTTTGATGATGGTTTGCAGTTCTTTAAGCTCTATAGTGAGTCCACTGTTATCCTGAATGTCTTCAATATTATCCAAAGGAAAATGATCCCGGATTTTAAGGCTCCGGATGTAATTCGCAGACTGATATTTGACTGCCATTAACAAATATCCCCGGAGATTTTTGATCTGGTGAGCCGAGCGGTGCTCCCAGAACCACAGCATCACCTCCTGCACAATATCCAAACAAACATCCTGGTCGCGGAGCACGTTGTATGCCGCACGGAAAAGGTCACTGAAATATCGGCCATGGATTTCCTTAAAGGCATCAGTGCTGCCCTGGGCAATCAATGTTAAAAGTTCTGAATCCGTTTGTTTGTTAATTTCGGCCATTTACTAGAGTATGGCTAATGTAGCAAATATTCTCCACTTCAAATAACAGGCAAAATAACCGAAAATAATTCGGTTGTTTAATTTCCTCTGCTGATTCACTAAGCGGTGAATGAGGCAGATAGCAAGCAAATACATTAATTTAACAAAAGGCCGGGCTTCTGAACGCTGTGATGTAAAAGTCACTAGATATGCCTGGCGTTTAGAATCTTACTATTAGGCATTTCGCCGGAAATGTAGGTGCATTATTTACCGAGAAAATACGGTTCCTATAATTTGACCTGAACTTAAAAATTTTATTGAAACTGCTGGATGAAGAAATCCTGACCTTGGGATCAAGGCGTACAGTTTGGAACGAAACAAGGTGTCAACATAAAGGAGAAACGAGCGTAACTTTTGCCGAAATGCCCAGTTTAAAGCATAACTACGATTATGTTGGTTTTGGCACCTGAATATAAATTTCATCATTCCTATCTGAACAGCCTATAATCAGCGCTATAAAGCATGAATAAGTTTTTATCTTTTACTTGTCAGAGGAGGAAACGGCAAGATGAAACATTCAAGGCAGTATAACTGTAACAAAGAGAGATGCAGATGAGCCAAATCCAGATATTAAGAGTCGCTCTCCAGGCGTGAGCGGCAGAAATAGCGCTAACAGGTTATCAGCGGTCATTACTACAGATAAGATTAAAAAGCGACTGCGTGCGAAGGCATACCATAACCCAGTGAAATGCAGACCGACGATTAGCCCTACTGTAGGAAGGAGTAGCTGCCCCAAATTCCATGTAGTGAACCATGTTTGCACAATCATGATGGCAATGACCTCGGCGATGACAGCGACCACATAATAATTCCAACGCGGCTTTTGCCGTGGTAGTGTAGCCTTCCGCCTTAAAATCCAAATGCCAGTTGCTGCGAAAATAAAAACGCCAAAAATCTGGAGAATTGTGCCGGCAGAACTGGTCACAGCGCCCACACCAACGGACCACCAAAGCATGGCAAAGATAAGCCCAATTAGCGCGCCCAATTTCATATCGCAGCCTCCTTGCCGAATACAAACGTATAATTCAACACCCGCCCGACCAACCAAGCATTGCTGGAAAAAATTCTGTAGAGCGAATCTATTTTTTTCATGATTGTTTTAAATGTTTGTTAAGGTATCGTTTATTAAGATTCTTTTACTTGGGCTGCATATTCTGGCGAAAGTGACTCCTCCGCTTCGGACCAAACTGACCGCCAATTTGATTACCGGGCTGTAGCATAAAGTTCCTTTCCCCCTGAACAAATATAAGCCGACAGTTTTCAAATTTTTCCTCAACGACAAGCTTTCCAGGCTATCTGTTTTCAGGGATGTTCATTTCTTTAAATTTCAGCCTACCAGACAATCTATGCCAAGCACCTTAAAAAATGCTTAAAAGCGTTCAAAATAGCCTCTTAAGCCAAAGCTTAGCTGAGGCTTGTCTTTTAGAACCTATGGCTTTGAACTAGCTTTAAATAATACTTGATCAGGAAATTCTGTGCGAAGAAAATCTGACTCAAGATCAGCTCGGCCAGTTTGCTCCGAAACAGGCGGCCACGATGGAGCCAA
>NZ_QNQU01000036.1 GCF_003315595.1 Pedobacter miscanthi | reverse complement strand
TTCTACTCCTTAAATTAAGATCAAAACAAATCTAAAGGACGTATCGTGGGGGATTTTTTCTTGGTGTCAGATGTTACCATCTGACACCAAGATTAATTTATTTAATCTGATTTTCAAAAGCTCATTAACATTTAAACAAAGTCAGATGGTAACATCTGACTTCACACTACGCTAAAACATCCTCTTTCAGCGCCTCTGCGGCAGGATTAACCAAGGTGCCAATCAGTTCCGGAACCGGAACATCAGTGCTTTCGCTGTAACCATGGGTTAACAACCTTACCCTGTTAATGCAAACCCTGATAAATTCTGGCACAAAAAGGTCGAATTTTTCGAATTTTGCCGATAATTCAGGGTTTTCCTGCTGAAATTCTAAAATTACATCAGCAACCTGACGCCAGAACTGTTTTTCGTCCATCCCTACATAACTGTGGAAAATATTGCCTAAGTACCTGAAAACTGCATCGAATATGCCCGAAAGGATAAATAATGGTGCCAGTTCGTCGTTAATTTCCCTTAAAACGTCGACAAGGTCATTCGGTAATTTCGCTTTCGTTTCTTCTGTTAATACAATTTCTTCCACAAAATCTTTAATGATAATGCGCTCCGGAACACCATTTTTCATGACCAGAATCGTGTTTTCACCATGCGGACTAAAGAAAAAGGCATGTTTATAAAAAATTCTCAATACCGGTTTCAGATAAGCAGATAAATAAGCGTTTAACCAGCTTGAAGCATCTAATCCCGATTTTTCAATCAGTGCCTGCACCATACTTTTACCATTATCATCTACATAAAGTAAACTGGCCATCGTCATGATGTTTTCGCCTTCCAGCAGGTAATTTTCAGCACTTTCGCGCCAAATGGCACCTAAAAATTCCTGGTATTGGTATGGAGATCCCGGAATTTCACTGTATTGCGGGTGGGTATAAGCTACCGTAGCTACTTCGCCCAAAAGTACAACACGTGTTTGTTTCAGGTATTCATCACCCTGCAGCATGTCTTTTGCCCATTGCGTAACTTTTGGTGCAATGGCTAGTTTTTTAGGCGATAATCCCCTGAAAATAGAGGTATTTAATATCGAAATCGCCGTTTTTACATAATGTTTTTTAGGTTCACTCACGTTAAAAAAAGTACGGATGCTGTTCTGGCACATGTATTCGTCGTTACCAACTCCAACAGGTACAATTAGCTGATGGGCAATGTCGTGCGCCAGCTGCAATACAATTTTATTGTTCCACTGCCATTCGTGTACTGGGATAAAGAAATAATCTTCTGGGTTTAATTCCTGCTGGATGAGCACCTGATTAAAATCGTGAACCTGTTTTAAACTCAATTCTTCATTGTAGAAAGAGAACGAAGAAATGCTTTCGATGCTTTTAAACTGCGCCCTTGATTGGTGTACCGCCAACCAGGCCAGTTGTGTTTTTTGTGCCGCTTCTGGCGCATATTTCCCCTGGTCGTTGTGGTTAAAGCCAATACGGCCTTTATTGATGGTTGCCCATGGATGACCGTCCATTTGATGTTCAATCGTCTGGTAATCGGCATTGGCCAGTTCATCGGCGGTTAACCTGCCTTTTTCGTGGATATAGGCATCAGCATATAAAGTATTTAGCGTTTCTTCGATAAAATGGGCGAGGGTAAAGGGTTTAATACCGAAAGTTTGCTGCAGTTCGGAATAAAAGGCAGGGGCATTGTTTACCGCTACACTTTCGTCGTTTACAAACTTTTTAATACTTTGTTTGTCAATATGCAGGTAATCCAAAGCACGCTGCTGACCAGAGAAAGTATAATAAATTTCCTCATTATCGGTGGCTAAACGGAAATCGAGAACACCATCTTCGTTTGTATTCACAAGTGTTGGTTCTGCCAGTTTTTCGTGCATCAGTTCCACGATCGATTTTGCAATATAGTTTAGGTTTACCTTATCCCAAACTTCTTTTTTTAAGGGTTTTATATGGTTAAAATTGTTGTAACTCATGGTATTTATTTTTTAAGTTGTTAGTCCGGATTTGTAATCCGGACTTGTTTTACCCCGGATTTCAAATCCGGTTCTCAATGGTCCCGATTGCAAATCGGGACCAACGTGGTCTGTCATCCTGAGCTTGTCGAAGGACCAACCCTAGCTTTTAAGGCGTTTCGACAGGCTCAACGTGACAGCTTCTGACTTCAAACTCAGTTTTCGATTTGTCATCCTGAGCTTGTCGAAGGACCAACCCTAGCTTTTAAGGCGTTTCGACAGGCTCAACGTGACAGCTTCTGACTTCAAACTCAGTTTTCGATTTGTCATCCTGAGCTTGTCGAAGGACCAACCCTAGCTTTTAAGGCGTTTCGACAGGCTCAACGTGACAGCTTCTGACTTCAAACTCAGTTTTCGATTTGTCATCCTGAGTCTTTCGAAGGGCCTCTTCCTCTCCATTTACACTAAACTGCTGGAAAGCGATCCGTTTTTCTACCGGATAGATTTCGAAACCTAAAATGGCGTTGATGATAGATGCATTGCGATAAGCACCCATACCCAAATCTGGCGTTACAAAGCCGTGAGTATGCAGTTCGGCGTTTTGCACAAAGATTTCGTTTCCATTTACATCAATGGCATAATTGCGGTGCACCTGAAAAAGTCCATCGGCATTGCGTGTTATACGGTCGTTAATGGCAGATAAAAATCTTGGCTCGTTATATTTATAACCCGTTGCCAATACCACAGCATCTGTATCAACTGTAAAATCTTTTTCGCTTTCGGTATGATAAAAATCGAGCTGATAACTACCATCCTTGTTCACCGTTAGGTTGTTTAACTGGCAGTTCGGCATTAGTTCGGCATTGATTTTTTCGCTATCAACGCTTAATTCATATAGTTTATCAAAAATCTGGTTAATCAGTTCGAAATTGATCCCTTTAAACAAAGAATTTTGTTTGCTTAAAAGTTGTTTCCGTTTAGCATCGCTTAAATTGTAAAAATGATCTACATATTCAGGCGAAGTAAGTTCTAAAGTCAACTTCGAATATTCCATTGGGAAAAAGCGATCCGGGCGGGTAAACCATTTCAGTTTTAAACCATTTTCCGTTTCAGGCAACAGATCGTAGAAAATTTCTGCGGCACTCTGTCCTGAGCCGATAACCGTTACTGTTTTTTGTTCCAGTAAAGTCTGTTTAAACTTTAAATATTCCGACGAGTGTATCGCATATTGATGAACGGTTGGATCAATAAAAGCAGGTACTTTAGGCGCAGTTCCTGTTCCGAGCACTATTTTTTTTGCGAAAATAATCTCTTTAGCTCCGGTGGCCTGATCTATTTTTTCAATTTGATAAATGCCGTCAGCATAGTTTATATTGCTTACTTTTTGCCCAAAATGGCAGTTTTTTAAATGGGTAATGGCCCATTTACAATAGGCGTTATATTCTTTGCGTAGCACAAAAAAATCTTCCCTGATGTAGAATTTATAGAGGCGATCGGTTTGTTTCAGATAGTTTAAAAAGCTGTACGGACTGGTTGGATCGGCCATGGTAACCAGGTCGGCCATAAAAGGCACCTGTAAAGTGGCATCGCTCAACATCATGCCCGGGTGCCAGTTAAATTCGCTCGCCTGATCCAAAAATAAAGTAGATAAGCTTTCTATCGGTGCACATAAAGCGGCAAGGCCCAGGTTAAAGGGACCTATACCGATGCCTATAATGTCGTATGTTTTCTGTTCCTGCATCTTAAATTTCCTCCGCTTCAAACTGTCCCAATTTAATCATGGCATGTGCTTTGGCTTCAGGATATTTATCCCAATACCAGTCGCGGTAACAAAAAGTTAGGTTGGCCATTTTATAAGGCATCTGGATTACTTTCTCCAATTTGAAACCTAATCTGGTTACAAAAATGTGCATCGCCCGGCTTTCAACTGCGGCCTCACCGATACATTTACCCACTTCTGGTTGTTCGAAAATAAAGTCCATCAAAGCCTGACCAGTTTCGAAACTGAATTTTTTGTCCTTATCCGTAGGGGCAATCAGTAAATGTGCGCCATAATCAGTCATAAGGGCTTCATAACAGGCACCCACACCATCGCGCATTGGCCAGTAAGGCTCAATGGTGAAAGTTGGTTCACCGTTTATTTCACCTATAAAACTGTGCGAAGCATCGTTTGGTAACAGCGTTCTGTAAAATAACTCCAGGCCTTTAATCGGACCATCCATTTTCCAGATCGGTTTAGCGTGTTCCTGGTTAAACCAATCGTGCACCATTTCCAGATCGCGGTCTATATTGAACGGACGGATGTTAATCGTTACGTTTTCTTTAGGGAAAAACCTGCTGTACAGCACCTCTTTTGTTTGTGGTTTAATCAGGTTTTCGGAGAAAAAATATTTAGCCAATGGGTTCGGGAACTCACGGTAAATAGCCGGATTATCGATAGGAGCACTGGCTTCGTCGATGTTGCAAAGATTGGTTAATAAATTGCCTTTTACTTCCCAGCTGCGGCGGTTAATGATATAATCAACCAGACCGGTAGTATCGCTGTTTTCGAATTGTTTAAATTCCAGGTAAACCAGGTCGATCAGCGTTTTCTCATCTGCTAAACCATTGCTGGCGATGGCATTAACTACCCCCAAAATGTTGTTGATGAGCAAGTAATAAGTGAGTTTAGGAATAATATAATCATTCGGAACAATTGATCCGCTTTCGGCAGCAATGCCATGATAAACGGCTTCTAATGATTCTGCTTTGGCATCGCTGAAGAAATAACCCTGATTATCCCTGAAATAGAATTTGGCTGGATAAAAATCCTTATCCAGTTCCAGCATCACATTTTGCTGGTGAAACTCGAAAGCCATTCCATAATTGTTGTAAAGGCCAACAATTGGTGCCACACAAAGGTGAAGGTATTGTTTAAACCAGTTAACAGCGGTGTATGCAACTGTTTTGTTTTTATTGATCGACGCTTCCTCAAGTACGTGTGCAATCCTTGGTTTCTGCCCCAGTAAGCCATCCTGGCAAAGCGCCGCCAATAAACTTACATTTTTCTCTGCATCTTCTCCCTTGAAAGGATTATGCCTGATGCTGATGTTAAAACCATCAATGGTTTCACCCTGATAGTTTACGGTGATAAATGCAGGGTCGGTAATAAATTCAATTTCCGGAAATTCGGCTTTGGCTGCTTTGCCGTATTCTGTTTTCAACAATTTACTTACATCATAACCACGGTGAAGCTCTCTTACCAGGTTAACCCGCTGTGAGTTGGTGATTTTTACATGTAAGGAAAACTTCAGCATCCAATCGCTGGTTGCGTTGTAAACAGTTCTTACCGAAGAAGTTGGAGTGTAAGATTCTCCAAAACAGCCCAGGTAGAACAATAATTTTTCATCTTCCATGGCCTGCACGGTTGGCAATGTTAGCAGATAATCCGCCTCCCAGGGGTGCATGGGTACTACTTTATAATTGGGATGCTGATCCAATAAAGCAATCAAATCTGCATTTCCACTATCTAAGAGTTCAATCCTGAAAAGATCGGTAATATCGAAACCTTCTGCATTTTTCTCAATAATGTTTTTTGCAGCAATTAAAAAATATGCCAGTTGGAATTGTCCCTGAGTTTCTGGTGAAAATTTGAAAAGTTCTTCCTTATTGTTAAAGCCCGACCGGCCTTTTGGCAGTGGATGGGCGTTGTGGCCTAAAAATAAAGATTGCTCTGCCTCAATAAATTTCATTTTAGGGAAATTTACCGGTTTTCCATTCTGTTTAAAATAAGTCAGAAATGATTCCAGGTTTTCAACGCTGTTGGTTAAACGTTCGTTAACAATTGCAGCATCGGCATTGGGGAACTCTTCGGCACTGAACTGGATGGCCAGCTCCATAAAGCGGTAAATACTGATCGGGTTGATCGCATCTGTAGCGATGTTGCGTTCAATTACCGGGAAATTAAATACATGCCGGCCACTATCAGCATAAAATTTTAAAGGTGCATATACTTCGAAACCGATAGCACTGAAATCGAACCGGATATGCATCCGGTCGGTAGTGGTAATCAGGTAGTCGGCCAGTGGCGCATCGTATTTCGGTATGCCGACGTATCGACTCCAGTTATTAAATTCGCGGCAGTAACTGTTTAGGAGTGCATTAAAGTTAGTTTCTTCTGAAATCTGCTGGAGCAAGGTTGAGTCTAACGTATTCATTTCCGTGTTTTTTAATAATTTTAATAATGTTTTCAATATCGCTAAGCGTGGTTAGCGGGTTCAGTAGTGTAAACTTGAGGTAGAATTGCTGATTGATTTTAGTGCCAGCAACCAGGGCTTTTCCTTCGTTAAACATGGCTTTTTTGATGTAATGATTCATGGCGCAGACATTTAAAACCAAATTTTTCGGGCGGTAGCGGAAAACCAGTGCGCTGATATCCGATTCGTTCATCAGTTCAAAATTGCTGTCGGCATGTAACCGGTCGGCAATCTGGGCAGCGGTTTCAATAATGGTGTCGAAATAACCTCCCAATTTCTTCCTGCCCATCATCCTGAGTGTAAACCAAAGTTTTAAGGCATCGAACCTTCGCGTGGTTTGTATCGATTTATTCACCTGGTTTGGCAAACCATCTTCATCATGGTCTTTAGGATTCAGGTAATCAGCATGGTGGGTAATCAGGTTGAAATATTTTTTATCGTTCACTAAAAAACCACTGCTGCTTACCGGCTGGAAGAAAGATTTATGGTAATCAACCGTAACCGAATGGGCCAGTTCAATGCCATTGAGTAAACTCCGGTATTTATCGGTTAATAATAACCCACAGCCATAAGCCGCATCGATATGGAACCAGGTGTTGTATTTTTTACTGATGTGGGCAAGTTCTTTCAATGGATCTACATTTCCGAAATCGGTGGTACCTGCCGTACCCACCACAGCAATCGGAATGTTGCCCTGCGCAATTTCCCTTTTAATGGCATCTTCGAGTAAAACCGTATTCATCCTGAAACTGCGGTCCGTTTTAATTTTGATCACCGATTTTTCGCCCAGACCCAGCAATGAAGCATTTTTCTGGATGCTGAAATGTGCTTTCTCCGAAACAAAAATCCGGAACTTCGAAGCTTCCGCAGGTAAACCGTTTAGTTTAATGTCGTGGTTTAAAACCGTAACGGCATAATAATCACGTGCCAGTAAAAGTCCCATTAAATTACTTTGGGTACCGCCACTGGTAAAAATGCCGTCTGCTTTTTTGCTATAACCAATCTGATCGCAGGTCCATTCAATCAGTTTCTGCTCGATCAATGTTCCGCCTGCACTTTGGTCCCAGGTATCAATAGATGAATTGATCGACGAAATCATCACCTCGGCGGCAACAGCCGGAATTACAATAGGGCAATTTAAATGGGCAATGTAGGCGGGATGGTGGAAAGCAACTGCGTGGTTCGTATAAAGTTCTTCCACTTCTTTAAGCAGCGAATCGTAATTGTCGTGCGTTTTTTCAAATTCAACTGCATCAAATAAGGGCCTTAACTGGGCAGGAGTTACTCCGCTAAATGGCTTTTGATTGTTGTGCAGGAATTTTTTTACCGCCTGGGTAACCTTACCCACCGCGTGGAGGTATTCTTCTTCGTTTTCGTGGTGAAAGATTTCCTTCGTCGGACTTTCCGTGAGGAAATCTATAAGCTCATGTTTTTCGAGGTCTGATGCAAACATTAGTTTTTCAATTTTTCAAAATTTAAGTTTAAAAAGGCAATAAACGACCAGCTGTAAAGCCAGTATTGTATGAATAATTAGTTAGCAGAATGCTTTGAACTTGGTCATCGTTTTTAACGAAATATTCCGGGAGCTAAGTTATGTGTTTATTTAGATTGATTAAAAATAATGTTTAAAATATTTTTAACATATTGTTGGTAAGTGTTTTATGTGCGTTTTATCAAATATTTGAATCGCCTGTTCAACAAAAAAATTGTTTATTTTATTTGGATTTAATCTAAATTAATGATTGATTTGCGCAAAAAAATAATCATTAATGAAGAATCTATACTTAATTGCAATCTTAATCTGTGGATTTATCCTTACAGGTAAAGCACAAACCGTAACGGGTAAGGTGCTTGGAGAAACTGCTCCCTTAGCCGGGGCAAATATTAAAGTGGAAGGGAAGGGCACCTCTGCCACCACAAATGCAGATGGTACTTTCGAATTAAAATTAACTGAAGGGGCTTACGTTTTGCAGGTAAGTTATGTAGGTTATACCACTGTATTACAAAAAGTTAATTTAGCTAATAGCCAAACGGTTAACTTAACCCTTAGCTTAAGCCCAACCTCAAATATGCAGGAGGTTGTGGTGGTTTCATCACGTAAACCAACCAAAATCAGCGAAATACCTGGTACCGTTTGGGTGGTAGATGGTGCAAAAATCCAGGAGCAGGCAAGGGCAGGTATTCCTTTAAAGCAAACTTTGGCGCAATTGATCCCGAGTTTAGATGCCGGCCCCGAAGGACGTACGAATTATGGCCAAAACCAGCGTGGCAGAGATGCATTGGTGATGATTGATGGGGTATCGTTAAACAGTACCCGTGGGGTTAGCCGTCAGTTCGAATCGATTGATCCTTTTAACATTGAGCGTATTGAGGTTTTATCTGGTGCAAGTGCCGTTTATGGCGGCGGTGCAACAGGTGGTATCATCAATATCATCACTAAAAAAGGGCAGGATAGTCAGCCGAGTTTTACTACACAGGTTGGCGTTCGCAGCGGATTGAAAGAGAAAAGTGATCATGATGTACGTGTAGCTCAAGCCATTTCGGGCGGTAGCAAAGATTGGAACGGACGTATCGGTATTGCTTTCCAGAAAAACAATGCGGCTTATGGTGCAGACGGAAAACAGATTTTTACCGACATCACCCAAACTGATTTACAATATAACCAATCGTTCGATTTCTTCGGAAGTACCGAATTTAAACTAACCGATTATCAAAAAATAACGGTAAACGGTCAGTATTATAATTCGGGTTACCGCGGAGATAAAGACTTGTTTTTAGGCACAAACTACGCTGGTTTGTTATCAAATCCGGCAGTTTTGGAAATGAGAAATGGTTATTCATCGGACGTTGATCCTAAAACAAGCAGGGCAAATATCAATGCCAACTATCAGGCAAGCGAAATTTTAGGCGGACAAACACTTTATATCCAGGCAGCTGCCAGAAATGAGCAGTTTAGCTTCCACCCGTTCCCGGGTCAGGCGGCTATACCAGGTGTACTTTACAGCGGTTCATCCATCCAGAATACCAATTACAGCGCCTTAAAACTGGTATTGAATAAAGACTGGAACAGGGTAAACCTTACCTACGGTGTAGATGCCGACAACGAAAACTTTAATGCCCAGCAAGCCTTGTTTGATAGGGTAAAGGCTGCAACATCAGGCGGACTTACCAATGCAACGGTGGCAACCATTGCGCGTTATCCTAATTTCAGGGTGAACGGTTTATCTGGCTTTTTACAGGCACAGGTTAAAGTAACTGACTTTTTAAGTTTATCAGGAGGTGTGCGTCAGCAACGTATGTTTGTTAAAGTTGGCGATTTTGTGGGTACTACAGCTTCAGTGCCTTTGGCTTATGGCGTAGGCAGAACAGCTACACCAATTGCGGGTGGTAAAAACCATTACGATGTAAACCTGCTAAACGGTGGTTTAGTGGTAAAAATCAACGCGCCACAACAGGTTTGGGTTAACTTTTCGCAAGGCTTTAACTTGGCCGATCCGGCAAAATATTACGGACAGGGAAGTTATACTTTGGTAGGTACCAACTTTAATTTGGGTAACTCTATCAATGTGGCCAGTTCTCCTTTAACGGGTATTAAAACAGAACAATACGAAGCCGGCTACCGTTACCGTACAGGTATATTTAATGCACAGGTAGCTGGTTTTTATGCTGTATCTGATAAAAACGTGAAAACCAACAGCACTTTCAATATTGAAGTTTTTGACGAAAAAGTAAGAAATATCGGTGTTGAAGGTTCATTATCTCTAAACCTGAAAAATGGTTTCGAGGCAGGAGCAAACGGTTTGTATATTAAAACCCAGAAACAGAATACAGATGGAACCTGGTCTTTACAAGATGTTACCGTGGCTAGTCCATCCAAACTGGCTGGTTATTTAGGCTATAATGGAAAAGTATTCGGCTTAAAAGCACAGATTTTCCATTCATTTGATTCGAAAGGTATTTCTGTTGTTCAAAATAAGCCGGTAGAATATGAGTTAAAAGGATACACCACTGTTGATTTATTGGGATCGGTTAAAATATTCACCGGAAGCTTATCAATTGGTGTACAAAATCTGTTGAATAAAGAGTATCAGACGATCTGGAGTCAACGTTCACAGTATCTGTATGCTGCTTTAGCCAAAAAAGAAACTTTTTATTATGCAGGCCGCGGCCGTACGTATAATTTAACGTATACGCTTAATTACTAACTCACGCGATCGTCATGCTGAATTTATTTCAGTATCTTTCTTGCAAGATAGACCCTGAAATGAATTCAGGGTGACGGATTAGATTTTAAACAACAAATGCCCCAATCTGGGGCATTTGTTGTTTATTTTCTCTTCAGTTCAATCACCGTAATCTCCGGCCAGATCCCGATCCGGCCTGAAAAACCAAGGAAACCAAAACCGCGGTTCACATTTAAATAGCGGCCATTTTCGGTTTTAATGCCTGCCCAGTGTTTGTAACGGTATTTTACCGGGCTCCATTTAATCCCGAAAGCTTCGATTCCGAATTGCATGCCGTGCGTATGGCCTGCTAAGGATAGCTGGATTTTAGAAGGATAGTTTTTTACCTGTGCATCCCAATGCGATGGGTCGTGAGATAAAAGAATTTTAAAATCATTCACATTTGTATTTTGAAGCGCTTTATTCAGATCGCCGCGTTCCCCGAAACCGATTCCCCAGTTTTCTATTCCTGCAAGGATAATTTTCTCACCGTTTTTATGCAACTCTACATGTTCATCCAGTAAAAGTTTAAAGCCCAGTTCTTTGTGGTAAGCTTTCAGTTGGTTTAAATTCCTGATTTTATCTGCTTCACTGGGCCATTTGATATAATCGCCATAATCGTGGTTGCCGAGAACAGAAAACTGTCCAAACGGAGCTTTAATCTGCGAAAAATGACCGATATAAGGCACAATTTCCGAAGAGGCATTGTTCACCAAATCTCCGGTGAAAACAAAGAGGTCGCTTTTTTGAGCGTTAATCATGTCGATTCCCTTTTGTACTGCTTTGGGGTTGGTAAAACTCCCCGCATGTACATCAGAAATTTGTGTGAGTGTAAAGCCATCAAAAGCGGCGGGTAGATCGTCGAAATACAACGTATGTTTAATTACGCGATAGGCATATTTACCCTGGGTAATGCCATAGGCAAATAAAGCGATGGTTAAACAGAACATGATAAAAGCAAAATCGACCCAATAGCTGCTGCGGCCAGCAATATGAAAGCCTCCCGGTTCAAAATTAGTGGCTAAGCCAATAAGTAAGCGGTAAATATCGCCAAGGAGCAGAAAAAAAGCGAAAACAATTTCTGAGGCAAAAACAATCAAAAAAGCGTGACTAACAATCTGAAAGAACTTATTTATTCCCTGAATCCGCATTTGTTGAATGGCGAAAAACAAGGCAAAAGTTAAACCGATAATAAATACCCAGAATATTGGGCTAAGCAAACTTGATTGATTAATGGTGCCCAGGCCCGATAATACATAGGCATTTAAGGCAAAAAATATAATTGCAACTATCAGGAGCGGCAATAGATTGAGTTTTCTTCTCATTGTTAAAAATCTGTAATCAGTATATGTGGTAAAAATAGAATTTAAACGAATAGAATTACTTACTGTTACGGGTGACAGCTATTTTTACGCTTCTTTGATTAAAGCAATTTCTGTTTTAATGCGTTATATTTATGAATATGATAGTTTGTTGAATTAAAATCAACTTCCTGTTGCATATTTTATAATTTACTTTCTTTTATTAGCTTTGTGCGAATATGCTGTCCAAAAAAACAAAATATGCCATTAAAGCGCTTGTTGCGCTAGGTAAAAATTTAGATAAACCACCAATGCAGATTTCGAAAATTGCAGAGGAGGAGCATATCCCAAAAAAATTCCTGGAACAGATCCTTCTGGATCTGCGCAATGCCGGCTTTTTATACAGTAAAAAAGGAGCAGGCGGTGGTTACAGCTTAAACAAAAAACCTGAAGAGATTTTATTGGTGCACGTAATGCGTGTAACCGATGGCCCCATTGCAATGGTGCCATGCGCAAGTTTAAACTTTTACCACAAATGTGATGAGTGCGTGGATGAAAAAACATGCGGTATCAGAAGTGCTTTTATTGATGTAAGGGATGCCACACTAAAGGTTTTAACCGAAACCAGCATTGCAGATGTAATTGGTCGTGAGGATAACCTGAAAATCGGTATCGTTAATTTATAATAACTTATTTTCTAGAGAAACCTATCAGGTTTTAAAAACCTGATAGGTTTGAACGCGGTATAACAAGATTTCGTAAATTTTTTAATAATAAATTACGACTATTCCTATATACTTTATATATTTGGCGTATGAACTTCAATTTTATACCTAAACAATTAACCGCTAAGCAAATAATGTGCTGTTGTTGTAAAACGCAGTAACAGGAGCCTACAGATAATTTTATGTATAAAATATTGAATGCTTCTCGGTAACAGGGAGGCATTTTTTGAATAAAGCTAACAACATATATGCAAAGTTTCAGAACAGAACTCGAAAATCCGATCGTCGAGCAGGACATCATCGATTTAGAGAACAAGATTAAAGCTTTTAGAGATGGAACCATCCACGACGAAAAGTTTAGGAGCCTCCGTTTGGCCCGTGGTGTTTACGGACAAAGGCAGCCAGGTGTGCAAATGGTGCGCATTAAACTGCCATTTGGTAAGGTAACTTTTAAGCAGTTATTGCGTATTGCCGATATTGCCGATGAATACGGAAGCGGTAACCTGCACTTAACCACACGTCAGGATATCCAGATCCATTATGTGAGTTTAGATAGAACACCTGAGCTTTGGGCCAAACTGGAGCAGGATGATATTACACTGCGCGAAGCCTGTGGAAACACGGTTCGTAATGTAACCGCTTCTCCTAATTCGGGTATCGATGCAGAAGAACCTTTTGATGTTTCGCCTTATGTACAGGCTGTATTTTTATACTTTTTGCGTAACCCGATCTGTCAGGAAATGGGCCGCAAGATTAAAATTTCATTTTCTTCAAGCGATAGGGATACGGCTTTCAGCTATATCCACGATTTAGGTTTTATTCCGAAAATTAACGAAAATGGCGAACGTGGGTTTAAGGTTTTATTTGCCGGTGGTTTAGGTGCACAGCCTTTCCTTGCCAATGCCGTTCACGAATTTTTACCTGAAGATCAGTTAATTCCTTTTACCGAGTCTGTACTCCGCGTGTTCGATCGTTATGGCGAACGCAGTAACCGTAACAAAGCACGTTTAAAATACCTGGTTCAGAAATTAGGCTTAGAAGAAGTGTTGCGTTTGGTTGCTGAAGAACGTATTGCCAATAAGGTAAAAACCTTTAAAATAGATCTTAATACTGTTCCTCAGCCCACTTTACCTTTAGAACAGGAATACCCTGCGGTAGAAATATTGAATGAAGCACATTATAAACACTGGTTAGCTACCAACGTAATTGAGCAAAAACAAGCCGGGTTTTATGGCGTGTATGTAAAAGTTCAGGTGGGCGATATTAAAACCGATAAAGCTAGGGCCTTTGTTGATGCCATCAGGTTGTATGTTGCCGATGAAATCAGGATCACCCAAAACCAGGGTTTATTGTTAAAATTTGTGCGTAAGGAAGCACTGCCTTCATTATATGCCGCGCTAAATAAAATTGGTTTTACCACAGCCGGCTTTGATAGTTTGGCTGATATTACCACTTGCCCGGGTACGGATACCTGTAATTTGGGTATTTCGAACTCGATGACGCTTGCAGAAGTTTTAGAGGAAGTAATTTATACCGATTTCCCAGAATTTATCTACGAGAAAAACATTAAGATCAAAATTAGTGGCTGTATGAACTCTTGCGGTCAGCATGGTTTGGCCGAAATTGGTTTCCACGGAAGTTCGGTAAAAGCTGAAGGCAAAGTGGTTCCGGCTGTTCAGGTAATGCTTGGTGGCGGTACGGTTGGTAATGGTGTTGGCCGTGTGGCTGAACGTGTAATTAAAGTGCCTTCAAAAAGGGCGACAAGTGTTTTACATTTCATTTTAAATGATTTTAAAGCCAATAACCAGGAAGATGAAAACTTCCACCAATATTATGACAGAAAAGGTAAAGACTATTTTTATCAGTTATTGAAACCATTAGCCGATTTAACCAACCTTCAGACGGAAGAGTTTGTAGACTGGGGCCACGTTGAAGAATTTGTAACTGCGATTGGTGTGGGTGAGTGTGCCGGTGTGGTGATTGATTTAGTAGCTACTTTATTATTAGAAGCCGACGAAAAATTTGGCTGGGCAAAACAAAATCTGGATAAAGCTGCTTATGCCGATGCCATTTACCATACCTACAGCACTTTTGTAAGCGCAGCAAAATCTTTATTGTTGGATAAAGGCGTAAACAGCAGTACACAGGTTGGTGTGATCCGTGAGTTTGATAACCATTATGTAGAAACCGGAGAATTTAATTTACCGACCAATTTCTCAGACCTGGTTTTACAGATTAACAAAAACGAACCGACTGAAGAGTTTGCAAAAAAATATTTTGAAGAAGCCAGTCAATTTTTAAATCAGATTAAGGAGAAAAGAGCGGTACTAGTGCAAGGATTGAAGTAGGGAATGATAGAGTTAATGAATGATTAAGTGTTAAAATGAATGATTGAATGATGAAATGATTGAATTGCCGATAAGTATATACATGATGTAAGCGCATTCACTCATTCAAAATCCACTCATTCAAAATTAAAAATCGCTGGTAAAACATTCTCTCATTCAAACTTAAATCATTTAAAAAGTAAAATACAAAGATGAGCGATCAGAAATTAAATATAGAATCAAGAATTACCCTTTTAGGCGCAGGTCCAGGCGATCCGGATTTACTGACTTTAAAAGGCGTAAAAGCATTGCAAACTGCTGATGTGGTATTGTATGATGCCTTAACCAACGAAGCTTTATTGGAGCATGCCCCGGCAGAAGCGATTAAAGTTTATGTAGGAAAACGTTCGGGTGAGCATTCTTATCCGCAGGATACCATCAATAAATTAATGATCGATTACGCTTTAAATTACGGACATGTGGTGCGGTTAAAAGGTGGCGATCCTTTTGTTTTTGGCAGAGGGTACGAAGAGCTTGATTATGCCGCATCGTACAGCATTCCGGTAAGTGTAATTCCGGGTATTTCGAGTTCGATCGGTGTACCGGGTTTACAGCAGATTCCGGTTACGCACCGTGGCATGAGCGAAAGTTTCTGGGTAATTACAGGTACTACCACTTCTGGTGAAGTATCAGCCGATATTTACCAGGCAGCGCAATCTAACGCTACTGTAGTGGTGCTGATGGGATTAAAAAAACTACCTAAAATTGTAGAGATTTTTAAAGCAGCAGGCAAACATCATTTACCAACAGCCGTAGTGCAAAATGGATCGGCAGAGGATGAGCGATTAGTTGTAGGCGTAGTAGAAACCATCGAAAGTTTAGTGCAACAGGAAAATATTAAAGCCCCGGCTTTATTAATTTTTGGAGAAGTTGTATCATTACATCCGTCATTTAAGAACTTAATTAAACAATATGCAAGTATTGCCTAACCAACCAGATAATGCATCGTCTATTTCGGAAGAAGAAAAAGGCAACCAGCTTTTTCCAGTTTTTGTAAAGCTGAACAAGCTGCGTACATTATTAATTGGGGCAGGTAATATCGGGCTCGAAAAATTAACAGCAATTGTTAACAATAGCCATAGCGCTACCATAACTATTGTTGCAGAGATCGTTTCGCCCGAAGTTTATGCACTTATTGCAAATTATCCACAGATAAAGGTGAAGCAGAAAAGTTTTGATATCAACGACCTGGATGATATCGACATCGTTTTTGCTGCAACCAATAACAATATTTTAAACGAAGAGATCAGGAGTGTTACGCACGAGCGTGGTTTGCTGATCAATGTAGCCGATAAACCAGAACTTTGTGATTTCTATCTGGGATCCATTGTTCAAAAAGGAGATTTAAAGATTGCGATTTCTACAAACGGAAAATCGCCAACTATTGCCAAACGTTTAAAACAGATTTTAAACGAAGGTTTGCCTGAAGAACTGGACGAAACACTACAGAATATGAGTGCTTTGCGTCAGACTTTAAACGGCGATTTTTCTGCAAAGGTTAAAAAACTCAATAAAGTTACCCAGAGTTTAATCAATCCTAAAAAGAGTTTTGCGGAGCGAAATATTAAATGGTTAATCTGGGTGGCTGCAGTTTTACTGCTTGGGGCAATCGGGCTATCCCTCTGGAATACCGAGCCAGAGTTTCAGTCATTTCTGATTAATATAGATCCATTATTCTACTGGTTTTTAGGGGCAGGGTTTTTATTTGCCTTAATTGATGGCGCAATCGGTATGTCGTATGGCGTTACCACGGCATCTTTTTCGCTGGCCATGGGTTTGCCACCGGCATCGGCCAGTATGGCGATCCATATTTCGGAAGTAATGAGCAACGGGATTGCCGGCTGGATGCATTACCGCATGGGTAACGTAAACTGGAAGCTTTTTAAGATATTAATTCTTCCGGCGATCATTGGTGCGGTATTAGGTGCCTATATTTTATCTTCATTAGAACATTATAGCAGTTACGTTAAGCCGGTTGTAGCAGTTTATACGCTGTTTTTAGGTGCTGTTATTTTAATGAAAGCCTTTAACATCAAGAGAAAAAAAGCCGATCAGAAAATCAAGAAAATTGGTTTATTAGGCTTTTTTGGTGGTTTTATCGATGCAGCTTTTGGTGGTGGCTGGGGATCTATCGTTTTATCGAGTTTAATTGCAGGCGGTCGTCACCCATTGTTTTCATTGGGAACTGTAAAAATAAGCCGTTTTTTTATTGCTACCCTCAGTTCGCTTACCTTTTTTACCATGCTTGGTGGCAAACACTGGGAAGCAGTTGTAGGGTTAATTATCGGTAGTGCAATTGCATCGCCGATTGCTGCAAAAGTATCGAACAAAATTTCGGCAAAAACCATTATGGTAGCTGTTGGAATTATCGTAATGATTGTAAGCTTGCGCAGCGTGATTATGTTTATTTTAAAATTAATTTAGTGATGAACAACCTTGAGGAGATAAAAGCAGCACTGGCAGGTTTAAGTACAATTGATAAATTGAAGTTTTTGGCAGATCAATATGCCGGTCGCATAATATTTTCGACCAGTTTTGGCTGGGAAGACCAGGCCATTACCCATTTGATTTTTGCCAATAACATTCCGATTAAAGTTTTTACCTTAGAAACCGGTCGCCTGTTCCCCGAAACCTATTACGTTTGGAACCGTACCCTCGAAATTTATAACAAGCCGATCCATGCCTATTATCCGCAAAATGAGCTGTTGCAGGATATGGTGAACACCAAAGGTCCGAGCAGCTTTTACGAATCGGTAGAAAACAGGAAGGAGTGCTGTTACATCCGTAAAATCGAACCTTTAAAAAGAGCATTAAAAGGTAACGAAATCTGGATAACAGGAATCAGGGCCGATCAGAGTGCCAATCGTGAAGACATGCAAGATTTAGAATGGGATGAAGGCAATCAACTGGTTAAATTCCACCCCATATTCGACTGGACTTTAGAGGATGTAAAAACCTACATTAAAGAAAATAACATTGTGTACAATACTTTGCACGATAAAGGTTTCCCGAGCATAGGATGTGCCCCATGTACAAGAGCAGTACAGCCGGGCGAAGATTTTAGGGCCGGAAGATGGTGGTGGGAAGACCAGAGCAAAAAAGAATGCGGATTACATGCAACCACTTAATGGATGATGTAAAATGTAAAATGGATAATGGGGAGACAAGGTAAAATGGAAGATGTGTAATGGATGATGGGGAACTGTGCATTTGAGCAGATGAACTGCAACTTTTTAACCTTAAAACCTTCCAACAATTTTTAACAACAACAACACAACAACAAATATAACAAGTTGAATAATTGAGCGATTTAACATTCAATCATTCAACATTTAAACATTCCAACAATTGTAATGAGTACATATAATTTTGATTATTTAGATGAACTGGAAGCCGAGGCCATTCACATTTTGCGTGAAGTAGCAGGTCAGTTTGAAAAACCGGCCCTGTTATTTTCGGGTGGGAAAGATTCGATTACTTTAGTTCGTTTAGCAGAAAAAGCATTCCGTCCGGGGAAATTTCCTTTTCCTTTGGTACACATAGATACCGGCCATAATTTTGAAGAAACCATTACTTACCGCGATCAGATGATCGAAAGGATTGGCGAAAAACTGATTGTGGGTTCGGTGCAGGAATCGATAGATCAGGGTAAAGTGGTTGAGCAGACTGGTAAAAATGCCAGTAGAAATGCTTTACAAACAGTAACCTTGCTCGATACGATTGCGAAATATGGATTTGATGCCTGTATTGGCGGCGCCCGCAGGGATGAAGAAAAAGCAAGGGCTAAAGAACGTATTTTCTCTGTTCGTGACGAATTTGGTCAGTGGGACCCAAAACGCCAGCGCCCGGAGCTTTGGAATATTTACAACGGTAAGATTCATAAAGGCGAAAATATCCGTGTGTTTCCGATCAGTAACTGGACAGAACTTGATGTTTGGAATTATATCCGCAGGGAGAAAATTGATCTGCCAAGTATTTATTTCTCGCACGAACGCGATTGTATTACCAGAAACGGACAATTAATGGCTGCTTCTCCGTTTTTAAATATGGATGACGAGGATGTTGTTGAGCGTAAACAGGTGCGTTTCCGGACAGTAGGTGATATGTCGTGCACAGCTGCGGTAGAATCGGATGCATTTTTAATCGACGATATTATTTCGGAAATCAGTGCTTCTAAAATTTCAGAACGTGGTGCCCGTATGGACGATAAAGTTTCTGAAGCCGCAATGGAAGACAGAAAAAAGGGAGGGTATTTTTAGGAGAGAATGAAGTATTTAGTATCAAGTATCAAGATTGAACAGCCCTCTTGATACCCGATACTAAATACTTGATACTTGGTACTCAATACTCAATACTAAATACCCGATACTAAAAAACCCAACCCAAGCATTAAAACATTTCAACATTAAAACATTACAACAATCGTGAACATATTAAAATTTTTCACAGCAGGCAGCGTAGATGATGGTAAAAGTACCTTGATTGGCCGTTTGTTATACGATACAGATTCTATTCTGGCCGATCAGTTAGAAGCTTTACAGAGTTCTAACCGCAAAAACGACGACGGATCAATAGATCTTGCCATTCTTACCGATGGTTTAAGGGCCGAGCGCGAGCAGGGCATCACTATTGATGTAGCCTACAAATACTTTCAAACAGAGAAACGTAAATTCATTATAGCCGATACCCCGGGGCATATCCAGTACACCAGGAACATGGTTACAGGAGCTTCTACGGCTAATCTGGCCATTATTTTAATCGATGCCCGTAATGGCGTGGTTGAGCAGACCATCCGCCACTCTTACATTGTTTCTTTATTGGGCATTAAACATGTGGTGGTGTGTATCAACAAAATGGATATGGTTGATTACAGCGAAACCGTTTACAGTTCGATTATAGAGAAGTACAAAATCCTGGCCCAGCAATTAAAACTGGCAGATGTTACTTATATCCCGGTAAGTGCTTTAAAAGGAGATAATGTGGTGCAGGCTTCTGAAAATATGGACTGGTATGAAGGTGAAAGCTTGCTGCATTTTTTAGAGAAAGTAGATACCGATAGCCTGGACAAATCGCAACTGGCACGTATGCCCGTACAATGGGTAGTAAGACCACAAACTGATGAACTGCACGATTATCGCGGTTATGCCGGCCGGGTTTTAAGCGGAACCTTCAACTTAAATGATAAAGTTACTGTTTTGCCGTCAGGAGCAAGTTCTACCGTAGAAAAGATCGATTTTTTTGATCAAACGCTTGATGCTGCACACGCAGGCCAGTCGGTAATTATCCATTTAAAGGATGATGTAGACATCAGCCGTGGCGATACCATTGTAAATGCTTCGGCATTGCCACAGGAAACAAAACTGATTGAAGCCGATCTTTGCTGGATGGATACCCGCGCACTCGATACTTCGATTATGTATAACATTCAGCATAACAGCAAAATCACGAAGTGCAAAATCAGCGAAATTCTGCATAAAGTTGACATTAACACGCTGGAGAAGCATGCTGCCGATGAATTTAAATTAAATGATATCGGTCGCGTAATTGTTAAAACTGCTGATGCTTTAGCCTTTGACTTATACGACGATAACCGCGCAAATGGTTCTGCCATTTTGGTTGATAGCCGTACCAATTTAACCGTTGGGGCTTTGATGTTCAGGGCGGCAGTGGAGTAAGATGTAAAATGGAAGAGGTAAGATGGATAATGGAAATGACCAATGACCAATTTTCAATGATCAATAGCCTTATGGAATATCGCTAAAACCTTAATATTCTTAATTCCTTAATGGTGGAAAAATGGATGATGTAAGATGGAAAATGAAAATTGATGCGATATTTATTTCAACTCACTGATCCTAAAATCCTACAATCCTGAAAATCCTAATTTAGAACCACAACCAAATATAATAATGAAAGCTTTAGATTGATCTGAAGTGAAAGCAATTTCAATGGGGTGCCGAATGGTTAGCCCCATTTTTCGTTTAAGGTTTTTTGTATCTTTATTATGGAAATGTTCCTAAAAGCTCATCTTCCTGTTATAACATAATCCATAAAACATGAAAAGAAATCTTTTGTACCTCATTTTTGCCGCTGTGCCATTTGTTTTTGCCTGTAACCAATCAGAGAAAAAAGTTGATACCGCAAAAAAAGATTCCGTTATCAATCAAAGCTGTTATGCTGCTTTTTTTGAGAAAGATAGTGCCGCTATGATTGTGAAAACCATGTCTTCCGGCAAGGTAACAGGATCGCTATTGGTAAAATATGCGGATAAACCGCAGAATAATGGAAAGATAACAGGGAAGTTTAATGGCGATACGTTATTGGTTGATTATCGCTTTAACACCGGAGGCGATACCACTAAAGCTTTTACCAATCCGCTGGCATTTTTAAAGAAAGATGGGAAATTGATTATGGGCGTTGCACAGATTGAAACCACTTTGGGCCGATCGTATTTTGTTAAAGGCAAACCGATTAATTATGAAGCCGGGAAATTTACTTTTGCAGAAGTGAATTGTAAATAAATAACATATCCGGTCTTAGCGTCCCGCTAAGACCTAATTTATACTCATAATTATTTTTGCCACGGAGGCACTGAAAGCACGGAGATATTTTTTTTTTTTGCTACACATCATCCTGCTGTACCGTCATTTCGAGCGGAGTGTAGCGAAGTCGAGAAATCTATCGAGGTAGATCTCTAAGTTATATTGCCTGTTATATACATTTTATTACCTCCATAATAAGGTAAATAAAATTATTTTAAAATAAATTACTACTATTCCCATAGACTTTATATATTTGTATAATTAAACAAACGTATAACGAGCATAAACTTTTTGTTATGATTTTGAATAAAGTAGAAAAAGCGAACATTGAACCAAAAATTACTTTAATAGGTGCTGGTCCTGGCGATCCGGATTTATTTAGTTTAAAAGGTGTTAAAGCATTAAAAACAGCTGATGTTGTTTTATATGATGCAAATGTGAACGAAGCTTTATTGTGTCATGCGCCTGATGGTATTCCGAAAGTTTATGTGGGCAAACGTTCTGATGATGAATCATTCTCTCAGGATGCAGTTAACAAGCTGATTATTGATTATGCTTTAAACTATGGCCATGTAGTACGTTTAAAAAGCGGCGATCCGTTTTTCTTTGCAAAAGGATATGAAGAAATTGATGCGGCAGAATCGTACAGTATTCCGACTGAAATTATCCCGGGTATTTCGAGTGCAACCGGTGCGCCAAGTTTGCAAAAAATCCCGATGATTTACAAAGACCTTAGCGAAAGTTTCTGGGCGGTAACCGGAACAAATAGCAGGGGCGAAATTTCTGAGGATTTATATATTGCTGCAAAAACCAAAGCAACCATTGTAGTTTTAAACGGAATTGAAAAAGTAAAAGAAATTGCCGCTATTTTCCAGGCGGAAAATAAAAACCTGTTGCCTGTAGCGGTAATCCAGAATGGTTCTACGCCACAGGAAAAAATTGCAGTAGGTATTGTAGATACCATTGCCGAAATTGTTGAAGATAAAAAAATTGATGCGCCTGCGTTATTGGTTTTTGGCGATGTGGTTTCACTTCACCCTCAGTTTCAACCGATCCGCGATTTTTACGAAATCATCGCCGAAGAGTACTAGATATTTTTAAACCAAAAATATATTTGTTTTGTTGTTAAAAACCGCTTATGGATTTAAGCGGTTTTTTCGTTTTTAACATCCCGCAGATTTAAGGTTGTTGCCGCTTCAAAATCAGCGGGAAACCATCAACCATTTTGTTCCCGCAGATTTAAGACGATCAGCGCAGAATAAACTTATGTTTTTTGCATTTTGCAGGAACCAACGTTGTTTTTAAGCCTGATAGCAGCGGAAAACCCGAAGGTGAGGCACGAGCCGAGGCTTTGTAGCGAATAGCAGGGCTACCGGCCGCCACGAAGAAACCTACCACTCACTTTCTAATAAAAAAGCTAAGTATTTGTATGAATCAGATCTCTCTGCTTTGCGCCGGTAAGGGCGACTATTTTTCCTTTAAAATAACAACTAATAATATAATTTACATTATTTGTAAAGCTCAAAACAATTAGTAACTTACTTGGGTTATCTACACCAAATAGTTGATGGAAATTATACATATAAGCGCCGAGTGTTACCCTGTTGCAAAAGTTGGTGGATTAGCCGATGTGGTAGGGGCCTTACCAAAATACCAGAATAAACTGGGCCATATAGCCAAAGTGGTTGTACCGGCTTATGATACAAAATTTATCCGCGAAAGCGAATTCGAAGTTACTTACGATGCCTGGGCAAACTACGGCAATCACCATTTTCAATACCGCATTTTAAAAGAAAGAACCAATAAACTTGGGTTTGATTTATATGTGATCCATATTCAAGGATTAACCGATCGCCCCAATGTTTATGGCTATGGTGATGATACCGAACGTTTTGTTGCCTTTCAGATTGCTACGCTCGATTGGATTGTGCAATGGGAGCACCGTCCGGATGTAATCCACTGTCACGATCACCATACTGGTTTAGTACCTTTTATGGTGGCAAACTGTATAAAATACAAGCCGATCAGTAGTGTTCCCACGGTTTTAACCATTCATAACGCGCAATATCAGGGACAGTTTGGCTGGAACAAACTATATTACCTGCCAGCTTTTGATTTATGGAAAGGTGGATTGTTAGGTTGGGATGACGCGATAAACCCTTTGGCTTCAGCCATAAAATGTGCCTGGAAGGTAACCACAGTTTCGCCGACCTACCTGGAAGAAATGATGGGTAATGCCCGCGGACTGGAAAGTTTATTAAGGCAGGAGCGCTGGAAATCTGTCGGGATTTTAAATGGTATCGATAATGAGGTATGGGATCCTGCAACCGACCCTATGCTTGGCAAAAATTACAATATAAAAACCGTAGAAGCAGGAAAACTGGCAAACAAAACAGCACTTTGCAATGTTTTTCAATTAGATCCGTCTAAACCGCTATTTACTTTTATCGGCAGGCTTGTTGATGAAAAAGGAGCTGACATTCTACCAGATATTTTTTACACCGCGCTGCAGCAACATGGCGATAACATTAATGTTTTGGTTTTAGGTTCAGGAGATAACTGGGTAGAAGGACGTTTAAATCAGCTGAAAGATATTTTCGGCGGTAAATACAATGTTTACATCGGTTATAATGAACAGGTTTCGCATGAGATGTATGCCGGGGCAGATTTCCTGATTATGCCATCGAGGGTAGAACCTTGCGGTTTAAACCAGCTTTATGCATTACGTTATGGAACTGTACCGATTGTACGCAGGGTTGGAGGATTAAGAGATACAGTAATTGATATTGGCGATAATGGTTTCGGTATTTGCCACGATCAAACGAGTATTTGGGATGTTACGCATTCCATTAACCGTGCAGTTGATTTTTACAATGATAAAAAAGCCTTTAAAGCTGTGAGAAAAACCATGATGAAAATAGATCATTCCTGGGATAGGGCAGCCTTAAATTATATAGAATTATACCAAAATTTAAAATAAGCTTAAACATGACTGACAAAGTTTTAGGCGTTATCCTTGGCGGTGGCCAGGGCTCTAGATTATCGCCACTAACACAAACACGTTCTAAACCGGCAGTTCCGATTGCAGGTAAATACCGTTTGGTAGACATTCCGATTTCGAACTGTCTTAATTCGGGTATCCACCGTATGTTTGTGTTAACACAGTTTAATTCGGCATCCCTAAACAAACACATTAAAAACACCTATCACTTTAGCCACTTTAGTACAGCTTTTGTTGATATTTTGGCGGCTGAACAAACTGTGCAGAACTCAGGTTGGTTTCAAGGTACAGCAGATGCAGTCCGTCAGTGTATGCATCACATTGTTTCGCATGAGTTCGATTACATCCTCATCTTATCAGGCGATCAGTTGTACCAGATGGATTTTAAAGATATGATCGAAAAACATATCGAAGCGAATGCAGAAATTACCATCGCTACCATTCCGGTAACTGCAAAAGATGCAACAGATTTTGGTATTTTAAAGGCTGATGATGAAAACATGATCACCTCATTTATTGAGAAGCCTAAGACCGGTTTGGAAGATTGGATTTCGGATACAGGTGAAGAAATGCAGGCCGAGGGCCGTAACTTCCTTGCATCAATGGGTATTTATGTGTTTAACCGCGAATACCTGATCAATATTTTAAATGAAAACGAGGATGAAAAAGACTTTGGTAAAGAAATTTTACCTAGGGCGATTACACAAAGCAGGGTTTTAAGCTTCCAGTACGAAGGTTATTGGACCGATATAGGTAATATTTCATCTTTCTTTGAGGCCAATTTAGGCTTAACAGATGAAATCCCTAAATTTAACATGTTTGATAGCAATCATGCCATTTTTACAAGGGCCAGGATGCTGCCACCTTCAAAAATTTCGGGAACCACTTTGGATAAAACCATTATTGCAGAGGGGTGTATTATCCAGGCCAGCAAGGTAGAGCATGCTGTTTTGGGGATTCGTTCGAGGATTGGGAAAGACACGGTAATTACCAATGCCTATATTATGGGCAGCGACAGGTACCAGACGCTGGAAGAGATACAGGAAGAAAACAGTAAAGGAAATTCACTGATTGGTATCGGCGACCGTTGTTTCATCAATAATGCCATCATCGATAAAAACTGCCGCATTGGTAACGATGTAAAAATTAACGGTGGCGACCATTTAGAAGATGGAGATTTTGAACTTTATGCCGTTAAAGATGGAATTGTGGTAATTAAAAAAGGCGCTGTTGTACCTAGTGGGACGGTGATTTAGTCAAGTATCTGTCATTCTGAGCACCGGAAGAATCTTTCCAGACCTTATAGGTTTCAAAAACATATAAGGTCTTTTCTTTTTAAGCCTTTTTCGTTTTCCATCCAACATTTTCTTCCTAAGCTTGTTAGTAAAATAAACAAAAAATAGCTTATGGCCGAACAGCACCTTTATCAAACAGGAATTATAGGAAATTGCGCTTTCATTGCACACATAAATAAAAATACCGATATCTCATGGCTTTGCTGGCCACGTTTCGATAGTCCGTTTGTTTTTGGGAGTTTATTGGATAAGAAAAAAGGAGGTGAATTTTCAATCCTGCCACAGGGCGAATTTACCTCGAACCAATATTATATCGAAAATACCAATGTTTTACGCACAGAAATCACCGCTGAAGACGGAAAATACCGTATAACTGATTTTGCTCCGCGTTTTCACCTTTACGAACGTTATTTTAAACCTTTAATGTTCATCAGAAAGATTGAACCTTTAGAAGGTAATCCGCGTATCACGATAAAATGTGAACCCGTGTGCGATTATGGGAAAGGGAAAATGAAATCGAGTAGGGGCAGTAACCATATCGATTATCTGGGTTGTGATGAAAATATCCGTTTAAGTACCAATGTTTCGCTTACCTATATCATCGATGAAAAAGCTTTTGTACTGAACGAAGCCAAATACCTCATCATGACTTACGGACAAAACCTGGAAGCCCCGGTGGTGAGTACGGCCGAAAATTTTCTTCGTGAAACCATTGCTTACTGGAGGTTATGGATTAAACATTCATCCATTGCCGGCTTTTATCAACCATTTGTGATCCGCTCGGCCCTGGTTTTAAAAATACATCAGTATGAAGATACAGGCGCTATCATCGCTGCCAGTACCACGAGTTTGCCCGAATCGCCCGGAAGTACGCGGAACTGGGATTATCGCTATTGCTGGTTGCGCGATTCGCACTATGTGCTTACTTCGTTAAACCACATTGGCCATTTTGAAGAGATGGAAAAGTATTTTAATTACCTTTCTGATATTTCTCATGCGGAAGATACACGGTACCAGCCTTTATATGGCATTGCAGGAGAAAGGGAAATTACTGAACGCACATTAGACCATCTGGAAGGTTATAAAGGCGAACAACCTATCAGGATCGGGAACCAGGCTTACGAACATATTCAGAATGATATTTACGGACAGGTTTTAATTTCAATGCTGCCACTTTATACCGATCATCGTTTCGTTTTTTCAGAACGTAGTGATTCGGTTAAATGGATAGAAAGTGTACTCTCTAAAATTGAGCGAACCATTGATGAAAAAGATGCGGGAATCTGGGAGTTCAGGAATATTGCTAATGTGCATTGCTACAGTAATTTGTTTCAGTGGGCCGGTGCACAGGCAGCTTTCAAAATGGCGAAAACCATCGGTAATGCAGATTTTGAAAAACGTGCCCAGGTATTAATTGATAAAGCTGCGGCACATATTGAAGCCTGTTACGATCCAGAAAGAAAGGTATATACCAATGCTGTAGGAAGCGAGCATTTAGATGCGAGCACTTTGCAGTTAATTATGATGAATTACTTGGATCCGGCTTCTGATCGGGCCAAAGATCATTTAATTGCATTAGAAAAGGAATTAAAAACGGAAGACGGATTGTTTTACCGTTACCTGCATGCTGATGATTTTGGAAAACCGAAAACTACGTTTTTAATCTGTGCATTCTGGTATGTTGAAGCCCTGGCCTGCGTAGGTAGAACTGATGAGGCAATTAAAGAGTTCGAAAACATCATTAAATATTGTAATCATTTGCTATTGTTTAGTGAAGATGTGGATGCAAAAACCGGCAGTCAGTGGGGAAACTTTCCGCAGGCTTATAGCCATGTGGGATTGATGAATGCGGCTTACCGCATTGCAATTAAACTGGACAGGCCGATATTTTTGTAAGGATGGTGGATTACAAATCCACAGTTCGAGGGTCGGAATTGCAAATCCAGACTAACTAGAAAAAGCTTTGACAACTTTAATATGCACAATGCATATTAAAGTTGTCAAAGCTGTTATAAAAAGATCTGTGAGGGACACAGACCTTGATATTAGTTGTTTTATGGGTAATTTAAATTACAATCCGTCACCCTGAATTTATTTCAGGGTCTGTACTTCAAAAAGATGCTGAAATAAATTCAGCATGACGACTCGCATTATGAATAGCAACTACAAAAAAACTACCCTCTTTCCACAAACTCTTCCTTAACCAAACTCCAGAGCAGTTTTCTTACTTCCTTAAAATCGTTTAAGTAATATTTTGCTTCAGAAATGTTATTGCCTACTTTAATGGTAAAAGCTTCATCTGGTAAGGCCCTGAAAATATCTTCATCGGTATGATCGTCGCCGAGGGCAAGAATAAAATCAGGATCCTTTTCATAAAGCCAGTTTAAAGCCGCCTTACCTTTATTTACTTCCATGTTTTTAAACTCGATTACTTTGTTACCCGGCATGAGTTGCAGGCCTTTATCTGCAGCAAGGATTTTCATGTGGCTGATGATTTCGTTGGCCCTTAAATCGCCCAAACCTTCTTCTGCTTTGCGGTAATGCCATACCAGTGAGTAACTTTTTTCTTCAATAAATGATCCCGGTGTACGGTCGGTATAGGTTTCTAACAGGGTTCTGATTTCCTGTTTCCATTGGTCGGTAAGTAGGGGCAGGCAGTTCCATTTATCGCCATGCGATTTTTGCCAGGCACCATGTTCGGCAATTAAATCAACTTTTAAATGCCCAAACCACTGTTCTAAAGTTTCATGTCTTCTTCCACTGATGATTACCACGGTGTTGGCATGGTCTATGGTCAGGTTTTCTATCAGATCGTAAAGTTCTGCATCAGGTGAGGCATCATCAATATTTCCGGTAAAATCTACCAGTGTGCCATCGTAATCGAGAAACAGTGCCCTATCGGTTGTTTTTGCATATTTGGCAGCGATTACTTCGTTAATGGCATTTACTGCATGTTTGGTTAATAATGATTTTTGAGAATCTTTCACTTCGTTTAATCTTAAAATAAAATTGTTTACCCAATGTTTTACATTGAATTTTTCTACAATGGCACGCATGGCTGTCATGCGTTGTTGCTGTTCTTCCAAAGGCATTTTTAATGCGGTAACAATAGCTTCCATGATGTCGCCAAGGTTGTTAGGGTTAACAATTACCGCATCTGTTAATTCTTTGGAAGCACCGGCCATTTCGCTTAAAATAAGTACGCCGTCATTGTTGTTCCTGCTGGCAATATATTCTTTGCTTACCAGGTTCATACCATCGCGCATAGGCGTAACCAGGCAGATATCGGCTGTGGCGTAAAGCGCAGATAGTACCTCTATCGGAAAAGAGCGGTAAAAATAATTAACCGGAATCCAGTTGATAGAGCGGTACCGTGCATTTAAATTACCCACAAACTGGTCAATCTGATCCCTCAGCTCGCTATATTGCGGTACCGTATCGCGTGAGGGAACCACAATCATAAAAAGCTCAATCTTGCCGATATATTCGGGATGAAGCTGCAACAGTAGTTCTAAAGCTTTTAAGCGTTCTAAAATGCCTTTACTATAATCTAATCGGTCGATAGAAAGGATCACTTTCATATCTTCTTTTCCGGTCCTGAAATAATCGATTTCTTTTTTAACTTCTTCCGTTTGGGTTAAATCAGAAAATTTATCATAATCTATTCCCATCGGGAAAGCTTCTACTACAATCTGCCTTTCATTGCTGTTGAGTACGTTTGACGATGAATTTACCGGAAGCAGGCGCGTTGCCGTACTGATAAAATGGCGTACATCATCATAAGTATGAAAACCGATTAAATCGGCACCGATTAATCCGTTTAAAATTTCTTCCCGCCAGGGGATTAACCTGAATATTTCGTAAGAAGGGAAGGGGATATGCTGAAAAAATCCAATGGTAGCGTTCGGTAATTTTTCTCTTAAAATGCCTGGTAAAAGGAGCAGTTGGTAATCCTGAATCCAGATTTTATCTTTCCTCTGGAGTACCTGCATCGCACTTTTTGCAAATTTTTCGTTTACTGATTTGTAGCAGTCCCAATAAGTTTGCTCAAAATGAGCGTAGGTAACTACATAATGGAATACGGGCCATAAAACTTCGTTTGAAAAGCCTTCGTAATATAAATTGATTTCGTTTTGGGTAAGGAAAACCGGGTATAGATTTAATTCGGCGAGTTTTTGTGTAACTTCTTCTTGACGTTCTTCCGGAACCTCGATTCCGGGCCATCCTATCCAGATGGAATTGCCTGATTTATACACGTCGCCCAAACCGGTGGCAAGTCCGCCTTCGCTGGGAATAAACGTGTATTCGTCGTTTTCTTCGATGATTTTAACGGGTAGTCTGTTCGATATTATAACTGTCTTCATGCTTGTATTTGATGTATCTACATCATTAAAAGCATATCAAAATGGTTTTGTTTGGATTTTTAGCCCAAAAAAACATTCAAATGATTAAACGTAGTTAAAAACCAGCGAAAAAGTTGTACCACTTCCGGGAGTAGAAATTACTTCGATACTTCCCCTGTGCATCTTCATAATGTTACGGCTGATCGTTAATCCAATGCCCGATCCATTTTTTCTGGTGGTGTAAAAAGGAACAAAAATCTTCTCCAGATCTCCTGCATCAATTCCTTTTCCGTTATCGGTAACGTCGATATAAAGTTTCGTGTTTTCCAGACGGTAATTTACATTGATATAAGGCATTTCTTTACTTTCAACGGCATAAATGCTGTTGGTAATCAGGTTAATCAATACCTGCTCTATCAGTTTCAAATCGAGCTGTACGGTAATTTTTGAGGAAGTTTGCTCTACATCCAGCACCACATTTTTAACCTTTGCAAATGGCTGCATCAAAACTTTAATGTGTTTCAATATTTCGCCGATGGTATGCGATTCGAGATTTGGTGTGGGCAGTTCGGCAATTAAGCGGTAATCTTTCACAAAATCCAGTAAACCCGATGAACGCCTCTGAATAGTTTGTAAAGCCATTTTCAGGTCGTCCATTTCATCTTCTGTGAGGTTCTTTTTATCGGTTACCATTTTATTGATCGTATCCGATAATGAGCTGATGGGCGTAATGGAATTGAGGATTTCGTGCGAAATCACACCAATTAACCTGTTCCAGGCCTCAGTTTCTTTCTGCTCAATTTCATCTTTAATATTCTGGAAACTGATGATGGTATAATTTTTTCCATAAAGGTTTAAAGGAATCACTTCGGTAGAAAGCTGGATCAGTTTATCCTGGATTTTTAACTCCAGAAATCTTTTTCCACCGGTTAAAATCTGATCTATTTCAGCCGCAAATACAGGAAGATGCTGTTTTAACCGGTGCCAGTATTTATAGGCCGGTACACCCAATAGATTTGAGGCCGCCTGATTGAAAAAAGCAATTTCTTCGTTTTGTTCTTCCGATGTATTGTTGACCACGATTACGCCTACCGGTACCTGTTCTAAAATGGTTTTAATCAGCTGGAACATGGCTTCCTGCTCCAACCTGATCTGTTTATGTACCTGTAAAATATCGCTAAACGATTCGTAAAGTTCAGGGAAACTGCCCCTTGTTACCTTGTTTTTGAAATTTAAGGTGTGATCGCGCGTTTTTACGGCCAAAATGAAACGGTTAATATCCGAGCGGATCTGATTGATATAATAGTAAAGCGAAATAATGGTTCCCAATAAGATTAATGAAACACCGATAATGGTAAACCAGAGCTGGGTATTTTTGATCAGGTAAAACAGGAGGTAGCCCAGCAGATTGATTATCACTAGGCGGAATATTAAACGAAAGGTAAAGCGCTGGTAGAACATGTTTTTTAAGCTGAAAGCTAAAAGCTGAAAGACTAAAGCTTTAACCTTTGGTCTTTAGACTTTAAGCTTATATTCCAAATTTCTCGATTCTTCTGTAAAGTGCGGCCCGGGTTAAACCCAGTTCGGCTGCGGCTTTTGATATATTTCCTTTGTGTTTGTCGATTGCTTTCTGCACCATCATTTTCTCCATATCCTCAAGGGCCATTTCATCGGGGATGGAATTGTTTTGTGCAAAACGCTGCGGACTTAATTGTAAATCTTCTTCCGAAATTTCGCTTCCATCGCTCATAATTACCGCCCGTTCTAAAACATGTTGTAATTCGCGCACATTGCCCGGCCATTTATAATTTAAAAGTACATCTTCTGCTTTATGGCTTAATTTACGGATTTCTTTATGATATTTTGAACTGAAACTCTGCATAAAATGATTGGCCAGGAGTAAAATATCTGTCCCCCGTTTACGTAAAGGTGGTAATAACAACTCAACGGTGTTAATACGGAAAAGTAAATCCTGCCTAAAGGTATTTTTAGCCACCATTTCGTTTAATGGCATGTTAGTAGCGGTAATTAAGCGCACATTTACCTTACGTTCTTTACTTTCGCCTAAACGGGTTACGGTACGGTTTTGTAATACGCTCAGCAATTTTGCCTGTAAGGGCAGGGTTAAATTGCCAATTTCATCTAAAAATATGGTTCCGCCATCAGCAAGTTCGAAACGGCCGGGTTTATCTTCTTTTGCGTCGGTAAAAGCACCTTTGGCATAGCCAAATAGCTCACTTTCGAATAAATTTTCGTTTAAAGAGCCTAAATCAACGTGCATAAAAACCTGGTTCTTTCTTTGCGAATTTCCATGGATTTCGTAAGCAAAAACCTGCTTACCCGTGCCGTTTTCGCCTAAAATCAGCACATTGGCATCAGTTGGCGCAACTTTAAGCAAGGTAGCCTGCAGCTGTTTGATACCATCAGCCTGACCAACAATATTCTCAAAGCCGCGGGTAAGGTCTTTTTGTAAAGAAGAATGTATTTTTTCGAGTTTTTTTACTTTTCTGGTCGATTCGCGGAGTTTGGATGCTGCAGAAATCGTGGCGAAAAGTTTTTCGTTTTCCCAGGGTTTTAAAATAAAATCGGTGGCGCCATTTTTGATTGCTTTAACTGCAAGTTCAACATTTCCAAAGGCGGTCATTAAAATCACTACATAATCTTTATCGATAGATAAAATGTGTTCGAGCCAATACAAACCCTCGCGACCATCACTTGCGCCTTTTTGGTAATTCATATCAAGCAGAATGATATCTACTTCGTTTTTACTCAACAAAACATTGATTTCTTTAGGCGATTTACAGGTAATTACCTGCTTTACCTGCTGTTTTAGAAACAAACGGGC
Source organism: Pedobacter miscanthi (assembly GCF_003315595.1). Lineage (GTDB taxonomy): Bacteria > Bacteroidota > Bacteroidia > Sphingobacteriales > Sphingobacteriaceae > Pedobacter > Pedobacter miscanthi. The sequence goes on along the minus strand of NZ_QNQU01000036.1, from coordinate 17,036 downwards.
ACTCAGCAGGATATCGTCGTCATCATCAATAATTAAAACTGTGGCGTCCAACATAAATTTAAATTTGATGTGCTAAAGTACTAAAACTGTCCGCTCCCGCACACGAACTGTCCGATAATGAACATATTAAAATAATAAAAACTTTTAATTGCCTGATTATTAGGTCTTTAATTATGATTTTGGCTTTTGGCACAAGCTTGGCATAAGGGAAATCGAACAGTACAACCGAACACATGGATAAGAAAATAGAGAAAAAAAGATTTGGCACTAAAACCTTGTTAATCATAGGTGGCGCAATTGCTTTTGTGGCAGTTGTAATTTATGGCTATACTTTATCCCTTAAAAAAGTTTATAGTGCAGATGCCGATAAATTAACGATCAGTAAAGTAGAATATGGCGATTTTGAAGATGTAGTTTTATTAAACGCGAGTGTTGTTCCACTAACTTCGGTTATTGTAAGTTCATCAGAAGGCGGTACGGTTGCCGAAATTTTTACCGAAAACGGTGCTTCGGTTGTAAAAGGAACACCCTTGTTAAGAATCTCCAACTCAAATGCGATGTTGAGTTATACTTCCAGTCAAACTGCAGCTACTGAGCAGATTAACCAGTTACGTAAATCGAGACTGGATTTAGAGCAAAATCAAAGGGTACTTAATCAGGATGTTTTGGATGTAGAAAACAGTTTGAGAACAGCAACCCGTCAATATAGACTAGACAGTTCGTTGTTTGCGAAAAAAGTGATTACACTACAGGAATTTAATAAATCGAGTCAGGATTTTGAATACTACCAGGGTAAACTTAAAATTGTGCGTCAGGCTGTTAAACAGGAAAACCAGAGCAGAAAAATGCAGTTGGCACAGATAGACCAATCGATGGGCCAGATGAACGAAAGTTTGGAAATGATCCGCAAAAATATCGAAAACATGACGATTAAAGCACCGGTTTCGGGTAAATTGTCTTCTTACGATCCGGTAATCGGTAAATCATACAATTCTAACGAAATGATCGGTAAAATTGACGTTTTGCAGGGTTATAAACTTCAGGCTGGTGTGGATGAATATTACATCAACAGGGTTAAGGAAGGGCAGACGGCCAGTTGCGAGTTTAATGGAAAAACTTATAACTTAACGGTAAGCAAAGTAATCCCCGAAGTTACTGCAGGTCAGTTTCAGGTAGAAATGGTATTTAAAGGTCCGGCTCCGGAAGGCTTACGCAGAGGTTTATCGTTACAAACTAAGTTAACACTATCAGATAACAGCAAATCGTTGCTTTTGGCACAGGGGCAGTTTTTTCAAAGCACAGGCGGCTCATGGGTATTTGTGGTAAACAATGGCAAAGCAACAAAGAAAAACGTAAAAATCGGCAGAAAAAATTACCTCTACTACGAAATACTGGATGGCTTGCAAAAAGGCGACGAAGTAATTACGTCATCATACGACCAGTTTAACCAGTACGATCAGGTGGTGATAAATAAGTAAAGCGGTTAGCGGATGGCGCTTGGCGATATGTAATGACCAATAACCAATAAATTAATGATCAATAATCAATAATCAGGAAACTAAAATTAGCCAATAATTGATTGAGATTTGAGATTTTTTAAAAATGGAATATAAAGTTAACGAATAATATATTCAGGTCTAAATACTTGATACTATATGCTTGATACTAAGTACCTGATACTAAATACTAGATATAAAACTAGAAAAACACTTGATACGATGATTAAAATAGAAAATCTGGAAAAAGTTTACAAAACTGAAGAAGTAGAAACAACGGCCCTCAACGGAATAAACCTTCATGTTGCTGCAGGCGAATTTGTTTCCATCATGGGGCCATCAGGCTGCGGAAAATCTACCCTGTTAAATGTAATGGGTTTATTGGATAAGCCTGAAAGCGGAAGTTATAAGTTTATCGATACGGAGCTTTTAACGCTGAACGACAGGGAACGTTCCAATTTCCGTAAGCGGAATATGGGTTTTGTTTTCCAGAATTTTAACCTGATTGATGAGTTAACTGTTTTCGAAAACATCGAACTGCCATTGATCTACAATAAAATTGCAGCTGGCGAACGCAAAAAACTGGTAAATGAAATCATCGAAAGGATGAACATTGTAAACCGGAGCGGACATTTTCCTCAGCAATTATCGGGTGGACAGCAACAACGTGTAGCCGTAGCCAGGGCTTTGGTAACCAAACCTAAACTGGTTTTAGCGGATGAGCCTACCGGAAACCTCGATAGTTCGCATGGAAACGAAGTAATGGAGCTGCTTTGCGAATTGAATGAAACCGGTACTACCATTGTAATGGTTACGCACTCCAGTCATGATGCCAGTTTTTCCAACCGGATCATTAACCTGAAAGATGGTCATGTGATTTCCGAAAAGATAAACAAAAGCCGTAACGAGGAGCTGATATAAAGGTAAAAGGTTGAAGGTTTTAAGGTAGAAGGTCGAGTTATATCAACCTTTCAGCCTCTACCTTCCAACCTTCCTCCTCATAAAAAGATTTTAGTTTAGTTAATGATAGCCGCCCAGCAATCTTCCCCGGATGGGGAGATTTGGGACAGGCGCAAAAGCTGAAAGACCAAAGTAAGGGAGCTAACCTTCTTGATACTTGCTACTTAATACTTGCTACTTAATACTAATTACCAGACACTACGAAAATGTTCAAATTAAACCTAAAAATAGCCTTACGTAACCTTTGGAAAAACAAAGGCTTCTCACTAATCAACATTGGTGGTTTGGCGATTGGCCTGGCCAGTTGCATGGTTTTGTTGCTATATGTTGCTTACGAGTGGAGTTACGATAAACAGTTCTCCAATCATGACAAATCTTATGTAGTTTATCAGAATATGGAGGCAAGCGGCAAAACTTTTAGCTGGGCGTGGACACCAAATGTGATGGCTAAAGAAGTGCAGGAAAAAATCCCTGGCGTTAAATATGCTTCTCACACCACTTACCCAAGAAAACAACTCATTACCGCTGGCGATAATAAGATCAATAGCAATGCCGTATTTGCCGATCAGAATTTTATTAAAATATTGGATTATAAATTTATTGAAGGTAATGCAGCCACAGTTTTAAAAGATGTAAATACTATTATTCTGACCAGCTCTTTTGCGAAAAAATTATTTGGAAATGAAAATCCTATTGATAAAACAGTAAAATTCGAAAACGGGGATGTACTAAAAGTTGAAGCGGTAATAGAAGATGTACCCGCAAACAGCAGCTTAATTTTCGAATGTATTATGCCCTGGGCATTGTTCGAAAAGCATCAATCCTGGGTAAAAGAAGGCAATTGGGGCAATAACATGTGTTTAACCCTTGTTCAGTTAAAGGATAATAACTTTTTCACTACTGCGAATGGTTTGATGCATGATATTTACAAACGCAATCAAAAAGATAATACATCAGTAGCTTTACTGCATCCTTTAACCAAATGGCACTTATACGATGATTTTCAAAACGGTAAATCGGTAGGTGGAAAAATAGATCAGCTTAAAATATTTTTGCTGCTGGCGTTTTGTATCCTGCTGATTGCCTGTGTAAATTTTATGAATTTATCTACCGCGCGCTCAGAGCGCAGGGCAAAAGAAGTAGGCGTACGTAAAGCAATCGGATCAACACGTAAATCGTTAATTAGTCAGTTTTTTTTAGAATCCCTGCTTATCACGTTTATCGCCACCGTTTTAGCTTTTATCTTAATTGAGGTGAGCTTACCATATTTTAATAATCTTTTGGATATTAAATTAACAATCGATTATCATAATGGCCCGTTTTGGTTAACATTTGTGGGGCTAATGGTAATCACTGGATTTATAGCTGGTAGTTATCCGGCACTTTATCTGTCTTCTTTCGAACCGATTAAAGTATTAAAAGGTTTTACCCTTAAAACAGATTCATCCGCTTCGGTACGGAAAGTATTAGTGGTTGGCCAATTCGTTTTTGCTGCTGGTTTAATTATTTGTACCGCAGTAATTTATCAGCAGCTTAATTATGTTAAAAACAAGCCTATTGGTTACGATCAATCCAATTTAATCCAGATCGCAGTAGTTGGCAGAATGAACGATGCAGCCAAAATAGAATTGCTTAAAACGCAACTCATAGAAGCCGGAGCAACCACTAATGTTACTACTTTTAGTACCGATTTTACCGAAGGAGGAGATAATACTACGGGTATAGAGTGGGAAGGTAAAAATCCGAATGAGAAAATTTCATTTAACCATAGAAATATAGGATATGATTTTACTGAAACCATTGGCACTAAAATGATCAGTGGTAGAGAGTTTTCTGCGAAATTTCCTAATGATACAGCGAGCGTACTGTTAAATGAGGCGGCAGTGAGCATGATGCAGCTGAAAAATCCTATCGGCAAAGTAATTACTTTCTGGGGAGATAAAAAACTAACTATAGTGGGTATTGTAAAAGATTTTGTGGTAGAAAGTGTTTACCAAAGAGTGGCCCCAATGATTTTTAGGGTAAATGGAAAGGACGATGCAAGGGTGATCATTGCACGTTTAAATCCAAATCAGAACATCAGTTCATCACTGGCTAAAATTGATGATTTAGTAAAACAGATTGAACCTAATTATCCGGTTAACCGCAAATTTGTGAACGAATCTTTTGAAATAAAATTTAAAAACGAGAAACTTTTAGGCACACTTTCTAACTGGTTTGGCGGTTTTGCCATCTTTATTTCCTGTTTGGGCTTGTTGGGCTTAGCCCTGTTTATGGCCGAGCAGCGTAAAAAAGAAATCAGTATCCGCAAGGTTTTGGGTGCCAGTACAGCCAACATCCTCACATTATTAAATAAAGATTTTATAAAACTGGTGGCCATTGCAAATATTATTGCCTTTCCCCTGGCTTATGTTATCATCAACAAATGGCTATCTGGTTTTGAATATCGGGTTTCCATTTCGGCATTGCCATTTGTTGCGGCTGTAGGCATATCAGTAATTATTGCGGTTTTAACGGTGAGTTTACAATCGGTAAAAGTAGCCAAAGCAAACCCTATTGATGCACTTAAATACGAATAAGCAATGCGCCTAGCGTTTGGCGATCAGCGCAAAACTTATCGCCAACCGCCAACCGCTTTACGCTAAACCTCACAAACATGTACAGATTAAACCTAAAAATAGCATTACGCAACCTGTGGCGCAACAAGGGCTTCACTTTGATTAACCTTGGCGGATTGGCCATTGGTTTGGCCAGTTGTATGATCCTTTTACTTTATGTAGCCTACGAATATGGTTACGATAAACAGTTTACGGATTACGATAAAACCTATGTGCTTTACAATAACCAGAAAACAGCTTCAGAAACTTTTAGTTTTATGGCTTTTCCCGGCAGGCTAAAAGACGAAATCAGGGATAAAGTGCCGGGAGTAGCTAAAGTAAGTCGCTTATCCTACGCAGAGCAGATGCTTATTTCCTATAACCATAACAATTTTAAAAAGAATGCCGTTTTCAGTGATCCTGATTTTATTAAAATGTTCGATTATAAGGTTTTAAATGGTAATAAAAATACCATGCTGAATAGTGTTGATGGTGTTGTTCTCACAGAAACGCTTGCCAAAAACCTGTTTGGTAATGAAGATCCTTTAAATAAAACGGTAAAACTCGATGAAAAAGAAAATTTAAGGGTGGAAGGTGTAATCGAAGATTCGCCGAAAAATTCAACGATCCAGCTGGATTATATCATGTCGTGGAAATTGTACGATAAATTAAACCCCTGGACGAAAGATAGCGGCTGGGGCAATAACTACTGTATGATGTTTTTACAGCTTCAGGATAACTCCTTTTTCGACCGTGCCAATAATGTGCTGAAAGGAACAATCAAATCGCACGATAAAGAAGCAAATGGTGAGCCTTTTATGCACCCGCTTTCAAAGTGGCATTTGTACGATAAATTTGAAAACGGTAAAAATGTAGGTGGAAAGATAGACCAGTTGAGGATATTTTTTCTGCTGGCTTTTTGTATACTTTTAATTGCCTGTGTTAATTTCATGAACCTTTCTACTGCCAAATCAGAAAAAAGGGCACGTGAGGTTGGAGTTCGTAAAGCCATTGGTTCTTCAAGAAGTAACCTGTTGGGGCAGTTTATGTTCGAATCTATCCTGCTTACTGCTTTAAGCATGTTGCTGGCTTTTGTACTCATCGAAGTGAGTTTGCCTTATTTTAATAACCTTTTGGGCATCACCCTCGAGGTTAATTACAGCGATTATAAATTCTGGACGGTATTTTTGGGTTTAACTTTGCTTACAGCCTTTATAGCCGGAAGTTATCCTGCATTTTACCTTTCTTCTTTCGATCCGGTTAAAGTTTTAAAAGGCTTTAAAATTTCGGGAGGCTCTACACTGTCTATCCGCAAATTCCTGGTAATATTTCAGTTTGTGTTTGCCGCCTGTTTGATTGTTTGTACCGCGGTAATTTATCAGCAGTTAAATTATATCAAAAATAAACCGATCGGTTACAATAGGGCAAATCTGGTGCAGATTTCTACTGAAGGCGAGTTTTCTAAAAAGGAAAAACGAGAGATATTGAAAGACGAATTGCTAAAATCTGGTGCCATCACCGCTGCTACCGAATATAGCCTGTCGCTAACCAGCGGAGGGAACAATACTTATGGCGTGAACTGGCCGGGCAAAAATGAAAAAGATAAAATCCTGGTAAACTTTAGGTTTACTAACCTCGATCTGACTAAAACTACCGGCATGGAAATTTTGCAGGGGAGGGATTTTTCTAAAGATTTTGTAGATACCGCCAGTGTAATTGTGAACGAGGCCCTGGTTAAGGTAATGGGCATGAAAGATCCGGTAGGTAAAATGATTACCTGGGATCAGCCTCTGAGGATTATCGGCGTATTGAAAGATTATGTAATGGAATCGCCTTATCAAAAAGCTGCTCCATTGCTTATTGCTCAAAATACCAACCGCGCTTCTACCATTATTATGCGCCTCAACGATAAGAGCAATATCACTTCGTCCATCAATAAGATCAATGAGGAAATTAAGAAGTTAAATCCATCATACCCAACCGAGATCAGGTTTGTGGATGATAATTTTGAACGTAAATTCAGGGATGAAAAACTGCTGGGTACACTTTCTAACTGGTTTGGCGGTTTTGCCATCTTTATTTCATGCCTTGGTTTATTAGGATTAGCCTTGTTTATGGCTGAGCAGCGCAAAAAAGAAATCAGCATCCGTAAGGTTTTGGGTGCCAGCACAGCCAACATCCTTACTTTATTAAACAAAGATTTTATAAAACTGGTTGCCATCGCCAACCTGATCGCCTTTCCACTGGCCTATATTATCATTAATAAATGGCTTTCGGGCTACGAATACCGGATTTCCATTTCCGTGCTTCCGTTTATTGTGGCCATAAGCCTGTCGGTTATTATTGCAATACTTACCGTAAGTGTGCAATCGGTTAAGGTGGCAAAGGCAAACCCGGTAGATGCACTTAAATATGAATAAGCTATGTGGTTAGCGTTTGGCGATCAGCGTAGAGTTATCGCTTACCACCAAACGCCAAGCGCTATAACCTTCCAACCCTCAACCTCAAGGAGATGTTTAAACTCAATTTAAAAATCGCACTGCGTAACCTTTGGAAAAACAAGGGTTTTACATTAATCAATGTTGGTGGCCTGGCAATAGGCATGGCCTGTTGTTTAATGTTGTTGTTGTATGTAAACTACGAATGGAGTTTTGATAAACAGTATAAAAATGCCGATAAGGTATATATTACTGCTTTGAATTTAAAATTTAACGGCAAACTGGCTACAACCATGGCGGTTCCGAATAAACTGGCAAAAGCAGGTGTTTCAGAGTTGCCGGGTATTAAAAGTGGTGCCCGTATGTCGATGAATAACGGACAGAAACTATACGGCCGTAACCAGCATAATTTTAAATTATCGGGGATGAACGTTGATCCTGATTTTTTGAAAATCCTTGATCATAAGTTTATCTATGGAGATCCGAATACTGCTTTATCCGAACCGAATAATGTATTGATCAGTCAATCAACCGCTAAAAAACTATTTGGCGAGCAAAATCCGATCGGACAAAGCATCAAATATGATAACAGGGTTAGTTTAAAAGTGAGCGCTGTTATCGAAGACCTGCCAAAAAACCAGAGCTTGCAATACGACCTGTTGCAGCCGTGGGCATTTTTTGAACAGGAAAATCCTTCTGAAAAAGAAAACGGATGGGGTTCCATTACCTGTTTAACCTTATTTCAGCTTAAAGATAATGCCTCATTTGAAGCTACAAACGCGGCTTTAAAACACTTTATTGTAAAAAAAGATCCCAATTTAAAAGAAATGACTTATGAGCCTTTTCTTTTTCCATTAAGCAAGCTGCACTTGTATGATGATTTTGATAACGGAAAAGTTGTGGGCGGGAAAATAGATCAGTTAAGGTTATTTGTTTTTCTGGCAATATGTGTGCTGTTTATTGCCTGCATCAATTACATGAACCTCTCAACCGCCAAATCAGAAAAACGTGCCCGGGAAGTAGGAGTGAGGAAGGCTTTGGGTTCTACACGGAACACCATTATGGGGCAATTTATGATAGAATCGTTACTATTGTCGTTTTTAGCCATGCTAATTGCATTTACCCTGCTCGAAGTTTCGCTGCCTTATTTTAACAATTTGCTGGATATTTCAATCAAAATCAATTATAATGCTGTTGGATTTTGGGCCGTTCTGCTTTCGATGGTGTTGATTACCGGTTTCCTTGCGGGCAGTTACCCTGCATTTTACCTTTCGTCGTTTATCCCGGTAAAAGTACTTAAAGGCTTTAAAGGATCTACAGGTTCGTTATCCATCCGTAAAACTCTGGTTGTGGTGCAGTTTAGCCTTTCTATCTGTATGATCATCTCGGCAATTGTGATTTATAGCCAGATCCAGCACCTTAAAAATAAACCCCTTGGTTTTGATGAAACCGCGTTGGCACAGATAGATCTGGAAGGCGAATGGACAAAACCAGAAAAACTCCAGACTTTTAAAAACGAACTCGAAAGGGCTGGTGCTACCGTTGCGGCAACCGAATATGCCAATTCTTTTACCAATGGTGGCTCTATTACGAGCGATATCGAATGGCCGGGTAAACCTAAAAATGATGTTTCTATAATCAATTATAGAAGTACAGGTTTCAATTTTGCTAAAACAACTGGTGTTAAAATTATTGAAGGAAGGGATTTTGATCCCAAATTTTCAGCCGATACCTCAACTTCACTTTTATTGAACCAAAGCGCTGTTAAAATCATGGAGTTAAAAAATCCTGTCGGTACCATTATCCATTGGGGCGATAATCCACCGCTTAAAATTGTAGGTGTGGTGCAGGATTATTCTAACGAATCGCTGGCTTCAAAAATACAGCCAACCGTTTATTACTATAATGTTAAAACCAGTAGAGTGCTGCTGCTTAAACTTAATCCTAAGCAGTCGCTTTCTAGCTCTATCGATAAAATAAAAGCAATAAGTCAGAATTTAAATCCTGCCTATCCGATTGAAGTAAAAATGGTTAGTCAGGGCATGGCCGAAAAACTCCGTAGCGAGCGTTTACTCAGTGCACTTTCTAATATTTTTGGTGGCTTTGCCATTTTTATTTCCTGCTTGGGCCTGTTGGGCTTAGCACTTTACACTGCCGAGCAGCGCAGCAAGGAAATCAGTATCCGGAAAGTACTGGGTGCCAATCTGTCGGATATATTAATCCTCCTGAACAAAGATTTTATGAAACTGGTGATTATTTCCAATATCATTGCTATTCCGGTGGCTTACATCCTGCTTGCTAAATGGCTCGAGAAATACGATTATAAAATTACGGTGAACCAATGGCCTTTTTTACTGGCGCTGTTAACCTCTGTAGTGATTGCCCTGTTAACCGTTAGCCTGCAAACATTTAAAGTAGCAAAGGCAAACGCTGTAGATGCACTTAAATACGAGTAAGAAATGTGTTAGGCGTTTGGCGATCAGCGTAGACCTATCGCTAAACGCCAAGCGCCTAACGCTATAACCCTAAACCTTTCAACCCTCAACCTCTAAAACATGTTCAAACTCAACTTAAAAATCGCACTCCGTAACCTTTGGCGGAATTGGGGTATCACCTCAATCAATATTGGTGGTTTGGCCATTGCATTGGCTGCTTTCATTTTGGTTACCATGTATTTTACTTTCGAAACAGGTTTTGATAAGTCAAACCCCAATTACAACGAAATTTATGTGATTGGAAGAACTTTGCCTGATTTTAAAACTAATACTACTTCTCCGCCATTGGGCAAAACCATTAAAGCCGAACTGCCCGAAGTGGTTTCTGTTGGGATTATGAAAATGAGCTATTTCGAGTTTCCCGTAACCAGTAAAAATGGGGTCGTTTTTTTAAGCAAATGCCTGTATCTCGATTACGATGCAGCAAAAATGTTTAACATTAAACCCAGCGGTGGCTTGCTAAGACCCGAAGATTCGGGTCAGAACTTGTTTTACCTAAGCAACGAAAACTATAAAACACTTTTTCCAGACAATAAAAGCGGTAAACCCGAAATGATCGGGATAGGGAGCAAATCTTCGGGTATAACCGGCAGGATAAGTGGAAGTATTTACGCAGATCCGCACTCCAATATTGCTTTTGATGCCATTTCGGTGGTAAAGGAAATGGGGGTGGGCGAGAATTATGGATATAACAATTACAACACCTATATCCAGGTAAAACCAGGAACGGATATTAATGCGCTCGAAGCAAAAGTGAATACAATTTATAAAAGGGAAATGCTAAAAGCCGGTGAAGATCCTAATAATAAGGATTTTAAAGCAACCAGAACATTCCTTGATCCATTAAAAAATCAGCACCTGAGGCCAAAAGCCGGCACCGATGCCAATTATAAAATACTCATGGCCTTATCTGTGCTGGGTATTTTAATTCTGGTAATTGCCTGTATTAATTTTACCAACCTTAGTATTGCACAGGCAGCCAAAAGAGCTAAAGAAGTCGGCGTTAAAAAAGTAATGGGTGCCTACCGATTCCAGCTTTCGATTCAGTTTTTAACCGAAATACTGATCCAGTGTTTTGTAGCCACCATTTTAGGGTTAATTATTGCAGAAATCATCTTGCCAAAATTTAATAACCTGTTTACGGTAAATCTATCCATCTGGACGGCCAATAGTGCCCTGTTTTGGCAACTGCCATTAATTTTGATTTTTATTACCCTTATTGCAGGCGTGTACCCGGCAATGGTTTTATCAGGCTTTAAACCGGCCCTGGTTTTAAAGGGCAATTTCCAAACCAGTAAACAAAGTTATTGGCTGCGTAATGGCCTGTTGGTTTTTCAGTTCAGCATTGCGGTTATTTTTATTACTGGTTTGTTGATTATCAATTCGCAGTTAAAATATATGCGTACCGAGGATGTCGGTTTCAAACCCGAGCAGGTGGTGTACATTAAAAATCTTACCATTTTCGGTTCGCCCAGCAAATTTGACCCGGTAAGGGATAGAATTGCCAAAATTCCCGGGGTAAAATCGGTAACGGTAGCCAATACAGTACCTGATGGCTCTGATGGCGGCAAAAACAGGTACACAGTTGATGGTAAAGAGCAAAGTTTGACTTTTACCGATGTTGGCTTTGATTATTTTGAAACGTTAAACATCAAGCTGAAAGAAGGAAGAACTTTTTCGAGGCAATTTAAAACTGATACTGCCAATTCTGCTATACTAAATGAAGCTGCTGTGGCCAGGTACGGACTAACCGATCCGATCGGTAAAACCATCAGGGGCTGCCAGAATAAAGAATATAAAATTGTGGGCGTAATAAAAGATTTCAAAACACTTGGTTTCGAAAAGCCCGTAGAACCTACCATTTACTCCATCAACGATCCCTGTGGAAACCCGAAAACTGAAATTATGCTGAAGATAGAAGAAAGCCGGATGTCGGAAGTATTAAGCACCCTTAAATCGCAGTGGCCCGAGATCAATAAGCTGGATGGCGATAATTTCCGCTACCAGTTTTTGGATGAAATGTATGGCCGGTTATTTAAAAAACAGGAACAATTACAGTCGGTATTTTTTGCGGCCGCATTGCTCACTATTTTTATTGCCATACTTGGTTTGTTTGCCTTTGCGAAATACATCACTACTGGCAAAATCAAGGAAATTGCCGTAAGGAAGATTTTAGGGGCAAGCAACCTGCAGATTTTTAAATTAATCAACAGTTCATTTTTTATCATGGTGCTCATTGCGAACATCATTTCGTGGCCTTTGGCTTATATTTTAACCAAAAAATGGCTCGATACTTTTGCCTACCGCATCGATTTGCCAATTTTACCATTTATGATGAGTGCCGGCTTAACCATTTTGTTAACCATTGTAACCGTAAGCATCCAGGCAAATGGCGCTGTAAAAGCAAACCCTGTTGACGCTTTGAAATACGAGTAGACTTGCGGATGGCGCCTGGCGTTAAGCGATAAGTCTTCGCAAAACGCCAAACGCTTTACGCCCAACACTAAAAATATGATACAACTTAATAACATCGAAAAGTACTACGCCAATAAGGGTGTTAAAAATTATGTGCTCCGCCTGGTTACCACAACCATTAAACAGGGAGAATTTGTTTCCATTATGGGGCCATCGGGTGCTGGAAAATCAACCCTGCTTAACATTATTGGCATGCTCGAAGAACCAACTTACGGTACTTATGAGTTTTTGGGAGAAAATGTAACCTCACTAAATGAACGTAAACGCATCGAACTTTACCGCAATCACATCGGTTTTGTATTTCAGGCTTATCATCTGATCGATGAAATGACGGTTTATGAAAACATCGAGGCCCCTTTGTTGTACAAAAAAATTGGTAGCTCCGAAAGGGCGAGCAGAATTGCCGATTTGTTAGATCGTTTTAACATTGTGGCCAAAAAAGATTTATTTCCAAATCAACTTTCAGGCGGGCAACAACAGCTGGTTGGTATTGCAAGGGCTTTGGCTGCCCAACCTTCCATTATCCTGGCGGATGAGCCAACCGGTAACCTGCAATCGGCACAGGCAGAAGAAATTATGGAACTCTTTAAAAAATTAAACCAGGAAGATGGCATTACCATTATCCAGGTTACCCATTCCGAAAAAAATGCACAATATGGAAACCGTATTTTACACATTGCCGACGGCGTGGTGAAAGAGGATATTAATGTGGCCTAAATAAGCTTTGTTAATGCAAAGGATGCATACAGATATATCATCCGTGTTTATCTGTATGCATTTGTGGTTAAAAACATTGAGTAGCAATGTCTTTGGCATAGGTTGATATAGTTCCGAAATAATATATATTTTTTCCCAGATTACTTAGGCTAATCATTAAATTCGTTTTCTAAAATCATTTTAATGAAACAGCTCCTGATTCTCACGCTTACGTTCCTTTCTATCACCTGTTTTGCCCAAGAACAGTTACCAATCATAAAAGCAAACTCCAAAACAGCAAAGATTTTGGAAGAAAATGGACTGGTAAAAAGCTGGACGATTGATCCGAAAACAAATCCTGATGTTTTCACCACTTCGAAACTGGTAAAAGCCAAGACGGTTAAATTTAAAACCGACATAGATTCCATTATCCTTACAATCAAACCCGGCGAAAAAAAGGATTTTATCGTACTTTTAAATGGTAAAGATTCATGCCTCACCAGGATTGCCAGTCCGGAAATAAAAAACTATAGTAAAACGAAACCCGAAATCCACGATAGCATCCCGCTAATTATCAATAGTGAAAGTACTATTTACGTTAAATCAGTACTCAGTAAAACCGACACGTTGAATTTAAACTTCGATAGTGGAACAACAGAACTGGTAATTACCAATAATGTACTTAAGAATAAAGTAAAGTCTGATCCTAAATTATACAATACCTACTATAACTTAAACATCGGCAATAGCGACTATAAAACCAAGGTTTACCCCGCCGAACTAACCGGGGTGGGTACCGATGGAAGGTTTGGCTGGGACCTTTTCGATGGGAAGATTGTTGAACTCAACTATGATAAAAATGTAATGGTTGTTCACTCTGTTTTGCCAAAATATGTAGGCCGGGATAAAAGCTTTACCAAATTAAACATTAAATACCTTTCCTCGCTTTTTCTGGTAGAAAGCACCATCGAACAGGGCAATACAAAGAATACAGATTGGTTCCTTTTCGATACAGGTTACCACCGAACCGCTATGCTTGATAACGACCTGCTTAAAACAGGAAATTTTCCCACAGATAAAATGGAAGTGATTAAAAAAGTAATCATGCACGGTGCCGCAGGAAATGAAATACCGGTGGTTACATCAAAACTGCAGACCCTTAAAATTGGTAAATACGACCTGAAAGATGTACCAGTGCAACTCATAACTGGTAACAAGCCACTAAGGGGAGCGAACATCCATATCTTGGGCAATGAAGTTTTAAAGCGCTTCAATACTTTTCTCGATTTCCAGAACAATGTAATTTACCTCAAGCCGAACCATTTTTATAATGATGATTATGTAGAGCAGAAAAAGAGCGGCGCGTAGATCTCATTTATAATNGATGATTATGTAGAGCAGAAAAAGAGCGGCGCGTAGATCTCATTTATAATAGAGTCGTCATCTCGACCGAAACGCAGTGGAGCGGAGAGATCTATCTCGAGACAGATATCTCGGCTACGTTACACTTCGCTCGAGATGATGGTAACTTTTGAGGGGTATTTACAAATGCATTTCCGCTTAGCTAGACCAAAGTACAGTTTCTCCGTTCCATTTAATTCCGGCCTAACAAATTTTTCGGGCTCCACCGACCAAGCCAACTTACTGGCTTCAAAAGAAAAATTTTCAGCCGGCATTTTTTGTTTCTTTTTGATGCCAAAAAGAAGGAGCCCTTCGGCGGCGGAGAGCCGAGGCAAGATTGTGCTGTAGGAAAAAAAATCAATTATCTGGTAATTTAAACCTTCATCGCTAAACCTTACCTTTGCTTCATGCAAAAAACGTTTACTGATCAGATGGGAAGAGAAATTACCATCAATTTCCCGCCCCAACGCATTATTTCTGTTGTACCTTCTCAAACAGAACTTTTGTTCGATTTGGGGCTCGATCAGGAAATTATCGGATTGACCAAGTTTTGCATCCATCCGATAGAAAAATTTGCAGCACGCACCAAAGTAGGCGGGACAAAAAAACTCAATATCGACCTGATTAAAGATTTAAATCCCGATCTGATTATCGGTAATAAAGAGGAAAATACACAAAGTGATATTGAAGAACTTGCCGGATATTTCCCCGTTTGGATGAGCGATATTTTTACACTTGATGATGCGATGAAAACCATTGCTGAAATAGGAGCACTGGTAAACCGCGAGCCCGAAGCCGGTTACCTGAACCACCTGATTTCGGCCGGCTTTAACGACCTGAAAACGCTTGCGCTTCAAAACCACATTAATAAAAAAGTAGCTTATCTGATCTGGCGTAAACCTTATATGACCGCCGGGAAAAATACGTTTATAGATAATATCCTGCTTACAAACGGCATGACGAATGTAATTGAAGAAGAACGTTATCCTGTTGTGATGTTAGAACAACTGAAAACCAGCAACTGCGAACTGATCTTACTGTCATCAGAGCCTTATCCTTTTAGAGAAAAACACATTGAAGAAATTCAATCGGCCATTCCCGATGCTAAAGTAATACTGGTTGATGGGGAGATGTTTAGTTGGTACGGCAGCAGATTGGTTAAAGCTGTTCAGTATTTTTTCGAATTCCAAAAACAACTTTATTAAACATACCGTTTTAATTGTTGTAAATTGTAGCATAAAATTAAATCAACCCGTTTAAACTATCATGAAAAGAATATTAGTATTATCCTTATTTGTTGCTGTAATTTCTGGCTGTAGCCCTTTAAAAGATGCAAACCATACCGGCTCTGTTACCGCAAGCGGAACTATTCAAAAACTTGGAATGAGCACCTTTCAATATGGTACGCATTTATTAAAAACCGACAATAAAACCTATGCTCTAAAAAGTGCTTCCATAAACCTTGATACCTATTTAGATAGAAAAGTTAAGATTAAAGGACGTAAAGTTAAAGGCTATCCGATAGATGGTGGTCCGGAACTGGTTGATGTAACACTGGTTGAGTTTTAGGTAAGATGGATGATGTAAGGCAAGTTGAGTTCATTCTCATCCATGGTCTCTGTCTCATAGACTATCGCTAAGTTTTACTTATCCATCACTAATTAAATTTTTATAAGTCATTATTAAAATTTGATTATTCAATTTAGTTTCTATCTTTGCAGTCCTTAAAACATCCTAACTGCGGAAGTGGCGTAATTGGTAGCCGCACCAGACTTAGGATCTGGCGCTTCACGGCGTGGGGGTTCGAGTCCCTTCTTCCGCACAACAAATAAAACCGTTCTGATTTAATATCAGAACGGTTTTTTTATGGCTCAATTCCACGCTTTGTGCCCAGGGTTGGTGTCCCCATGGTTGGTGTCCCCATGGTTTGTGTCTCCACAAACCATCGCTCTCTTATTAGTTTTTCTTCGAATAAGATTTCCTCTCCGTCCCGTAGGTGACGGCTCATGGGTAGCCAATTGACAAATTGGCGTTTTCGTTCCGTAGGAACGTTTCGTGTTTTATATAAGAATAGCATTTGCCGGCCCTGCCACCTAAACCCGATGGAAGTGGTACATCCCGATTTTACATCGGGATAAAGCGTAAAGCGGGACTGTATCATCCTAAGCGCTACTGAACATGCTTTCCGAAAAAAATAAAGTCTGTCCCCATGGTTTGTGTCTCCATAAACCATCGCATCGCTCTCTTATTAGTTTTTCTTAGAATAAGATTTCCTATCCGTCCCGTAGAGGACGGCTCATGGGTAGCCAATTGACAAATTGGCGTTTTCGTTCCGTAGGAACGTTTCGTGTTTCATATAAGAATAGCATTTACCGGCCCTGCCATCTAAACCCTATGGAAGCGGTCCTTCCCGATTTAACATCGGGATAAAGCATACAGCGGGACTGTATCATCCTAAGCGCTACTGAACCTGCTTTC